>JAEUIU010000025.1 GCA_016795065.1 Phycisphaerae bacterium
CGGGCTCGGGACAGGGCTCGAGCTCGGGTCAGGGCAGGCAGGGGCAGCCCGCGGGTACGCTCCATCAGGCGGACGAGCGGTTCGACGCGACGCTGGTCCTCTCGGCATGGGTGGTCGCGCGGCCGGGCGCCGCGGGGAAGGACGGTTCGGCATGAGGCGGTACACGAATGCGTTCCGGGTCGGATCGATGTCGACGCTTGCACGGCTCGTCACGCGCGGACTGGTCGCGATTTCGTTGGCGGCGACGGTCCCGCTCGTCGGCTGCGCGAGCCGGCCCCGCACGCCGCCGAGTCCCTACGTGACGGCGACGGAGGCCGACCGCAACACGGGAAGGGCCGAGCAGCTGACGCGCGATGGCGTCGCCCTTCTCGACAAGGACCCCGTCGAGGCGGAGCGGATCCTCCGCGAGGCGATCGCATGGGACATCTATCACGGTCCCGCCCACAACAACCTCGGCGTCCTGTGCCTGCGGCAGGGCAGGCTCTACGAGGCGGCGAACGAGTTCGAGTGGGCCCGGAAGACGATGCCCGGGCATCCCGACCCGCGGTTCAACCTCGCCCTGACGTTCGAGCGTGCGGGACGGACCGACGAGGCGCTCGCGATGTACGACACCGCGCTTGAGGTCTACGACGGGCACATCGCGTCGGTGCAGGCGATCGCGCGGCTGCAGGTGAAGCGGGGGCGCGCGGACGCGAGGACGCGGGAGTTCCTCGATGAGATCGCGCTGCGCGGGGAGTCGGAGCGGTGGAGGGAGTGGGCAAAGGAGCGAAGGGCCGTCGATGCGAGGGCTCGGTGAATCGGCGTGTGCAATGGCCGCTCGTTCGACGATGGGCCGTGAGGACTGCCGACAGCGTGATCGAGCTGACGACCGCTGACTTGGCCTCTCGGCGCGCCGTCGTCATGTTGGGCAGGGCGGGTTCGGGCAAGACGACGGAGATGAGGAATCTCGCTCAGACGGAACGGGCGGAGCGAGGCATCCAGACGTTTGTGGAGCTCGCTTGCGATGGTCCCGGATTCCGCGCCTCGCTCGCTGCTGAGCTCTCCCGAAAATCGGGAGCGCTGTATCTCGATGCGTTGGACGAGCTGCTTCTGCGTGAGCCGCAGCATCAGCGGCTCATCGTTGGATGCCTTCGCCAAGCGACGCTTAGCCCCGACCTCCGGGTTAGGATCTCGTGCCGAGCAACCGTATGGCCGGCCTCAGTCGAATCCCAGCTCGCGGACGTCATCTCCAAAGCGTCGGGATCGCATGGTGGCGGCGAGGAAAGCCAGCTGACCGTCGCAGTGCTGCAGCCGCTGTCGTTGCGGGACATCCACGACAGCGCGTCGCTATCGCTCGGAGATAGGGCGTCCGCGTTCGTCGATGGACTCGGGCGAAAGGACCTTCTGCGATGGGCGGAGGACCCGAAGGGCCTACATGATCTCCTGGACTTCTTCACGGCCAAGGGTGCATTGCCAGATCGACTGGCCGACCTGCTGGAAGAGGTGTCGACTCTCCGACTCAGCGATCCGATTGAACGGCGAGAGGCAGGTTGGCCGAATCCCCAGTTACCGCATCGGCTTCGCGAGGCGGCCGAGTGGCTTGCCGTCCTGACGCTCCTCACCGGCCGGTCCGACGTGGACCTTTCCGACGAACGCAGCGACACGGCGATCGGGGAGATCGAGTTGGCGTCGCTCGCCGGCACGGGGGTGTGCCTCGATGGCGAGCTCCTTCGGGCCGTGCGGGCCACGTCGCTCTTCGACGCTGCCGGAACGAGCCGGTTCCGATTCTGCCATCGACTGTGGAGCGAGTATCTGGCCGCGCGACGGATCAGCGGGCTGCCGCTTCGCACGATTCGCAGCCTGGTGTGCGATCCGACCGACTCCCTGAGGCGCGTAGCGGGCCCGCTGCGAGAGCTGTCGTCGTTCATCGCCATGATGTCGCCCGACTTCGCCCGTTGGCTCGGCCGGGTCGATCCGGAGGTCTTCGGCGCCTCGGACGTTGCTGGCGATGAGCTTCGCCGGGCGGCGTTTCAGCGATTCTTGGACGAGATCCTGGATTCCGGGGACGCCAGCCATCTGCTGCATCTAGGAACGGGCGATTTCAAGGGCTTTCTGCACCCGGAGATTGGCAACGATCTGCGCCGCGCCCTGTCGCAACGCCGTAACCCCGATCAGGCGTGCGCTCTGCTTCGAATTGTCCGCGAGCTTCACCTAGAGGAACTCGCGGATGAATGCGCCTCACTGGCACTGGACGCGACAGCGGAACTGATCGTTCGATCAATGGCGGCACGAGTGGTCCGGGATATCGGTGACGACGAATCGAGGCGTCGCCTCGCACCCTTATGCGCGGGATCGATCGACGATTGCTCCGACGAGCTGAAGGGCATTGCGCTCGCTGCAAATTGGCCGAGGAGCCATGAAGGCGCGGAGCTGCTTGAGCACCTGGGCCGGCCGAAGCGCACGAGCCTCATCGGCTCGTATCGCCTGTTCCTCTCCAGGCTGGATTCAGAGGGTTACGACGGACCGGCGAACCTCCTCCGGGCATTGTCCTGGGCTGAGAGTCTCTTGGGCTCTTCCGCGGGAGCGAGCGACTTCCGACGTCGATCGGACCTGCATGATCTTGAGAACATCGTTCGTCGGATCTCGCTTCGAGGCCTCCGACACTGCGACGAGAGCGCCGTCGCGGATCGGCTCGCGCATCTGCTGTTGCTTAGTCGCGACTCGCACTGGGACCCTCCGCTTCCGCTCCCGTCGAGGTCCTTGCGGGAGGGCGCCGACAAATGGTGGCAGAGCGTTCGCGATGCACTTGGACATCGCGATATCCGACGCACGCTCATTACCAGCATAGCCAGGCTCTTCGAAGATCCAGCGGACGCATACTTCGCGCTCGATCCGCTTCCTGACGCACTCGCCCCCGAGGACTTCGAGTGGATGCTCATCGCGGCGTCCGACGTGAACCTAAGCGAGAGCACGCGACGCAACTACGCCCAGCTCGCATGGGGGGTCCGCGAGTGGTGGACCTCGCTCGAGGCCACCCAGGCGTGGCTCGATCGAATGCACGTTCCCTTGGTCGCTACGATGTTCGGCGCGATGGTGGTGACCGAACTTGATTCGAGGAACGCGAAAGAGCAGCGTGAAAACTGGCGATGGCAGAACAAGCCTGCAGCGCCGACCAAGGAGAAGCTGGATCCCATCGCGGAGCTTCGTCGCCTGCTCTCTCTGCCCAAGGACGATCGCGGGAAGCCATGGCCACTGGTTGTCCAGTGGCTTTCGCACAAGCCGGACGGGTCGCCCGACAGCATTCGACTCAATCTCTGCGAGTCGCCGTTGTGGCCATACCTCTGCGACGCGGACCACGAACTCATCGCGGAGTGCGCACGGAACTACCTCGAGCTGCGAGCTGCGGAGGGGTCTCTTCCTGGACCCGATATGATCGGCGTCGTCGAGTCGCTGCTCCTGATGGGCTCCCTGAATCCGGCGTCCCTTCGTCGGGTACCGCGGGATTGGTGGCAGAGGTTTGGGCATCAACTGCTTCTCGACTTCTCGGCGCACGTGCCGGGAGAGTTGCCTGAGGCGCGAGCCCGGTTGATCAATCTTGTGGTCGAACACGGTCTCGATGCACTGATTGAATCAACGCGAGCCCAGATGCGGGCGACCGCCGAGGACGTCACTTCTCGACTTCGAGCGCTGCTTCTTCAGTTTCTTCCCGCTCCGCCGCAGCGACTCGTCGAGATCGTTCTTGAGGAGTTGGGGGTTGGCCGGGTCGCTCTGATCCAGCTCGACGCAGTCATTGAGTTCCTGCTCGCTGTCGACCGCGAACGCGCCATCCACGGCTTACGGTCGCTGTTGGAAATGGGGCGTCAAAGTCACCTTGCGGATGTCGTCGTTGCGGCCACCGCCCAGCTCTTGGTCGCAGGGGATGCCGCTGAGATTCCGACCCTCAATGCGGACCGGGATTTGGCGAAGGCCGTGCTCCTTTCCGTGTCCGCCACCGACCTTCACGCGGACTCGTTCCGTGGAGCTCGCAACGGCGATGACCCGTCGGCGGTGCGGTTTCTCGCCTCGCTCGCCCGGCTTCTCATGAGGGAGTTCTCTTTCCTCGAGGACCCCGTGCATGACGGGGCATACACGCCCACGGCGGATGACGAGGCAAGGCGCCTTCGCGACCGGCTGCTTGACTTCCTTGCCCTTGATGCGGGCGCTCCGGGATTGGCATCGCTCGCAAGTCTCGTCGACATTCCACCGGAGGCGGCGTCCCGCGTTGCGGCAGCATTCGCGTTCGGCTCTCGGCAGCATCGGCTTGGAAGCTGGACGCCGCATCAGGCGAGGCACGTCGTGGAGGTTGTCACCGCGAGCTCCAAGCTGCTCATTCGATCGCCAGGCGACCTTCTCGACGCGGTCGAGGACAGCATTGCAGCGTTTCAGGACGATCTTGATGCCGATGGCGGCGAACTCAAGCGCGACTACTGGGAGACGGATGCCAACGGCAAACCGCGGCCCGAACTTGAAGATCGCACTTCGAATCGACTTCGGGCGATCCTTCGGCGCTCGTTCGCCAGGGAACTGATCGTCGCTAACCGAGAAGTCGAAGTGAGCGAACGTCGCGTCGCCGAGGCGGTGGGCGGAGCGGCAGGTTCAAAGCCGGACTTTCTCCTCACGGTTCCGGGGATGGGCGCAGTCGGCGCACAAGAAATACGCGTGCCCATTGAAGCCAAAAGGTCATTCAATCGAGAGGCGCGCATGTCCCTCGTGAGCCAGCTCGCGGAGCGATATCTACCCGACGTTAGCACCAGAGCCGGGGTCTTTCTGCTCTATTGGTATGAGGCACCTGGTCTCGATCCGGCGTGCCGCCCCGTCTGGGCGTCGAAAGACGAGGCTCGATCTGAACTGCTCGGTCAGGCAGCGCGCCTTCGACTGTCTCAAGGCGTCGATGTCCGGGTCTGCATTCTGGATCTGTCGCTGTTTTAGACTCATTCGGTGGCTACGACATGGGCGATCGCCGCTCCCGCGCCCTGCGCTGCAAGTCCGACATCGACACCCGCTCCCGCTTCTTCCTCGGCGCGTGTGCCGACGTCAGGACCACGCCCTCGATCGATGCCCCCACCGCCGACCCGACGAGGCAGTCCAGCCAGTGGTTGTCGAGCCCGTCGGCCCGCAGCCGCCACTCGTCCACCTCGCGGCCGCGGCCCTGCGTCCTCACCCGGTACTCGGCGGTGAGGTGCTCGGCGAGGAGCCGGTGGTCCTCGCCGTTCCTTCCGAAGAGCGTCAGGCATCCCGGATCCCCGACCTCGACCGACAGCCGCGCGTGCACGAAGCTCTTCCAGAAGTTCGTGTCGAAGTTGACGTGCCGGATCGCCCTCGGGCCCGGTGACGGCGACGACCAGTTGAGCCCGAGCCGCTCGCCCGGCTTCTTCCGGTACTCGCGGAACGGCACGCTCGACGCCCCCACGTAGCGGCCGTGGCTCGGCGTCAGGAGCGACGCGAACTCCGAGCGGCGGCAGAAACCGTACACCACCTCGGTCGACATGCCCCAGTTGGCGTCGACGAGGCATCGCGAGATCCGCACCGACGCGCCCCGCTCGTCGTGCCACTCCCGACCGATCGTCCTCGCGACCAGCCGCTCGAGCCCGGCCCGGATCGCGGCCTCGACGCCGGCCCTCGGCAGCTCTCCCGCAAGGGTCCGCCGCACGTCCCGCAGCGTGAACCACTTCAGTCCCTGCTCCGGCTCCGTCCCGTAGTCGACGACGTGACCCGTGAAATCCTCCGACCAGGAGGCGACCAGCCAGTAGAGGGCCTTCTGCTGGACGTCGACGAACATCGTCAGCTTCGCGCACTCGGCGGGAACGACGCCCCGGACGATGCCGTTGGGCCTCGACATCACCAGCTCGACCGTCGCCTCGCCCGCCTCCGCGGCCCGCTCCGGCATTGGCTCGTTCTGATACTCGGCGAAGAAGGCCTGCTCGTCCTGGAGCCTCAGGTTCATGGCGTGCTGGAGCGCCGACGCCTCGTCGGGATTGAAGCGCTCGGGCCAGGCGACGTTCGCCCCGACATCCATGCGATCGCGGTTCGCGACGTAGAACGCCGTCGCGTCGGCAAGGCCGCGGTCGGCCCGCAGCCCGTCCGCGCGCAACTCCGCGTAGCGGGCCCACAGCTGCTCGTCGCTCGGGAAGGAATAGACCATCCTC
>JAEUIU010000062.1 GCA_016795065.1 Phycisphaerae bacterium
TCTCCCGCGCAGCGGGGGAGGTGTCGGCGCAGCCGACGGAGGGGGCTTCGCGCGGCGAATCCGGCATGCCAGGCCCCCTCTGTCAGCTGCGCTGACATCTCCCCCGCCGCTGCGCGTCGGGGGAGAGCAGAGACCGCCCTCTCCCGCGCAGCGGGGGAGGTGTCGGCGCAGCCGACGGAGGGGGCTTCGCGCGGCGAATCCGGCATGCCCCAAGCCCCCTCTGTCATTCGACGGAGCTCATGACATCTCCCCCGCCGCTGCGCGTCGGGAGAGAGCGGAGGTCACCGCCCTCCCCAATCCACGTCGAGCGAAAGCTTGCCTCTCCCTACCCGAACACCCGCGACAGGTCGCTTCCCGGTGCGTGGGCACGCAGCACCGGCAGGATCACATCGCGCAGGTCGGTCGTGACCGGCACGTCGCCGGGCCCGGTGAGGGCGTCGGCGTCGAGCGATGTGAATCCGCGATGGAGTCCTACCCCGCCGGGAAGCTCGCCGTTGATCGGGTCGCCGATCACGAAGGCGACCGATCCCGCCCCGTGGTCGGTGCCGAAGCTGGTGTTCTCGGCGACGCGGCGGCCGAACTCGGTCATCGCGATGATGGTGACGCGCGCCCGCGCTTCCCCGAGGTCGTTGAGGAAGGCGGCGATCGAATCGGCGAGATCCTCGATGAGCGAGCCGATCGCCGCGGACTGGACGAAGTGCGTGTCCCATCCGAGCGCGCCGCCGACGGCATCCACCGTCGTCGCAACAAGTCCGACATCGGCCCTGATGAGTTTGGCGACCTCGCGCAGCCCGCGGCCGAGCACCGTGTCGGGGTAGACCTTGCCGCCCTCGTCGCCCGTGGCTCGCAGGACTCGCAATCGTCGTTCCGCCTCGAGCGTCGCCCGACCTGCCGCCCCAAGCGCCGACGCGTCCAATTCGTAGAGACCGCGTAGCGAGTCGAGCACTCGTTGGTCGTCGCCCGCCAGGTCGAAATCGCTGACTTGCTGAAGGACGACGCCGCCGGGCGCCCCGCGGAGCGACTCGGGCAATGTTGTACCGATCGCGACCGTGCCGAGCGGTCCGGGGGCCTGCGTGCGGGCGCGAAGATAGCGAGCCAGCCAACCGGCTCCGGGCTGGCCGCCATGCTCAAGGAAATCTTGGGCCTCGAAGTGACTGTGGGAGGTATCCGTCGTTCCGGCACCGGTCACGACGCGCATCGCCCCGCGCTCCCAATGCGGCATGAGCGAGCGCATCCGGGCGTGCAATCCGAAGACGCCATCGAGATCGATTACGTCGCTCTTGGCGACGGCAAGCGTCGGCCTCGCCCGGTGGTAGCCGTCCATCGCGTGCGGCGGCACGATCGACAGGCCATCGGCCCCGCCGCGCAGGAAGACGACCACCAGCGTGTTCTCGCCGGCGCGGTTCCCGTCAATGGCATCAGTTCGTGTCACGCGCATGGGACCTCCGAGAACTCAGTGCCATTGGAACGCCGGACTTGCCAACGCGACAGCAACGGGATTGCCCGAGTCGCGCACCAGGTCCAGCTCTCGCGCGGTCGGTGTCCGACCGAAGAGATGGGCCACCTGCCGATCGAGTGAGCCCGTGATTCGCTCGAACTCCTTGACGTCGATGCGCGTCCCAGGCAGGCGACCATGACTCAGCCCGACCGCGAGATTCCATCGCCAGAAGAGGGAACCGATCCACGGTTCGGCCTCCAACGGATAGCCGTCGGGCGTCGGATACTCACTCGGCGCCTGACCCATCCTCCGCAGGGCCTCGATCAGGGCCTCGCCCCCATCGGTCTCGGCGCCGGTCGCACGCAGCGCGCTCACCAGGTACCGGAACGGGCGCTTGAAGATCGTTCCGCGCGACGCGGTGAACTCCGGTGTCGCAAGGAGCGCACGCAGGACCGTCGGGATGTGGCCGCCGGAGGTGCGGAACGCCTCGGCCACCGCGGCGATCGCGGCGCTCGGAGCGGGGTCGGCGATGAACGCCCGACAGAGCCGCCGGGCGAGGTAGCGGGCCGTCGACGGGTGCGAACAGAGGATGTCCAGCAGCCGCTCAAGATCCTCCGCGCCACCGCCCGCGGGGATTGTCACGCCGAGCACTTCCTTTGCTCGTTGATCGTGTCGCTCGGGCTCGAAGGCGACCCGCGAGACGCGCCCGAGCCAGAACTGGTGCCCGTAGGTCCAGCCGGAGAGGCACCGCGCCGCCTCGAGGACGTCGTGTTGGGTGTAGCCGCCGTCGACGCCCAAGGTGTGCAGCTCTAACAGTTCGCGCGCATAGTTCTCGTTGGGCCGGTCCTCGGGATGCACGACCTTGTTGTCGTGGCCGTCGAGATAGACCAGCATCGCCGGGCTTGTGGCGCTGGCGCGGATGAGATCGCGGAAGCGTCCCATCGCGTGCGGTCGGATGACTTCGAGTTCGTCCGCGAAGCGCATCCATCGACACTCGCCCTTGAAGGCAACAATGTTGAGGTGATCGGTCCAGAACTCGACCATCACCTCGCGGAGTTGTCGCTTCGAATGGACCGCCCGGAGGATGCGTGATCGCCCGAGGGCATGGAGCATCTCTTCGGGAGAGAATTCGTAGTGCTCGCCTCGCGGCTCGCTGAGCGGCTCGATGCCGGCGAGGCGCCAATCGCAGCGTGTGTCGTCGATGGAGTCCGGAGCGAGTTGGGCCGCTAGAAACGCGTCGATACCTCTGGCCTCGATCACGCTCCGGTCGCCGAGGCGCGGGCCGAAGGTGATGCGATTCAGGACATGGGTGAGGGCATCGATCTCGCTCTCACCCGGCGGCGCGAAGGGCGCATCCTCAGCACCGAGGGCGAGGTCAGCCACGCCGTTCTCAAGGCGCCGGCAGCCCTGGCCGAAGAGGCCCAGCGCCGCGAGCGTGCCGAACACGCCAACGCCCTTGACGAAACTCCGCCGCGTCGTGGTCATGGTGCGGTCTCCGAGTGCCGAACGGAAGGCGATCCGCGACGACGCGTCAGATCAGGGCGGAGCTGGCGGGCGCCTTCGCCCGCGGGCCGACCAGACACCCGACGCCACAGGCGAGCGTCAGCGGCAGGGCCACGAACCATCCCAACAGGGGCAACATCCAGGTCAGCGTGACCAGACCCGCACCGCGGGCGACCTCATGCCAACGGGCGGTGCCGTCCAAATCGCGGCGCCCGACATGCAGGGCGATCGCGCTCATGCCGACCAAGGCGATGAAGAGCCAACTGAGACCTAACAGGACGCCCGCAAACTTGAGCACGCCGTTAGGAAGCGCCATCAGGATGATCGCCCCGGTCACCCACGGGGCACTGATGGCCAAGCCGATCAGCGCTGTCACGACGGGTCGCTGGGCAAGCTTCGCCCGTCCCCGCTCCGCGGTCCCAGGGAGGATCGCGTAGCCGCAGGCCGAGTAACCGACGACAACGAGGAGGATGCCGATGTGCACCCACAGCCAGGCACTGACGACAGCGGACGTGATCATGGGACGAATCTCCGGTGGGCCGGATCCATCCAACGCGACCGCGTTGTCGACGGCCACACGCCGGTCGACTGGGTCACGCGAATCCCGGTCCTCGTTGGGATTCTCGCCTAGGCCCTTGCCGCTTTTGCACGAGTCAGGAGTGAAATCGCCACCAAAGTCAGAAAGCCGAGCGGGATGGTGACGAGCGCGGGCTGGCTGAAGGGCACCGGCGACATCCCCGCCGCATCTGCGGCCGAGAATCCGTAGACCTTCTCCATCGCGTCGGGCGAGAGAAGCACCCAGCCCAGCGACGCGATCAGTCCGACCATGATCGCCCCAATCACTCCTTGCCGCGTCGTGCCCTTCCAGAAGAGGAGCATCACCAGGGCCGGCAGGTTCGCGCTGGCGGCGATGTTGAACGCCCAGCCGACCAGGAAGCTAACGTTGAGTTGGGCGAAGAGGATGCCCAGCACCATCGCCCCACCGCCCAGGACGACCGAGGCGACCTTGGCGTAGGCAACTTTCGCGGCATCATCGCGCACCCACCCGAGGGTGTTGCCGAGAAGGTCGTGGGCGACGGCACCAGCGCCGGCCAGGACGAGACCGCTCACCGTTCCCAGCACCGTCGTGAACGCAATCGCCGAGATGATCGCGAAGAGCGTTTCCGAGAAGCTCCGCGCCAGAAGCGGCGCGCTCATGTTCGAATCGGTCGGGTCGAGCGCCCCGCTGGTCATCGCACCAAGGCCCAGGTACAGCGTCAGCACGTAGAAGAAACCGATCGCCACGATGCCGACCACGGTGCTCTTGCGGGCGGCGCTTGCGTTCGGCACCGTGTAATAGCGAATGAGGATGTGCGGGAGGCTCGCCGTGCCGCAGAAGAGGGCGAGCATCAGCGAGAGGATGTCGAGCTTCTTCGAAAGCTGCTCGCCGCGCAGCCCCTTGAAGGTCGGACTTGCTCCCGGCAAGAGGAGATCCGAGCCCTTCTGCACCACGGGCTCGAACCTCGACGTCGGATGTTCGACCTCGGGCGGCCGCACCTCCCGCTTCGACCAAGTCACGATCTCGCTGTCCATGAAGGCCGCGAGATAGGCGACCGGCCCGAGCGGCCCGGTGCGTTCGACATCACCGGGCAATCGCGAGACCGACCCGAATCCGACGCCGTGCCGCGACCGCAGTTTCGAGTCAAGCCGGTTGGTTGCGGAGGCGGGCTCACCGTTGATGAGCACGGTCCCGTCGGCAAGCACGGTTCGCGTCTGGGCCTCGGGCACCCCGCCGGGCGGGACGGCCAGCCCGCGCCAGAGGATCATCGACACGAGGACCGTGCAGAAGACGACCAGCAGCGAACCCTTGATGAACTGGACCCACGTCGTCGAGACCATGCCCGCGGTGACCACGATCATGGTCACGGTCACGCCGACGATGAGAACACCGGCCCAGTGCGGGAGTCCAAGAAGCGGCTTGATGAGCACGCCGGCGCCGACCATCTGCGGAATCAGATAGAAGACGCTCACCACCAGCGTCGAGATTGCCGCAGCGGTCTTGATGCCCTTGCTTCCGAACTTGGCGTCGAGGGCATCGGCAAAGGTGTACTTGCCCAAGCGACGGATCGGCTCGGCGATGACGAAGAGGGCGACGATCCAGCCCGCGAGGTAGCCGATCGAATAGAGGAAGCCGTCGTAACCATAGAAGGCGATCATCCCGCAGATGCCGAGGAAGCTCGCTGCGCTGAGATAGTCGCCCGCGAAGGCGATGCCGTTCACGAACCAGCCGACCTGCCCGTGAGCCGCGAAGTAGCCGCCCGCCGACTTCGCCTTGCGGCCAAGCCAGAACGAGAGGGCCAACACCGACGCGACAAAAAGCGAGAAGACGACGAGGGCGATCGGGCTCGAGTCGTGGCTCACGACGTTGGGCTCCCGTCACCATGTCGATAGGTGAACATCGCGACGCCGGCCAGGATCACCGCGATCAGGATGAGTCCCATGCCGTACGCGACGGCCACGTTGACGCCGCCGATGACGCGAATCGCCAGCGTCTCCGGCGAGAAGGCGGTCAGCCCCATGAAGCCTGCGTAAAGCAGGAAGTACACGGCGAAGAGGACGAGGTCAGCTCGATGGGCCGGCGGCGCAGCGCTCGACCGCGCCGCGTCCCCGCGCCCGCCGTCACGTTGGGTCTGGCTCGCTCCTCTGTCGTCCATGCGGGGAGTATCGCATGGTCCCGGTTCGATGCGTCATGTTGATTGCGGTCGCCCCGCCCAGATTCGCCGCAAAGCCCGACCGAAGTCATCGAAGATCGAATAGGCCACCGGCGTCACCAAGAGCGTGAGCAGAAGCGAAAGCAACTGCCCGCCGATGACAACCAAGGCCACAGCCCGGCGCTCCTCCGCGCCGGGACCGGTACCGACGGCCAGTGGGATCATTCCCCCGACGAGGGCGAAGGTCGTCATGAGGATCGGCCGCAGCCGTTCGCGATTGCCCACCAGGATCGCCTCGGCGCGCGGCATTCCCCGGGCGCGCAACTGGTTCATTTGATCGACCTGGAGGATCGCGTTCTTCTTGACGACGCCAAAGAGGACCAGGATGCCGAGCGCCGAATAGAGGTTGAGCGACCCTCCGCTGAGCAGGAGCGAGAGGAACGCAAAGGGCACCGAGAGCGGCAGCGAAAGCAGAATCGTCACCGGATGGATGAGGCTCTCGTAGTTCGCCGCGAGGATCATGTACATGAAGACGACCGAGAGGGCGAAGGCCCAGAGGAACTCGACGAAAGTCCGTTCGAGCTCGCGACCACGGCCGAGCGTTCGCACCGTGTAGGAGGGACCGAGGTCCATGCGGTCGATCTCGCCGCGCAGGAGTTCGAGCCGATCGGCCAGCGCGTATCCGGGGGCGATGCCGCCGCGCACGTTCGCGGCCCGCTGCCGATCGAGACGGTCGATCCGGGCCGCGGTCGTCGAGGGCGTGAGCTCGGCGATGCTCCGCAATTCGACCACCTGCCCGCCCGCGCCCGAGACGAGGAGCCTCGGCAGTGCGTTCTCTTCCGAACGATCGCGTTCCTCGAGGCGCAGTTGGACGTCGTACTCCTCGCTTGTCGCCTCGTCGCGGAAGCGCGTGACCTCGTCGTCGCCGCCGATCAGGACGCGGAGCGCCGTGCCGATGTCGCGCGGCGAGACGCCCAAGTCGGCGGCGCGCTCGCGGTCGATGCGCACGCGAAGCTCCGGCGTGTCGAGCTTGAGCGTCGTGTCGGCGTCGGGCAGGCCCTCCGACTTGAGGGCGAACTCGCGGAGATGCTCGGTGTACTCGGCGAGCTTCTCCAGCTCGGGACCGCGAATCGCCAGGTCGATGTCGAAGTTGCCGCCGCCGACGTTGAAGGCCGCGAAGTTGCGGACGGAAACGCGCAGGCCAGGCAAGCCGCTGACGGCGCGACGAATCTCCTTCATCACGTCGGCCTGGGTCTTGTTGCCGCGAAACGCAGCCCCGGGGTCACCGCGAACAAGCGACGTCAGGATGCGGGTGACGGACGCATAGCGTTCCGCATGCGGCGCGATCCGCACGTACATCTCGCCGCGGTTCACCTGGTTCAGGAACTGCCCGCCGACCGTGGTCAGGACGGTGCGCACCTCCGGATTGGCCCGCACCCGCCGCTCGACCTCCTGCACCGCCTCGTTGAAGGAGGCGAAGCTCGTTCCCTCGGGGCCGAGCACGTTGATCGAGAACTCTGCCTCGTCGATGTCGCTCGGCATGTAGTCCTGCCGCAGCAGGCCGTAGAGCGGCACCGAGGCGAGCATGATCGCGATGGCGAGGCCTGCAGTGACCCAACGAAATCGCAATGCGACCTTGAGGAGCTTCTCGTAGGCAAGATCGATGAGCCGATAGAGGCCGCCTCGCGACACGGCATGCCCTGCGGCCTTCACCTTCATCGTGCGGGCACAGAGCATCGGCGTTAGCGTGAAGGAGACCAGGAGGCTGACCAGCACCGATGCCGCCGCGGTGATGCCGAACTGGAAGAGGAGGCGTCCCGAGATCGACGACATAAACGAGACGGGGACGAAGATGACCACTAGCGAGAGCGTTGTCGCAAGCACCGCGAGCCCGATCTCGCCGGTGCCCCGCACCGCGGCTTCCGAGGGCGTCAGGTGATGCTCCTCGACGAGTCGATAGATGTTCTCGAGGACGACGATCGCGTCGTCGATGACGATGCCGACCATCAGAACGAGGGCGAGCATCGTCACGCTGTTGAGCGTGAAATCAAGCGCCCACATCACCGCGAACGTGGAGATGACCGAAGTGGGAATCGCGACCGCCGCAATGAGCGTCGACCGCCACGACCGCATGAAGGCGAGGACGACGAGGCTGGCGAGGACGGCGCCGAGGATCAAGTGAATCTGGATCTCATGCAGCGCCGAGTCGATGTACTGCGATTGGTCCTTGATGATCTCAAGCCTCACGTCGCCCGGCATCTGCTGGCGAAGGAGGTCGAGTCGACCCTTCACGGCGTTGATGACGGCGACGGTGTTGGCCCCGGACTGCCGGCGAATCTCGACTGCAACGGCCGGCTGCCCATCGAGCCGGGCGGAGCTGCGCTGTTCGCGCGAGCCGTCTTCAGCTCGTCCGATGTCGCGAATGCGCACCGGCGTGCCGTTGACGATCGAGACGATGATGTCCGCGAAGCCCTTCGGATCGGCGAGCCGACCGAGCGTGCGGACAACCTGCTCGTTGACCTGACCGGTCAGGTTGCCGCCGGGAACATCAGAGTTCTGGCGGACGATCGCCTCACGCACGTCAGTGATCGGAATGCCATAGGCGGCCAACCGGTCAGCATCGACCCACACGTTCACGGTGCGCTCAACGCCTCCAACGATCGCCACTTCGCCGACCCCCGCGGAACGCTCCAACTCCGGCTTGATCGTCTTGTCGGCAAGCTCAGTGAGCTCGCGGATCGAGATGTCGCCCGAGAGCGCCAAGGTCAGCACCGGCGAGTTGTCGTTGTCGAACTTCGAGACGATCGGCGCTTCCGCGTCATCGGGCAGCCGACGAACCGCGGCGGCGACGCGATCGCGCACGTCCTGGGCCGCCGCATCGATGTCGCGGCTGAGCGCGAAGGTCACCAGGAGAATCGATTGCCCCTGCCCCGAGATCGATCGCAACTCCTCGATCCCCTCGATCGTGTTGATCGCCTCTTCCAGCGGCTGGGAGATCTCCGTCTCGACCTCTTCCGGCGATGCTCCGGGCAACGACGTTCGCACGTTGACCGTCGGCATGTCGACGGAGGGAAGGCGATCGACGCCGAGATGCCGATAGGCGGTCGCGCCAACGACGACCATCGCGAGAATGAGCATCGCCGCAAAGATCGGCCTGCGAATGCATGTTTCGGCAAGTCGCTGCATGCTCAGGCGGCTCCGTTGGAAGGGACGTCGGCGATGCCGGCGGTCGCGGCGCCGGGTGGTGCGGCAATGTGGATGAACGGCGACGTCGGAAGCGGCGCGGTCGGAGGCTCGGGCGGTGCGGGCAGGCCCAATGTCCCCTCGCCGAGCGTGCCGACGGCCCGCAAGAGAGCGAGCGCGGCGATCTTTCGCTCGGCCTCGACGCGGGCCAATTCGAGTTGGGCGCTGAGCAGCGAATCCTGGGCGACGAGCCTTTCGAGGTTCGTGCCGAGTCCCGCCGAATAGCTGCCGTCGGCCTGCCGCAGCGTCTCACCGGCAAGCACCACCAGATGTCGGAACTCGTCGACCCGCGCAGCGACCGATTGCACGCGCTGGTGGGCCTGTTCGACATCGGCCGCAACCGTCCGCCGAGCAAGGCTGAGTTCCAGGAGCGACTCGCGAAAGCGCGACCACGCCGCCCGAACGTCGGCCTCGATGCGACCCGCCGAGAAGATCGGAATCTCTACCGTGAGGACCGCGAGCCAATCGCGCTCGGCGGGAATCGACTGGCGGGTCAGGAAGTACTCGAGGTTGACTGAGACGCTCGGGGCATAGCGACCGATCTCGGCATCGACCCTTCGCCTGGCCGATCGCACCGAATCCTCGGCCGCCCGAAGATCCAGTCGATGCGCGGCAGACGCTGCGAGAAGCGACTCCATGCTCGGCAACTCCGGCGGCGTCCAACCATCGCTCAGGGTTCGACCGGAAATCGGCTCATCGGTGAGAAGCGCCAGGGCAGTGCGGGCGTTGCGGGAAACCTGCTGGGCCTCGAGGAGCGTCGCCCGCGTAAGCGAGACCTGGGCCTCGATTTGGGCGACATCAAGCGGTCGGGCAAGTCCGACCTCGTTGCGGGCCTCAACATCGCGCAGGCGTTCCTCCTGAAGCCGCACCGACGACTCGAGCACCTCGATGAGTCGGTCAGCCGCCCACGCCGTGTAGTAGGCCTGGGCCGTCTCAAGAAGAAGCGCTTCACGCAAGTCCAGGAGAAGCCAACGCACCACGTCGGCGTCGAACTCGGCGCTCTGGACGTCGGCGAAATCGCTCATCCCCGTAAGGAGGTCGTATTGGGCGACCGGGCCGGCATCGAAGGTGGTTCGTCGCCCGCCGCTGTCCTCGCCATCATGGGCATTGAGCACCGCGCCGAAGTCGAGGGTCGGCAGGAGCGCCGCGCCTCGCCGCTGCCGTTCGGCGAGGGCTTGCACATGCCGCTCCCCCGCCACTGCGAGCCGTTCGTTTCGAAGCACGGTGCATGCGAGCGCCTGTTCAAGGGAAAGCGGCGCGTCGGGCGACTCCGATGAGGCAGTCACGACCGGGGCGTATGCATCACGATAGAGATCGACGTCTGCCTGCTGGTCGGTAGCGCACGCGCCAAGGAGCAGGGTGACGAAGGTCGTGCTGATGATGGTGACCAGGCAACACGCGACGCGCGAGGCGGTTCGCCTGCAAGAGCCGAGGCAACTCATCGTTCACTCGCTACTATCAGGACTCGGCTCGAGGGAAACATGTCCTTCTCACAACGCATTGCTCTTTCGTTCCGGCTTCCCTTGAGGGCCCGGCGTTTCCTCGTGCGAACGACGCAGGGACTTCGCATCCGACCGGATGCCGAGAGCGGATGCTATCCCTCCCGCGACACGCTCGCCCCCGCGAAGGTCCCGAGCCCGTCCGCGTTCCTTGCCTTCCTCGGCTGCATCGCGATCGCATTGCCTTCCTGTGGTCCTGCACAGTCTCCGGCGGGAGGCGCCGCCCAGCGACCGCAAGCCGCCCCGATCGAGGTCTCCGTGGTTCCGATCCGACGGGCCGAGGCGATCAGGACCGTCGATGTCACCGGGACGCTCTTTGGCGACATCGACACGACCGTCGCCGCGAAGGTCGCCGGGCGGATCGTGAAGCTGCATGTCGATCTCGGCGTAGCGGTTTCAACCGGCGACACGCTCGCCGAAATTGAGACCCGCGATTATGAACTGGAACTCACCCAGCGCGAGCGCACCGTTCGAGTGACACTGTCCCAGCTCGGACTCGGCGAGGAACTGCCCGCCGGGTTCGAGCCCTCGATGGTCCCCTCGGTTCGCCAGCGACGCTCCGAGGCCGACAACGCCAAGGCGAAGTTCGATCGGGCCCAGCGCCTCTTCGAGCAGAAGCCGCCGCTCATCGCCGAACAGGATCTGGCTGACCTGCGCACCGCCTGGGAGATGGCCCGCGAGGCCACCGAGGTCGCGCTTCTCGAAGCCCAGTCGCTGGTCGCCCGTGCCGCTGCCGAACGGGCGGCGGTCGAGATCGCGAGGCAACGCCTGCATGATGCGACCATCGTCGCCCCCACCGGTGAGCAAGGCGAAAGGCGACAGTTCCGGGTCGCCCAACGCATGGTCTCGATCGGCGAGCTGATGTCGATCGGGACGCCGATGTTCTCGCTTGTGGCGACCGATCCGATCCGCTTTCGGGCGACGGTGCCGGAGCGATTCTCCAGCGCGATTGCCGTCGGCCAATCCGCGACGATTGCACTCGAAGCGGATTCGTCCGCCTCGGCAGGTGCTGCGGGGACCACCGGAACGGTGACGCGCATCGCCCCGCGCGTCGACGAGCGAAGCCGGAGTTTCGAGGTGGAGATCACCCTCGCCAATCCGGACGGCCGCCTGAAGCCCGGCGCGTTCGCCCGCGGTGGGATCCAGATCCGCCGCGACGCGAACGTCGCCTTCGTGCCCAGCGCCGCAGTGGTCACTTTTGCGGGCGTGCAACGGGTCTTCAGCGTGCGTGACGGGAAGGCCGTCGCCCATCGAATCCGCACCGGCCAAGAGGTCGACGGTCTGATCGAGGTGATCGGCGATTTGGACGTGACCGAGGTCGTCGCGTCCGGCGCGGCCGGGCTCGGCCAGGATGCCCCGGTCACGGTGCGGGCGTCCGCGCCGGCGCCGTCAGCTCCCTAACGATTCGTTCAACACGGACGCACCGGTCCCCTCGCCGGTCTGGATCCTCCACAGCGTCGCGTAGAGTCCGCCGCGGGCGACGAGGCCGTCGTGGTCACCGCTCTCGACGAGCCGCCCCTCATCGAGGACGTGGATGCGATCGGCGTTGCGGATCGTGCTCAGCCGATGGGCGATCACGATGGTCGTGCGGTCCCGACAGACGGTGGCGAGCGACCGCTGGATCGCCAGCTCGGTCTCGTTGTCGACGCTGCTGGTGGCCTCGTCGAGGACGAGGATCGGCGCGTCCTTGAGGATCGCCCGGGCCATCGCGATGCGCTGGCGCTGTCCGCCCGAGAGCTTCTGGCCACGCTCGCCCACGAGCGTCTCGTAGCCCTGCGGCAGGCGGACGATGAACTCCTCGGCCTCGGAGAGCCGGGCGGCCCGCTCGATGGCGGGGCGCGGAACGTCGGCAAGCGTCGCCGCGGTCGCCGAACCGACCAGCCCGTAGGCGATGTTCTCGGCGACCGTGCCGTGGAAGAGGAAGACATCCTGGCTCACGACCGCGATCGCCCGACGGAGGTCACCCAGGCGAAGCGAACGGATCTCGACGCCGCTGATCGTGATCGAGCCCGCCAGGGTCGAGGTGCCCGACCCGTTGTCGTAAAGCCGAAGGAGAAGTTTGAGGACGGTCGTCTTTCCGCCACCGGTCGAACCGACGATCGCCGTCGTCTTGCCCGCCTCAAAGAGAAGGGAGATGTCGTGGAGCACCGGAAGCCCCGGGACGTACGAGAAGGTCACGCGGTCGAAGCGAACATCGCCGCGGGCCTGCGAAGGCTCGAGGCCTAACAGTCCGTCCTTGACGGCGACATGCGTCTCGAGCAGGTCGAATATGCGCGATGCGCTGGCCATGCCGCGCTGATAGAGATCCAGCACCTGGCCCAGCCGCGTGAAGGGCCAAAGAAGACGCTGGGTGAGGAAGGTCAGGAGCGAGTAGGTCCCTACGTCGAGCTCGCCGTCCAGGGTGAGTTTCCCGCCGTACACGACGGTGGCGCCGAAACCAAGCACGATGACCATGCGGATGAGCGGACTGAAGGCAGCGCTCATCCGGATCGCCCGGCGGTTGCTCTCGACGTATTCGACGCTCTCGGCGCGGATCCGCTCCTCCTCGAACGCCTCGGCCGCATAGCTCTTCACCGTCGCGATGCCGCCGATGTTGCCCGAGAGTTGCGAGGCGAGGAGCCCCGCCTTCTCGCGGACGTCGGCGTAGCGCGGGGCCACTCGCTTCTGGAAGAGCAGCGAGCCCCAGATGACGAACGGCAAGGGCGCCATCGCAATCCAGGCGAGCGTCGGGCTGGCGATGAAGAAGGTGACGATCGTGGCGACCGCGGTGACGCCGAGCTGGATGAGATCGTTGGCGCCGCCGTCGAGGAACCGCTCGAGCTGGTTCACGTCGTCGTTCAGGACCGCGACTAGGCCGCCGGTCGAACGGTCCTCGAAGTAGGAGAGGTCGAGCCGCTGCACGTGGCCGTAGGCATCGAGCCGCAGCGAGTGCTGAAGCCGCTGGGCGAGATTTCGCCAGAGGATGCCCAGCCAGTACTCGAAGATCGACTCGAAACCCCAGACGACGATCGTCACGATCGCCAGGACCCAGAGTTGTGCGATCACATCCGTGTACCCGAACCACCCGATCAGGGAGTTCTCCCGGTTCACGACCACATCGACGGCCATGCCGATGAGGTATGGCGGAGCCAGGTCAAGCAGCTTGTTCGTCACCGAGCAGGCGATCGCAAGCCAGATCGCCCTTCGTTCGCCGCGTGCATAGCGGAGCAGTCGGCTGAGCGGCACGGGAACCGGTGACATCACGGCGTTTGTACCACCTTGGCCCACCTTGGGCGGCCTTCTCCGCGGACGTCCCCTTCGAAGCCACTCCGCCTACGCTACGCCCATGTCCAGCCCCCGCATCCTCGCCTTCGCCGGCAGCGCCCGACGCACCTCCCTCAATCGCACCCTTGCTGGCGTCGCCGCCGGTTTCCTGCGGGAAGCGGGAGCGGAAGTCACGCTGATCCACCTCGGCGATTACCCGATGCCGCTGTACGACGGCGATCTGGAAGCCTCAGGCGGCTTGCCCGAGACGGTCGTGCGCCTCAAGGCCCAGATGCGGGAGCATGATGGCTTCCTCATCGCGGCTCCGGAGTACAACAGTTCGATCACGCCGCTTCTCAAGAACACCATCGACTGGTGCTCGCGAGCGGCACCCGGCGAGGGACCGCTGGCTTGTTACAAGGGGAAGGTCGCGGGGTTAGTCGCAGCGTCGCCGGGAGCTTTCGGCGGCCTGCGCGGCCTGGTCACCGTGCGCTCGATCCTCGGCAACATCGGGGTGCTGGTGGTGCCTCAGCAGTTCTCCCTCAGCAAGGCGAACGAAGCCTTCGAGGTCGACGGAAGCCTGAAGGACGAACGCCACGCAGCGCAGGTGCGCGACGTGGCGTTCGCCGTCGTACGGGTGGCTCGGTTGCCGAAGGCCTAGCAGCCCGAGTGACTCAGAAGAGAAGCTGGAACGACGATCGGAAGACGAACTGTCCGTCCTGATCGGCCGAGTCCGCTCGCCAACCGGTCGAGGCGTTGGCCCAATCGGAGGCGACCGGGTTGAACCCGAAGCCAACGTCGTTGGTCCACTTCAGGTTGTGCTGATCGAAGTACTTGGTCACACCCAGGGTCAGCGTGCTGAGGTCATCGACGCCGGAGGTGTCGAGCTCGCCCCATTCGTAGACGCCGAAGATCTCGATGTCCTCGGTCACGAAGAAGCCAGCGCGGGCAACGAGGCCCCATTGATCGCGGTCGACCGGGACAAGCACCGTGTCGTCGGTCTGGAGCTTCCGGTAGATCGCGGCGCCGGCGATGCTGAAGCCGTCGGTCTTGAAGGTCGCGTCGAAGGTCGCGCGGAAATCCTCGGCCTCGTTGTTGTTGAAGTCGGGCGGAGCGCCGTTCGTCCCGGTGCCGTACTCGGCCTTCTGATACGCGGCCGCCGCTCCGAAGAGAAGGGTTGGCTCGGTGCCGCGGAACCCGGTGTCATTGGCCGCTGTCTTCCACGTGCCCATCGGCAGGAACTCGACGCGGGCCGCCCCAGCGAACTCCTGATCCTCGCCATCGAAGCCGGCAGCTCCGCCGGCGGCGTACGCAGCGCTTCCGAAGCCATCCATGACCGCCGCGGAGACGCGCCACATCTCGGCTTCATAGGAGGCCATGATGCCCTGGACCACCGCCGCAGAGAACTTCGCGTTGACGTTGGATCGCTCGACTGCCTTGAGCTGCGTCGCAGCGACGAGCTCTTCGCGAAGGAAGGGGGCCTTGAACTGACCTACCTTCAGCTTGAATCCCTCACCGAAATCCTTCTGGATCCAGAGGTTCTCGCCTTCGGTGATCGCTCCACTCGAACGGTTGTTCTGGAGCTCGAATTCGTAGGTCCAACTCGGATCGACAATGTTGCCGCTGAACCAGAGCTTTGCCCGCCGATTCTCGAAGCCGTAACGATCGTCATCGACAGGGCCATTATCCGTGTGATTCCACACCCAGCGGAACTGCATCTGGCCGCGGATTCGCAGGACGAAATTGCCGTCCGCGCTGCGAATGAAGAACCCCTTGCCCTTCTCCCAACCCGCGGCCGCGCCGCTGTCCTGGAACGAAGCCCGAGCGTCGGCGTCGGCAAGCACGTCGGCGACGATGCCGCGGATGTCGGCGGCTCGCTCTTCGGTGAGCCATCGCTCGCCGTCGGCTGCTTGCATGTCGGTGATCTTGCCTTCGAGCTTGGCGACGCGTTCGCGTAGCTCGACGACTTCGGGGTCGGCGGGGCGATCGGCTTGGGAAGCGTGGGCGCAGGCGACGCAGGAGAGAACCGCAAGGGTCAGCGATGAGATGGCCATCGTAAGGCTCCGGAGGAGGGAGAGAAGTCAATCAGTCGCCGGGGAATCTACGGCTCATGGGCGAGATTCGCAAGGAGTGATCATCCATCTAGTGTGCACCCGCAGGCATCGCGAGAATCGCGAAGATTCTTCTTCAGATTGCCGCGTGCACCCGTGCGACACTGCATCGATCAACTCATGAGGCGCTTGACGTCCGGTCTGAAAGTCGTCTCACTGAATTCCCAACTTGCCTTCATGCGACGGTACTCCGGTCTTCTTCGCGTTCTGCCTGTCCTAACTGTTACGGCTGCTGCGTGTCTTGTGGGTTGCGCGAAGGCAATCACGACGTCGTCATCCGCGGCGCTGGTCCAGCTTGACGTCATCGGACGCGGCCGGGCTGAGGTCGAGGCGTTCTTCGGTTCGGCGTTCCTGTCAGGGTTCGACCTTCACATCTTCCCTCACCGGACCGACCTCGATCGCTTTGCCCATGACCGGTGGGGCATGGCGTCCACCGAATGCTGGATGGTCGCAATGGGGTCAGGGTCGGGGTTGGTGCTACTAGACCCTTCTGTCTGGTCAACCGAGGCATGCGAGCACGACGGCAACGACGCGAAGCACGTTCATCAGATCGTGACGCACGAGTTGGTGCATGTCTTTCACGGGCAGCACTGCCCGAACCACGAGTTTGACGGGATGGACGAGGTGGGCTGGTTCATCGAGGGATTGGCCTATTTCGCGGCTGGGCAGCTCGACGAGGAGGGCGTTGCCCGAGCCGGGAAGGCGGCGAAGCGCGGCTTGCCACACTCCCTGGCCACGGCGTGGTCAGGCGAGTCGCGATACGTCCTCTCGGCGTCGCTCGTGGCTTATCTGGACCGAACGCGAGGGCGGGCGACGTTGCTGTCGCTCCTCACCGCAACCAATGCACGCGAACTGTTAGAGCGGCTCGGAACCACCGAGGATCGACTGCTCGCGGAGTGGCGGGCGGACCTTGGACGCGGATGAGGAAGCCGCCAGAGACGGGGCGGGGCGTGCCCCCGCGGGTACATTGCCGCTCGCCATGCTTCTTTCTGCCGTTGTGTCGGGAACACACCAGGGCCGCTGCAGGTTCATCGCACTCTCGGCGATCCTGCTGGCCGCCTGTTCAGGCGAGTCGACGCCGAACGTGCCCACCGTGCGAGACGCCAACGAGGCTCGGGCCGCTGCTCGCGAGGCAGCGGGCAACAAACCTGCGGACCAAGCCACGCCAACCCTCAACCGCGCGGCCAAGGTGCCGTCCGATCCGAAGCTCCTCGTGCCAAGCTCTGAACTGGAGCGACTCCGTGCGGCACTTCTGACACTCGACGCTCAGTCGGACGCGAAAGAGGCACGCGATGTCTGCTTTGAGGTGACCGGAGCGATCGCCAGGACCATCAGTATTGAGTACTCGAGGCTTCGAAAGGCGGGCAAGCAGCCCTATTTGGTCATGCATCCGGCGCGGGCGAGTTGGGACCTCACCGCCTCAGCCCACGCCGGCATCGACATCGATGGCCTTGAGGGACTCTTTGGCAACGAGGGCGAGAACATACGACTCATGCCCGAGGCGTTCGAACTCTTTGCCATGCCCGATTGGGCCGACGCCTTTCGCGATGCCATGGCGATCTGGCCGTCCGACAAGCCATTCCACACATGGCCGGTGCCGCTGACGGATGAGCAGAAGAAGGCGTTCGCGGCATGCGAGGAGCGCATGCACGAAGCAGTTCGGCGCAGTCCCAAGCAGGACCCCTTCGAAGTCCGACCTCGCTACGCCGTGGAGCATCCGGAAATCTTTTTCGTCACGTCGCGGCCATAGCGGCCCGCGCCGATTGTTAGGCATCAACCAGCCGTTCGCCGCGGAACGCCGGTGGGCTTGCCAGCCGGCTTCTGTCCCGGCTTCATGCCGCCGGTCGAGGTCGGCTTGCCGCCGCCCTTCGAGCTCGGCACCCCGTGACTCCCGCTCGCTCCATAGAGACCTGCGGTTGGCGTTCCCGACCCGAGTGATCCACCCTGGAGCGCATTGCCACCGAGGCCGGTGGCGGGAAGGCTCGAGGAGGGCTTCATGCCGCTGATTGGTTGGGCCGGACGCGGGCTTGGTTGTTGACCTTGCGGCTGGGCCGGCTGGGACTTGGGGGACTTTGACATGACGAGTGACTCCGAGACAGAGAGGGTGCGCTTCAGGAACAGAATCACACTATACGAGGATCGCCTGACAAATCGCAGAGCGAGGCTCGAAACACAACGGCCCCCGCGCTTCGCGCGGGGGCCGTGATTCCCGAAGGGATGGGAAGAGTGTGTTGTGGTGTCGGCTCGCCCAACCCGCAGCGGCCGATTCACTCGGCCGCGCCCGCGGCGCGAGAGCGAGTGTGCGCCCGAAGGGCGCTACGGAGCGCCGTACCCAGGCCCAACCCGCAGCGGCCGATTCACTCGGCCGCGCCCGCGGCGCGAGAGCGAGTGTGCGCCCGAAGGGCGCTACGGAGCGCTCAAACTAGTACCGATAGTGATCCGGCTTATACGGCCCATCGCTCGGCACGCCGATGTACTCGGCCTGCTGCTTGGTGAGCTTGGTCAGCCGCGCACCGAGCTTGTCGAGGTGGAGCCGCGCCACCTTCTCGTCGAGGTGCTTCGGCAGCGTGATGACCTGCTTGCCGTACTTCTCGGCGTTCTTGTGGAGCTCGATCTGGGCCATGACCTGGTTGGTGAACGAGGAGCTCATCACGAACGAGGGGTGGCCGGTCGCGCAGCCGAGGTTCAGGAGGCGGCCTTCCGCGAGGATGATGATCGAGCGGCCGCTGGGGAGCTGCCACTCGTCGACCTGCGGCTTGATGTTGACCTTCTTCGCGCCCTTGATCTTCGCCAGGCCGGCCATGTCGATCTCGTTGTCGAAGTGGCCGATGTTGCCGACGATCGCCTTGTCCTTCATCTTCCGCATGTGGTCGGCGGTGATGATGTTGAAGTTGCCGGTGGCGGTCACGAAGATGTCAGCGCTGTCGATGACGTCCTCGAGCGTGACGACCTCGTAGCCTTCCATGCACGCCTGCAGGGCACAGATCGGGTCGATCTCGGTGATCTTCACCCGGCAGCCCTGGCCGCGGAGCGACTGGGCGCAGCCCTTGCCAACGTCGCCGTAGCCGCAGACGACCGCGACCTTGCCCGAGAGCATGACGTCGGTCGCACGCATGATGCCGTCGACGAGCGAGTGGCGGCAGCCGTAGAGGTTGTCGAACTTGCTCTTGGTGACGGCGTCGTTGACGTTGATCGCCGGGAAGAGAAGCTGGTTCAGCTCCTGCATCTGGTAGAGGCGATGGACACCGGTCGTCGTCTCCTCGCTCACGCCGCGGATGTTCGGGGCGGTGCGCTGCCAGTAGCTCGAATCAGCGTTCTGAAGATCGCTGATGAGCTTGAGGATGATCGTGTACTCCTCGGAGTCCTTCGCCGTCGGCGTCGGAACCTTGCCGGAGTTGTTGAACGCGAGGCCCTTGTGGACGAGGAGCGTCGCGTCGCCGCCGTCGTCGAGGATCAGGGTCGGGCCCTTTCCATTCGGCCACTTCAGCGCCTGGAACGTGCACCACCAATACTCCGGCAACGTCTCGCCCTTCCACGCGAAGACCGGAATGCCCTTCGGCTTGTCCAGCGTGCCCTTTGGACCCACCGCGACGGCAGCGGCCGCGTGATCCTGGGTCGAGAAGATGTTGCACGACGCCCAGCGCACGTCGGCGCCGAGCTCCACTAACGTTTCGATCAACACGGCGGTCTGCACGGTCATGTGCAGCGAGCCGGTGATGCGGGCGCCCTTCAGCGGATTCTTGCCCTTGTACTCCCTGCGCAGCGCCATCAGGCCAGGCATCTCGTGCTCGGCGAGTTCGATCTCCTTGCGACCGAAGCGAACGGTCTCAGGGGAGAGGTCCTTGACCTTGAAGGCACAGTCGGCCCACAGGTCGAGGCCGGTGTCCATGAAGGTGGCGGACTGAGTGGACTTGCTGGACTTGCCGCCGGCCTTGCGGGACGACTTTTTCGAGGAGGGCATGGTGATGGGCACGGGAAGCTCTCAAGCGGAGGTGTCGCTGGCCGAACATCGGCCAACGCGTGGCGTCTCTTCATCCGTATATCCGGATGAACGCATGAGAGTACTATCGCGCCCTGGAAGGGTCAAGCCAAAGGGTCAAGCCAGCACCTAAAAACTGAGCTCAATGGGTCGGCCCCCTCATCCGCACGGCCCCCACGCGGCCAACAGGACGGCTAGATCGACCGCATCAACCTGCCCGCTCCGGTCCACATCGCCCGGTCCGGGGGTCGACCAAGCCCCGAGGAGGAGCACGAGGTCCACCTGTCCCACGATGCCGTTGCCATCGAGGTCCTCGACGCAGTGGGCGTTGCCCGGCCTCGTGTTGACCCCAGGAACGATGGCCGGGTTCTCGAACCCATCGAAGATCGCAACGACCGCGTAGTGCGTCACTGGCCAGAGCGGAGCGACCGAGGCGGATCCCCCGACCGCTTCACCGACGACAACCGCTTGCCGAAGATCGAAGAGATCCCGAATCGGCTCGTCGAGAGCGTACACCCGCGTTGCGGTCGAACCTGCCGCCGGTATCCATAACAACTCGTCCATGCCGTCATCGACGGTCGTGAGCAGCCCCTTTGCCTGGTGCGCCTCGACCTCGTTGCGGACGATCTCCTCAAGCCCGAGCGCCGCATCGATCGCGTACTCGCTAAAGCCCTGCACGTCGGTGATGAACGTCGCAGAGATGCCGCGCCGACGATCGAGCCAGAGGCTGCTCCCCCAGAATCCGGCGCCCAATATCTCCTCGACCTCGTCGGTCACAGGGTTATGGGCGATGACCCACGCGCCGAACCCATAGTCGGGCGGCTGTCCGTAGGGATAGAGCGGATGGCTTTCGGGAAAAGGTGCGCTCACCACCGGGAGTCCATCGGTCGCATTCGTGAACAGGCGATCGATCGCCGCGGTCGACAAGACGGTACGCCGACCGGCGCGGCCGCCGGCCATGACCATCGATCCGAACCGGTCGATCTCGGTGCAACTTGAGCGAAGCCCACCCGCGATCGCCGGATTCGGCGCGAACTGCTGATAGTCGGTATTGCGCATGCCACACGGAGCCAGCACCCGCTCGATCGCCAACGCTTCCCACGGCATTCCAGCGATCGATTGACAGGCGAAGCCAACGACCTGCATGCCGTTGCCGTCGTATTGAAGGGCCGTTCCGGGCGTAAACGACTGCGTTCCGTTGGCAGCGATGGCAAGCGCCGATTGGGCGAGTGTCAGGGGCAGAAGCTCATAGCTTGCCGGCGCCGTGATGCCGTGCCGCATGCCGAAACAGTCAGCAACGCTCGGTGCTCCGAGTCCTTGGGCCGCAAAGGCGGGAAGCAGCGACCCCAGCGTGTCGTCGATCGCAAGCGTGCCGACATCCACCGACTGAAGGACGACAGCAGCCGACACGGTCTTCGTGAGACTTGCCATGCCAAGCTTGGTGTCGAACCCGATGTCGCCCAACTGGGTGCGGTAGATCTCGGTCCCGTCCTGCCGAACGATGATGGCGTAGTGGCCCGAGAGCGACGAGGCCTCGGCAGCGAGAAGGGCGTCGACCGCGGAGAGGTCGTAGGGGTGTGACTCGCCCGCAGGCGCCGCGGTTGCGGCGGCGATGAAGACAACACCGAGCGTGACACACAGGATCGGGCGCATGGTTGTGATACCTCCGCCCTGAGTTGTCACTCGTCGCATTCGGCTGACCTCGCCGGATGCGGAATCATCGCATTGTCATGAACGAACTGTTATGACTGCGACGATTCGGAAGGCTCCTGGCGGGCCTGCAGCCGGAGCTCCACCACCGTGGGCGAGCCCGGACGGGCGATCTCGACCTTGGCCCGCTCGACGGTTCGGCCGTCACGAGCAAGCTCGAGCTCGACACGCAGCGGACCGGTGCGCGTCGATTCGCGGCGCTTCGCGATCACGGTGCGCATCGATGGCGCGCCGAACACGTCCAGGTCGTAGCCGTCGTTCAGGCGGGACAGGACTGCGTCCAGCGTCATCGCCTCGACATCCTGCGAGGGAAGCGGGTCGTCGGAGTCCCCAACGATCTGCCGGACGATCGGCCGGGCCCGTCGCACACCGTCTGTGCCGCGCACCCACGAGCCACTCGCATCGCGCCCGAAGGTCACGCGCCACGTCCCTTCCTTTTGGTCGGCAAGGCCGCCGATGAGGTAGCCCTCCGAGGTGGGTGGCGGCCCGGGCCGGAACTCCACCTCTCCAGTGAGGAGTCGCCGGGCCAGCGGGCCGCCCCACTTCGTGACGCGGATCTCGTACGTGCGAGCGGCTGTCGCAAAATGACGCTGTGCGGTGCGCACGAGTTCCGCCGCGGTGGCGGTCTGCGGACCGACGAATGGCATCGCAAGCATGACCGCCAGCGCGACCATCGCGGCGGTGGCAAGAGCTCGGGCAAGCAACACGCGCGAAGCGCCTGAGCGCGAATCGCCAATGGGCTCGTCCACGGGACCGCCGCGGGCATCAAGCTCGATGCGCTCGCGGTCGGCGAGTCCAGCCAGCAGGCCATGGATGACGTCGTCGGTGAGTTGGTTCGGCGCACCATCATTGGGTCGATCAGCCGTTGAGTGATTCACGTCGGTCATGGGAGATTCTCCGCACGCGACAGGGCCGCCGCGGGAAGGAGTCGTTTTCGTTCGAGGCACTTGGCTAGCAGGGCTCGGGCCCGCGAGGCTCGCTTGCAGGTGGCATCCTCGGAGAGGCCCGTCGCCACCGCGATCGACACCAGCGATTGCCCGAGGAAGTAGTGCCGCTCGACGACTTCGCGTGCGGCATCGGGAAGCGCCTCCATGCACTGTCGAAGTCCGATCGCGAGGTCGTCCGGCTCGTTGCGGGCCGCAAGGCGATCGAACTGGCGGCCCACGACGCGCATCCTCTCGATCTCGTGTTGGGCCGTGTCCAGAATGCGACGCCGTCGTAACTCCATCCGAATCGCCGCGAACACGACGTTGGCGGCGATCCCCCGCAACCACGGCCCAAGCGGGCGTGACATGTCGTACTCGGCGCGGCGGGACCAAGCAATGGTCAGGGTTTCCTGGACAAAGTCGTCCACGCGATCGCTCCCCCGGACGCGACCTCGGCACGCGGCAGCGACAAAGGCGACGAGGAGGTAGCGCTCCCGAAGAAGTGCCGCTCGAAAGTCGTCGTCCTGGCCTTCGAGTGTGGTCTGGTCGGTATCCGACAAGGGGGGTCCTCAGACGATTCGGATGGACGGGCGGCCGTCCCGGCTCCTCCACACGGTGGCAAGCGCCTGCGCGGATCTGCCATGCATCGACGCAACTGCAGCGTGGCACCGGAATTTGTTTCCAGCGCGCGACTCCTGACTACCTGAGTCGACGAATCCCCATCGACACCCCGCTTCCCCCTTTGGCCAACTTCGTTCCCAGCGTCAGCCGGGGTTATCCGACTGGCCGAACCGCCTTGGACGCCATCGCTCAGCCCGCACCGCCGGGTTACCATCGGTCGTTCGTCTCACGACATCTGGAGCCTACCCACCATGCGAAACCTCTCCGCTCTCGCCGCCGCCCTCCTCGCCTCCACGGCCCTGGCCGTCTCCAGCGCCCAGAACCCACCGGCCGCGCCGGCAGCACCAGCCAAGGAAGCCCCGCAGGAGACGGGCAAGGCGCCGGCGAAGCCCGAGACCCAACGGGGCGCTCCGGCGAGCAAGGGCGCGAAGCCCAACGTCGCCGGGTTCGTCGGTGACCCGTATCCGCTCGACACGTGCCCGGTCGCTGGTGAGAAGCTCGGCGCCGACGCTGTCACGGTCGTCCTCAAGGACCAGAAGGATCCGCTGCAGGAGGGACGCCAAATCCGCTTCTGCTGCAAGGAGTGTGTCGCGAAGTTCGAAGCCAAGCCGGCCGAATACATCGCGAAGCTCGACGCCGAGATCATCCGGCTGAATGCGGCGAGCTATCCCCTCAGCCGCTGCCTCGTGATGGAGAACGAAACGTTAGAAGGCGACGCCAAGACCATCGTCTACGGCAACCGCTGCTACAAGGCATGCTGCAAGAAGTGTGTCGGCTCGTTCCAGCGCAACCCGGGCAAGTTTGTCGCCGCCTACGAGAGCGCTGTCATCGCCCAACAGGCCGAGAACTACCCGCTCGACACCTGCGTCGTCAGCGGCGAGAAGATCGGCGAGAAGCACGTTGAGTTCGTGGTCGGTTCGAAGCTCGTTCGGGCCTGCTGCGACGATTGTGCGAAGAAGGTGCTGACCAATCCGGCCCCGTACCTGGCGAAGATCACTGCCGCCTCGAACGGCGATGCCGCAACCAAAAAGTGACTCCAAAGGGCGAATCAGTAGCAAGCCCCAAAGGCGGCTTCTGGAATGTTCGCAAACCCTGACGATCGACGAAGGTACGCCCCGTGACCATGCGCGTTTCAGCTCTCTTCCTCCCAGTTCTGGCGACGACGGCCCTTTGCCCGTCGATCCTTCTCGCCCACGGCACCGCGCCTCCGGCCGCCCCACCGGCCGTGACCGCCCCGCCGCCGACCAAGGCGGAGAACGACCGACTGGCGCTCATCCTCCGCCTTCCTCCAGCGAACGCGGCCGGGTTCGTCGGCGATCCCTATCCCTTCGACACCTGCTTCGTGACGGGCGAACCGTTAGGCGACCATCCCGTGGTCCTGGTTCTGAAGGACCAGCGCGACGCGCTTCAGGAGGGCCGCCAGCTCAAGTTCGCGAGCGAGGAGGCCAAGACCAAGTTCCTCGCCGACCAACGGGACTACCTTCTCAAGCTCGACAGGATGATCGTGTCGAAGTTTGCCGCGTCTTATCCACTTGATCGCGACGTCGTCGAGATCGACCGAATCATCGAGGAGCGCGATGAGTTCGTCTTCGGCAACCGCTGTTACGTGGTCGGGCGAATGAAGAACATCGACAACTTCGTCAAGCAGTCAGGACGTTACGTCAAGACCTATGACAAGCTGATCACGACCAAGCAGCGGGGCCACTACCCGCTCGACACCTCACTGGTGTCAGGCGAGAAGCTGCCCGAGAAGCCCTATGACCTAGTCATCGGCGCAAGGCTGATTCGGCTCGTCGATGAGGCGGAGGCGAAGCAGCTTCTTGAAAATCCCCTCCCGTACCTGGCCAAGCTGCCGCCGCTGAAGGGTGACGCGGGCGCGCCGCCGAACGAAAGGGCGAAAGAGGCCGAGACGAAGAAGGAAGAGGCCGGGAGGCCATCGACGCCGCCGGCTCGCCCAGAAGGCGGGCGCGAGGGCGGGCGTGAGGGACGGCCGGGCGAGACAACTCGGTAAACCATTCGACGGCTTCCGAGCACCTTGTTGAAGATCCCCCTTCACATCAAGATCCTGTTGGGGCTTGCCCTCGGCATTGCCGCTGGACTTGCCCTCAACGCGTGGGGAGGATCGATTCGCTCCGCCGCGGGAGACGGGACGTTCGCCGCGGGCGCGATCACGTTCGTCGTCAACCTCAATCAGGTGCTCGGCGACCTCTTCAAGCGGTCGCTTCAGTTCATCGCCGTCCCGATCATCCTCTTCGCGATGATCCTGGCGATCGGATCGTTAGGTGACCTGCGGAAGCTCGGTCGGATCGGCGGCAAGACGGTGGGCATTTTCGCCTGCACGGCTTTCCTGAGCGTCGGCGTCGGGCTCGCCCTGGTGAACCTCATCCAGCCGGGCGGACCCCGTTTCATCGGACCGGAGGTGCGGGAGCAGTTGCTCGCCAGCACCCAGTCCGAGAGTGCCGGGCGCGTCGTCACGACATCCAAGTCGGTCAACTCGTGGGATCTCGTCCGCGAGATCGTGCCGACGAACCCGTTCGACGCCCTCGCCCGCGGCGACATGCTTCAGGTCGTCGTCTTCGCGCTTCTTCTGGGCATCGCCCTGAGTCTTCTGCCGCGCGAGCGGTCGGCGCCCGTGTTCGCCGTGGTCGAAGGACTGAACGACGCGTTCATCCTGATCGTGCGGGGCATCATGCACGTGGCACCGTTCGGCGTTTTCTGCCTGATCATTCCGATCGTCGCCACGCTTGGGTTCAGCGTGCTCGCCTCGCTCGGGGCGTATTGCGTCACGGTGCTCATCGGACTCGCCATCATCCAACTGGTCATCTACCCGACGGTGGTGCGGATCTTCTCGAGGGTCACCGTTCCCGAGTTCTTCCGCGGCATCTCCCAAGCGCAGATGGTGGCGTTCAGCAGCTCGAGCTCGGCCGCGACGCTGCCCGTGACCATCGCCAACGTACGCGACCGGCTGAACGTCCCACCCGACATCACCAGCTTCGTCTGTGCGATGGGGGCGAAGATCAACATGGACGGCACCGCCCTGATGCAGGCGGTCGCGACGGTCTTCCTGGCCCAGTTCTACGCGATCGAACTGAGCGGGGCCCAGCAGGCGTCGATCGTCTTCACGGCGGTCTTCTCGGCCATCGGCAGCCCGGGCATCCCGTCGGGCGGCATGGTGATGCTGGTGATCGTGCTGCGCTCGGTCGGCGTGCCCGCCGAAGGCATCGCGATGATCCTCGCGGTCGACCGCATTCTCGACATGTGCCGAACCGTGGTGAACGTGACCGGCGACGCAGCGGTCGCGGTGGCGGTAGCGGGGACGGAGGGGAGGCGGTGAGGGATTTCCGCGGGGTACCTTAGGGTGTCGACCAAGCTCCGAGAAGAGGGGCAGCCATCATTGCCTTCGGCCGAGCGTCGGCATCATTACCTTGAGGTCTCGCAGCCCCACTTCGCAATGTATGTCGCCGCCACGACGCCCGCAGTTAAAAAATTGCCTCCCACGTAGAGCGCCGGGCCGCCACCCGAGCCGTCGTCGAAGACCGTCAGAGCGTAGACCGCCGTCGTGCCCACACCATTCGAGGAGCCCGACCCGAGCGACGACCACGAGGTGCCGTCCCACTTCGCGATGCGGTTCGCGGTAACGCCGCTCGCCGTCGCAAACGAGCCGCCCGCGTACAGCGCCGGGCCCGCCCCTACGCCGTCGTCGAAGACCCAGATTGCGTTGACGGTGCCGTTCACGCCGTTCGGCACTCCCGCCCCGAGCGGCGACCAAACCGAGCCATCCCACCGCGCAATCCGGCTCGCAGGCAACCCTCCGGCGGTGAGGAAGGAACCACCCGCATATAGCGCCGGGCCGCCGGCTGCGCTACTGTCGAAAGCCGCCAAAGCGAAGACGGTGTTGTTGACACCGTTCGCCGCCCCCGTTCCGAGCGGCGACCAAGCCACGCCATCCCACTTCGCGATCCGATTCGCAGTCACCCCACCGGCCGACGTGAAGACGCCGCCCGCGTATAGCCTCGGACCGTCCCCTGACCCGTTGTCAAATGCCAAGAGGGCGAAGACGGTGTTGTTCACGCCGTTGGCCGAGCCCGTCCCGAGCGGCGACCAAGAAGTGCCGTCCCACTTAGCGATGCGGTTCGCAGGTACGCCGCCAGCGGTCGTGAAGGAGCCGCCCGCGTAGAGCGCAGGCCCATCGCCGGCGCCGTCGTCGAAGACCGTCAGGGCAGAGACCCCGTTGCTCACGCCGTTCGCCGCGCCCGTCCCGAGCGGTAACCAAGAAGTGCCGTCCCACTTCGCGATCCGATTCGCCGTCACTCCACCAGCCGTCGTGAAGCTACCACCCGCGTAGAGAGCCGGGCCATGGCCTGACCCATCGTCAAAGACCGCCAAGGTGTTAACCTCGTCGTTCAAACCGTTCGTCCCGCTGGACTCGAGCGGCAACCACGTCGAGCCGTTCCACTTTGCTATTCGGTTCGCTATCACCTCACCTGCTGTCGTGAAGCTCCCACCAGCGTACAGTGCTGGTCCGCCGCCTAGTCCGTCGTCGAAGACCGTGAACGATTTGACCGGACCGTTCAGGGCATTCGCAGTGCCGGTCACGAGCGGAGACCACGACATACCGTCCCACTTTGCGATCCCCTTCGCACTCATGGCGCCGACAGTTGAGAAGGTGCCGCCCGTGTAGAGCGATGGGCCGCCTCCCGAGCCGTCGTCGAAGACCGTCAGGGCGTGGACCCCCGGCGTGCCCAAACCGCCCACGCCATTCGAGGAGCCCGTCCCGAGCGATGACCACGAGGTGCCGTCCCACTTCGCGATCCGGTTCGCCGGTACCCCACCCGCAGTCGTGAAGATTCCGCCCACGTACAGTGCTGGCCCGCGCCCGGAGCCGTCATCGAAGGCTCCGAGCGCCAAGACGAGACCGCTTACCCCAATCGCCCCTCTGAACACAAGCGGCGACCACGCCACACCATTCCACCTTGCAATTCGGTTCGCCGTCACCCCGCCCGCCGTGGTGAAGCTGCCGCCTGCGTACAAGGCTGGTCCGCTTCCTGAGCCATCGTCGAACACGGCGAGTTCGTGTACTTCGCCGCTTACGCCGTTCGCGGCCCCCGCCCCGAGCCCCGACCAAACCGTCCCGTTCCACTTCGCTACCCGGTTCGCCGCTGCGTTGCCCGCCTGTAGGAAGTCGCCGCCCACAAAGAGCGCCGGTCCTCCTCCCGTGCCGTCGTCGAAAGTTGCGAAGGAGTTGACCCAACCGTTCCCGCCTGTCGTCCCGTTTCCGAGCTTCGACCAGAACGCGCCATTCCATTTCGCCACCCTATTTGCCGGTGTAAGACCCGCCGTCGTGAATTCGCCGCCTGCGTAGAGGGCCGGCCCCCCGCCCAAACCGTCGTCAAAAACCGTAAGCGCAGAGACGACGCCGTTGAAACCGAAAGGGTCGTCGACTGCCGACCACGTTGTGCCGTTCCACTTCGCCATGTAGTTCGCTGGTACCCCACCCGCCGTCTCGAAGTAGCCACCAACGTAGAGCTCGGGGCCGCCTCCTGAGCCGTCGTCGAAAACAGCGAGGGCGCGAACGGCGCTGCTCAAGCCACTCCCTAGTGGCGACCACGCATTGCCGTCCCACTTCGCTATCCGGCTCGCCGCCGCGTCGCCCACCGACTCGAACTCGCCAGCCGCATACAGCGCCGGTCCGCCTCCCAATCCGTCGTCGAAGATCGCGAATGCCGCAACGTAGCCGGAGACACCCGTGGACCCAAACCCCGGAAGCCAACCAAAATCACCCGAGCAACTCGCCTCCGCCGACACGACAATTGTCCCCGCGTCGGTCAGCCCATCCAGCTCGATGGGTGACACGAGCTTCGTGCCGGTATAGGTCACGCCTCGAATGGAGGCCACCGCAGTCACGTTGAGGGAGCTCGTCCCAGGTCCAACCTCGACCTCGAAAGCGAACGCGCCGTCAGGCCCGCTGACGCCTTGCCCGCCTACTTCTGTCACAACAACAGCTTGTTGCGCTGGCGTGCCGTTCGCGAGTACGACGCTGCCAACGACGAGCGTCTTGAGACACGGCGCTGGACAGGTCCCCCAGCTCCCCAACAGCAACGCAAGATCCGTCGCGTCGACCTGACCAGAGTCATCGATATCCGCCGCGGCCGAGACTGAGACGGGTCCCCAGGACCCCAACAGAATGGCGAGGTCCCCTGCTGCGACCACCGTGTCGCCATTCAAGTCTGCCGGACAGCAGAGGCTGGTGCCACCTCCACTCACACGCGACGAGAACACGAGCGGCAGAAGAGCCACGCAGAGGAAGAGGTAGGAAATGACTCTCATGAGTGGAACCTTGGGTGCGGGAGTTCGAAGACAGTTGCCCTTTGGATTGACGCCACTGCGGCTCTAGTACTGACCGGCCAGAGACGCAACTGGATGAAACGGCACTCGCGATTCACTCAGGTTGGCGTTTCGTGGCGGCGCCACCGAACCAGGGCAACGCAGCGAAGGCACCGTTCGGCGCTGACCCCACGAGGAGCAACGGGAGCTGTGCGAATCGAACCAGTGAACGCGACTGCCGCCTGTGCGCAGCGAGGTTCGAATATTCCTATGACTTTCCGAATCCTCGCACACCCCTCACCCCATCCACCCCGCCATCGCCGACTCGAACACGCCGGCCCAGGGTTCGGGCATGAGTGCGGAGAGCTCTGAGAACACCTCGATCCACGCCTCTGTCGGCATCGTCGAGAGCCGTATGCCATGGAATGCCGCGGCGACCGCGACGGCGGTGGCGTAGGTCAGCCATGCGGTGGCCTGGGTCTCCAGATCCGGTGCGGCCGCGACCTCGAGCTTCGCCGATTCCTTGGCAGCGATGAGCCGGTCGAGCGGAATCGCCGTTGGAACGGGCGATGGGCCGAAACAGGCCTCGAGCCGAAGCGTCGCCCAGCCGTGGCCGTCGATGCGATGCAGTCGCTCAAGCAGGCTTGACCACGCCTGGCGGGAGGCTCCTGTCGCATAGTGAAGGAGCCTCGTCGCCGCTTCGGCGTCGACCGATGTTGGTTCGAAGGAGCGATCGTCCGGTTCAACGCTCATCGCGATCTCCTCCACCCGGTGCCCGCGGCTCGCGCGGCGCTCCCATCAGGACCTCCAACTCCTCATCGATCTCCGACTCGCTCGCCCCAGGCCAAGCCACTGCGTCGCGCAGGGCCTGCACAAGCAGGGCTCGCATCCGTCGCAGTGCCGCGGCCCGCTGTCCGTGGGTACCGGGCAAGAGATGCTCCAGCGCCGAGTAGGGCTTGCCCTCCAACTCGTGGGCGACGAATGCCTGCCAGGCGTGGCCGCGTCCGATGGAGGCCGCCTTCGAGGCCGTGGCCCGAATCGCCTCGCGGACAAGGCACTCCCGAAACGCCATGTCGAATGCCTCCTCCGGACCGTGCGATTCGAAGTCCGCATGCAGGCTCCGCTCCTCCAGATGCCTCCGATTGACCGCATCCTGTCGTTGGATCGCCACGAGCGACAGGAGGTAGTTCCGCATCGTTGAACGGATCCACGCCCGAAACCGGCAACGCTCGGCTGCCCAGCTCAAGAGCACCCGGTCGTGGGCCAGTCGATCGGCAAAGAAGCCGCTCACGATGGACTCCGGGTCTTCATAGCCGGGAAGCTGATGAAGTCCCGCTACCCAACGCACCTTGCGCACATAGGCCAACAGCGGCTCCCTGTAGACCCGCATGACGAGCCGGCGCGCCTCATCCCCACTGCCCATCAAGAGCAGGTGCCCGAGATGCGTTGTGATCGCAGGGTCGGCGATAGGTGGTCGTCGGGAGTTGGATGGCGGCGAAGACACCGGCGCGCGGAGGATGGGGTGCGGGCCGGCGTCGGGTAAGCCACCTCGCTCGGTCGGGCCGATCACCGAACGAGCAACGACGGAGAGGCGGCTCAGCGGTCCGACCAGTGTGCACGTCCCTGCATTGTGCGCCTGACGATGGGGTATTCTGTCAAGATCCTCGTGGAAATCGAAACATGAGTGACCGTGCGGGTGAAGTGGGACCGCCGGATGCCGCATCCATGCAGGCGTTCGGAACCCCCGCGCCTCACGCTGCGCCGACCTCGCGAGCAGGTACCCATTGGCAGCACGGGGCTCTTCCTGTCATCCATGGGTATCGACTCCAAGGCGTCGCCGGAGTCGGCGGGCTTGGGGTGGTGTTCGACGCTGAGCAGGAACACCCGCGCCGACGCGTCGCCATCAAGGTCATCCGCCCGGAGCTGGTCGCGGACGAGCGTCTCCGCGATTCCGTCCTGCGCCGATTCGAACGGGAGGTCGCCCACGCCTCCCGGCTCCACCACCCCTACATCCTTCCCGTCTACGACGCCGGCTTCTTCGAGGAAGGCGGACGGACTCTCCCGTACCTCGCGATGGAGTTCCTCGAGGCCCCGTCGCTTCTCAGCTTCGCGGAGGGTCAAGCTCTCGACCGGAACGCCCGCATGGAGCTCCTCGCCAAGGTCGCCGAGGGCGTCCATTACGCCCACCTCAACAACGTTGTCCATCGCGACCTGAAACCTTCGAACATCGTGGTGCGCGAGCACGGGATGCCCGCCATCCGCGACTTCTCCCTCGCTTGGAGCCGACCGCAGGAGATCGCGTCGCCCGAGCGGGTGACGGCGCCCGATCTGGTGGCTTGCACCTTCGACTACGCGGCACCGGAACAGCTCGCTCCGGGAGGCATGGCCGGCCCCGCGTCGGACATCTACGCCCTGGGCGTCCTGGGATTCGAACTCCTCACCGGCGACCTTCCCTACGACTGCGATCGGGGCAACCTCCTTGATCTCGTGCGGGCCATCGCGGAGCAGAGGATGCGTTCCTCGGCGTCGCTGCGGCAACGACTCGGAGAGGACTGCATCGCGGTCATGAGGAAGGCCGTCGAGTCGTCACCGGAGCGTCGCTACCAGAGCGCCCAGGCCATGGCGGCTGACCTCCGTGCGGTTCTCCGCGGGGATCGCCCGACCGCGCGGATGCCCACGCTCTCCGACGACCTTCGCCGCTTCGCCCGCCGGCACCGGGCGGCCGTCGCCGCTTCGCTGGTGCTCATCCTCACCGCTGCCGCGGGGACGGCCACGACACTGTGGCAGGCGTCGGTCGCGAGAGGCAACGCCCGCATCGCGGAAGATCGAAGCGATCGTCTGGCGCGCTTCGCGGACAGCGTGACCACCGAACTCGCAACGCTGGTCGAGCGCTTGCCGAGCGGGACGGAGTCGAAATGGAAGCTGGTGGATGAGTCGCTTGCATCGTTGGAGACCTTGGCTGCGGACTCGCCGAACGACCCTGCGATTCATGAGACGCTCGCGAAGGCACTTCTTGAGATGGCCCGCGTGAGCGGCGATCCGTCGCGAGCCAACGTCGGCGATGGCCAACGAGCGATCGCAGCCTCCCGGCGGGCGATCGCCATCTGCCGTGGGATCCCCGGCTTCGCCCAGTCAGCCAAGCTTCAGACCCTTGCCGGTGAGATCTCCCTCTCGCTTGCGAAGATCCTGGCGGACGTGGAGACGGAGCAAGCGGCAGTGGAAGCGTGGAACGCGTTTGACTTCTTCAGGGCGGCCGCGTCAAGCGATCCGTCCAACCTCCACGCCCAGGCGATGATGGGCTATTCCATCTTCATTTCGACCAGCATTGCCGTGCCGCCTGACGAAGAACGGCTGCGAAGCGCCCTGGCAGTGACGTGGAGGTTCCTCGATAGCGCGTGTGAGCGAGGTCTCATCGTCACGCCCGGGCAGGCCATGACCGTTATGGATGGCTACGACTCCCTGGCGTGGACAGCCCTGCGGATCGGGAGCTTCGATGACGCAGCCCGTTTCATCGACGCCGCCGAGTCCGCCCTTCGCCCGCTCGTCGCGCAGGGCGATGTCCTGGCGTCGAACGGGCTCGTGAACCTGGGTCGGGTGCGGGCCGAACTCCTCGAGCAGTCCGGCGACCGAATCGGCTCGTGCTCGCTTCGCCAGGACGTGTGCCGTCGCTTTGACGCGCTCTTCGAGCAGTTTCCCGACACGCCAGTCATTCTGGCGTCCAGCGCGCTCGCGGCCCGTGAGTTTGCCGCTTGTGCTGTGCGCACCGGCACCAGCGTCGACGAGGCAACACACTATTCGATGCTTGTTCACCGGAGACGCTGGGATCGCGATCGTAAGAACCTCTCCGCGCGCCGACATCTCGAGGATGCCATTCGCCTTCGACTGCAATGGCTCGGCGAGAGCAACCCGTCGGAAGCCGTCGAACTCCGCCGCGAGCTCGACGCCCTTCAGTCCTCGGACTCGTAACGCTACTTCCCAATCGCCGCCGTGAGGTTCACCGGCCCGCTCTCGGTGACGAGGATGTTGTCCTCGATGCGCACGCCGCCGATGCCTCCGCCGTCGGTGAGAAGCTGGTCGACGCGCTTCCAGTCGACGCAGTCCGCGAAGCGCTCGCGGCGGCGTTGGTCGTCCAGGAGCGCCCGGATGAAGTAGAGCCCAGGCTCGACGGTCATCAGGTAGCCCTGCTCCAGCGGAAGGTCGACGCGCAATGTCACGCCGCAGCACTTCGGGCCGGGTTCGACGCCAGGTCGCCGGCCGCCCGCGTCGCGCACGCCGAGGCCGACCATGTGGCCGATGCCGTGTGGCAAGAAAAGGGCGATCGCCTCGCGCTCAACGAGGGATTCGGCCCGGCCGCGGAAGACGCCCATCTCGATCAGCCCCTCGGCGAGGTCGACGGCGGCTCTCGTGTGCATGTCGCGCCAGGTGATGCCGACGCGGCAGCGCTCGATCGCCCGGATCTGCGTCTGGAGGACGATGTCGTACAGGTCGCGCCGCGGGCCGGTGAGTTTCGTCGATCCGTAGGTTCGGGTGACGTCTGCGGTGTAACCGCCGATCGAACCGCCGGCGTCGACCAGGATCAGTTCGTTCTCGCCGATCGTCCGCTCGCTCGGGGCGAAGTGAAGGACCGACGCGTTCGGTCCGCTGCCGACCAGCGTGCCATAGCCGAAGTCGTCGGCGCCAGCCCGGCGGATAGCGGCCTCGAGCTCGATCTGGATCGCCCGTTCGCTGATACCCGGGCGGATCATGGTCGGAAGCAGGCCGAAGCCGTGCGCCGTCGCTGCGATGGCTCGTCGCACGAGATCAATCTCGTGGGCATCCTTCGGGCGGCGGGCGTGAATGAGCAGTTCGCCGAGCCGCTTCGATCGTTCGGCATCGATGGCGACTCCGTTCGCCTTCACACCCAGGGCGACAAGCGGCCGATCCTTGCGCTCCGCCATCCACCCGGCGAGATCACTGAGCAAGCGAGCATCAGGAACCTCGCGCGGCTCGCGGCCTTCCCAGACCCGCTCGGCCTCGGAGACCTCGGGTACGAAGTCGACCCATCCGCCGCGCTCGTGAATCGTCGGGTCGAAGGCAACCACGCCCTCGGCCTCGGTCCGTCCGGTCAGCCAGAGGTAGTCCGGATGCGCATGAAACGGATAGGTCTGATCCTGGCCACCGGGAATTCCGATGGGCGAACCGGAACCGATCAGGACCACCGCATCGCCGAGTCCAGCGTCGTCGGCCCGCCACGCGTGGGCGGCCCGCAGACGTCGTCGCTCGATCGCTTCCTGGGAGACCATGACTCATCCTCTCGCAACGCACACGCCTCTTGTCGGCGGCTGCCGAACGCGCTCGCGTTGCCTAACGATTCGTCCGAAGTGCCGCCGCAAAGAGCCCTGGGCCCTTCCGATCCGTCGCGGCACGCAACCTACGGTAACGCACCGAGGCAAAGCCTGCCGATTCGGAGAGTCCGGACATATCCGATTCGGAGAACCCCAAATGCTGGTGCCCCATGGTCATTCGATATTCCTCATGACCGTGGGCAACCATATCCACGACAAGGAGCGTTCCCCCCGGACGGAGCGTTCGCCTCATCTCGCGGAGCGCCTTGCCGGCATCGGGCAAGTGATGGAGAACCAGCATCAGGACGCCGGCATCAAACTCCCCCGCCGCAGCCGGGAGTCCCACCAGGTCTCCCTCACGAAACTCAACATTCGCCGCTCCGGCCATACGACCGGTGGCCGCGACGAGCATTGACGGCTCACGGTCGAACCCGACGACCTTGGCTACAAACGGGGCAAGCAGTTCGGTCGCCTCGCCGGTTCCGCAGCCGAAGTCGGCAACGATCCAGCTCGGATCGAGCAGCCCAAGCATCGACGCCCCGGTGAAGCGATCGCCGAAGAGTTCGCCGCGCAGCGCATCCCATTCGCGCCCCAGCCGGCCGAAGAAGGTCCGGCTGTCGGTCCGTCGCTCGGAAAGCACCTCGCCCAACCGCGCGTCATCCTCATCGAACTCCGGACTCGTCCCTAACCGTTCGCGCGTCAGCGCCCAGACGGCCCGTGCATCGCCGTCGACGCCGTCATTCGGCAAGGCATACATCGTCGCCGTGCCTTCGCTCCGCTTCTGAACGAGCGACGCCTCGAAGAGCACCTTGAGATGTCGGCTGACCGTCGACTGCGGCAGCCGCGTTGCCTTGGCGAGTTCGCCGACACCAAGTTCCTGTCTCTCAAGCAGGCGAAGCAGCCGAAGTCTCGTGAGATCGCCCAGCGCCCCCAGTCGGGCAAGCCAGGCATCACGGGCTGCGGCGTCGTCGCGAGAGGTCATCCAATTCCCCAACAGGACTCAGAAGAACCGACGATCAAAGTCCGGGCGGGAGGGCCGTGTCCGGACCGCGCTCGATGCGCATCGTCTCGAGTCGATTGATGACAATCGGGCTGTGTGGATTCAGGTAGTACGCCTGGCGAATCCGTCGCACCGCCTCGTCAGGACGCTCCGCTGCCTCAGCGAGTTCAGACGCCCGCACATAGGCCTTCCATTGCGATTCACCCTTCACCTGAAGAGCGGCGGTGATCGCCATGTGTTCGAGATCAAGATCGTTGAGGCCGCGGCCGAGCTCCGCCAGCTTGAGCCAGCTCTCGACCTCGGCCCGCTCATTGGCGCGGCTCTTGAGGAGTTGCACTAGTCGACCTCGCTCGTTGAGCTTCGCGTACACGTCAGCAAGGGCGAAGGCCACTTCCTGGCTTTCGGGGTTTCGAGCCGCCGCGGTCTCGATGTGGGTGCGGGCTTCCTTCTCGCGACCGAGGTGCACGAGGCACATCCCGTATCGATACTCCGCTTCCCAGTCACCCGGGTAGCGATCGATGATCTCGAGATAGGCCGGCGCGGCCTCCTCGTAGCGACCCCACTGGTAGTGGAAATCCCCTTCGGCGCGGGCGACGTGAACGGCCCGTGATCCACCGCAACCGGCGCAGCCGAGGAAGGCGGTGGCGACGAGAAGCGAGAGCGACGCGAACGGCCGGAGCGAGGAGCGTAAATGGGTCGTGGGCATGGCAGGCACCCCCAACGCGGACCCGAGCCGGGACTCCGGCGAGGCTCGCGAAGAGCGGCGACGATGATACGGGAAGTGCCTTCCATCTGCCGGTGCGGGCCGCGGCCGAAGCCCTGCCAATCCGGGCTACGCTTGTCGGCGTGAACCGGCGCATCGCACTTCTCCTGCACAGCGTGCCGGATGGCACCTCCCACGTGGATCTGCTGCTTGCCCCTGACGCGCGAGTGCGAGCTGATGATGAGCGGGCCGTCCCAACCTGGCGCTGCCCGACCCGACCGGATCGGGCGCCTCCGAAGAGTGAGCTTCCAATCGAACGGATCGGCGATCATCGAGCTCGTTACCTACGCCTTGCTGAGCCATGCGACTTGAGCGACGGCCGGGGCCGCGTGGAGCCCCTTCGCAGCGGCACCGCTTCCGACGAGGCCGGCATCCTGCGCGTGTCATGGAGCGATGGCGGAGAATCGCGTTGGCACCTGAGCCTCGCTTTGACGGGATGGGTACTCCGCATAGAGTCCAATAGCGACGGCGGCTAGGCTCTCTTCCCACTAGAAACGAAATGACGGCGAATCCCAATGCCGATGGACGCTTCCGTCCCAGCGCCGCTCTTTCCATGACCTGGCTCCAACTCATCCTCGCCGCCTCGCTCCTCCTTCTCGGCGGCGTGGCGGTGCTCTTGCAGCTTGCGAGCCTTCCGGGTACCTGGATCATCCTGCTCGTCGTGGTAGCAACCCATCTCTTCGAGACGTTCGTACCGATCGGCAGCGAGACGATCTTCGGGTGGGGCTCGATCGGGACCATCGCGGGCCTTGCCCTGGTCGCGGAGCTCTTCGAAGTCGGCGCCTCGGCCGTCGGCGCCAAAACCGGCGGGGCCTCGAAACGGGGCATGACCGGGGCCATCGTCGGTAGCCTGTTGGGTGCGATCATCGGCACGTTCGTGCTCGCCTTCTTGCCGGTCATAGGTTCCCTTCTCGGGGCCCTGATCGGTGCGGCGATCGGCGCGATTGTTGGTGAACTCAGCGTGGGCGGGAAGACCCTTCGAGAGACCGCCAAGCCCGCGGCCGGCGCCGTGGCCGGGCGACTCATGGGCGTGGTCCTCAAGACGGTGGTCGCGGGCGTGATGCTCGTCGTGATGGCCGCGGCAGCCTTTAGCTAACGGTTTTGGCTTCGTACGCCAGACGACCGCCAGTACGATGCGAGACCGATGGGCGAAGCGCATACTCCGGACGACACCCCCGCCGCCGCGGATCGCCGGCCCACGCCCGGCGCGCCCGAGGCGCTGGCCGCCGTTGTCGACCGGCTCTACCAGGATCTGAGGGCCATCGCCGAACGACAATTGAGGGCCGAAGACGCGGGACACACGCTTCAGCCGACCGCGCTGGTCCACGAGGCCTATCTCAAGCTCCTCCAACAGCGAGATGTCCGCTGGGACAACCCGGCTCAGGCTCTTGGGCTGGCAGCGCAAGCGATGCGACGTGTCCTGGTCGATCACGCCCGCGGCCGCGATACGGCGAAGCGCGGCGGAGATCGCGATCGAGTGACGCTTGAGAATGTCGACACGCCCTCACGCGAACGCGATGTCGACTTGTTAGGCCTCGAGGAGGCGCTTCAGAAGCTCGCCGTGATCGATGCGACGCAGGCCCGCATCGTCGAACTTCGCTTCTTCGGTGGACTCACTTGCGAGCAGGTCTCGGAGGTGCTCGCGATTCCCAAGCGCACCATCGACCGCGAGTGGGCCGCGGCACGGGCGTGGCTCTATCGCGAGCTTGGCGATGGACAGCCCGCACGCCCGGGACAGGCCGATGGATCTTGAGCGACAGCGCCGGGCCCAGCGCCTCTTGGCGGAGCTGTTGGACCTACCATCCGCCGATCGCGATGCCCTGCTCCGTCGCGAGTGCACCGACGACGCCGAGCTGCGTCGTGAGGTGGAGTCGCTTCTCGCCGCAGCGGCGAGCTCGGCCGGATTCCTCGACACGCCCGCCATCGCCTCCGCCCGCGAGACGCTGACTGAGGAGATCACCCTCGTCGGGCGATTCCTCGGCGGATTCGAGATCCTCGACGAACTCGGCCGCGGCGGCATGGGCGTCGTCTATCGGGCGCGGCAGCGTTCGCCGGAGCGCATCGTCGCGGTGAAGGTGACACCCGGCGCATTCTCTCCTTCGGCCCGCCGGCGTTTCGACGCGGAGAGCCGGGCCCTCGCCCGCATGCAGCATCCGTCGATCGCGACCGTGCTTGAGGCTGGCGTCGACGGCACTACCGGCGTCGCGTGGATCGCGATGGAGTACGTCGAAGACGGCGCGTCGATCGCCACCTACGCCCGTGAGCGATCGCTCCCGCTGAACGACCTCCTTGCCCTCTTCGTCGAGGCCTGCGAGGCGGTCCACCACGGACATCTCAAGGGCGTCATCCATCGCGACCTCAAGCCGACGAATCTTCTCGTCGGTCGCGATGGGCGCGTGAAGGTCATCGACTTTGGGATCGCCCGACTGCTAGGTCCCGACGACTCACGCGTCACCCTCACTGCGGCGGGAATTCCGATCGGAACGCTTGCCTACATGAGTCCCGAGCAATGCACGGGCGATGCCGCGGACGTGCGTAGCGACGTCTACTCACTCGGCGTTGTCCTTCACGAGCTCGTCTCGGGAACGCAACCGCTGGCGGTGCAGGAACTCTCGCTGGAATCGGCGCTGCGCACGATCAGGTCGCAGGCGCCGCCGCCGTTGCGGCGAATCATCCCATCCACGCCGGTTGACCTTGAGACCATCGTCCTGACCGCGCTTGAGAAGAACCCCGATCGCCGCTACCAATCCGTCGCAGCCCTGATCGACGACCTTCATCGCCTCCGCGACAGGCGCCCCATCGAGGCCCGGCCCGCCCGCTGGACGCATCATGCGAAGCTCTTCGCCCAGCGGCATCGGGCACTGGCGATTGCCGCGAGTGTGGTGCTCCTGTCGATGGCGATCGCGACGGCGGTGAGCGTCCGATTCGCCCTGGTGGCGAGTTCGGAACTCGTCGAACGGCGGAAGGCCGAATCGATCGCCCGACAGGAACGGGACGCGGCGATCCGGCACAGCTACGTGGCGACGATCGCCCTTGCCGGGGCGGCGCTGGAAGCGGGCGAGATCGGCCGCGTGCGACAGCACATTGGCGATGTTCCGGAGCGGTTGCGCGGCTGGGAGTGGACCTATCTCGATCGTCAGTCGCGACCGGCGTTGACCACCTTCGAGACCCATCGGTCGCGCGTGTTGACCGTCGCGTGCAGTCCGACGATGGACTTGATCGCATCGGGTGACATCACCGGCTCGCTGCGATTCTGGCATCGCGAGGGGACGCCGGCCGCCGAGCCAATGACCTTCGAGCGCGGGGTCTTTGCGATCGACATCAGTCGCGACGGGTCGCTCCTTGCGGTGGGCAGCATGCAGATGCCGATCCGGCTGTACGGCATCGATCGCGACGGCGACCTGCGTCTGACGGCGCTGCCGCAGGAGTTCCCCCTGATCAGCGGCGGCGTGAGTTGCGTCTCGATCAGCCCCGACGGAACGCTTCTTGCCTATGCCGGCGAGCGCGGCTGCCGCGTGTGGCAGATCGCCGATGCACGCGAGCGCTTCTCGGCCGCCGACCCGGGGGCAATCCGATCGATCGCTTTCGATCCGCAGGGCAAGCGGCTGGCCATCGCTCATGAGGGCACGATCGCAATCCACTCGACCCTCGATGGGAGCATCCTTCGCTCGCTGCAAGGCCCCTCGTGGGTCTATTCGATGGCGTGGACGCCAGACGCGACGCGGCTGATCGCTGGCGACACCGAAGGCGTCGTGCGGCTGTGGGATCCGGAGTCGGGCGAAGTCCGCCGCAAGTTGACGGGGCACCGACGCACGGTCCAGGCGCTCGGCGTGACGCCTGATGGCCAAGGCCTGCTGAGTGGCGGTGTCGACCAGAGCATGATTCTCTGGGATCTCGCGACCTTCGCGCCGCGGCGCATTCTCCCAGGTCATTCCGAGGCGGTGCATGCGATCGCCATCGCCCGCGACGGCACCTTCGCCGTCAGCGCCTCGAGCGATCGCACGGCACGCGTCTGGTCGCTGGCGGATGATGACGCGTCAACGAAGCAGTTCGGCGAGCGATGGCGCCCACTCGTTCCAACCGTCGCGTACTCACCCGACTCGCGACGACTCATCGCCGGCAACGAGCGCGGACTTGTCCTTCTTCTCGATGCCGAGACCTGGGAGACGATCGCGACGCGCGACACGCCAGGCCTGGGTTGCAGCGCCGCAGCGTTCTCGCCCGACGGCACGCGACTGGCAATCGCGAGTGGACCAACGTCCGTCCTGATCTTGGATGCCGCGATGAAGGAGACGCTCCTCACGCTTGAGAACACCGGCGACCTTGGCGACTCACATTCGACCACGCGGCGCGTCGCGTCGCTGGCCTTCTCGCCCGATGGTCGCCTACTCTGCACAGGTTCGGCCGATCATGCGGTGCGCGTCTGGTCGCTCGACGGGGAGCGGGCCGGCACGGTGATCGCGTCGCTTCCGGCGGGCGGCGGCGGCCACGGCGCGGATGTCACCGCGGTGACGTTCTCGCCCGACGGTAACGCGGTCTACAGCGGGTCGGTGGATCGCTCGGTCGCTCGACTCGACGTTGCAACCAACGTGCGGCGCTGGATCCGTACCGTGCATGACGATTCGGTCTCGGCGTTGGCGATCCATCCTTCGGGTCGCGAACTCGTCAGCGGCGGACGCGATCAGCGGATGGTGGTCCTGAATGCCGAGGATGGCCGCACGATGGACAGTCTCTTGGGACACGGCCAATCGCCGACGCGAATCGCCTTCATGTCGAATGGCACGCGCATGGTGAGCGCATCGCTCTTTCTGGATGTGAAGGTCTGGGATTGGCCCGGTCGGTCGGAGCTGCTGACGCTTCGCGCACCTGCGCTCACCTCGATCAGGGCGATGGCGATTCGCCCCGACGAGCAGGAGATCGTGGTGGGCGGCGCGGGGGCGATCACGCGCTGGTCTGTTGTGCGAGTGCGCCACTTGAACTCGGAAAGTCCATCGTCGGCAAGTACCCTATCCCGATAGCATGCATCCCGCACAGGGAACCGCGCCGATGTTGGCGCGGACCTTCGGACAACCCGCCAAGGACTCACTCATGAAGCGCACGATCATTGGTTCGCTCGCTGTTACCGCCGCCGTCGCCGTCTCGCTCGCCGCCGCCCAGAACTCCGCCAAGCCGGCGGACACAAAGGCTGCTCCGCCCGCCGAAATGCAACTTCCTCCGGGCATGACCATGGAGGAGATGCAGGCCTACATGGCAGCTGCTACCCCGGGCCCAATGCACGAGCACCTGATGAAGGGCGTCGGCACGTGGACCGGCACGACGAAGTCATGGATGGACCCGGATTCGGCGCCGAGCACCGGCACATGCACTTCCACCATCACTGCCCTAATGGACGGCAAGTTCACCAAGGCCGAGATCGACGGCGACATGCCCGGCATGGGGCCGTTCAAGGGCATGGGCCTCAACGGCTTCGACAACGTCTCGAAGTCCTTCCAGTCGACGTGGATCGACAACATGGGTACCGGCATGATGCAGGGCACGGGCACCCTTTCCGCCGACGGCAAGGTGCTCACCTGGAACTTCAATTTCCACTGCCCGATCACCAAGAAGCCCGCCGTCATGCGCGAGGTGGAGACCTTCACTGGTCCGAACTCGATGACGCTCGAAATGTTCGGCCCGCACCCGAAGACCGGCAAGGAATTCAAGATGATGGAGATCGCCTTCACGCGATCCTCCGCTCCGACCGGCAAGGCGACCGCAACCGGCAGCGAGCGTTGATGAGACGCTGACAGCTCGGTGATGCGTCAACGAAGCCGCCCGCCTGCGAACCCGCAGGCGGGCGGCGTTTCAATTCGGGTCAGTCGCCGAGGGTGCGGCGGCGGTTACGGAGCGCCCTAAATAGTCGCTTCGGTCACGCGCAGGACTTCCTCGACCGTCGTGCGTCCCTGCTTCACCTTTTCGAAGCCGTCCTGGCGAAGCGAGACCATGCCTCGCTCGACGCAGGTGCGGCGGAACTCGGTGACGTTGGGGCTGGCGGCAACCCGGTCGCGCAGGAAGTCGTCGAGGACGAGAAGTTCGTAGATGCCCAGACGTCCGGAGTAGCCGGTCTCGCGGCAGTTCGAGCATCCCTTTGGCATAACAATTCGCTCGCCGTCGATGCCGTGCATGACGAGGAAGTCCTTCATGTCGTCCGGCACTGGCTCCTCACGGGCGCAGTGCTTGCAAACCTTGCGGACAAGTCGCTGGGCGAGCACGCCGTTCATCGCGGCGCCGACCAGGAAGGGTTCGATGCCGATGTTGATGAGTCGCGTGATGGAACTGGGGGCGTCGTTGGTGTGCAGGGTCGAAAGCACCAAGTGGCCGGTGAGCGCCGCCTGAATGGCGGTGTTCGCCGTCTCCTGGTCTCGAATCTCGCCGACCATGACCACGTCGGGGTCCTGACGCAGGAGGGCCTTCAGGGCACGGGCGAAGGTCATCCCGATCTTCTCGTGCGTCTGGATCTGGGTGATGCCGGCGAGGTTGTATTCGACCGGGTCCTCGACCGTCGAGATGTTCATCCGACGCGTGTCCATCTGGCGGATGGAAGAGTAGAGCGTCGTCGTCTTGCCGCTGCCGGTCGGGCCCGTGACGAGGATGATGCCGTGGGGCATGTCGATCTGGTTCTTCCAGATCGTGAGCGTGTCCTCGCCGAAGCCGAGATCATCGAGCGACACCGAGATCGAACGGTTGTCGAGGATACGCATAACCGTCTTCTCGCCCTTGCTCGTCGGCACGGTCGAGACGCGGAGGTCGATCTTGCGGCCCAGCACCGTGACGCGGATGCGGCCGTCCTGCGGCAGTCGCCGTTCGGCGATGTCGAGGTTGGCCATGATCTTGATGCGGCTGGTCAGCGCGGCGTGCATCTTTCGCGGCGGCGTCATCGATTCGAAGAGGACGCCGTCAATACGGAAGCGCACCTTGAGCACCTTGTCGTCGGGCTCGATATGGATATCTGACGCCCCTTCCTTCAGGGCCGTCTGGATGATGTGATTGACATAGCGAACGACCGGCGAACTTTCGGCGTCAGCCTCGACGTTGTCGTTGACCTTCTCCTCTTCCTCGACCTCGACGTCGTCCTCGTCGACGTTGGCGAGGATCTCGTCAATGTCGACCTCGGTCGCCGAGGCCTCGGTCTTGGACTGGATGTAGGCGTTGACATCACCGGCGGTGATCAGAACGTGTTTGACCGCGGGCACGCCAAGTCGGCGCTTCACATCGTCGAGCAGGAAGACGTCGTCGGGGCTGGTGCTGCCGATCACGACGCGGTGTCCGTCCATCCGGAGCGGAAGGACGAGGTTCTGTCGGCAGAACTCCTGGCCGAGCCGCTGGAAGGCACGCGACTCAACCGGCTCGGTCGCCTTCAGGTCGACCCGTTCGAAGGGGAGCCGTGCCAGTTCGGCGACGACCGCCTGCACTTTGGCTTCGTCGATCCCTGACTCCATGAGAAGCTGCGAGAGCTTCTTGCCAGGGGTCTGCTTGAGAATGCGCTGGGCGCTCGAAAGGCGCTCCTGATCAATGACGCCTCGCTCGAGGAGGATCGAACCGAGGTCACCGGCCGCACCGCGCTTGGCCGGCGTGTAGACGTCGCTCATCGCGTCGTCGGGACGCGAGCGGGCGGCTGGCGCATTGGCGGCGGCGAGCGACGTGTCGGTCTCCTCACCGAAGCCCTGACCATTGAGGTCCGGCGGCCGCGGCGAGTCCATCGACGGCGAGATGGGAGCCCGCGGCCGAGTGATCGGCGGCGGAACCGGCGACTCGTCGTCGGATCCGCCGGCGCTTCCGGGACCGGAGGGCGGTCCCAGATTCGGGCGCTGCATGGGTGGCTGGGATGGCTGGTCAGTCTTTTGGTCAGCTTTCTGGCTGCGCTGCGGCGCCCCCGCAGGAGCGGTCGTGTCTGGCACGATCTCCTTCGGCGCGTCCTTGCGTGGCTGCCCGAGACCCTTGAGCAGTTCGTCCCAGTTGAATCCCATGACGGCTCCCCTCGTTGCCCGACTCAGAAGCGCTTGATGACATTGACCGTGACCAGCCGCTCGTGCTTCAGCTCGGCGCTGTAGGCGCGCACGGTGATCGCGTCGCGCTCGACTGCCTCGAGGCTGAACTCGATGTCGCTGCCCTCGACGCCGAAGATCTCACCGATCCGCATCATGTGGCCGTTGATGTTGGCCAGGCCGACGGCCCCCTTCTCATTCGTGCTCGAGAGCGTCGACTGGAGTCGGATCGCCGCCGCTGCGGCGTCGACCTTCTCCTGCCATGCAATGATCGGGTCTGCCTTTGGCGCTTCCTTGACGGGGATCGATTCAGGTGACGTTGCCGGCTTCGCCTCGGGCTGGTAGACGACGAACGGGTTCTTCTGAACGTCTTCGGCGGGGACCTGAAGATCCGTCGGCGGTTGCGTACGGTTCACGAAGACCTCGGGCTTCTCGGGCGCGGCGGCTTCGCCGGTCTTCGGTCCAAGTGCCTTGCTGACGAGTTCCTCGATCTCCTTGCTTGTCTTCGGGCCGCTTGCCGCGGCGCGATCGATGGCCCGCATCGTCCAGAGGCTTGCGCCCGAGGCGATGACGACGCCGGCAAGGATGAGCGTGCCGGAGTTGATCCTTCGGCGCACGCGGGCTGAGGCCCCGGTGAGGGCGCCATCCATCGAACCGTCCGCCGAACCGTCCAGCGAACTGGTCGTGGTCTCCGCGATCTCGTTCTCGTCGGCCGGCTTGTTAGCTTCGCTTGCGCGTTTGGGTGTCACGCTTCCCTCCAATCGTCTCGAACTGGGGCTGATCGCCGGCATCGAAGTAGATGCTCAGCACGAACTCCGCCTTCATGGTGCCCGGCTCCGCTGGCTTGTCGTCGCCGCGCGAGGGCTCGAGCCGACTCATCTTGAGTTGGTGAATTCGGGTGATGCGGGGCAGCGATTCGATGCCCAGCAGGAACTTGTAGAAGCCGCGGAAGTCGCCCTCGACGGTCGTGCGCAGAGGCAGCTCCATGGCCATCGCGGCCGGGACCGCCTTCTCGCCCTTGATCGAACGGACGAGCAGCTTGTTGTCCTGGGCGATCTGGGTGATCTGCCCGAGGATGGCATCGACGCCCTCCTGATCGGGGAGCTTCTCCTCAAGACGACGGATCGAGTCCGCCCACTGCACGATCTCCTTGTCGAGATCGGGAATGCGCGAGGTGAGCTTCCGAAGCTCGGCCAGGCGGGTTTCCTTCTGTGAGATCTCCGACTTCGCCGAGCGGATCTGCCCGTTTCGCGGCGAGAAGACGAAGAAGTAGCTCGCGATCGGAACGGCCAGAAGGACGCCCATGAAGATCAATTCGCGCATGCCGAAACGAAACTGGTTCATCGGTTGCCCTCCTCGCCGGCCACTCCTTCAGGGGCGCTCGGCATCTCTTCAGGTCCCGGCTCCTGTTCGGTCACGCTGGCCTGGGTCGACGGCGTGAAACGGACCGTCTCGCCCATCGGATCTGCGTTCAGCGGGACCACCTTGCCGAGCTCGCGAAGATCCGCGTCCGGCTCGATGCGCATCGAGATCTTGAACTGCCGCACGATCATGCCGTCGACTTCCTTCTCCTCGGTCGTCTCGAGGCGGACGCCCTTGAAGACCGAGATGGCAGAGAGCGCGTTCATGTAGCGGGAGACGTCGAGGTCGGTCGGGGCGACGCCGGTCATGGAGATCGCGATGAGGTACTTGACCGGCTCCTGCTTCGGCGGCTCGGGCTCGCCCTTGCTGTCCTTGCTTGCGGAGCGATCGGCCTCGGACTTGGTCTTGCCTCGGTTGGCCACGGCCGGCGCGCTGGCCGCCTTCTTGCCGTCGCCGTCCTTCTCGTCCTTGCGCTTCGGAGCCTTGATCTCCTGGCTCTTCAGGTCGAAGTCGAGCAAGCTCAGCCGTTCGGGCATGGCGTTGACCAGGAGGGCCAACAGCACGGAACGCGGCACGGGCTCGATGAGGGTCATCGCGAGGTTGGCCTTGTCGACCATGAGCACCCGCTTCTTGTCCAACTCCTGCATCTTGCGGATGTCGTCGGCGGCCCGTTCGGTTTCGCCGTGCACGCGAATCTGCTCGCGCCGAACTTGCGTCCACTGCTGGTTGGTGACGAGGAACGCGCCGAAGACGGCGGTCATTACCACCCCGAACAGCACAAGGCTGACGAGGTTCGTGCGCCGCTCGGCGGCCTGCACGATGTAGTCCTCTGGAAGAAAGCTGTTGTTGGTGCTCATGCGAGTCCTCTGTCCTCGTACCGGTTCAATCAGAGATCAAGGGGGGCCGACGCAAGGCCGCAAACGACGGCCCATGAGGGATGCGAGAGGCCCGAATCGGGCAATCCCGCTGGCGGGGTCGGGCCGAGGAGCCGCGAGAGCGGATCGCCCGACTTGGCCGCGGTGTGCAGCGACTCGGCAAGGAACTGGCAGAGGCCGATCTGTCGGGCCTCTCCGCCGAGGAAAACGACCCGATCGATGGCCCGACCGGGGAAGCAGGCGGTGTGATAGCGCACGCACATCGAGAGCTCGTCGGCGAGGCTCTCAAGGAGCTCGCCATAGTCGCCCGATGCTTGCGGCTGGCTTCCGGTGGTCGGCACCGACTGGCCGAGGGCCTTCGGTTCGGCGCTGATGTCGCGGCGATCGTCCTCAAGAGCCACCTCGGCGTGGACCGACTCGAGCCGCGCATCGGCTTGGGCCTGGGCCATGCCAGCGCTGAGGATGGCGAGGCCGCCCTCGCTCGAAGACTGCTTCTGTTGCGTTTGGGCAGGCGCCTGTCGCAGCGGCAGGAGGTCCTCGGACATGCGGCGCATGCGGGCGGCCGTCAGGTCACACTTGAACATCTGAGCCACGGTCTGGTCGAAGTGACGGCCGCCGATCGCGATGCACTTGGCGAAGACGAGTCGGGTGCCGTGGCCGATCGCGACTTTGGTCGAACCCCAACCGAGGTCAACGTAGAGCGTCGAGACGTTCTCATCGCCGTTACGGCGGTTGATGTGGTCGAAGGCGTGGAGCATCGCCTGCACTTCGTTGTGCACGGCAACGACCTGCATGCGCATCCGCTTGAAAAGGTCGACGTAGCGCATGACATCGTCGCGGGCGATCGCAAAGGCAATGTGCTCCGACTTGCCGCCGGCGTTGGGCGTGTCATGCATCGGCTCGCTACGGATGACGACTCCCGAGGTGTCGATGTTGAGCTGGGCGGCGAGCTGGGCCCTAATCGCGTCGACCGGCGATTCACCACTGCCGATCTGCATGTGTTGAACGAGCATCTGGCCGCTCATCGGACTGACGACGACGCGCTTGCCCTTGAACCCGTTCTCGCTGATGACCTTGGGAAGTTCCTTGGCGAAGTACTCGAACTTGCGCTCAATGGTCTGTCCGCGCAGGTCATCCGGGAGCATGAGCTCCGCGGCCGCGGTGGCCGTAGGTTTCTCGCCGGACGAGACTTGGAGCAACTTCACCGACGCGCTGCCGAAGTCGGCAAGGATCGGTGAGGCCTGCTTGGAGAACATTGAGAACACCATGCCGCCTCCGCGCCGTAAAACGAGATCCTCACCAACGAGGATCCGGTACGGCTCGTCATCGACGTGATGCGGTCGTCAATTCAGGGCGTGCTTTCCGTCCGGCCTGTCTGCCATGGTTGACCGTGCGCTCTGGGCAAGCGCACGCTTATCGAGCCTGCCGGAGCAGTCCGCACAGGTCGTCCAGTCGTATGTCGGACTGGGTTCCGCCGGCGAGGTCCTTGAGGGTGACGAGGCCGTCGTTGAGCTTGTCGTCGAGGATCACGGCGAAGCGGGCCCGCACCTTCGCGGCGTCGGAGAGCAGCTTGCCGATGTTCCGGGTTTGCTTGTAGCTCTGGCGGGCGTGCACGCCGGCGCGGCGCAGCGAGCCGAGAACCTCGGGTAGCGTTCGTTCGGCGATCTCGCTGCCGTTACTGAGAAGGAACGCGTCCGGACGCGGTAGCAGTTCCTCGGCCTTGAGAAGTCCGCGGTCGGCCAGGACCAGCGACAAGACGACATCGCCCATGCCAAAGCCGCACGCGGGCATCTTCGGACCCCCGAAGAGTTCAACGAGCGAGTCGTAACGACCGCCGCCCGCGACGGCACGCTCGGCGCCGGTCGCCTCGTGGATCTCGAAGACGGTGCCCGTGTAATAGGCGAGTCCGCGGACGATGCCGAGGTCCCACGAGCACCACTCGGCCAGACCGACGGAGGTGAGTCGTTCGCGAAGGGAAGCGAGGGCCTCGATGTCCGAGTCCTGGGCCTCGACCGCGGCGGTCAGGTCGGCGACGGAACTCGACACCGGCAGCTTCGTACGGGCAACGCGATCGAAGCGATCGGTGGCCTCGGGCGACAGGCCAAGCCCCGCCGCCCGCTTGGCAAACTCCTCGGCCGGAAGCTTGTCGCGACGATCGAGCAGTTCAAACGCCGGACCGACGCCCTCATCGGAAACGCCGAGCCGCCTAAGCAGGCTGCCCATCGCCACGCGATGACTGATCCGCACCTGCACATCCGTCGGCTTGAGTCCCAGACGCTCGAGCGCCAGCACCGCCACCGAAATGACCTCCACATCGGCCGCCGCGCCGTCGACACCGATCAGGTCGACGTTCCACTGCTGGAACTCGCGCAGCCGACCACGCTGCGGGCGCTCGGCGCGGAACATGCTCGGCATGCAGAACCACTTGATCGGCATCGGGAGCTGAGCGCCCTTGGCCGCGACCATGCGGGCAAGGGTCGGGGTGAACTCCGGCCGCAGCGCGTAGGTCGACTCGCCGCCAGCGCGGGTGAAGGAGAAGAGCTCGTTGACGATGCCCTCGCCGCTCTTGATCGTGTAGAGCTCAAGGTGCTCGAACGTCGGGCCGTCGATCTCGTCGAAACCGCAGTCGATCGACGCCGAGCGCCACGCTGACTCGACGTGCCGCCGGGCGGCCATCTCGACGGGGTAGAAGTCGCGGGTGCCCTTTGGATTCTGGATCTTCTGCGATGCGTTGGCCATGAGTGCGCCTTGAAGCGAAACGGCGATTCTACGTCAAGACTCGCGAGGGCCTTCGATCATCGCTCCGCACTCCGGACATCGCGTCGCGCCAGCAAGAAGGTGGCCGCATTCGATGCAGGCTCCGGCCCGTCGCCGCCAGCGCTGTCGCCATTCACCAAGCACCGTCAGCCCGATTCCGAACGCCACCGTCAGAAAAGCGAGGTTTCCGAGCAACTGGGCCGGGCGAATGCCTATCGGGACGCCACCGAACCCGGCACCGAAGAACGCCGGAAACCGATCGACCTCGACTCGCACCGTGCCCCGCGACCAGTAGGACATCTCAAACGAGCGCAACGGCCAACCAACCCGGAGTCGCCAGCAGGACACCACTTCCTCCGGGTCGAGGAATCCCCCGCCCGCCGACATCGGCCCCAGGGTGAAGGTCCGCTCGTCGGACCATGCCGAACTGTCCCCCAGCGCCCCATCCGGTGTCCATCGGGCGACCCCGATCTCCCGGCCGCGCCGGGCGAATGTCTCGGGCATGGTCTCGACAATCCATGCCTCATCGTCGGGCCCGGCGGTGAGAAACCCGAGCGATCCTGACGGTCCGTTCATGACGCCAACCGCCGCCAGCGCGCAGGTCACGAGCACCGACAGGAGGAACGCGACCATCCACGACGCCCTGACATGAATCATGACAAGGACGCTCCACACTCGGGGCAGCGGGTCGCGCCGCGCAGGGGGTGGGCGCACGACGGGCAGACACCGCGGCGCCGACGGGCGATGCGCTCAGCGAAGCGCGGCGTGAGCGCGAGTGTCGCCAGTGTCAGGGCGATGATCGCCGCATCTGCGAGAAATGGCAGCGGCTGGATCCCGAGCGGGACGAGCGTCGACCGTCCGCTTGGTGAGTCGACCCGCACAAGTCGGTCCTGGATCGCCTCGTGCCGCCCTGGTACCCAGGTGGCCCCTTCGATACAGAGAATCGGCCACCCCCGGCGGACGCGCTCGACCACGATGGTCGTTTCAGCCCGATCGCGCTCGATCGTGCCGTCACCGAGTGTGCGCCACAGCTCAAAGGTCGCCCGCTCCTCGCCGATTCTCGCGGTGAGCAACTGCCGCCCGTTCATCCGCCAACCGGTATCCGGTTCGTCCATTGATACCGCCTCGTGCACCGCGATCGGCAGGTGGAGATTCATCCAACTGATGTCTTTGGACAGGTCGATCTTCCGCGAGAACGGAAGGGGCTCGTCGGGCACGAGATCGCGCCCTGCCGCCAAGAGCAGGACGATCATCCCGCCTGCGGCCCACCAGGCCGTGGCGGTGATCAGGATCCGAACGGTTCGTCGCACGCGAACAGGGTATCGACGCGATCGGTCTTACGTCCGCTCGTTCAGCCTCCAGCGGCCTTGAGCGGCGTGGGTGGCACCGGCGGAATGTCCCGCGGATCGTTCTTGATGAGCTGCTGCAGGTGCTCGATCGCCGCCTTCAGTTGGGCGTCCTCGCCGTTGAAGGTGGCGTGCGGGAGGTTGTCGATCACGACGTCCGGTTCGACGCCGCGGCCCTCAATGAGCCAGACACCGTCGTCGTCGAAAACGCCATACTCGCCAGCCGAGACGAGCCCGCCATCCACGAGCGTGTTGCTCGAACTGAGCCAGATCTCGCCGCCCCAGGTCCGCATGCCCATGACCTTACCCAGGCCCAGCCGACGGAAGCCCTCGCTGAAGGCCTCGCCGTCGGAGGCTGTTCGCTCGTTGCAGAGGACGACCATGTGCCCGCGGAAGGCGTACTGCATGTTCCAGTTCGGGGCCCGGCCCGCGTGCTGGTTCCAGTACATCCATGCCTTTCGCATCAGGCGGCTGAGGACCCAACTGTCGATGTTGCCGCCGCGGTTGTGACGAACGTCGATGATGAGTCCGCGCCGGTTGAAGACCGGATAGAAGTCGCGCACGAAATCGGCCATGTCCTCGCCGCCCATGGCCCGCAGGTGAACGTAGCCGATGTCACCGTTGGATTGGCGTTCGACCTCGCGTCGCCTGGTCACCTCCCAGCTTCGATAACGCAACGCCGCGTCCGCTTGGCTCGTCATCGGTCGCACGATCACCTCGCGCGGCTCGGCGGAACCCTTCGGACGCACGCTGAGGAGTGTCTGTCGGCCGGCCTTGTTGCGCAGGAGGACCGACGGGTGCGGCACCGAGAGCGTCGGCGTTCCGTCGATGGCGACGACGACATCGCCGACCTCAACGCGAACCGTGGGAGCGATGAGCGGAGATCGCATGGTCGGCTCGTCAGGGTCGCTCTCCGGAATGGAGGTGACCCGCCAGCCGCCTAACGATTCGTCACGCTCGAGTTCAGCGCCAAGCGTCGCGATGCCCACCTTGTCCTGGCCGTCGCGCATGTCGCCGCCATTCACGAAGTGGTGAAGGGCAGAGAGTTCGCCGGTCATCTCCTGGAACACGTCGGCCAACTCCTCGCGGCTGCGCACGCGATCCACCCACGGCCGGTACTTGGCGAGCGTCTCCTTCCAGAGGACGCCGTGCATCTTGCGGTCGTAGAAGTAGTCGCGAAGGAGACGCCACGCGTCGACCATCATCGACTGCCATTCCTGCTGCGGCGTGATTGCAAGAGAAATGGCACCGAGGTCAATCCCGGCCTTCTCAAGCGTCGCCGGCACGGGCTTGGCGTCGATGACGTACCACGACTTCTCCTTCTGGACGAGGAGCTTCTTGCGGTCCGCCGAGAGTTCCATCGTCCGCACGCCGGCGAGCACGGTCTTGGGCTCGGGCTTTTCGTTGCCGATGGCCAGGCCCATCAGGTTGCCGCCGCCAGGCGCGTCCTCGTCGGGGAGGGCATCGGGGGTGAAGGCGATCCAGAAGATCGCGTCGTCGGTCACCACCAGGGGCGAACGACCGAAACTCGTCGCCTTGACCGGAAGCTGCTCGAGTCGCGTCGCGAGTCCCTCGGCCTCGATCTCGACCTTCGCTGGCGCCTTGTCGGCGCCCTTGCCGGCGTCGGCCTTCGATCCCTCGGGCTTCGCGGCCTCAACCTTCGCTGGACCGTCACCTAACGATTCGCTCTTGCCGTCCGTCGCCGGAGGAGGGGTCGGCTTGTCCTTTTCCTTCTCCTTCTCGATCTTCTCCTGCTCCTTGCGACGCTTCTCCTCGGCCCGGAAGACCTCGTCGTCGGGCTGGAAGGGCGAACGCGCTCCAGGCTTCAGAGCAAGCTCGAATAGTCGACCAGTCTCGGCAAAGAACGGTTCCGGCGCACGCGGCCCCCACGGGCTTCCGACGAGCGATTCAAAGTTACGGTCCGAGACGAAGTAGAGGAACTTGCCGTCGACGCTCCACTGCGGTCGGTAGCTGTCGTAACGATCCGATGTGGCAACGAGCGCTGGTCCGCCCGCCACCGGCCAAAGGCGAATCTGCTGGTTCATGTTCGCGGCCTGCGAAACGTAGGCGAGCCACTGACTGTCGTGCGACCATGCGGTGTCGCCGATCTGCTCGACGGCGTTCTCTTCGACCAGCGTGTTCACGCCGCTCTCGACCTCAAGGACCCACAACCGCTGACGCTTGTCGGTATGGGCGATCCGCTTGCCGTCCGGCGATGGGATCGCCCGCCAACGGACGGTGTTGCTGTCGGTGGTCTTCCGCTGAGCTTCGCCAAGGCCGTTGGCGGGAAGCATGACGACCTCCAACTCGCCGCTCTCGTCGGAGACGGCAACCAGCGTGCTCCCGTCCGGCATGAAGCGGGCCTCGCGATAGCGGATGCCGCCGCGCCGGTCGGCGTCGACGGTGCGCCCCTGCTTGACCGGCACCACGAAGACACGGCCGCGGATGGTGAGCACGATGCGATCGCCGTCGGGCGAAAGATGGACGGAGTTGGCTTGCGTTGCGGGGTCCTTGAGCCAACGTTCGCGCAACTGGTCGAAGTCGGAAGCGAGGCGCACCTCGAGCTTCGCGTCGCTGCCCTTCACAAGGTCATGCACCCAGAGATCAGGTCCCAACTGGTAGACGACGCGCTGACCGTCGATCGCCGAGCTGCCGATGTCGAAGTCAGCATGCTTGGTGTGCTGGCGCAGATCCGTCCCGTCACGCCGCATCGACCAGAGGTTGAGCCTTCCGCTGCGGTCGGTGGTGAAGACGATTCGATCGCCCCAAGCCAGCGGTCGTCGGCTGGTGCCGTCGTAGTCAGCCGTCAGCGGCTTGGCCTCGTCCGCGGTCCCCGAGGCCCCGGCCGGCAGGTCGAAGGACCAGAGCTGCTGAGCGGTGCCACCTTGATAGCGATCGGTGTGGCTGCCTTGGAACTGCAGTCGGGTGAACGCCAAGTGCGTCGCATCGATGAAGGTCGCATCGGAGCACTGGGCAAGCGGAAGGACGGTTCGTTGGTCGGTCGCACAATCGTGACGCCAGACGCGGATCGCCGGTAGAGCGCTGCGGGCATCGGTTGCATAGAGGAGGGTCCCATCGGGCATCCAGCCGGTCATGCCGGCCCGGCCAGCGTCCCAGGTGCGACGCGTCGGCAGGCCGCCGTTGAGGGGCATCGTGTAGACCTCGCGCGGGCCCTCGTAGGTGGCCGTGAAGGCGACCATCGTGCCGTCTGGCGAGATCGACGGATCGCGTTCCTCGCCCGGATGCGACGTCAATCGCGAGGCGATTCCGCCTTCCGTGCCGACCCGCCAGAGGTCGCCTTCCGCGACGAAGACAATCGTCTGGCCGCGCATCGCCGGCATGCGGTAATACCCGAGCGATTGTTCGGTCGTCGGCGCATCGTCGACGGCGGACGCGTGCGGGATCGCGACGGCACCGGCCGTCACGGCGGGGCTGACCCAAAGGCACAACGAAAGACTGAGACCAAGCATCGGGTTCATGAGTGCAGCCTACAGCGCTCGCTCCGTTCGGATGCGGCCGAACCGTCACTGGCTCCATTGGGCACGTGCCGTATACTCGGCTCGCACCTCGCCCCGGGGGAGGATGCAAGAGTCTTAGCTGCGATGCGCATACTCATCATCGAGGACAATCCGAGGATGGCCCAAGCCCTCCAGGCGGGGCTTCGCGAGCACGGCTTTGCCGCGGACATGTGCCATTCCGGATACGAGGCAGAGGATCTCATCACCACGGCGGCCTATGACGTGGTCCTGCTTGACCTCATGTTGCCGGATCGCGACGGCATCGAGCTCTGTCGAAACCTGAGGCGCCGCGGTGTCAAGACGAAGATCCTCGTTCTCTCGGCCCTGAGCTCCACGGGCGACAAGGTTGAGGGACTCAACGCCGGCGCCGACGACTATCTCGCCAAGCCGTTTGAGTTCGACGAGCTCGTCGCACGCGTTCGGGCCCTTCTTCGGCGCGGCGACGCGACCGAGGCCAGGCACCTTCGCCACGATGACCTCGAACTCGACCTCTACGCCCGCACCGCCCGGCGCGGTGATCGCAAGATCGACCTGTCGAACAAGGAGTTCGCGCTGCTTGAGTACCTGATGCGCAGCCCCAACCGGGTTCTGTCGCGCACCCAGATCGGCGAGAAGGTCTGGGATCTGAGCTTCGAACCCAACTCCAACGTCGTGGACGTTTACATCTCGGCACTTCGCCGAAAGGTCGATCGGGGCTTCACGCCATCGCTCATCCACACCATCAAGGGCGTGGGATATCGATTCGGCGTGATGGAGTAGGGTCGGCCACGCCTGCGGCGGCGAAGCCCTGGGCCCGCAGGATGCACGCGTCACAATGGCCGCACGGGGTCGCGTGGCCGTCGCGCGTGATCGGGTCGTAACAGGTAAGCGTCAGGCCGAAGTCGACGCCTAACGCCACGCCACGCTCGACGATCTCACGTTTGCTCAGCCGTGCAAGCGGAGTGTGGATGCGGACGCGCGTGCCTTCGGCGCCCATCTTCGTGCCGAGGTTGGCCATGTGTTCGAAGGCCTCGATGAACTCGGGACGACAATCGGGATAGCCGGAGTAGTCGATGGCGTTGACGCCAATGAAGAGGTCGCTCGCGCCGACCGTTTCCGCGTAGCCGAGGGCGACCGAGAGAAAGATGGTGTTGCGGGCCGGGACGTAGGTGACTGGAATCTCCGTGGCAGAGGCCTCGTGGCCGATCCGGTCTTTCGGCACGGCGATATCGGCGGTCAGGGCCGAGCCGCCGAATGCCCGCAGGTCCAGACGAACGATGACGTGCCGCGCCGCACCCAAGGCCTTCGCTACCCGCGCGGCGGCATCGAGTTCGGCGCGATGGCGCTGGCCGTAGTCGAAGCTGAGGGCGTGAGCGTCGAAGCCCGCGGCTCGGGCCTCGGCGAGTGAAACCGTCGAGTCCATGCCGCCGGATAGGAGGACGACCGCCCGCCTTGTTCGACCGACCTCGGTCATGCCGGACTCGGAACCGTTTCAAGGACGCGCTGCATGATGCGGCGCGTCGTCTGGGTGTCGCCGGCGTGGAGGTAGCTCTTGCTGATGACGCGGTGCGAACAGACGGCGAGGACGTTCTGGACGACGTCCTCCGGCTCGCAGTAGTCGCGGCCGCGGAGGACCGCGGTGGCCTTCGCGGCCTGGGCGAGGGCGAGCGAGCCGCGCGGGCTGACGCCCACCTGAAGGTCTTCGTGCTCGCGCGTGGCGGCTGCGAGCGCGATGATGTAGTCGATCAGCGACTGGTCGAGGCGAACTCGATCCACTTCGGTTTGGGCCGTGGTCACTTCCTCGGCGGTCATGACCGGCTGAAGGTCCTTGAGCGAGGTGCGGGCCGGCTGCTTCTGAAGGATGCGGCTCTCGTCATCCGGAGCCGGATAGCCCAGCGAGATCCGCATCAGGAAGCGGTCGAGCTGGTTCTCGGGCAGGAAGTAAGTGCCCTCGAACTCGTAGGGGTTCTGTGTCGCGACCACGATGAAGGGCTGCGGCAACTGAAGCACCTGCCCTTCGGCCGACACGGTGCCTTCGCTCATCGCCTCGAGAAGCGCCGACTGGGTGCGCGGCGTGGTGCGGTTGATCTCATCGGCCAGGACGACATTGGCGAAGATCGGTCCGCGTCGGAACTCGAAGCGACCTCCCTCGTTCACATGGCCATTGTCTCGCTCGCGCAGGAAAACGCTGACTCCGGTGATGTCGGAGGGGAGGAGATCCGGCGTGCATTGGATACGGCTGAAGCTGCAGCGGACACTTCGGGCAAGGGCGTTGGCGAGGACGGTTTTGCCGACGCCGGGGACGTCCTCAATCAGTACATGTCCGCGAGCGAGAAGGCAGACGAGGAGGCGGTCGACCGCCTGAACGTTGCCCATGTAGACGGACGTGATGTTCCGTCGCAGTTGTTCGAGGGCTTCACGCATGCCTGAGGCGGCTCTTCCAAAACGCTGGGGGAACTCACCCAGCCGAATCGTTGGGGGAGGAACCGCCGGGACATCAAGGGTTGGGGCGGCCGCCCTACGGCCATCCTTGGCTACGGCCTTCGGTGGCGTTGGCTTTCAGCCGATTCGACCCGATCGCCTTCGCAGTTCCCTTGAGATGTCGAGGTTCCATGGCGGTCGGCAATCGCCAACGGTTGTCGTCAAGGTGCTTAGGGAATCGCCAAATGGCAAACCCGTCGCGAAAGGCACTTGTGTCCAGCAGTCAGGCTGGAGTATAGCAATGCGCTTCTCGTGACTGACTTCCATGCGTTTCGTATCGCGACCACACTGCCGTGCAGGCGGTGTCGCTACGACCTTCGAGGTCTGACCGCGGATACGCGATGCCCGGAGTGCGGGCTTGAAGTGCTCGAGACCGTCGCGGCCCGCGTGGATCCAGAGCTCGCGCTGCTGCCGCCCCTCGCTCGGCCGCGATGGGCGGGGACCTCTCTTTTGATGGTCACGCTGGCCTTGGCGTGCGCAGCGATCGGGACCAGCATCTCCGCAGCGGCATTGATCCTCTCCAAACTCCCACGGGTGGGCTGGCACAGTTCGTTGATTCAGTTCTTCCCGCCGACCGCTCCGGATCGCCTCGAATTGGTCTCGCCGGTCGCCCTGATCGTCGCCTGTTCGGCAGCTGTCGTCCTCCTTTTGACCTGCGGAGTGACCGGAAAGCAGCGACTCTTCCTTCCGATCGGCCTCGGGGTCTGGGCCTTTGCAGCGTGGTTCCAGCCCGAACTGGTTCATTTGGCGCTGACCGGATTGATAGCAATCGGAACCCTGATGGGGCTTGGCCCGATCGTCAGCCACCTCGGCCAGCGAAGTCGGGCCTACCGGCATGCAGCCCATGCCCAACAGGCAATCGGCCCACTGATGGCTTCCATTGCGATTGGAGTCGGAGCAGTGCTCCTCGGGCATTCGACCGGAGCGGTGCTGGGGGCCGATGCGGTTCACTTCTTCAAACTGATCGCGACAGTGTGCTTGGCCATGACCAATGTTGGCTTTGTCTACCTGGCCGTGAATGGCGTGTGGATCTGGCGGAGCCTGTGGGGCTGGCAACCGCTTCTGGAGCGGATGCTGGTGAACCGGGTCGGAACGGAGATTGGGGCCTCGTCCGGGCCCTAGTCGCGGGCGAGTTCGCGAAGGACGTCCAGCTCCGGCCTGCCACCTTGGCAGCAGCTCCGCGATGGGCACCGCATGTGTCAGCGTCGTCGAGGTGTGCCGGACCCGTTCATGAGCGGGCGCCAGTCGCCGAGCCGCCCGCTGAGGCATCGAATCGGCCCGTCAAAGCGATGGCGATGGAGCGACGACCGCTCGGGATCCGGGTTGGCCAAAAGGAGACTAGGTAGCCCGACGAAGCGAGCCATCGCGACGGTGACCCCCGCTGAATGGTCGGCCAACCGGGTCCAACTGGGTCAGGTTGGCGATTGTGACTGTCCAATTTCCAAAGGTGCCTGTCCCATGACACCACCATGACACCCCAGTGACACCCCAATGACATCCAGATGTGGCTGTCCGAATTGCTGCCTCAGGTCGCGCGAGTCCGAGCGAATAAGGTTCATTCCCCCCCCTCCGCATCTGTCGGGTGCCTGTCCAGATTCAGCCCCCCAAAGTCAGCCCAAAGCCAGCTTGCTGCACGTGACCCAGGCCCGGATGACCCCAGCAAGCCACCCCGCCGGATTCCAAACTCACCTGGACCGAGCCACTCAAAGCCGACCCCCAAGCCGACCTCTGAAGTTCCATCTCGGTTGGCGCGGGTTTTGATAGGCGGCTCTCTCCCTCGTTCGCACTCGTGCCGGGCGTGGGGGTCTTGTCAGGTGTCCGTACTCGGTTGACCTCTTCCCCTGGGGTCGGCTGACCTCCGGCCCTTCATCCGCTTCGTCGGCCTGCGTTCGCTTGGCGAACACCTAGGCCAATCGGATGGCTGGCCACCTGACAGACGTGTCTCATTGCCCTACCCAAATCGTCTACCCCAGACGTTCCTTGCGATTGGCCGCTCCCCTTCCGCTCCAGCCGGGCGGAGACGGGCGTCCAAACCGCGGGGCACGAATGTGCGGTCCAGCCGCTTCAACGGAGATTCACTCATGGCCGTGAAGGAACTTGCCTTCGACACCGACGCCCGAAAGTCACTGCTCGCCGGCGTCGAGAAACTCGCAGCTGCCGTCAAGAGCACCCTGGGCCCACGTGGCCGCAACGCCGTTCTGGACAAGAGTTGGGGTGGGCCCACCGTGACCAAGGACGGCGTTTCCGTTGCTGAGGAGATCGAACTCCGCAACAAGGTCGAGAACATGGGCGCCAAGCTCGTGAAGGAGGCCGCCAGCAAGACCTCTGACGACGCCGGCGACGGTACGACCACCGCAACCGTGCTCGCCGAGGCCCTCTTCAAGGCCGGCTCGAAGCGTCTCGCTGCCGGGATCGAGGCCAATGCCCTCGTCCGCGGCATGCGAAAGGGCGTGGACGCCGTCGTCGAGAACATCCGTTCGATGGCCCGCCCCGTGAAGTCGATCGATGGCGGCATCGCCGCGGTCGCCAGCATCAGCGCGAACAACGACGTGTCGGTTGGCAAGATCATGGCCGATGCCTTCAACAAGGTCGGCCCGGATGGCGTCATCACGGTCGAAGAGGGCAAGGGTCTTGAGACCACCGTCGACGTCGTTGAAGGCATGCAGTTCGATCGCGGCTATCTCAGCCCGAACTTCGTGACCAACACTGAAGAGATGACAGTCGAGTTCACCAAGTGCCTCGTCCTCATCCACGAGGACAAGATCGACTCGATCACCAAGCTCGTCCCCTTCCTTGAGAAGGTGATGGACTCGAAGAAGCCGCTTCTGATCATCGCCGAGGACATCACCGGCGAGGCCCTCTCGACCCTCGTCATCAACAAGCTCCGCGGCGTTCTCAACGTCTGCGCGGTGAAGGCCCCGGGCTACGGAGATCGTCGCAAGGCGATGCTTGAGGACATCGCGGTCCTGACCGGCGCCACGCCGATCATGAAGGACCTCGGCATTGAGCTCGACAAGGTGACCATCTCGCAACTCGGTCAGGCGAAGAAGGTCGAGATCAACGCCGACGAGTGCACGATCATCGAGGGCGCTGGTTCGACCAGCGCGATCAAGGGCCGGATCGAGCAGATCCGCACTGAAATCGAGCGGACCGACAGCGACTACGACCGCGAGAAGCTCCAGGAGCGGCTCGCCAAGCTCGCCGGCGGCGTCGCCCAGATCAATGTCGGGGCAGGCTCCGAGGCCGAGCTCAAGGAAAAGAAGGCCCGCGTCGAGGACGCCCTGCATGCGACCCGCGCTGCCAACGCCGAGGGAGTCCTCGCGGGCGGTGGCGTGAGCTTCGTCCGTTCGATCAAGGTCCTCGCCAAGGTGCGCGACTCGCTCCGTGGCGATGAGAAGCACGGCGTCGATGTGGTCGAGGAGGCCCTTCAGGTCCCGCTCCGCACCATCGCCGAGAACGCGGGCGAAAAGGGCACCGTCGTCGTCGCCAAGGTGCGCGACATGAAGGGCGACGAGGGCTTCAACGCCCTCACGCTCGAGTACGGTGATCTCGTCAAGCAAGGCGTCATCACGCCGGCCAAGGTCGACCGCACCGCCCTCCAGAACGCCTCCAGCGTCGCTTCGCTCCTCCTGACCTGTGATTGCACCATCGTCGAGGCCCCGAAGGCCAAGGACGAGAAGGGCGGCCACGACCACGATCATGGCGGCGGCGGCATGGGTGGCATGCCCGGCATGGGCGGCATGGGTGGCATGGGCGGCATGGGAGGCATGGGAGGCATGGGCTTCTGACGCTTCACCGGTCCCGCGTCGTACCTCGCCTCGTTCACCGCAGAGGCGCGGAGCACGCGACGACCCGAGAGAGATAGGGCGGAGATGCGGGGCGCTCGAGGCGCGTGTGGACAAGCAACACCACACCGACCTCCTACCCGCCTCCGCGACCTCTGCGACTCTGCGGTGAACCCAAACCTCACACGACCCGGAGCATTCCGATGAACGTTCGTCCCCTCGAAGATCGCATTGTCATCAAGCCCATCGAACCCGAGACCAAGACCGCCTCGGGCCTCTTCCTTCCCGAGTCCGCCAAGGAACGCCCCATGCAGGGCAAGGTCGTGGCCGTTGGCCCCGGCAAGCTCATGGACAACGGCGAGCGTCAGAAGCCGCTCGTCAAGAAGGGCGACACCGTCGTTTACGGCAAGTACGCGGGCACTGAAATCGAAATCAAGAACGTCCCGCACGTGATCATGCGGGAGAGCGAGCTCCTCGGCCTCATCGAGACCTGATGTCACATCAGTCCCCGTGCGTCATCCTCGGATGACCCACGCCTCGCACAGGCAAGTCAGGACTTGCGTCCTTCCACAGAACACGAATAGCGAGTACCTACCATGGCTACCAAGCAGATGAAGTTCGATGTCGCAGCTCATGTCGAGCTGAAGCGCGGCGTCGACAAGCTCACCAAGGCCGTTGCAGTGACGATGGGCCCGACCGGCCACAACGTCATCATCCAGAAGAGCTGGGGCAACCCCTCCGTCACCAAGGACGGCGTTTCCGTCGCCAAGGAAATCGATCTCCCCGACGCCTTCGAGAACATGGGCGCGAAGATGGTCCAGCAGGTCGCCAAGAAGACCGCTGACATCGCTGGCGACGGCACCACCGCCGCCACCGTTCTCGCCGGAGCCATCTTCAACGGCGGACTCCGCCACGTCGCCGCCGGTGCGAATGCCGTCGCGATCCAGCGGGGCATCACCAACGCCGCCAACGCGGCCGCCGACGCCATCACGGCGATGGCCACGAAGTGCAAGGGCAAGTCTGACTTCGAGAAGATCGCCACCGTCTCCGCCAACCACGACGCGCAAATCGGCAAGCTCATCGCCGAGGCGATCGACAAGGTTGGTGCCGACGGCGTCGTCGAGGTCGAGGAAGGCAAGACGAGCGAGACTTCTCTCGATTACGTCGAGGGCATGGCCTTCGACAAGGGCTTCCTCTCGCCCTACTTCATGACCGATCCGAAGCGGGCCGAGTGCATTCTCGAGAACCCGCTCATCCTGATCTACGAGAAGAAGATCTCCAACCTCGCCGATCTTCTGCCGCTCCTCAACAAGGTGGCGACGGCCGGCAAGCCACTTCTCATCATCGCCGAGGAAGTCGAGAACGAGGCCCTCGCAGCGCTCGTCGTCAACCGCCTCCGCGGCGTGCTGAACGTCTGCGCCGTCAAGGCCCCCGGCTTCGGCGACCGACGCAAGGCGATGCTGGGTGACATCGCGGTCCTCACCGCGGGCACTTTCTTCGCCGAGGACATCGGCCGCAACCTCGAGGACGTCGAGCTCAAGGAGCTCGGTTCCGCCAAGAAGGTCACCATCAACAAGGACGAGACCGTCATCGTCCAGGGCGCCGGCAAGACCAAGGACATCGAGGCCCGCGCCTCGCAGATCCGGGCCCAGGCGGAGAAGGCCACCAGTGACTACGACCGCGAGAAGCTCCAGGAGCGCCTCGCCAAGCTCACCGGCGGCGTGGCGATCCTCAACGTTGGCGGCATGACTGAGATCGAGATGAAGGAGCGAAAGGACCGCGTCGACGACGCCCTCCACGCGACCCGCGCGGCCGCGAAGGAAGGCTACGTCCCCGGCGGCGGCGTCGCGTTCATCCGGGCGATCGAGGCCGTTGAGGCTGCCCAGAAGAAGGCCAAGGGCGACGAGAAGTTCGGCTTCGACATCGTGGCCGACGCCCTCGTCTCCTGCACCTGTCAGATCGCCAACAACGCGGGCGCCGACGGCGACCTCGTCGTCGAGACGATCCGCGAGTCCAACAAGACCGGCAACTGGGGCTACAACGCAGCGACCGGCGAGTACGTCGACCTCGTCAAGGCTGGGATCATCGATCCTGCCTTGGTGGCGAAGACCGCACTCCTCAACGCGGCGTCCGTCGCCGGCCTGATGCTCACGACCGACGTGGTCGTCACCGAGCTGAAGGACGACACCAAGCCCGTCGAAGGCGCGGTGAGCTAAGCTTGGATTGACACGATTCTTCACCGCAGAGGCGCGGAGACCTGATGGAGACAAGAAGGAGCGAAGCGGTTGGGTTCGTCGACATTGGCCGTTGATCGAGTCCCCACAAATCGTCTCCGCCTCCTTCCGATCTCCACGTCCTCCGCGCCTCTGCGGTGATTCCGCGTCTCTGCGGTGATTCTGACTTCTCTCGAGCCCTCATGGCCACGCAGCGCGACTATTACGAGATTCTCGGCGTCGAGCGCACTGCGTCCGGCGAGGAGATCAAACGCTCCTATCGCCGCTTGGCGATGAAGTACCACCCGGACCGCAATCCGGGTGATGCCGAGGCCGAGGCTCAGTTCAAGGCCTGCGCCGAGGCATACGAAGTCCTCAACGACGCCGAGCGCCGGGCCCGGTACGACCAGTACGGTCACGCCGGATTGCGCCAGACGCCGGGACACGACTTCCGCTCGATGAACGTCGAGGACATCTTCTCGATGTTCGCCGACATCTTTGGTGGCGGCGGCGGCGGTGGCATGGGCGGTCGGAGTCGCGGCGCTTCTCGCGGCTATGACCTCGAGACCGAGGTCGAGATCACCCTCGACGAGGTCCTCAGCGGGGCCGAGCGTGAGGTCGAGTTCAAGCGCCTCGATGTCTGCTCGACCTGCAAGGGCACGGGTGCCAAGCCGGGCTCGCAACCGGTGAAGTGCACCACCTGCGACGGCCACGGCCAAGTCCAGCAGACCGGCTTCGGCGGTATGTTCAGGATGGTCACAACCTGCCCGGCTTGCCGCGGGCGACGCACTGTTGTCGCCGACAAGTGCGCCGATTGCCGGGGACGCGGTCGTGTCTCATTGGGACGAAAGATCTCGGTCAAGCTCCCTGCGGGCATCTCCGACGGCCAGATCGTCCGCATCACCGGCGAGGGTGAGCCGCCACCGCCTGAGGTGAATCCGGCTGGCGAGGGCCAGCGAGGCGATCTCCACGTCGTCGTTCGCGTCCGCAACCACGACCGATTCGAGCGCGATGGCGACGACATCGTGATGGTTCAGCAAATCGCCTTCGCCCAGGCAGCACTCGGGGCAACCATCCGTATCCGAACGCTCGACGGTGAACATGACCTGGTCGTCGAGCCAGGCACGCAACACGCCGACGTCTACACGATTTCGGGCGAAGGGCTCCCCAACCTTCGCAGCCGCAAGCGTGGCGACCTCAAGGTGCTGATGCAACTGGTGGTGCCAAAGCGACTCACCGAAGCCCAACGGCGCCTTTTGGCCGACTATGCGAAAACCGAGAACATCGAAGTGAACAAGCAGTCGCCTAGCCTGTGGAAGAAGGTCAAGGACAGTTTGGGCGGCTGAGCCGACATGGCGAGAGCAGGCGACGCCCAACGACCAGTCAGGCAACACGACGCACCGGGAGCGGGACGCACATGACCAACGAACAGCAACAGAAGCCGGACGCCCCGACCAATCGCAGCGACTTGGACGGCAACATGAATGGCAACGGGGATGGCAACGGGGATGGCGACATGCCCCTCGACGGCGAGGACGAGACCGTCGTCGCCAACGAAGAGACGGCGGCCCTCATCGAGCGTCTGACACAGGAGCGCGACGAGGCCGTCGCCGGCTACAAGCGTTCGCTTGCCGACTTCGTCAACTTCCAGCGTCGCTCCAACGAGAACGAGCTGCGGGCCCGAGACGGTGGCGTCATCTTCGTCGCCCGAGCCCTGATGCCTGTACTCGACTCGATGGACCTCTCGCTCGCCCAGAACACGGCGAACCTCACGGTCGAGCAGATGCTGCAGGCGATCGCGATGCTCCGGACCGAGCTGAACCGGGCACTTGAGAAGAGCGGCATCGTCCGCGTCGAACCGAAGCGCGGCGACGAATTCGACCCGCATCTCCACGAGGCGGTCATGCAGCAGCCCGTCGAGGGCGTCGAGGCCGGCCGCATCGCCTCCACGTTCCAGGTCGGCTACATGCTCGGCGATTCCCGCCTGCGTGCCGCGAAGGTCAGCGTCGCGGGCTGACAGACCGCGTCGTTCCCACCAAGATCATGCCTACCTACGAGTACCACTGCTCGGCCTGCGGCCACGAGTTCGAGCAGTTCCAATCGATCAAGGCCGACCCGGTGCGAAAGTGCCCGTCCTGCGGGAAGCTGAAGGTTGTGCGAAAGATCGGCATGGGCGGCGGCGTCCTCTTCAAGGGAAGCGGCTTCTACGAGACCGACTATCGCAGCGAGAGCTACTCGAAGGCAGCCGAGGCCGATCGGGAGAAGCCTTCAACCTCCGATAGCGCCGGCAGCGCGAAGGGCACGGCGAGCGACGCGCCGTCCGGACCGACGAAGCCTGACGCTCCTGCGTCCGGCAGCTCGAAGGATGCGCCAAAGCCGGCGTCGTCCCCGACGACAGCATCAGCCAGCGAACCCAAAAACTCCCCCTCCAAGGCGACGCACCCATCGCGCATCGGCCGCGGCGCCGGGAACATCGTGCAGAATCCACCGAAGCCGCGCGAAGGCTCCAACCCTCAGGCTAAGCCGCCAATTCGGAAGTCCTCCGGCAAGGGACAAGGCCCGAAGCGTTAGCAGCCCGCCAGCGCTTCGCCGGGCGATGTCGGAAGGTCGTAGCTGGTGAGCACGGTCGCATTGAGCGGCGGGTGGTCAATGATCATCCGCAGCCCGTAAAAGTCGGCCGCGTCCCAATGACATTGCTCGAAAACCCGAGCGACGAGCCGGTGGTAGTCGGCGATTAGCTGGGTAGCGGCCTGCGGCGAACGGCCAGTGAGCCTCGTAAATCGCAAAGCGATTGGAAGTTCCGCAAGCCCGGAGTCTCCGGCAAAGCCAGGGATCTGGGTGACGATGCGTGGCGTCATCTGTTCGACTTCCGGCAGCGAGCGGTGAACGAAGAAGTCGATGAGCATCGCCTCGGCAGGCGTCGTCAACCCCGTCGCAAAATGTCCGTGCTGGTCGGCTTCGGTTGCGTAGCGTGAGACCGATCGCTCGTCGAGGTAACCGAAGGTCAGGTCCGTCTCGCCTGTTCGACCGACGGGGCCCTCGAGCAGCTCATACACGACCGATCCGCCGTGTTGACTCACTCGAATCGGTGGAATCGGGGTGGAGCACCAGGACGGCATGAGCCAATCGGCCGAGCTCCCATCGCCCTGCGATTCGAGTGGCTTCAGCTCGCGCGAAAATGCCACGGCGGTCAGATCGTCCTTGAATTGAGTGAATCGATAGATGGGCCAGGTCGCCGTTGGTCGAAGCCGGCGCAGATCGCGTACGCCCGTGACCAGGGCGAAGTCCAAGCGATCCGGCTGCTGCCGATTCGGGGCGATGAATCGCGTCGCGAAACGCACACGCGTCTGGAGCCCGAGAATGCCGCTGTTGCCGAGGTAGGCGAGTCGCCGCGACTCCTGCATCGACGCGCTCGGGCGCATGCTGTCGAGAAAGAGGTCCAGCGTGGCCCTGTCCCCCGCGTGCCGCTCGACCATCGCCTCAAAGTCGCGCATCGCCGTACGCACCCGACTCGTTGCAGCCTCGCTCGCCCCCGCCGTCGACATGGCGTTGAGCAATCGCGTCAATCCTTCCGTACCCGGAATGAGCGACACAACATCGATTGCGTCCTCGCTGCGGAGGATCTTCGACACCTTCCACGTCAGGCTCTTGTCCAACTTGAACTGCCGAGAGACCTCTTGAGGGCGATCGGGATCAGCACCGACCGCACCGTAGAGTTCCAGCAGCGCAGCACGAAGGCCCAGTACGACGTGGCGACAGTGTTCATCGAGCCCGAGGTCAAACGACTCACCGGTCGGAGCAGGGGATGGCGTCACGAGGGCACTGTACGCAATGTCGACCGAGCTGCTCGCGCCGCCCTGCGTTCGCAGCCGATTCTCCGAAGAACGTGCGCGGCGACGCAAGCGCGGTGTCAGGTACCAGCCCGCGCACCCGAATTCCTCCGCACCCCGCGACCCCACTCAGCACGGACCCCACGCCCCAAGCAGGAGGGCAAGGTCGGCAGCGGAAACGGCTCCATCGCCAGACAGGTCCGCGGGGCTGCCCGGATTCTCCCCCCACGCTCCGAGTAACACCGCCAGATCTTCGGCGCCGACAGAACCATCGCCGTTGAGATCCGCCAGGCACGGAACGGCGACGGTCAGTTCGAAGAGGAGAACGCGCGGGTCGCCACTAACCGTGAAGTCCATACCGCGCACGGCGATCCAGTTGTTGTCGCCAATCGCAATCGGCACCAGATAGTCACCGGGGAAGTAGAAGCGGCCCGGATAAGCCGCCTCCGCCAGCGATGCGATGTTGTGAAGGACACCATCTGGACCCCACACCACCGGCACCGTCTCGAACGGTGCACTGTCCGCCCAACCGAGAATCCAGCCCTCGTTGTTAATGTCGAACGCCGCCGCCTTGAACCCCAGGTCCGGGAGTTTGACGAGCCCGACGCCCGGGGTATAGAGAATGGCGTCGGTGTTTGCGTTCGTCGTTCCAACCGCCTGGCCCGCGTCGTTGTTGGCAACTCCGAATGTCTGAGTCGACCCCGCGACGAGCCCAAGATTGTGGATCACCCCGTCCGCCCCCCAGATCACCATCCGATAGGAGTTGTTGCTGAGGTCGGCTCGGCCGACCACTTCGCCCGATGCGTTGATGTCCCATGCCAACGCGTCCGTACCGGTGAGCTTTGGCAACATCTCGTAGCCGCCGCGTGCGGTCCAGCGCCACGCCTGCTGCGGATCAATGCCAACCTGGGCGAACGTCACCGCACCGCACACGGTCCCTGCTGCATTGATGCCCGACGCCGTGTTGTAGGACCAGGTTCCAGGCGGCATCGGCAGTTGGGTCAATTCGTTCGTGGGTGACCAAATCGCGGCCAGTGATGGACCCGACGGCGGGCTGAGTCGACCCACACAGGTGCCAGCGTCGTTGATGCCGATTGCCAAGCTCTGGGTTGTGCCTGGCGGGACCGGCAGCGGGACGCGGCCGTTCTCGCCTCCCAGCTCATGCTGATAGCGCATCGCCGTGGTCACACCCTGGTACTGAAAGTCACCGGCGATCCGACCGCTGGCGTTCATCGCCTCCGTGACTGCGGGAGGAAAGTGACCGACGTAGGTCAAGGTGAAGCGTTCCGCCGAGGCGACCGAGGAGAAGGCGGACGCGGCGAGTCCTACGCTCAAGAGGCGACTGCAGATTGGCATGAGGTGCTCGATGGGGAATGCGACAACCCGACGCGACGACAACGGCACGAAGCGTCGGATGGATCCCCCCAGACGCTCGCCCCTGACTCTCGTGCGGATCCTTCGGTCAGGCAAGGTTCTCCAGAGAAGATCGTCGAAGAATTGATGCCACACGGCGTATCGAGGGAGGCGTTCACTCTATGACAAGCGACCGCACCCATTTTGGAAGCGTTTCACCAGCTCGACCCGTGAGTGTCGTATCGAAGGCAGCGGAGATTTCGGTCGGCACAAGGTTGAACTCCAAGGCGCGAGCCCGGCAGCGCCGTCGCGCCTCGTGCACAAATCCCGCCGCCGGCCACACCGCCCCTTGGGTTCCAATCGCGAGGAAGTACTCGCAGTCATCGAGCCACTCTTCGATCAGTTCGAGCCCAAGGACCGCCTCACCGAACCAAACGATGTGGGGCCGCAAGACGCCTCGCTCTCCCGTTTCCGGATCCACCGTGGCCTCGTCGCAGGGCCCATCCCAAGCCTGCGTTGCGCCGGTTCGCATGTGCCGCACACGGCGAAGTTCCCCGTGCATGTGCAGCACCTCGCCGATCCCCGGCCCGACCTTACGACCCGATTCCGGATCAACAGGAGCAAGGCCAGCCCGCTCGTGAAGATCGTCGACGTTCTGGGTGATCACGCGAACGGGCGCGGGCCAGCGACGAGCCAATTCGACCAGCGCCTGATGCCCGGCATTGGGCCGCACCTCAGGACTCAAGAGCTTGGCACGACGAGCGTTGTAGAAACGGTGCACGAGTTCAGGATTGCGACGGAAGCCCGCCGGGGACGCGACATCCTCGATCCGATGCCCCTCCCAAAGGCCGTCGGCCCCTCGGAAGGTGGGAATACCACTTTCGGCGCTGATTCCGGCACCGGTGAGGACCAGGATGGGGCGACAAGATCGGGGCACCAAATCAGAATAACCCGTCATGACCGCACAACCACCCTCGGGTTTCGACAGTCGAGGTCGCCTTGAGCGGACATCGCAGGAGTTCGCCCAGGTACTCACAGCTCCATCGCGGGAGCCCTTCGATCCGGCGTCCGTTACCCGTCCCGACCCGCGGCTGATGAACTACTACCTCATCGTCGCGGCGATGACGATGGTCTTCTTTCCGATCACCATCATCCCACTCTGGATTCGCTACCACACCCTTCGCTATCGCTTCGATGCCGAGGGCGTCGGCATGTCGGTCGGCATTCTCTTCAAGCGCGAGACCTATCTCACCTATCGCCGCATCCAAGACATCCACGTCTCGCGCGGGATCATCCAACGTTGGCTGGGCCTTGCCACGGTGGCGGTGCAGACCGCATCGGGGTCGGCGACTCCGGAGATGACCATCGAGGGCGTTGCCGATCCGGACGGGCTACGTGACTGGCTCTATTCGAAGATGCGCGGCGTCGACGAGGCCCATCCGAAGTCGAACGCCGTTCCGGCCGCGGCGACCGACGACGAGGCGCTTCTCCTGCTGCGCGACATTCGCGACGCCCTCGAGCGCGTGGCCGCAGAACGAAAGCGAGGTGGCGCATGAACGCCCCTCGTCCCGACGGACTTCCCTCGCGCGTCGCCCAGACGACCTACCGCGGGATCTGGGTCATCCTTCGCGACTGGCTCCGGGTGCCGCAACATCCGCCGTCGCTTCCGCTTCCGCCTGGCGGCGTTCTCGATTCGTTTCGCCCCGCGGAAGGGTACCTGCGCTATCTGACCTTCCAGTTCCTGTTGGTCGTCTTCTTCCTCAACGGGGCCATCCTCGCGACGTGGATTGTGCTGGTGATCGCCGAGCCCTTGCTTGGCCTGATCCTGGCGATCCCGGCGCTCCTCCTTGCCCTCGTTCCCGACGTGCTCTTCTACATCGGCATTCGTCTGCGCATTGACACGATGTGGTACGTCATGAGCGATCGGAGCATTCGTCTCCGCCGGGGCATCTGGATCATGCAAGAGGTGACCATCACTTTCGAGAACATCCAGAACGTCAGCGTTGCCCAGGGGCCGGTTCAGCGCTACTTCGGGATCGCCGACGTGACCATCCAGACCGCCGGCGGCGGGGGCATGGGAGCGCATGGGGCGGCGATCGGCGGACACCACGGGATCATCGAGGGGATCAACCACGCCGATCGGCTGCGCGACCTGATCCTTGCGAAGGTCAAGGCGTCGCGTCACGCGGGCCTCGGCGACGAGCGGGATCACCATCGGTCGGCGACCGAACACGCATCGTCCGTGCCCACCGTCACGTGGACGGAGGAACGCCTGGCCGTTCTCCGCGAGATCCGCGACATCGCCGGTTCCTTAGGCTAACAGTTCGTTCATGGCGACTCGCCCGAAGGCGCTGCTGGCAGCTTGCCCCACTCGACGAGATACGCCCGGATCCTGGGCAGGTTCGCGGTGAGGTACTCGGGCATCTTCCGCTCGTCGGGATTCCAGTTGTACTCCCTCGACTCGCCGAGGGCGTCCTCGAGGGACCAGCCCTGGTAGAGGATGCGGAAGCACGCGACCACGCCGCCGGTGCGGTAGGTGCCGGCGGCGCAGTGGACCAGAACCGGCTCGCCTTCTCGCTCGCTGTCGATGAGCGCCGCGACGGCCTTGGCGTAGAGCTCGACATCGCCGGTGCCGTCACCGACGAGGGGAAAGTTGAGGATCTCGATCCCCTTCTCCTTGGCGATCTGACGCTCCCGCACCTTGCCTTCGGGCATGAACTCCGGCTCGGTCAGGTCGACGATACGGCGAATGCCGTGCTCTTCGATCACCGGGCCAATCATGTGCTCGGAGATCTGCCCGCTCCGGTGCACGATGTGGGTCACGTCGCCAAAGCGCTTTGCCACGAACCGGTAGCGAAGCACGCCGTACCAGAGCCCCACCGCCGCACCGACCGATGCCAAGGCGACCAGCGTCACCGTGAGGAGACGCTTGCCGCGCGATGGGATGGTCGGGCCGGTTGCCATGGGCAGGCAGCGTAGCCACGACGTCGGCGAATGGACCAGACATTGGGTTCCTTCTGCAAGAACGTTGGGGTACGCTCCTCCCAAGAGGCGTTCGGGCACCTTTGGAGGCAGCGTCGATGTCGCAACGCGGTTGGCACAGGAGCGTGCTCCGAATCCGCTTCGGGCCGAGAAACGCCCGCCGCGCGGCGGCGGGGCTCGTCCTGGTCGCTTTCGGCCTCTTGCCAACAGCCTGCTCGCCGGCCTGGCACGAGGCCCAGGCCGATCACGAGGTCGACGGCATCCTGACCGAGTACCAGTCGAAGGTGCTGGCCAACCGCGAAGGGACGGTCGTCTATCCAAAGCAGGTGCCGCCCGCTTCGACGAACGATGCCGCTCGCGAGCCGGAACCGGTCGGCCCGCCCGACCCGCCGCGCCAGGTCGACCTGGCTGAAGCCCTTGCCCTTGCGTTCTCGGCAAGCCGCGACTTCAAGCTCCAGACCGAGTCGCTCTACCTCGAGGGACTCGGCTTCTCGCTGACCCGCTACAACTTCGGGCCGATCCTCAACTCGACCATCTCCTATCTCTGGAACGCGGCTGAGGGCTCCCCCGAAAGCGATTCCCTCGGCGGGACATTTGGCGTTCGACAGATTCTCCCGACGGGCGGCACGGTCTCGGTCGACACCGGCCTTCGGACCAGTTCGATCGGCGGCAACTCGCCGCTGGGCGTGATCGACAACGGTGACGTCGGTTCGAACGTCGCCATCAACCTCCGGCAGCCGCTCCTTCGCGGGGCGGGCAGCGAGGTCGCCTACGAGTCGCTCACCCAAGGCGAGCGCAACGTCGTCTACGCGGTGCGTTCGTTTGAGCTCTTCCGGCAGGACTTCGCGATTCGCATCGCCAGCGGCTATTACCAATTGGTCAGCCGCAAGCTCCAGCTCGCCAACGACGAGCAGAACTACAAGGACGCGGTCTTCGATCGGAAGAAGGCCGAGGCCCTTCGGCAGGTCGATCGATATGCCGAGGAGGACGTCTTCCTCGCCCGCCGGCGCGAGATCACCGCAGAGGACGCGCTTCTGGTTTCCCGCACCGACTACCAGCTCGCGGTCGACGACTTCCGCATCCTGATCGGCCTGCCGCGCACCGTGACCATCGAGATTCGCGACGACGAGCCGCCCTTCGAGCCGGTGACGATCGATCCCGAGTCCGCCGTCGAGGCGGCTACGGTCAATCGTCTCGATCTGCACACCCAACGCGATTCGCTCGAAGACGCCGAGCGCGGCGTTCGGCTCGCCCGCAACAGCCTGCTGCCCGACCTCGGCCTCGCCGCCGGCGTGGGTCTCGACGGCCAGGGATCCAACGTCCGACAGGCCCTGCCCGACCGGACCAATGCGACGGTCGGCCTGACCTTCGAACTTCCGCTGGATCGCCAGGGCGAACGCAATGCCTATCGCGCATCGCTCATCTCGCTTGAGCGTACTAAGCGCAATCTCGAGCAGTTCGAGGACGAGCTGCGCCGCGACATCCTCAACAGCGTGCGCGAGCTTCAGCAGCTTGAGAAGCGCATTCAGCTCCAGACAGAGCAGATCGATCGCGAGCGCCGGGCGGTCGCGGTCACCCAAGTGCGCTACGAGGCCGGCGAGGCTCAGACCCGCGACGTGCTCGATGCCCGACAGGGACTGACCACCGCACAGAACGCCTTGATTGACCTGAAGGTCCAGCACTTCGTCGGACGGATCCAACTCCTCCGCGACGTCGGCGTCTTCTTCGTGAACGAGAACGGCAGTTGGAAGCGGGAGGAGTCGAAGCCCGGATGAAGCCCCTTACCCTCACACTCCTGATTGGCGGTGCGCTTCTTGTCGGCGGAGCACTCATCGTTCCGCGGCTCGCGGGCGACGGAACCTCGCAATCGATCCCCGACGATGCCCTTTTCGCGGTGCGGCGCGGCACGCTGACTTGCACGATCACCGAGAACGGGTCGCTCATGGCCAAGAACTCGGAGAAGATCTCAAGCCAGGCCGAGCGCGGCGGGAAGATCTCCTTCCTCATCGAGGAGGGCAAGACGGTCCCGCAGGGCGAGATCCTCTGCAAGCTCGACACGACCGAGCTCGAGACCTACCAGCAGCAGACCGAGCTCGAGATCGTGCAGACGACCGCTGACCTGGACACGGCGAGGACCGAGCTGGACATCCAGCGCTCGGAAAACGCCGCCAACATCGAGAAGGCCAAGATCGCCCTCGACAAGGCGACGAAGGAACTCGAGAAGTACACCGACGGCGACGCGCCAAAGGAGCAGCGGAACTTCGAGGTGGCGATCAAGGAGGCGGAGACGAACTTCACGAAGTCCAAGAAGAAGTACGAGGACTCGAAGAGGCTGCTCGAGCAGGAGTACATCAACAAGTCGCAGGTCGATCAGGACGAGATCGACTTTGAACGGGCCGAAATCGAACTGACCAGCGCCCGGCGCGATCTGGAGATCTTCAACAAGTACACGCGACCGATGGCCATGACCGACAAGCAGACTGCGGTCAACGACGCCAAGCGCGAGCTCGACAACGCCGAGAAGCGGGCCCAGTCGACGCTGCGGCAGAAGGAAGTCGCCGTTGAACGGGCCCAGAGCACGCTGACCGCCCGCCAGAAGAATCTCGACGAGATCAAGAAGGAGATCGGGAACTTCACCATCATGGCCCCGTTGCCTGGCATCGTCCTCTACGGCGATCCGAGCCAGCCGTGGTATCGCAACGAGATCAAGCTGGGCTCGCAGGTGTGGGGCGGCTTCACCCTCTTCACGATCCCCGACCTTCGCGTGATGCAGGTCCAGCTTCAGGTGCACGAGGCGGACATCAACTCGGTCAAGGAAGGTCAGCCTGCGACCATCACGATGGAGACCTATCCGGGCGTCGTCCTCAAGGGGACCGTCTCGAAGATCGCCCAGGTCGCCGGTGACGGGCGCGGCAGCGAGATGGGCGAGGTGAAGCGTTTCACCGTGCACATCACGCTTGACTCGACCGAGGAGCGGCAGTTCAAGCCCGGCATCAGCGCGAAGGCATCGATCTTCGTCGCTGAGCGGACCGATGCCCTGTTCGTCCCGATCCAGTGCGTCTTCCTCGAGGAGGGCACCCACTATTGCTATGTGAAGCGTGACACAGGCGACATCGAAAAGGTGAAGGTCACGCCTGACATCAGTAACGATACGTTCACCCAGGTCGTCGCCGGCCTGAGCGAGGGGGACCGGGTGCTTCTCTACAACCCGCAGTTGGGGAGTCAGCCCGCCAACCGCAACGACGGCGCCTCGGGCTCGCCCGCAAGCGGCACGAGCGCGGATCCCGGCGAACAGGCATCGCCGGCAGCCGCTCCCGCGACCACCGTCCCCACACCCGCAGGCGGCACGCCGGTCGCGTCGAACTGATGACCGATCCCCTGCCCATCCTGCGGCTCCTTGGCGTCGGGAAGTCCTACGGCACGCCGGAGAATCCGCTGACCGTGCTTCGCGACGTCACCCTCACCGTCGAGCGCGGCGAGTACGTGACCATCATCGGTCCGTCCGGCGCGGGCAAGTCCACCCTGCTCAACATTCTCGGCTGCCTCGACCGGCCGACCGCCGGCCGCTACGAACTGCTCGGCGAGAACGTCGCTGGCTTCGATGACCACACGCTCTCAATGGTACGCCGCACGCGCATCGGCTTTGTTTTCCAGGCCTTTCAGCTCGTCCAGCACCTGACGGTCCGCGAGAACGTCGAGCTGCCGATGTTCTACTCGCGCATTCCCCATCGGCAGCGCCGCACGCGGGCCCTGGAGTTGATCGCTCGGGTCGGTCTGGCGAAGCGAGCCGAGCATGTGCCGTCGAAACTCTCCGGCGGCGAGATGCAGCGGGTGGCCATCGCTCGGGCGATGGCCAACAACCCGGCGATGATCCTGGCCGACGAGCCCACCGGCAATCTCGATACGGCCACCTCCCACGAGATCATGCATCTCCTGCTTGAACTCCATCAGGCCGGAAGCACGATCGTCCTGATCACCCACAACGTCGAGATCGCCGCGGCCTCGCCGCGCTGCGTCACGCTTCGTGATGGTGTCATCGCCTCGGACCTCCGCGCGGGACGCGAGGTGGCGGCGTGACGGTGATGGCCGAACTGATCGTCGAACTCGTCGGTGAGGCCTTGCGCAACCTCTGGCGACATAGGCTCCGATCGTTCCTCACCACGCTTGGCATCGTCTTCGGCGTCGCGTCGGTCCTGGCCATGGTGGCGATGGGCGAAGGCGCCCGGCGGGTCATCCTCGACCAGATCTCCGAGCTGGGGATTCGCAACATCATCATCAACGCCCGCAAGCCGCCCGAGGAGGCCGATACGAAGGCCACCACGGAACAGCAGTGGCGCCTCGACTACGGCCTCACCTTCCATGACGCCCGGCAGATCACCGCCACCGTGCCGCAGGTCACCGGCGTCCTTCAGGTACACGATGTCGAGAAGTGGATCTGGTTCAAGAGCCGGCGGATCAGCGCGAAGGTCCGAGGCGTCGAACCCGCCTACTTCGAGCGGCTGGACCTGCGGCCCTTCATTGGACGGGCCCTGACCGACGAGGACGGCATCGAACGACGTCGCGTCTGCGTGGTGCGTCAGCGGCTCCTTGAAGAAGCGAAGTACCTCGGCGACCCGCTGAAACTCGATCTCAAGATCTCGACCGAGTACTACCGCGTCGTCGGTGTGCTGCCGGATGCCCAGTTCCAGTCGCCGAACCGGAGCGTGCTGGGGATCGACGACCGGACGATGGAGGTCTACGTACCCTTCGACACGGTGACCGATCGCTTCGGTCTCATCAACGTGACGATGCGTTCGGGGACGAGCGAGGCGACCCAGGTCGAGTTGCACCAGATCGTCTGCACCGTGCGAGAGGAGGAGGACGTCATGGTCGCCGCCCGGCAGATCCAGGCGATCCTGATGAAGCTCCATCCGAAGAAGGACTACGAGGTGACGGTGCCGCTGGAACTCCTGGCCTCGCAACAGAAGACGCAGCGGGTCTTCAACATCGTCCTGCCGATCATCGCCGGCATTTCGCTCCTCGTCGGCGGCATCGGCATCCTCAACATCATGCTCGCCAGCATCACCGAGCGGACCCGCGAGATCGGCATCCGCCGGGCGATCGGAGCGAGCGGGACCGACATCACCCTCCAGTTCCTGATCGAAACGGTGACGCTCGCCACCGTCGGTGGCCTCCTCGGCGTGGCGGTCGGCGTGCTGACCGTCGAGGTGTTAGTGTCCCTCACCGGCTGGAACGCCGCGATCACCCTTTGGTCACTCGCCCTTGCCCTCGGCGTCTCCTGCCTGACGGGCGTACTCTTCGGCATCTACCCGGCCCGCCGCGCGGCGGCGATGGATCCGATCGCGGCGCTCAGGTATGGGTGAGCTGGTCCGCGTTCAGCGCCCTCGTTGCTCCTCCGCCTCCGCAAACCGCGCAGCCGCGTGGAGGAAGTGGGTCGTGATCCAGAAGACCGTCCAGCCTTCGCTGTAGCCGCCTCGCATTCGCTCGACGTCGGACATGTCCCCATGTTGCGCGAAGTTCGTCTGCTGGATTTGCTCGCCCTGGCTGCCGAACTCGTCGATGAGCTGCCCGCAGGAGCGGAACATGAGTTCCGCAAGGCGCATCAGTTCGGGACGACCTAACAGTTCGCCCATGCGGTGGATCTCGGGCGTGTAGTAGACGCCGAAGACGTCGAGGTGCTGGTTCTGGGCCGAGACGACGGTCCAGCCCCGCGAGCGGAAGGCGTGATCGCGCAACCGACCCGGGGGAAGGTCGATGTTCCAAAGACAGGTCCACGAGAGCGTCGCGTCCATCGCGTGCTCGGCCCGTTCGAGCCAGGCGCGGTCCTTGGTGTGGTCGTACGCCGCGAGGAAGGCCTGAAACGCCGCCCACGCGCCTTCCTTGTCCTCGCAACGGGCATCCAGCGTGCCGCCCCAGTAAGGTTCGTCGTAACCGATGTGCCGTTCGGCGGCGACTCGAGCGATATGCAACCCGGCTTCGGCGAGGCGCGGATCGCCCAGCAGCCGCGCTGCCCGCAACAGGGGCGAGACGAAGAACGCTTCGTTGGTCGAAGTTGGCTTCCAGGTCGCCTTGAGCACGCGCTCGGCATGGAGCGTTGCGGCGCGGCGGACGAACTCGATCCAACGCGCCGCATCAATCCCCCGCCGCTGGGCAACCTCGATTGCCCGCGTGATCGTTTCGAGCGCCTGGCCCTGCGACACGAAGTCCTGTTCGCTCCAGGCTTTCGTTTCGGCGGTGTAGCGCTGAAGGAATCCGCTCTCGTTGAAGGGCGCAGTCACGAGCAAGTCGAGCGATCGCTTGGCGACCGCGTCGAGGTCCTTCCAGCCGTATCGATCACCGAGCGCCAGCAAGGCGTAGGGCATCGTCTCGGCCTGGCCGCACCAACCCATCACATAATGCGTGCCATCGACGAAGTCGGGGTACATCTCGAAGCCGGGATCCTCCGGCCGATCACGCCAGCGGGTCCGGGCGAACCCGAGCTTCGAGGCGGCGATCGCCTCGATCGAGGCAAGGCCATCGCAGGAGAAGGGATCGCTTCCTTCGATCGAGGTTCGTAGCGGCACGCGAAAACCCTGGCCCGGTCCGCTCACATCGAAGAGCTGAAGGGCGAATTCCTTTTCGACCACCGCCCCCGGCCGAAGATCAAGCCAAGTGTTGTCGTAGGCCATGAACTCCCCCTGCCGGGCCTTTACCACCGCCGTGCGCCCGTTCGCGGCGCACGGCCCGCTGAGGAGGGCGAGCTCGCAACCGCTCGCAAAGGTCGTCATGCCCAACGACCACCACTGGTCGCGACGAGCCGCGCCGGGCACGAGCGACGGCGTCGTATGCAGCGCCGCGCCGCAATGGCCCCATTCGATACTTGCAAAGGGAATGGGAAAGCGATGTTCCTCGAAGTAAGAACGCTCACCGTCGCCGCACGTCTGCACGACCACCGCGGCCCGTGCGACACTCGATGGGTCGTCGACGGTCACGCCGCTCGTCCGCGCCCCGCTGGGATTGCCGTAGAAGGAGATGCCCGGCAGAAACGGATGGACATGCGTGGCGTCGGGAGCGAGCCAGCGGACGCTCAGCGTGCAATGCTCAAGCGCGGCGGTTCCCTTCCACTCGAAACGACGTCGGCCACGGACCAGTTCGCCGTCGATGCGATAGGCGTCGCGAAGGAGAAGCGTTCCGCCATCAAGAGGAAGTTCACCGGTGACGATCGTCCACTCGTCGCGCTGGACGACCGCGTTTGGATGTGCGTGCTTCCATTCCGACGGCCAACCGTCCTTCCAGGCGGTCGCCACGCTCCAGAGTCCCTCGGGAGGCGAGACGAGACTGAGGGAATCGCCGCTTCGCACTTCGATTCGCCTAACACCCGCGTCGGTGGCGGCATCCGACACGACATGCATCACCTGCGGCGCAGCGCACGCCACCACGATCACCAGTTCGCTGAACATCGGCGCAGCGTAGCGGCAACAACAACGCCCCGGCCGATCAGCCGGGGCGTCGCACATGCCGAACGAGCGTCTGACCCATCGTGGGATCAGCTACCCGTCCATGCACCTAGGAGGATCGCGAGGTCGCTTCCTCCGATCGTGCCGTCACCGTCGAGGTCGGCTGCCCCTCCCGTTCCTCCCCACGCTCCGAGGAGGGTGGCGAGGTCGGCGCCGGCGACGATGCCGTCACCGTCAAGGTCACCGGTGATGAAGCAGGGCGGGTTCTCGGCTCCCGGCGTGTCGGCCCCACCCACGAGCGGTGTCGGCCCAATACGCCAGTTTCCGTTCGGCACGCAGCGGAAGATGTGAGGAGGCAGCATCCCGTTCACCTGCGGTCCGACCGGCAGTCCGCAGCTCGGCACCGCGGGATTCGGTGCGGCGTCCACGAGCGTGACGCAGTCGAGCGAGCAGTCCCACGGGATGGTCTCGAGGACTCCGTCGTTGTTGACGTCGAGGTCTCCGCCCGGCGGCAACGTGATGCCGCTGCATGAGCACACCAGCATGTGCACGCGATCGCCGACTTCGAGGAAGTTGAGTTCCTCGACCATGTCGGGCACGACGCCCCACACGGGAATCGGGGAGACCTGACCGCAGAGGAATCGGCCGCTCGGCGGAATGGCGTGTCCTGCAAGGTTCACCACGTCGTCGACGATTCCCCCTGGTCCGATGACGATGTAGAAGTAGCAATCCAGAGGCATGCCTGGCGTACCGCCCAACTCGAAGAACTCGTTCCACTGCGGGGGACCGCCTGGATGGGCGACGCGAATCTCGTCGATCCGGATCGGTGCGTCACAGCACGCCGGCGGTCCGCCCGAGGCCAGCACCGCGAACTCGACGCACGCCGTTGCAGACATGCCGTGGCTGTCGGTGCCTTCGACGCAGATCTGGTGCACACCCACCGTGAGATTCTCCACGGTGATCGACTGTCCCAGTCCCAGCGGACCGTCGATCGACGAGGTCCAGAGGACCGCTGTGTCTTCCAAGAGACCGCCATCCTCCATGTCCGTCGCCGAGCATTCGAAGTGGAACACCCGCCCCGTTGCCCGATCGCGCGGCGAGATGATCGCCACGGTCGGCGGCTTCAGCTCGCCAAGCGTGAGCCCATCAATCTCCGCTGTGGTCGTATTGAGGCCGTCGGTGGCCATGAGGCGCAACCGCCCTGCGCCCGGAAGGCTGCCGGGCATCGAGATGGTGTCGAGTGTCACGCTGAACGGTTCGCCCATGCCAAGGTCAATCGGCACCCAACTCTGGCCGTCGTTCCACGACCAGAAGAGGAGCGTGTCGACGGGGTCGCCGTCCTGGTCGGCAACGGCCCAGGTGACAGGAATCCCGTTGCTGATTGACGCCCCGCTGTCGATGTTCATGAACACGGCGGTCGGCGCGTTCGGCGAACGCAATCGTTGGGCGAGCACCCGGCCGCTCGTCGCATCGACGATCTCGATGCGGTCCGCGACCCAGCCGCCGTAGGTGATGTGTAGCGTGCCGGCGAGCACCTCCTTCCTGCTTCCGGGGCCGTCAGGGGCGAGTTCCACGGTCCTCGTCCCGATCTCGTCCACCAACACGCCGCCGTCGAAGGCGCGCAGGAAGTACTTGAGGTCCTTGAAGCTCGCGCTTCCCACGCCGCCGCTGTACTCAAAGAGCGGGTTGATCGACCACGCGCCGTTCTCGAATCCGGCCCACACATCGACGTAGAACCAGATCGCGTCGTCGCCGCCTGCGGGGCGATCCCCGCTGTCGCAGGCAAGTCGCTCGTGCTGCAGCACGTGGCTGTACTCATCGACGCCGACGAAGGCCTCGTCGGAGGTGAGTGCGGGCCACATGATCCCCGCAAGCGACTGGTCCTGGACGATCGAGCGGTCCAGCAGCCGGCGCACGTCGGTTCCGTGCCAACCTAGCGTTTCGTTCGCATGGTCGAGCCCGAAGTTGTGTCCGAGCTCGTGGGCAAAGGTCCGCTGGAAGCGCGAGTTCTCGGTGTTGCCGAACGCGACATGGCCATTGACCTGACCCAGTCCGTTTCCGTTCAGGTCTCCCGGGAACCATGCGTACACGTTGTCAGTCACCGGGTCCCCGCCCAGCCGGGCCGAGGCGTTCACGATGTTCCTGACGGCCGAGTACTTGCCGAGAAGCTCCGACGCATCGAGGTCGGATCCGACACCCGGATCGTCGACGCTAGAGGTCACCCGGATCGTCGGCCACTGGACGTATTCGAGTTCGGGAATGGGGTAGATCGCCCGCACAAACAACTCGCCGGATCCCGCGCCGACCTTGCCGCCGCTGGGTGCCCCTTCCGCGAGGTAGTTGACGCGGCTGTAGGCGATCCTCTGGCCGCGACGGCATTCGAAGGTCTCGTTCCACTCGAGGACGTTGTTCGTCTCGTTGGTCTCGGCGACTAGGTCGTCAGGATCAAGCTCTACCCGACATACGGCGATGTCGGTGTCGACCCTCACCCAGAAGTTGATCGTGCCATCGAAGACATCGGGACCCTTGGCCGAGTCGAGCGTCATCGGGTCGTCGTTGGTCTGAGTGTAGGTCGTGCCGTTGATGGTGAGCGTCGCCGAGACATTCGGGACGGTCGGATGCGCCGCCATGTTCCACGACACGTAGACGCGCACCATGGCTGCCCGGCCTTCGACCAACGGAATGGACGGCGCTTCGGTCTGGATCGCCTGACTGAATTCAACGTGGTCGATCTGAAGGTCGAGTCCGCCGCCACCGCGCGGGGCGGCGTCGGCCGGCGTTGTCGTTGCGCATGCGACCGAACCGAGGACGACGAATCCAAGGGCGTGCGACAGCCGCCCCCCGTCCGGTCGGGAAATCCTGTGCTTCATGATGGTCTCCTAGGCGTTGGCCCGCGGTTCCTCGCCGGCCACGAACCGAACACAAACCGGTCCGTTCGCCGCTCGACCTCGGGCCGCCACTCCATTGCCCGAGTCAGGCGCGATCTGCCGCGCCTCCTCGCGCAATTTGAAGTTCTTCGGCCGAAGGCGCGCCGCCCGCGGGAGAGCTCGCTTCATGCCAGATCAGCGCAACGTCGCTGCGTCGACGGCCGCCTGCCGATCCTCGGCTGACCCACTGCGGGCGGCAACGGCGTTCCAGGCTTGCTCCGCACGCTGGAATAGGAACCAAGAGGGTCTTTCCTCCGCCCGGGCTCCGCTCTCGGAGAAAAGCTCCCGAGCCGCCCGCAGAGCCGTCGCCGCCTCATCGCGTGCCTTGGCGACCTCTCCTTGGGCCGCGAGAAGGAGCGCTCGTGTGCTGTGGAACTCGGAGACGATGAGTTGCTGGCGAGCCCGCCGCTCGTCAAGCATCGGGGCTTCGACACCGCCGAGCAGGCTGGCCGCGTCCGAGAGTCGCTGCTGCCCTACCCTGATTCGGGCGAGGCGAATCGTCGAGATGATCTCACCCCGCCGAACGCGTCCCTTGGCGCGTGGCGCAGCGGGCATGACCTCCGGCTCGATGAGCGCTGCGGCCGCATCGAAGTTACCAAGCGCCTCCTCGACGAGCGAGAGGTTACTCGCCGTACGCGAGCGGCCGCTTTCGCTCGCTGACTCCCCGCGAAGGCGATCGCCTGCCTCGACCAGATCCGCGTAGGAATCGAAGACCAGATCCGGCGAGAGGGCGATGATCGAAGCTCGCTTGAGCGCGGCCGGGCTTGGCGCGGGCGGCCGTGAGTTCGATGCCGTCGACGCAAGGACGGCAAGACCCACCATGAGGAGGCCAAGACCGGCGGCGGCCACGAATCGCCGGCGGTTCAGGATCCCCTGCCCTCGGCGCCGAATGGCCGTCGCCGGCACCGTGAGCGCCTCGGCAACGACGGCTGCCTGTGGGCGCTTCGCCGGCGCTTGCGACAGGAGGGCATCGAGTAGGCTCGCCACCGCCAGCGAGAGGGTCGGCATTCGCTCGCGCAGCGTCCATCGCGGCGGGCGAGAGGCCGCCCGCGCCGCTTCGGCCCATCCGACCCGGCGCACTTCAAGATGGGGATGCTCACCCACAAGTAGTTCGCTCGCGACGACGCCAAGGGCGAAGAGGTCGCTTGCCTCGTCGACCGCACCGCCATCAAAGCGTTCGGGACTGAGGTAGGCCGGCGTTCCGCGAATCGAACATGTCAGGTCGATAGCACCCGCTTCGAGACTGCGAGCCAGTCCGAAATCAACCAGCTTCACCGAGTGGTCGGCTCCAATGAGGATGTTGCGAGGCTTGACATCGCCGTGGGCAATGCCGTGGCTATGACAGTGGGCGAGCACCGCTGCAAGCTCCCGCACAATGGTCAGCCGGGCGATAGGCGACAGGGAGGGCGCGACCAGGTCGAGGGGCTCCCCATCGCAGTATTCCATGGCCATGAATGGCTCACCCTGGCGAGTCGAGCCGACCGCGAACACCACCGGGAGCCCGGGATGTCGATGCCGAGCGAGAATCGAGGCACTTTCGGCGAATCGACTCTCATCCCGCGAACGGGGCCCGTCACCGCGTGGCTCGCGTAACACCCGAATCGCCACCCGTCGATGGGGCCGAAGCTCGACCGCCTCGAAGACCCGCGCCGAGCCGCCCTCGCCGATGAGCCGAACGATGCGGAAGCCCTCGATCACAGGCCATCGAGCTGGCCATGGCACTGGCCCATCGGCCACAGCTCGCACACTCGCCCGCAATGCGGCGATGTGGTCGGGGAGTTCAGTCCGCAGCGACGCGAGGAGACGCTCATCGGTGCCCGACTCCTCGGCCCGCGCGGCGCAGGCCGTGCATCGTCGGAGGTGATCATGTGCCGCCTGCGAGGCGTCGCCCCGAAGATCCTCGGCGATGAGTCGCTCCAATGTCTCGTCGTCGAGGCATGACTCGATGAGCGGCGGCGAGTTGTCCAGCCGCGGGGGCGTCAATAGAGGTTCTCCAACTCGCTCCGCACCTCTCGCAGGCGGGTCATGATGCGCCGCTTCGCCCCGTAGACGGCGTTCTCGGTGATGCCCAAGGACTCGGCCACCGCTTTCGACGGGACGCCCGCCAAGGCAAAGAGCTCAAACGCCTCGAAGGTGGCCGGGTCGACGTCAGCCTTCACCCGCGCGAGCGCTGCCAGCAGAAGTTCCCGTTGCCAGGCCGCCTCCCACAACGAGCCGACATCGGAGGGTCCCGACTCGGCGTCCTCCGTGAGGGAAAGGAGCCGCCGCTCCGGATCGCGCCGAAGTCGCCCCACGCGATGGCGAGCGATTCCGAAGAGCCAGTCGCGAAGGCGCCCCCGATCACGCTGGTACTTGCCTTCGCTGTAGCTACGGTAAAACTCAAGCAGGACCGACTGGGCGACGTCGCGTGCCTCCTCAGAGCTCAGGCCACACCGTTCGGCGAAAGACTCGATCAGCGGTCGATAGCGACCGACGAACGCGCCCCATGCCCCGGCCTCGGGGTCGAAGAGCGCGTTCAGCAGTTCGGTGCTGGTCGCGGTCGTCGCCGACATGCCCACTCCATTCTCGGGGCTCTTTGAGGCGCCGCCACGTCCGCGTTCGCCCACGATCTCCAACGATCGTAATCAGAAGGTCCTCGAAGGCAAATGGTTCGCCCGGAAGTCGGCCTCAACGGCGCGGGAGGTCCCCGGGAGGTCGTCCGATACGCGGCGAATGCCTCACCCGATCACGGAGGGCTGGAAGTCCCGCCGAAACTCCAGATTCGGCCGCCGGCTTGCCTTCGCATCCACCGCTTCACTTCGCCAGACACCGATCCAGCGGTTGGGCTCGATCTCGTGGAGCGCGTAGTCCGGCTTGCCGGCCACCGTTGCGGGCTTCACGCTGGCCGGCGTGTCCGGCCACCAGGGGACGATGCCGTCGCGGAAGCCGGGGAGTTTCGCGAACTCCGAGGGAGAGCGGACCACTTCCTCGACGGTCGTGAGCCGGTGCTTGGGATCGTGCAGGGTCGGAATCGAGTTGAACAGGCCGCGCGTGTAAGGGTGCAGCGGCCGATCAAAGAGCTCGAAGACGTTGGCGTACTCGACCACCCGGCCGGCGTACATCACGCAGACGACATCGGCGTTCTCGGCGACGACGCCGAGGTTGTGGGTGATGAGCATGATGCCCATGTCCCGGGTGCGCTGAAGTTCGCGCAGGAGTTCAAGAATCTGGGCCTGGATGGTCACGTCCAGCGCCGTCGTCGGCTCATCGGCAAGCAGGAGTTTCGGCTGGCACGCGAGGGCCATGGCGATCATCACCCGTTGCCGCATGCCGCCGGAGAACTGGTGCGGGTAGGCCCGAATGCGCTCCTCGGCCCGCGGAATGCCGACGTCCTTCATGGCCTGCACCGCGATCTCGCGGGCCTGTCGCGACGAGACTTTTTGGTGAAGCTGGATCGCCTCGATGATCTGGGCCCCGACCGTGTAGACCGGATTGAGCGAGGTCATCGGCTCCTGGAAGATCATCGCGATCTTCCCGCCGCGCACGTCGAGCATCTCGCGCTCGCTCAATGCGAGGAGATCGCGCCCCTCGAAGCGAATAGCACCGCGGTCGTAACGACCGGGCGGGCGCGGCACGAGTTGCATCGTGCTGAGAGCGGTGACGCTCTTGCCGCAACCGCTCTCGCCGACCACCGCAAGCGTCTGCCGCGGATGGACGGTCATGTGGACGCCGGCAACCGCCTGGATGCGCGGCGAGCCAGCCGCGCCGGAGTTGGCGAAGGAGACAGCCAGATCGTCGACGTCCAGAAGCGGTTCGCTCACAAGGCTGCCTTTCTCAGCTTCGGGTCGATCGCGTCACGGAACGCTTCGCCCAGCATGTTGTAGCTCAAGACGGTGAGGAAGATCGCCAGTCCCGGGAAGGTTGCGAGCCACCACTTGAAGAGTCCGGTGGTGCCGGTCGCGCTAGAGAGGAGTTGTCCCCACGAGGCCTGCCCGTCGGGGCCGAGGCCGAGGAAACTCAGCGTCGCCTCGAAGGTGATCGCGGCGGCGATGGCGAACGATGCGTCGACGAGGACCGGCGTCACACCGTTGGGCAACATGTGGCGGAAGAGAATCAGCCGAAGTGGCAACCCGACCGCCTTCGCACTCTGGACGAAGTCCTGGTTTCGCAGCTTCAGGAACTCAGCCCGGATGAATCGGGCCGAGCCGGTCCAGGTCACGCAGCCGATGATGGCCATCATGACGTAGGTGTTCCGCGGCAGGACGCCGGCGGCGACGATCAGGAGGAAGAGCACCGGAATCGCCATGAAGGTCTCGACCACGCGGAAGAGGAGAAGGTCCACCTTCCCGCCGAAGTAGCCCATGAGCGAACCGATGGTGACGCCGATGAGAACGGCGATACCGGTCGAGACGAGCCCGATCGAGATCGAAAGCCGACAGGCGTGGAGCATGCAGGCGAGGACGTCGCGGCCGACGTTGTCGGTGCCGAGCCAGAAGCGGTGGTCGCCTGCGGGGGCCGTCGCGAGGGCTCGCTCGATGTCGCCGTAGCGCGTGCCTGGGGCAATCAGCGAACGGCCGGTCGAACTTTGGTCCTGCGACCAGGGAATGAGCGTGTAGACCGATCGGGCGCTGCCGGCGGCCTCGTCGAGGCGGTACTGGTCGAGGTCCCGCACCGGCGTCTTCCAGCGCGCCGCGATCGAGAAGACGGCGATGGCCGCGACGAGGAACGCCATGAGGACGCGCCAGCGCCGACGATCGAGGGTCGGAATCGCGACCACGAACGGAACGAGCAGGAGGGCGGCGGAGGTGGCGACGATCCACGGGAAGAGTTCCGCCCGGGCCAAGGCGCGGACCTCATCGACGCGCTCGGGCGAGGCAAACCACGCTGTGCCAAGCGAGGCCACCGCGAGGGTGAGACCGGCTTGCAGGCCGCTCACCACGATCAGACCGAGCCGCTTCGAACGTCCGAAACTCGCCCAGCGGCCGGGAAGCGCCATCAGCACGATCGACACGACCGCGCCGGCAATCAGGAGGAGATCCGCCGAGCTGAGCGATTCCCAGAGCGGCGAGTGCGTCGCGACGACGCTCCCATCCGGGGCGAGCGTCGAATGGAGCAACGGTCGGCCGTTGGCGATGAGCGGGGCGAAGACTGCCAAGAAGGCGACGATCGAGAGCCAAGCGAGGCCCGCGAGTGCCGTCGGTCGGCGAAGGACGCGCGACCAGGCGTCTTCCCAGAAGCCCTTGGCTAGAGCGCGATTGGCCGCGTCGACCGCTCGCAGAGCATCGACGCCGGAAAGAGTCGGCTCAGGGCCGCTCGGGTGGGAGGCAGCGCGACTCATTCGTAGGTCACCCGCGGATCGGCGGCCGCATAGAGGATGTCTGCAAGGAGAAGCGCGACCAGGTTCACCGCGGCAACCATCAGGGTGTTGGCGAGAATCAGCTCACGATCGCGGGCGTTGATTGCTTCGAGAAGGAGCGACCCCATCCCGGGCACCGAGAAGATCCGCTCGATGATCACCGAGCCAGCGAGCATCGACGGGAAAATCGTCACGAACATCGTGATGATCGGAAGCAGGCTGTTGCGGAAGACGTGACGCAAGGTCACCGTGCCGCGCGGCACACCTTTGGCGATCGCGGTGCGGACGTAATCGGCGCTGAAGTTGTCCAGCATCGCCGCCCGCGTCTGCTTGGCGAGAATCGCGAAGCCGCCGTAGACGAGGCAAGTCACCGGCAGGCAGATGTGCCAGATCCGATCGAGAAGCCAACCCGGCTCAAAGTTGCCGTCGGGACGCCAACTCGGGAGATAGGTCCAGCGAACGGCAGCCGCATCGCTCAGTCCGCTCGCCGGAAACGCCCCGAGGTACTGGTCGCTGGCGAGATAGCCGATCATGAGCGTGCCAGTCCAGACCACTGGCACCGACCAGAGGGCGACGAAGAGGCCACCAGAACCGATGTCAAACCACGAGCCGCGGCGGCTGGCGGCCAGAATGCCGGTCGGCACGGCAATGAGATAGATGATCGGGAAGGCGATGAAGTTGAGGAGCATCGTCACCGGCAGGGCCCGGCCAATGAGAACGCTGGACGGCTGGCCCTGGCTGAACGAGACGCCGAGGTCTGGTGCCCCGAGCGAGATCCATCCTGGAATGATCGGGATGCCGGCTTCGGGGAAGGGCTTTGCGGCGAACGCGATTCGCACCCGGCGGTAGACCTCGAGCGCCCCCACGTAGCGAGTGTGGACCTCGTCAGCGAGCTTCTGGATCGACGCATCCTGAGGCGCTGCGGGGTCGCGTGCGATCCGCTCGATACGGTCGAAGCGGGCATCCCCCTCGGCGGTGCTGACGCCGGCAATGCCCTTTGTCTGGGCGAAGTCGATGAGTTCGTTGCCCAGGAGCTTGATCGCTGCCCGATACGCTCCGCGGGCGGTGACGTATTCGGTCTCAAGTCGGCGATAGGCTCGCTGGGCCTCCTCACGCGCCGCATCGCTCACCGGTTCGACCGTCCCAAGCGCCGCTTCGGCTCTGTCGCGAGCCTCGATCGTTGCATCCGAAAGCGGAAACCACGACAGCATCGGCGGGGCGTCGACCTCGCGCGGCGTCGACAGCATTGCGCCGGCTGGCGTGCTTTGGTCGCGGGCTCCAAACTTCACCGGAGCGATGCGGGCGAGCCACCGGCCGTACTGGACGAGGACTGGGTCCTTGATGCCATAGCGGTCCTCGAAATAGGCCTGAATGACCGCGAGTTTGCTGCCTTCCACCTGCGAACCGCCGCCCGCACGCACCGCTCCTGCTCCGATCCCGCCTGGAGCCATCGCCAGCAGCAGGAAGATGAGAAAGGTGATCCCGAGAAGCGTCGGGATCATCAGGAGCAGGCGGCGTAGGACGTAGTGAAACATGAGCGAAGACGGGCTTTCGACTCACGATCCAGGTGTGGGCGACGAGAGGGTTCCGCCCCCGGGAAGGAAGAACTCCCACGGCTCCAGCGCTGTCTTGTAGGCGTTCACGTTGCCAACGGAACTCTTGACGAAACGAATCCAAGGGGCGACACGAATGAACGTGTAGGGCTGCTCGTCGTGGAGGACCCGTTCAAGCTGGTGCCAGACCTTCATCCGCTCGGCATCGACGAGCGTGCGCCGGCCAAGGTCAATGAGGCGGTCCGCGTCGGGCGAGGACCATTGCACGAAATTGTCGCCGCCGGCCTTGATCGAATCGGAATGGAACATCTGCCGGACGTCGCTCTCCGGAGCGTTGGTCTGCCAGCCGAGGAAGAAGGCGTCGAAATCGCGGGCCTTGCCGACTTCGGTGTAGACCGCCCAATCGACCTGACGAATCGAGCAGCGGATGCCCGCCTTGAGGCAAGCGGACTTCATGAAGCTGCCGATGCGGTCGTAGAGGTCGCCGCCGGAGGGCATCGTCGCCTCGAACTCGAAGGGCTCACCCTTTTCGTTCTCGAGGACGCCATCACCATCGCGATCCTTCCAGCCCGCCTCGGCCAACAGCGACTTTGCCCGGGTCAGGTCATGGGGCCAGGGAGCGTTTGTGGCATCGGCGGCCGGCGATTGCGGATTGAAAGGCCCCTTCGAGACGCTGCCGACGCCGTTCCAGATCTCGTTGATCATCCGCTCGCGATCGATCAGGAGCGTCATCGCCTGCCGTACCCGCTTGTCGGCGAATGGCGTCAGCCGCTTGTTCGCCCGCAAGCCGCACTGCCAGCCGATGAACGTGTAGCCGCCGCGCATGTTGATCCAGTTGAGGCTCTTGTTGGCGTCGGCCCAACCGGCTTCCTTCTGGGCTTCAACGAACTGAGGTGCAGTCGGCGTGGTGATATGGCCCTCGCCATTGCGGTAGGCGACCAATCGGGCGGTCTCGTCGGTGATGCTCTTGAAGCGCATGCCCGCAAGCGGCGAGCGGGCCTTGGTTGCCCAGTACTGTTCGTTGCGGACCAGAGCGAGGTCGGTCCCCGGGTTCCACTGCCGATCGGGATCATTCGATTCGAGCCGGAACGGCCCGGAGCCCATCAGGAGACTCGTACCGCTGTTGATTTGGGTCGGTTCGAACTTCGCGTAGTAATGCTTCGGCAGGATGTTCTGGTTCAGCGTGTTGGCGAGGTTGAGGAAGAGCACCTTGTCGGGATGGAAGGTGAACTCAACTGTCTTCGGATCGATCGCCTTGACGTCGGCCACATAATCGAGTCCGGAGCGGGCTGCCGGAGCTTCGATGAGCGGATTGAGGATGTAATCCTTGAAGGTGAAGCAGACGTCGTCGGCAGAGACCGGCATGCCGTCGGAGAAGGTCGCCTTGGGATTGATGTGGACGCGCAACCACGTGCCGTCCGGCGAGTACTGCCAGGCATCGGCGAGCAGGCCGCGAAGGGCGAGCGTCTTCGGGTCGTACACCGCCAACTGCTCAGCCACGCGATCAACGATGCGCCGACCATAGACGTCGGTGTTGATGAAAGGCGTGACGCGGGGGAAACGGGCGTCGACGATCTCGACTAGCTCGCCGCCTTCGACGAAACCGGGCAATGAACGCGGATCGGTCGCGTAGGTGTACTCAGGCTGCCAGGCGATCGGCACGCCGGGACGGGCCCACGTTGCGTCGCCTGCCGGCGAGGAGGCCGCCGCCGGAAGGGACCCGATCGGCCGTGACTGAAGCGATCGATCGAGGTCCTCGAGTCGCTTGCCGAGTTCGCTGGCTTCCTTGGCATCGATCGCAACCGTCTCCAGTCGCGTTCGCGTCTCCTTCACCTGCTCCTCGATCGAGCGCAGGTATTCCCACATCCGATCCTTTTGGAGCATGGCGTTGAAGGTGAGAAATCCGATGCCCAAGAGGAGAATCAGGAAGACAATGTCCTTCGGTCCGAATCGGTGCTCCATCACGCGCTCGCTCGTTGCATGGCAGGTTTCTTTCGGGAGATCGGCTGGCGAAAGATGCCACGATAGCAGTCATCGCTCCTCCGTTGCTACGGACGTCCGCCGCGACGACCCTGGCCGAGCGGATCGAGCCGCTGGCGGAGGCTGTCGCCGAGGAAGTTGAGCGAGACAAGTGCCAAAGCGATGAGGAGACACGGCGCCGCGAGAAGCCACCAACGGCTCGAAACCGTATTGAGTTCGCTCAGCGCATCAGCCGCGAGGTTGCCCCAGGAGGGCAGCGGATCGCGAATGCCGATCCCAAGGAAGCTGAGGAAACTCTCAGACAGGATCGCCGAAGGCACGGCGAGCGTCGCATACACCGCGATCGGGCCGAAGAGGTTGGGAAGCAGGTGAACGCGAAACTGCTTGGCGGGCGTGACGCCGATGGCCCGAGCGGCCTCAATGAACGGCTGGGCCTTGAGGGAAAGCACCTGCCCGCGGATCACGCGGGCCATGGTGAGCCACGAAACCCCGCCAATGGCGACCAACAGCGTGATGAGTTCGATGAGCTGGCGCATGCCGGCGCCGATCAGCTCGCTGTTGGCCTCGAGGCGTCCATTCACCGCCACCGCCAGGAGGACCACGAGGAGGATCGAAGGGAGGCCGAAGAGGATGTCGACCGCCCGCATCATGAATGCGTCGAGGCGTCCCCCGCGGAAACCCGCGAATGCGCCGTACGCCGTTCCAATGACCATCGCGAGAGCCGCGGCGGAGAAGCCGACGGTCAGTGAGATCGCCCCACCTGCGAGACAGCGGGCAAAGACGTCCCGTCCCTGCCGATCGCTGCCCAGAATGCGGCCCGGCACGTAGCGACCTTCCCGTGTGGCGGCCTCGACGCGCTTGGCGTCCTCGGGGCTGGTCCCGAGCCACGATGGAGGCAGCAGGCTCAGATCAATGTTGCCCGCGTCGTAGCGGCGCGCCGGCGGCTCACCGGGCCCCGTCACCAGGGCGAAGGTCCACGGCAGGCTTGCGAAACAGGCGAGTCCCAGCGTCCCCAAGAGCACGAGCCCGATCCATCCGATTCCGAGGCCCGCGACAGATCTTCGCGGTTGGCGGCGAGCGGAGCGACCCGTGGAGCTGGCGTCCGTCGTGGCGTCGGTCGTGGCATCCGCCGCGGGATCGAGGCTGGTCGGATCCTGCTTTGGGCTCGGCGTCGGCTGCACATCGCGATGCTACCACCCGATCCGCGCCATGCGGACGAAGGGGCGATTCCGTGTGCGTTCCGATGGCGGCCTCGACGCTGGTCGTAGCGAACCTAGCGACGCTCAGCGGACTTCGTTGGGGGTCAACGGGGCCCGCAACGGCCGCTCGGGATCGCGCGGGCCACCGCGCTCCAGGAGATCGGCAAGGCCGGGTCGTGGCGGCGCGTCCATCAGTTCCGCGACCAGGCGATCGCGGCGAGTCTTGGTCTGATCGGCCTGCGAATCGTGGGCGAGCTCCGCCCGCTCGCTGTCCAGAAGCTCCGAGAGTGACTTCACTTCGTGTGCACGCTGTTCGATCTGGAGGTCAATGATCTCCACCGAGATCCGACGCATTTCGTCGCTGGCCCTCGTCGCATCCGCCGGACGCTTGTCGGCACTAGCGTCGTGATAAGACTGAGCGGCGGTCCGCAGCTCGACGTGCTTGCGGAGCTCGCGCACCTTCTTGTCGTAGAGGTCTCGATCTCGCTCCTTCAGGACGACGAGCCCGAAGAACCGAGGGCCACCCTGGCGAATGGTCCGGAGTGTCTGTTCGCGATCCTCCACAAGCTGGGCGGCAAGGCGATCGCCGGCCTGCGGCGAGACGTCCCGCGCGACAGCAATGAACTTGTCGATCGCCATCTCAAGCCGTCCGTTCGTCGGGCCACCGGGTCGGCCCGGCGCGGGAGGCGGAGGCCCTTCCGATGACGACGGCGGAGGCGGAGGCGGAGCGTCCGCTGCCGCCTGCATCGGCGGTCGGTCGCGGCCTCCCCGCTCAATGATCTCCAACAGGCCTTGAGCTGGACGCGCTCGCGTCATCTCCTGCATGAGCTGATCCACCAAGGTCCGCATCCCGTCAGGCCTTGCGTCGCGCTCGAGTGACTCGCGTTGTTCCTTGACGAAGATCTCCAGCGAGTTGAGTTCGCTGGCCCGCTGCCACAACTGGAGATTGACGATGCGCTCGCAGATCTCCCGCATGCGTTCCATCGCCCGACCGCAATCCTCGTCGCGGTTGCTGTCCTTGGCTTCGTGATACTGGCCGGCGATCTTCCGGGCCTCGATCTGAGCCTGAAGCTCCTTGACCTTCATGTCATAGAGCCCGCGATTCCGCTCCTTCAGCATCACCAGCCCGACAAGACGCTGGCCATTCTGCCGGATCGCCTTCGTGGTGCCTTCACGGTCTGTTTCCAGACGTTCACGAAGTGTCTTCGCCCACCCCGGCTCGATGTCCTCGGCGACCTCGATGAACCGTTCGACTGGAATGTCCGCACCGCGACGTCCGCCCTCTCCGTTCGAGAGTCGCCGCTTCGGCGACGCCCCTTCCGGAGGCGCGACGGGACGAATCCGGGCTTGTTCCTCGGGCAAGTTTGCCGGCGGATCGTCCGTAGCCATCGCGTCCCTGGCGACCCCTCCTGCGAGAAGCGCCGCGGCGATCAGACCGATCGTCATCGACGAGCAGTGCCGGCGGAAATGCCAATCGGTGTTCATGCCGCGCATTCGAGAGGAACCTGTACGTCGCCACAACGGCATGGTGTCTCGGTCAGGCCATCCACATGGTCATCTCAGCCGGATCCGCAGCAAGCCGCAAGCGAAGCGAACGGGTCACGAAGCGCCCGAACCGGTATCAAAACCTGATTCGTATCCGTCGTCGAAGCCAGCCCCATCAAGACTCGAGAACGAATCCTGAGAAAGGCCCAGAATAGCCCCGAGTTCGCTTTCGATGTCGTCGATCGCGGAGCCCTGCGTTCGGAGGACAGGAACGGCCATGCGGGCCGCATCACTTCCACCGAGCCGATCTTCGTTCAACCAAGTGCGGGTCATGCCCACCTGTCCAGCCAGCGAGAAGGCCCTTGGCTGCAGGGCCTGCATCCCGCCAGCCCAGCCGAACTCGGGAGACTGCCGACCGTCCAAAAGGGCCACCAAGGTCAACTCCGCGACCGAGCTTGCTGAGGAGCCCGCCTCTGCCAGTTCCATGCTGCGCCCCGTCGAGGAAGAGGCCGCGGTGTCGGGCTGAATGGCAATCCAAGAACCTGCCGCAACAGCCACCGCAGCGGCGGTCGCCAAGGCGACTCGAGCCCACCTGACCGAAGCCGCTGACCAGAGACGGTGTGCCCCCCGACCACCCCGCCCGGCCTGTCCGGCAGTACGGGTTCGGCTGAATCCGAATCCGTTCCCCCAAACACCGCCCGAACGTCGGCTGCCGTCAGTGAGGGGGGCGATGCTGCCGATATGGGCCAGCGATTCGGTCTCATCGCGCTGCCCGGAGAGTGAAGGCTCAAGCTCTGCCGATTCGGAAGCCGCTGCCAGGTGCGTCCGAGAAGCAGCGAACACCCGATCCGCCAAGGTACCGCTACCCATCATCCGCGTGTCCCGTCCTGCTGGCCCATCAAGCGAGGTTTGGCCAGACAGGACGAAGTCCAGCGTCCTATCCAAAGAGCGAAGATCGGGGGAGATCAGCCCGTCATCGCGGTGGATTCGGAACGGATGTCGTTCGACGCTGCCTCCGCCCACCGGGGTGGGACGGGAGTCGTGTTCGTCAGGAGATGGGTGAGAATCGCGGTCCACTACGGTTCCAGTTCAGGGTTCCAGTTCCGGGTTCCAGTTCAGGGTTCCAGTTCAGGGTTCCAGTTCAGAGATTCGGTCCAAGCATACGAGATCACACGAGGCCGGTCGGAACACGCCATTCGGGCAGCCGTCCGGATCGTCCACCATCGTGCGTTCCGAACGTGAACCGCGAGCCGAGGATTGCAGACTTTCCCGTTGTCGGGCGGCCAATCGGTTTTCAGGAATGGCAGGCCTTCCCGGTCGCACCGACTCGGCAAGCGAGGCAAGATCACACATGGACAGGACCATGAGGAGATCAGAACGCATCGGCGCTGACCCCCCTGTCTTCAAGATAGTCGCGGAGCTTCTTGAGGGCCCGATGATGGCGGGCCAAAAGCGTCCCAAGGGGTTCGTTCAACGAGTCTGCGAGCTGCTTGAAGGAAAGCCCTCCGACGTGTCGGAGATTGATGATCTCCCGATCGGCTTCGTTCAAGGAGGCGATCGCCTCCTGGAGGATTTTCGCGGTCGCGGCCTCTGTCCCGCGCTCCGCACCGCGCGGTTGGTCGACCATCACCGCGAGGCTCGCCATGGGGGCTTCCTCCATGGGGCTCGCATGCCGCTTCCGACGCCGCATCTCGTCGCGAAGACGATTCATGGCGATGCGGAAAAGCCAGCTTTCGAAACGCCCAACCTCCTGATAGTCCCGGAGCTTCGCTGCCACGGTACAGAAGGTCGATTGGGTGATCTCTTCCGCCAGATCGGCGTCTCCGCACTGCGAACGGATCAGGCCGAAGACCCTCGAGACGTAGGCGTCGACAATGCCACGCCATGCAACCTCATCGCCGGTAGCGGCCGCAGCCAACAGGGCGGCGAGCTCCTCGGGTGAGCTGGCATTCTCGGGCTTGCGGGACGTCGGCGCCATCGCGGCGGAACGGAGTGTATGAGGAAGCGGGTTGAGCGATGGCGGCACGGGGAACCCGGCAGACAACGGGCTTGGCCCGTCCTGCTTGCACCGCGTTCTTTGCCCCGCACCGATTCCATCGCCGACTCACCTAGACCGGAGCCAAAGCCAAGCCGGGACCACGAGCCAGGCCAACCCCTTCAACAGGAAGAAGAGGAAGGCCAGCAGCCCGATGCGGGCGGCTGTTCCGGGTACGGGACATGCCAACGGCTGGTGGCGCTCGGCGCGCACCTCTGACCGGGCCGCAATGGGCGGCCGCTTCTCCCCTCGCTGCGACATCGGTCCCCCTCCCGCCCTCCCCGGGCGTCCTTAAACAATCAGGCCCTTAGGCGGCCTTGAGAATCTCGAGTTGCTGATCAAGCCGTGTGAAGAGCAGGATGCGTTGCACGTTCGGATTGTCGTGGCGGATCTTCATCGCCCCGCCTGCCTGCTTCGTTGCCCGCAGGATCGCCACGATCAGGTTGAGCCCAACCGAGTCGATCATCTTCGCGGTGGAGAGGTCCAGCAGAAGCGTCTTGAGCGTCTTGCTGAACTTCTCGGGCTCGGTCAGGAGATCGTTGACGACCGCCCGAACCTCCTTGGCGTTCGTACTCAACAGATCACCATTGATGCGGATCGTCCAGGCGCTGGAGTCGCGGGTGGAATGTACGGTCGGCATGCGTGGCCCCTGACGGAGAAGTCCCTAACAGTTGGATTGTCCCAGCGGAGGCCTCAGAGGACAAAGTCCATCATCAACGACGCTCCGTTCCGCTCGTATCGGACCGCCGATGCGAGGAAGTGAATGAACGTGAGACCTCGGTGCTCGGTGACAAGCCCGTCACCCGCAGATTGCTCATGGGCCGCACGATCGAACGCGTGCCCAGAGCCGGAATCTTCGACCCACACGCGGATCGTGCGCGTTGAGGCCCGATAGGCGATCTGCAGCTTGGCGATCCCGTCCTCCCGCTCGCCACAGCCATGGGTCATGGCGTTCAGGACCGCCTCTCGAGTGGCAAGGATGATGTCATGCTCCTTGCCGTCAACCAGGCCGGGAAGGGCGAGCCTGAGGCTGCGACGCCAATAGGCGACCAGATCATCGATCTCCGCCGACTGGTTTCCGCGATAACGCCACATGAGGAGCGGCTGGAATCGCTCCTCCGGCGCCTGTCCGTCGTTGAGCGAGATCGAAACAACCAGAATGTCATCGCCGGCGTGCTCGATGAGGGGATGGCTCTTTCCGTTGCGCCGCGACTCGCAGACGAGGTAGGCGGCGCTCAGGACCGATGCCCCAACGCTTTGGGCCAACTCATCCAGACCATCGCTCCACATGAGGATCTCACCGCCGCCATCGATGGAGGCCACGCTCGTGGCCGCGGTGACCTCGTCGAACCATCCCAGCGGTGCGCCGCCGCGCTCGCCGATCACGGAAATGCGTCCCTCGTTGTCGATGCGCGATGGCGCGGGTGCCCCGCAAGTCAGGCTTTCGACCGAGCCGACTTCGGTGTCGATGACCAGCGACGACACCGCTACGCTGGCGAGCTGTCGCTCGGCGTGGCCAGCTTGCTCGCCGCTGGCATTCCACTCGCTGACCAGGAAGCGGTTGAAAAGGTCGAAGACCTCGCGGGCGGTCGCGGCATGGGTGAGCATGCCGCGGGTCATGCCGTGGAAATAGGCGGAAAGGTAGGCCGCCTGGAGGTCGTGCCCCGAGACGTCGGTGAGAAGGCAGATCACCCGCTTTTCGCCCAACTGAAACTGGCTGAAGAAGTCGCCGCCTGCATCGAGCTTCGGGAAGAAGCTGAGCTCGATCGGGATCGAACAGTCCCCCTGGGAGCGGAGCATCTGGGCCTGGGTCTTGCCCATGGCCGCAACGCCCGAGCGCACCTCTGCGGTGCGCCGCTGTTCGCGCGTCTGCTGGATCGCCGCGTCCACGGCGGCGCAGAGGCGACGGGCGTCGATCGGCTTCTCGAGAAAGTCAAAGGCCCCCGCCCGCATCGAGTCGGCGACGATGCGCTGCTCGCCGTCGGCCGTCATGAGGATCGAGGCCACCGTCGGGTCACTTCGCCGGACGCTGGCGATGAGGTCCAACCCGCTCTCGCCCGGCATGCGATAGTCGGTCACCACACACTCGATGACGGACGGCACGGCCTCGACTAGACGCTCATATGCGGTCTCGGCCGCATCGGCGGCGACGACAACATGCCCGCTTCGCTCCAGGATACGAACGAGCATCGTGCGCAACGTCGGGTCGTCTTCGACCACAAGCACAGTGCTCGCCTTCACCGAGTCGGGTCGGGAGAAATCCGAAGGCGGAGGCATGTCAGAGCACCGATCGTTCAGATCAGACGCCTCGATCGCCTCGACGAGCTCACGCACCGCATCGTCCATGGCGGGGGCGAGCCTTCGGAGCGTCGCGACGTCACCTGCGTGGCCTGCCGATTCGACCTGAAGGGCCATTCGCCGGAGGCGCTCTCCGCCGATCGACCCGACCGCCCCCTTGAGTTGGTGAGCCAAGGAGGCAACGCGCGGACATTCGACTGCGTCAATGGAGGATTGAATCTCGCGGATCTGCGATGGCAATTGAACAAGAAGGCTCGCGACAACGTCGATCGCCAGCGAGCAATCGCCGGCCACCCGGTCAAGCAGAGCGTCGACATCAAAGGTGGCGGCCTCGGAGGGAGACTCCGTCCGTTCGGCTAGCCGTTCAGGCTCCCGGGAGGCGATCTCGCCGCTCAATGAACGGAGCAACGCGTCAAGTTCGGGCCGCACAATGGGCTTGCTGAGGAAGCCGTTCATGCCCGCGGCCGCGCATCGGAATCGTGTCTCGGCGTCGGCGTCGGCCGTAAAGGCATAGATGGGAATGCGCTCCCGGTCGCTTCCGCACTCACCGCATCGGATGCGCCTGGTCACCTCGTAGCCATCGATATCAGGCAGGCCGCAATCCATGAGCACCGCGTCGTAGCGCTCGGCCCTCAGCCGCCTGGTGGCATCTGTGCCGCAATCCGCAACGTCACAGACCGCGCCGGCCTTTCGGATCAGGGCCGATGCCAGATGCGCGCTCGCCTGGCAGTCCTCGACGACGAGGACCCGAACCACTTGCGAGCCGGAAGTGTGTGTGTGTCCCGACATAGGCGACTGCGACAACCTGACACGACATCCTGCGACGGTGAACTGCCCCGGTCAGGTTGTTCGAGAACTTCCTTTGCAGCCCTACTTGAGTTGTGACCGCCCTGATTCCCCCGAATTGGGGAGAAGCCACCACTGTGCGACAGGCACTTCCCCCGGAGAAGTGCCCTAAGCGATGTCGGCCAAGGACAAACGTGGCTTCAGCAGATCCCATCGACCCGCGCAAACACACCTCGCAGGTTCGCACTGGGCTGATCGCCTGAAGTTAGCGACCGCAGACGCCGACGGACGTGGAGCGTGCCTGCGTTGCGGGCACCGATCCGGGGCGTTCGGGCTGAAGCGTCGGTGGCATAGCCATGATCCGCGCTCAAACCGCACGTAAGGGGCGTTCGATGGGTTGGTTCTGGAAGAAGGATCGAACTCGACGGAACGGACACGGGGAGACCGGTGCGGGAAGTGCACTGGCCGACCCAGGCGATGGCGCCTCGGCCATCGCCTTGCTCTCGGACCCTGCCTTCCACAGGGACGTGGAGCGGGCCCTGGCAGACCTGAAGTCCGCCGCCACCATCCTCGAACAGCAGTTCGGATCAACCGTCACCACCCTCTATTCGCTCTCCGACCGCGGCCGGGCCCTGGTGGCCAGCAGCGAGCGGCTCGTTGAGATCGCCAGCGGCAAGCATTCCGGCATCCAAGTCCTTCTTGAAGGAATGGCGCTGGTGGAAGAGCCATTGCGATTCCTGACCGAGTATCGCAATCGCTTTGACGCGGAGCGCGTGATTGAACGACTGACTGAGGACCGAGCCCTCATTGCCGAGAGCCTGCGGGCCGAGACCGAGATCGACCGAGCGATGGAACCGCTCCGCACGGTGCGCACGCTCTTCAAGGTCGTGGCCGCGCCGCTTGGCGAGCACGTCCATGCCATCTTTGAGTCGCTTGTCGAGGAGCTTGGCGAGCTGCATACACAGTCACGGAAGCTGGTCGGCAGCAAGTTCGAGGACATGCTTCGCGTGCGGGCCCTGCTCGACGCGATGGTCGAGGGAATGCGATCGCAGCAGCGGTACTGGGCCGAGCTCGCAGGCCAGCGGGCTGAGATGCAGAAGTCTCTCGGCGGGCTGGAGTCCCAACTGGTCGCCAACGCCTCGCGCGACACGCGCATCGGCAGCACCAGCAAGCGGATCTCCTCGTCGATCGATCAGGTAGTCACCGGTCTCCAATGGCAGGACATCATCAACCAGAAGCTGGAGCACACCGCCAAGGCGGTGAGCACGCTTCTCGGTCGCATCCGTGACAGGAATGCCTCGCCAAGCGTGGTGAACAAGGCGGCCCGCCTGGAACTGGCCCAACTCCGAACGGCTCGCGACGAGCTCGCCAAGGCCGAGGACAGCATCAAGGACGGACTCGGCAAGGTGCTTGAGGAGCTCAAGCAGTCCGACACCTCCGTTGTTCTCCTGAGCGAGTTCCAGCTTCTCACCACGTCGTCAACGGGTGTGGTCCAACTCCTTCTGGACAGCATCGAATCGATCGAGTCGCAGCTCGAATCCGCCCTGACCAGCGCGGGCGAGAGCATGAACACGATCCGCGAGATCGGCGCCTCAGCCACGGCCCTGACCTCGGCGGTGCGCGAACTCTCCGAGCGGACCCTTCTGGTCGGACTCAACGCCCAGGTGCAGGCATGCAAGGTTGCCCAAGGCGCCGGGCTGGGCGTCCTCTCGGCGCGCACGAGCGACGTCTCTTGGCAGGTGTCGAAGATCGGCGACGCCGTCGCTGCCAAGCTCGATCGCATCACGGGCGACCTCGCCGCGTGCACCGAGATCTTCTGTGGGCTCACCGCACAGGCCGAGGAGAAGTGCGGCACGTTCCGGGCTTCACGAGTCTCCGTCGAGCAATCGCTTCACGGACTCCGCAACGAAGCCTTCCAACTCGTGCAGGGCACAGGCGGCTACATCGAGGAGATCGACCGCGCCAGCGCTGAGGCAATCAGCGGCACGCACTACGTCGAGACCGCCGAGGACGCCTTCCGCTCGCTTGAGGAACTGCTCGAGCGGCTCGTTGCAGCGACCGACGGCGTTGCCGACGGACCGGGGGACCACGACAGCGCGTTCGACGAGACCTTCCGCAGCTACACGATGGCCTCGGAGCGCGAGATCTTCGCCTCACTTGCCGCGGGTGGCGCCGCCACCGCAGCGGCCGCGACGTCGGCTTCCAACGATGGCGGGATCGAACTCTTCGGCGACGAACCATCTTCGGACGACCGACAACGACCGCCGAAGCCTCCCGATGCCGGCAGCGACGCCGACTCGAACATCGAACTCTTCTGATTGCACCTCACCAGTTGAAACCAAAGGCCGATTGAGCCGCAGTCCAACGCCCACACGGGGGCCGAACATCCATGGCACAACGCATTCTCACAGTTGATGACTCTCCGACCATGCGGCGCATGATCGAGATGACCGTCAAGACCGGCGGCTACGAGGTCGTCGAGGCCGCCGACGGGCAGGCGGCGCTCGAGCTCCTCAAAAACTGCTCGGTGGACCTGGTGATCTCGGACATCAACATGCCCAATCTCAACGGGATCGAGCTCACCCGTCAGCTTCGGGCCAATCCGAAGTTCAGCAAGACCCCGATCATCCTGCTCACGACCGAGTCGGATCCCGAGAAGAAGCAGGAAGGAAAGGCCGCCGGCGCCACCGGTTGGATCGTGAAACCGTTCAAGCAGGACCAGCTCCTCGCGGTGGTGTCGAAGGTGCTTCCCGCCGCGGCATGATCGCCCGGTATTCCTCAAGGCGGTGAACCGATGGGTATGGACAACGACAACCTCCAGCAGCAACTGATCAAGGAACTCCTTATCGAGGGGTTCGACGGCCTTGAGCGCTTTGACCAGCAGCTCGTTGCCCTCGAGGAGGGCACGGCCGACGACAGCACGCTGAACACGATCTTCCGCGTGATCCACACGATCAAGGGGACGGCGGGCTGCATTGGCCTTCAGAAGATCGCCTCGGTGGCCCACGTCGGCGAGAACCTCCTGAGCCTCCTGCGCGACGGGGATCTCTCGACCAGCGAGGCCCTGATCGACGTCCTGTTGGAATACTCCGACGCTCTCAAGGAGATGCTCCGCACCCTTGAGTCGACCGGCGAACAGGGCGAGAAGGACTACACGCCGCTTCTTGACCGGCTTCATCACCTTCAGGAGCCAGGCGCGGCGCCGTCGAGCGGTACGAACGAACACGCTCCCGCCGCGAAGGACCAACCGCAACCGGCCGCCGAAACCGATGAGGCGAGTTGGGGCATCTTCGCCGACGAAGGCGATGCTCCCGGCGCCAAGCCGCAGCCCGCTGACCAGAAGTCCGCCGATGGAGAGGCGTGGGGCATCTTTGCAGAGGAAGGCTCACAGCCGACCCAGGCCCCGGCAGTCAAGGCCACAGCCAAGCACAGCCATTCATCGAATAGCGCAGCCGGCGGCGAGCCGAAGCAACCAGCAGCAGCCACCGGACACGGCTCGGTCGCCGAAACGGCGATCCGCGTCGACGTCGGCCAGCTCGATCGCCTGATGAACCTCGTCGGCGAGTTGGTCCTCGCCCGCAACCAGATCGTGCAGGTCACGTCCAACGCCCGTTCGATGGACGCGACCCTCGGCCAGGCATCGCAACGCCTCAACATCATCACCACCGAGCTTCAGGAAGCGGTGATGAAGACCCGCATGCAGCCGATCGAGAACGTCTGGGGCAAGTTTCCGCGCATCGTCCGCGACGTCGCCCACGACCTCGGCAAGCAGGTCAACCTGGTGATGGAAGGCAAGTCGACCGAGCTCGATCGCACCATCATCGAGGCAATCCGCGATCCCCTCACCCACATCATCCGAAACGCCATCGACCACGGCATCGAGACGCCCGAGGTCCGCCGCAAGGCCGGCAAGTCGGAGACCGGGACGCTGATCCTGCGTGCCTTCCACGAGGGTGGCCTGGTCATCATCGAGATCATGGACGATGGCGGCGGCATCAACGTCGCCCGCGTCAAGCAGAAGGCCGTCGAGAAGGCCCTCATCACCGCCGAAGCGGCGGCCCGCATGGCCGATCGCGACGCATTCGACCTCATCTTCCTGCCGGGCTTCTCGACGGCCGAGAAGATCACCAACGTCTCCGGACGCGGCGTTGGCATGGACGTCGTCAAGAGCAACGTCGAGCGGATCGGCGGTTCGGTCGACATCTCGAGCGAGCTTGGCAACGGAACCACCCTCCGGATCAAGATCCCGCTCACCCTGGCGATCATCCCGGCCCTCGTGGTCACCGCCGGCGGCGAGCGGTTCGCGATTCCGCAGGTCAGCCTGCTCGAACTCGTCCGGCTGGAAGGCGACAACGCACGGCGCGGCATCGAATCGCTCTATGGCTCGCCGGTCTACCGGCTGCGCGGCAAGCTCCTGCCCGTCGCCTATCTCCATCGTGACCTTGGGCTCGAACCACCCGCAGGCGCCGACCCTGATGTCGTCAACATTGTGGTCGTTCAGGCCGACGGCCGTCAGTTCGGCCTTGTCGTCGACGAGGTGAACGACACCGAAGAGATCGTCGTGAAGCCGCTCAGCAAGCAGCTTCGTGGCGTGCCCTGCTACGCCGGTGCGACCATCATGGGTGACGGCCGCGTTGCCCTGATCCTGGACGTCCTCGGTTTCGCCCATCACACGAGGATCATCTCCGAGACGCTTGACCACACCACGGCAGTCGACAAGGAAACGACGCGCGATGCCGGCGCGAGGCAGACGCTCCTTCTCTTCCGCGACGGCGAGGGCGACCGCATGGCGATCCCGCTTTCGCTCGTGGCCCGGCTCGAGGAGTTCCCCCGCGAACGGATCGAACGCTGCGCCGACCATCAGGTCGTCCAGTACCGCGAGCGGATCATGCCCCTGGTGCGGCTGTCAGAGCTTCTTCCTGGCTGGCCCGCGTCAGCCCACGCCGCCGAGCAAGATCCGCTGCGCGTCGTCGTCCATGCTGATGGCGAGCGATGCGTCGGTCTGGTCGTTGACCAGATCGAAGACATCGTCGAGGAGTGTTTCACGGTGCAGGAGGAGGATGCCCGACCGGGCGTCCTCGGGTCTGCAGTGATCCACAAGCACGTGACGACGCTCTTGGACCTCAACGCCCTCTTCGGGCACAAGGCCGCCTCTTCCGGAGCCACTTCATGAGTGACACCACGCAGTACTGCACTTTCTGGGTGGGCGGCCTCTTCCTGGGCATTGACGTGCTGAAGGTCCAGGAAGTGCTCCGTCCGCAGCCAACCACCCGCGTGCCGCTGTCGGCTCCGACCATCCGCGGGCTTCTCAACCTGCGCGGCCAGATCGTCACCGCGATCGACCTCCGACGGAAGCTCGCCTTGCCGGAGCGCGGGAACGCCGAACCTCCAATGAACGTGATCATCCGGACCGATGAGGGGCCCGTCAGCCTTGACGTCGACGAGATCGGCGATGTCGTCGAGCTGCACGCCGACGACCGAGAGCGACCGCCAGACACCGTTCGCGACGAGCGCCGCGAGCTGGTGACCCACGTCTACAAGCTCGCCGACAAGCTGATGCTAGTGCTCGACACCGACAAGGCCGTCAGCAACTGAACCAAACTCCCTCCTACGACACTCACCCTGCATAACGCCCCTCGCAGAGACCACGCGAGAGACCCCTTCGCGATTTGAGAGACCGCCATGAACCACTCCCAGCCCACGAACACTTCGTCCACCGCGCACGCCGCTGACCGGCAGGAATCCAAGGGGTTCTCCCTCGGCATCCGAGCGAAGATCCTTGTCCCAACCGCTGCGGTCCTGCTCGCCACCATGGGAGCGGTCTACATCACGGTGAAGCACGAGGCCAAGCTGCTGAGCGACAGCCGGCTCGTCAGCCTTTCCTCCACCGCCTTCGCGATCCAGGACAAGATCGACCGCTGCGTCTTTGAGCGCTACGGCGACGTCCAGGCCTTCTGCAACAACGCTTGCGTGCGGCGCGACCTGACGACGCTGACGCCGGAAGAGATGGCCGACATCACGTCGACGATCGATCGATACGTCATCAACTACGGCTGCTACACCCTGTCGATGGTCACCGATGCCAAGGGCAAGGTCGTTGCGGTGAACACCGTCGATGCCGGCGGCGCGAAGCTCACCGGAAGCGAGAAGCTGGTCGGCCAGTCGTTTGCCGAGGCAGAGTGGTTCAAGCTCGCCACAGCCGGCTCCTTTACAACGGGCAAGGGCGACGACGGCAAGCCGCTCGCGACCGGTACGGTGATGGAGGGCCCGGCCCAGAACGAGGTCGTGTCGTCGCTCTACGGCAAGGCCGCTCCCTCGTGGACGATGACCTTCTCGGCCCCGATCCGCGACGCGAGCGATGAGATCGTCGGCTATTGGCATAACTGCTTCTCCTCCAAGATGGTCGAGGACGTGGTGGTGGCCGAGTACAGCCAGCAGAAGGCCCAGGGCCTCGACTCGACCGAGTTCAGCGTCGTCGACGCCAACCACAACCTGATCGTCGACTTTGATCCAATCGAGACCGGCGGAACGAGCTGCCGTTACGAGGACATCTTCACCACGAACTTCGTTGAGACCGGCGAGGAGATTGCCTTGGCCGCGAAGGACTCGAAAGAGTCCACCGGCATCAACTACGGTGCCAACGTCCGCATGAGCAAGGAGGCCGGCACCACCTTCACGCAGCCAGGCGGATTCGCGAAGAGTGTTCCCACCCTGGGCTTCGTCGGTAGCGGATTCAGCACCTTCGTGCGAGCCGAACCGGACGAGCTCTTCGCGACGACCATCGCCCTGGAGCGGGCCGTCTTGATCGCCGCCATCGCCGGGCTCGCCGTCGGCTTCGGTGCCCTCTGGTTTGCCACGAGGCCGATCGTCGCCGGCGTGCGCCGGGTGGGCAACGCGATCTCCGGGCTAGCCAACGGCGATATCGCCAACGATGTCCCGGTGGTCACCCGTGACGAGGTTGGCACGATGTCGGTTGCCTTCAACCAGGCCCGAGCCGGCTTGCACAACATCTTCGGCGCCGACAAGGTCGATTGGCTCGCGATCGGTGAGCAGCAAAAGGCCGCCGCCCGCCTAAGCGCGATGGTCGAGAGCGCTCCGATCAACATCATGTTCGCCGACAAGGACCGGATCATCCGCTACATCAACCCGTCGTCGGCCAAGACCCTCAAGAAGATCGAGGGGGCCTTGCCGGTCAAGGCCGAGCAGATCGTCGGCTCAAGCATCGACATCTTCCACAAGAACCCCGCACACCAGCGGGCAATCCTCTCCGATCCGACCAAGAACCTCCCGCGCAGCGCCCACATCAATGTCGGCAGCGACGTGCTGGATCTCCTGGTCTCACCCATTCTCGACTCCGATCAGAACTACCTCGGCTCGATGGCAACCTGGACGATCATCACCGAGAAGATCGCCGCCGAGAAGCGTGAGAAGGAACTGGCCGAGGGCCTCAAGCAGACCATCGCGGTGGTCAGCGAGAACGCCCAGGCCCTTGCGGCCGCGTCGGAGGAGCTCACCGCCGTCAGCCAACAGATGAGCGCCAACTCTGAGGAGACCTCGGCCCAGTCCGACGTCGTCGCCAGCGCCGCTGAGCAGGTGTCCAAGAACGTCGCCACGGTCGCCACCAGCGCCGAGGAGATCAACGCCAGCGTGCGTGAGATCGCCAAGAACGCCAGCGATTCGGCCCGCGTCGCGGCCGAGGCGGTCCACGTCGCCACCGACACCAACAAGATCATCTCGCGGCTCGGCGAATCGAGCATCGAGATCGGCAACGTGATCAAGGTCATCACCAGCATCGCTCAGCAGACCAATCTCCTGGCCCTCAATGCGACCATCGAGGCGGCTCGGGCTGGCGAGGCCGGCAAGGGCTTCGCGGTCGTCGCCAACGAGGTCAAGGAACTCGCCAAGCAGACCGCTCAGGCGACCGAGGAGATCAGCCTGAAGATCCAGGCGATCCAGACTGACACCAAGGGTGCGGTCGGTGCGATCGAGCAGATCTCCAGCGTGATCGGCCAGATCAACGACATCTCCACCACCATCGCCAGCGCCGTCGAGGAACAGTCGGCGACGACGACGGAGATCGCCCGCAACGCCTCCGAGGCCGCGACGGGCAGCACCGAGATCTCGAAGAACATCTCCAACGTCAGCATCGCCGCACGCAGCACCACCCAAGGCGCGTCGAACACGCTCAGTGCCTCGACCGAGCTCGCCAAGCTCGCCGCAACCCTCCGGGATGCGGTCAAGAACGCCAAGGTGTGACCGAACAGGTAGAGGAACGCGGTGCGCGCCGCACGGCGCCCCCCCTTCCGAGTAAAAAAGACCCCAGCGAACACCGCACCCCCCCAGGCCCCCCCCCACCAGCC
>JAEUIU010000002.1 GCA_016795065.1 Phycisphaerae bacterium
CGCCTTGAACCGCGCAACGGCCCGGAAGGCGGGGAAGCGGTACGGGATCCTGACTCTGGCGTTCGGCGAGCTCGGTCGCGGACTCTGGCGTGCGGCGATGTGAAGCGACAGTCCGTCGTTGATCGAGCGGAGAAGGGCGGCGAAGGATGCAGCGGCGGCGATCCGGGAAGGGAGGGCGGCGCTAAAGCCCGGAGCCGAAGGAGCGGGACCCAACCAGATGCCGTGAGTCAAGCTCTCGAACCCTCTGTCCGCGGCGGCGGTTACCCGGGCTGCGGAACGCGCTGAACCTGGAGCGACGACCGTGAGCGTCGCTGGGTGTCGTTCCGGATCGACATAACGACCTATTAGGCCGTGGGTGGGGGTGGCGGGGCGGGGGTTGGGGAATTCGGCGGCGGGGATGGTTGCGAGATGCTAGCCCAAGAGGCCCTGGATTGGCTAGTTGACGTGGTGGCGAGGCGACATAAGGGAGTTTGCTGGTGGGGAAGCGTGATAAGAGCGATTACCGGTGGAGAGGGCTGTTTGATAGGTATCGCCGATCCGCTCGAGGCGGTGCCGGATCACGTACCGATGGATGGAGATGGGGATGAAGATGGGGATGGGGATGGGTATGGCTCTGGGCCCAGACCTCTTGCGGGTCTCCGTTGCCGGTCTGGAGCCCATTCGCGTTCCGACGCTCGACAGTCGTCAGCCGTCAGCCGTCATGCGTCTCGCGGGCCTGGGGCCCGGGAATGTCCAAGGGGCTGCGGACCTCTTCCGCGGCTCGATCGCAAGCATGGAGGTAGCCGAGGGTTGTTCGCAGATCGGAATGTCCCAGAAGCTGTTGCAAGGTCCGGGGATCGGTGCCATGCCGCAGCGAATGCGTCGCGAAGGCATGCCGAAAGTCATGCGGTCTCACTTGTTTGGGCATGTGCAATTGCCGACGGGCGGATGCGACCGCTTTCTGCACCACTGATTCGTGGAGGTGCCATCGCAGTCGTTCTCCGGTCTCGGGGTCGACGCAAGTCGAGCTCGCCGGGAAGACCCAGTGCCACGGCCACTCGGATGGGGCCGATGTGTACTTGCGAGCCAGCGCATACGGGACGGGAACGGTGGCCATACCTTGCGCGAGTCGCTGGTTGAACTCCCGACGAACCTCTCGCAAGTGTTCGGTGAGTTCGGGCACCAGCGCCTTTGGCAAAATGGTGGTCCGGTTCTTCTTCCCCTTCCCGTCGAAGACATAGATCTCACGACGATCCAGATCCATGTCCTTTACCCGCAGCGACAATGCCTCGCCGAGTCGAAGCCCGCTTCCATAGAGGATCAGGCAAACCAGCCGTGGGCGCCCAGTGAGTTTGGCCAGCAATGCCTCCACCTCACGGCGAGAGAGGACGACCTGGATCCTCGCCGAGATCTTCGCCCGGGTGATGCCAGCGACCCTTTCGTATGGTTCGCCGAGAATGTCGCGATAGAGGAGAACGAGTGCCGCGCTGGCCTGGTTCTGTGTCGAGGGCGCCACTCGCTCGGAGATCGTGAGCGAATTGATGAAGTCAACGATCTCGCTGTTGCTGATGTCAATCGGATGCCGCCGTCCGCAATGGTGGATCAGCCGCCGCATCCAATACACATACTGCTCAATTGTCCGGGGGCTATATCGTCTGGCCTGCATAAACGTCAAAACGTGGCGATAGAGCGTCGGCTCCCTCGTTCCGGGGATCAGTGGCAAGGGGCCGACCTGCCCAATCGGCGATGGCACCTCTGGGCCAGCCCTTGAATGGCCTTTCGCAAAGGTACGCTCCTGTTTGGCCTCTGGCTTCGTCGGAGACTCACCGTGGGGAGTCTCGCGGACGGGATCGCGCGCGGTCGTCGGGCGACTGCCCAGAAGCGTTCCAGGGGCGAGATAGGCCGATTTCATGCCGTCACGGCGCGACGTCGGCCGGCCATCCCAAACGGGTGGATTGTCGAAGGTCGCGTCTTGCTCTCGTTGGCTCTGCCCTTCTGCGTTGGATTGCATCCGCTTCGGCGCCTCCCTGCACATCGGTGTGGAACCTCAACGAGGTTACCGCGCGAAATCGCAGCGACCGTTCAGCGGGGGGGAGTTTCTGGACGCGTCAGGGATTCGTGCAGCCAGGGGCTGTCGTCGCGGCGTAACGAGCAGTGGGCTCGTGATCAATGGCTGAGAGGCACGTTCAGTGTTGGTCTCACATCCCCGACATGGCTCCCAACACCAGCACAAGATCGACCGACTCCACCTTTCCGTCGCAGTTGATGTCGGCGAAACAACAGTCGCTACCCCAGGCGGAAAGGACCTCGGCGATGTCCGAGGCGGCGACATTCCCGTCCTGGTCGACATCGGGTGATCCTTGCACGAATCCCGTGAGCTGAATCCACTCTCCAGCCGGAAGGGTCACGGAAAACCGTTCCCCGATCCAAAGATGCGCGAAAGCCTCGGGCCGATTGCTGGGCTGGAAATCGATCACCATCGCCCTTGGCTGCGGCAGCGGATTCGTGGTGAAGATCAGATTCCGGTCCCGCGCCAACTCTGGCAATCGCCATTCGACCTGAATATCACCCTCGATCGGATCGGGGGTCGTGTTCATGGCCGTAATGCACCACGCGAGCCCCTGGCTGTCGGTGTCGAGTTGCACCGACAGATGAACTGGCTGTTCCGTCGTGACCGCCGGATGAACTTCGAAGGTGAACACGCGAGATCCTCATGGTCCCGGAGGACCGGTCTTGTCACAAGGGGTAGGTGAGTGCAATCCGAAATTCGTAGTGGCCGGCGGATTTCGAACGAAGCCCCTCCGCGGGCGGGCCACGTCCGTGCTTGCTCTTGCTTTCGCATTCGCTGTCGTGCTCGCAACCATGGACGTCGCGAGCGGCGGCTCGTTCCAACCGCACCTGCTTGTGCGGGCCGGGCCGCTGCAAGTCACTGGCCCCGCCGCGCGGCGACAATCGACACGCCACACGCGACGCCAGCCATAAAACCACTCGACCAGGCCCATTGGAAGTTGAATCCTCCGATTCGGCCGTCAACGTCGCAAAGTTCCCCAACCACCCAGAGTCCCGCCTGACGCCGGCTTTCCATCGTGTCCAAGTGCAGCTCGGAAAGCGGAACCCCACCGGCAGTCGCTTCGGCGTGTGTGAAGCCGCGATCGCCGATCGGCTCGACTCTGAGTTCGGTCGCCGACCGAGCGAAACGCTGGCGGCTGGCTTTCGCGGTTTGCCGAAGATTCGCCCCCGGGTCGATTGACGCGATGCCGCAGAGTGCTCGAGCCAGACGCTCGGGCAGCCGCCCTCGCAGAGCAGAAAGCGGCGTGGCACTGACGCCAGACGCCAATTCGCGATCGAACGCATCGGCGGTCATTCCCGGCAGGCAATTCATGAGGAGATGCGCAGTGGGGACATGAAGGCGGGCTTCCGTTAGGAAACGGCTCATGTTCAGGACACTCGGCCCCGAGAGGCCGAAGTGGGTACAGAGCGTCGAATCGCGGAAGCGAACATCGCTTCGTAGTCCGATCCCTGCGAGGCGGAACTCTGCGTCAAAGGTAATGCCGGCCAAGTCCCGAAGCGGATGCCCCTCGGGGAGGAGAAGCGGGACGAGCGCTGGAAATACCGCCTCGGTGACGGAATGCCCGAAAGCCCGCGCGAAGCGATAGCCCGCCCCATCGGAGCCGCTCTTTGGGAGTGCCTTTCCACCTGTGGCGAGCACCAGTCGCGGTGCATGCGCGGCACCCCAGTTTCCCGAAACGACGAAGCCGCTCTCGTCGCGCCCAACGTTCTCGACGCGAGCGGGGTGAGTCAGCACGACCCCAAGCGATCGGACTTCGTGGAGCAGGGCGTTCAGGACCGTTCGGGCGTCATCGGTCGTCGGAAAGAGCTTGCCTGTCTCCTCTCGCTTCAGGTCGACGCCCAACTCCCTGAACAGCCGCACGGTTTCGGTTACGCCAAATCGTCGCAGCACCTTTCGAATCGCTGGCCCGGTCGAGCCGGCATAGTCTGACTCACTCACCGCATCATGGGTGACGTTGCATCGGCCGCCGCCTGCAACCAGGATCTTCGCGCCGAGCGTCCTCGCTCCCTCGAGGAGGAGGATCCTCGCGCCCGGTGCCGTGCGCCCCACCCATAGCGCGGTCATGAGGCCGGCCGCGCCTGCTCCGATGATGATCACATCGGCCTGCTGCTGATCCTGCTCACCGTCGGCCACGTTCGATCACCTTGCTGCCGGTGGGGAGGCTGGCGTGCCTGTCGCAGCGGCGTTCGCCGTCGGTGCAAGCGATACGGAGGCCGAGATGGGGGATGCCTTCTCGGCCACGTAGCTGAGACCGACGGTGTCGCCGGCGTTGCCGCGGACGACGAATCGGAAGAACCGGGACGATCGCCCCGGGATCCCATCCTCGACCTCGAGCGTTGCCGGCCGGAATCGTTGCTCGCTGACCGTCTTGGCGAAGCGATTGGAGGCAAACCCACCTAACACAACGCTCGCGCCGGTCAGGCGCAGGCGGTCAGGCTGTCCGATGCCCCGGGCGGCGGCACGCTCCGTTCGGGTCGGGATCAGCCGATCGTTGGCGATCTCGACATCCACCTGCCAAAGCCCGTTGCCCAAGTCCTTCACCTCCGTCGAGGCGAACCGGATCTTCGGCATCTGAGCGGCATGGAACATGGTGAAGGCGAAGTTGCGGTGGTACTCCTCCTCGGCCATGAAGGGCGGGGGAATGCGAGACGAATACTTCGATGAACCTCCGACAAGGACCTTCCCGAGCGTTGGGTGATCCACTTCCTTGAGCGGAAGGGATGTCTGCCCGAAGAGCACGTGCTCGCGCCAGAGCCGTTCCTGCTCCTCGTTGGGCGACGCCCCGTTCTGCATGATGCGGTTCTCCGACCACATTTCGTTGGTGAAGGAGACGACACCTAACGATTCGGCCAACCAGTTGACGAAGCCGCCGTGCACCGTGTAGAGGTCGGACCAGATCACCATCTTGCGGTAGAAGGGGAGCATCTGTTCGCCGGAGGTGGCGATCGCGTCGTAGGTGCTTCGGTCGCGTCCGCCGTAGACGCCCTCACGTTCCTGGGCGCCCGGGCCGCGCAGGATCATGCCTCCGGCGTTGTGATAGCTCTGGCCCGCGGCGATGTTGGGATGCCGCATGATGAATGCCGCAACGCAGCGCGACTCGGGCAGGGAGAGCGGATAGTCGCCCGCGCCATCCTGCACGTGGTTGGGCTGCCAGTCGGCGGGCCAGTTGCGGTTCGGGTCGTATCCTCCGGGGCCGTCCTCGTTAACGCTCCCGTCGCCGTCGTTGTCAATTCCTTCGCTGCCGGCGAAGCTCCACTCGCCGCGGCGCACGGTGCCGTCGGGCATGATCGCCGGCGTGACCGGCTCCATGCGGTTGGGGTCCGTCTCGCTTCGCTTGTGGGAGCCATTCGGGTCAGGCCGCCACATCGTGGTGATCGCGCCGTCACCGTCGAGGTCCTCGGGGCCATCCTCATCCGCCGCGCCATCGCGATCGTTGTCGGTGGGCTTCTGGCCTCCGCGGCTCGAGCTGGACGTGTTGGCGTTGTCGAACCAGAATTGCCGGCCATCTGGGTTGATCGACGGGATGAGGTAGAAGGCGCTTTCGTCGACGAGTTTCGTGATGCGCTCGACCTGGCCATACCCCGACGCGAGGTACCACGCGCTGTAGAGAACGACCTCGCCGGCCTGGATTTCGTTACCGTGGATGTTGCCATCGATGTACATCGCCGGCTTGCCTGAATCGGGGCCGGTCTTCGGGTTGTTGATGATGATGGCGATGAGCGTTCGCCCTTGCACCGACTGCCCAAGTTCCTCGATGCGGACGAGATCGGGGTAAGCCTCGGCAAGGCGACGGCACTGGGCGACGAGGGCGTCGTAGTCGTAATAGCGATTGAACGCGATATCGACCTTGCTTGTGAGTTGCTGTTGGGCGTGGGCGCCTTGCGTGGCGGCAAGGAACGATCCGACGATTGCCGTGGTAGCGGCCAGGAGCGAACGGCGTGTTCGGTTCATGAGTTCTTTCCCCCGACGACGGCACCTTGCCGGATGCGATAGGTCGTAATCCCGTACTCACCGTTACCGACCGTGAACTCGATCGTCTCATCGTCAGCGGCACGGACGATCCACTCGAGGCTCACTCGGGCGCCCGGTGCGATCGATTCGAGCTTCCGGACGCGATCGCCGCTCACGATTCGTTCGACGTCACTGGAGAGCCGAGCGATGACCGGGGCTCGAGCTCGGGTCATGACGCCCGTCGTCGTCATCGTCGGCAGGCGGCCGGCGTTGGTGACCGAGCTCTCAATCCGATAGAGACCGGGCCCGAGGGTGGTGACGGTTGGCTGGACGACCACCAGTGAGGGCAGTCGATCGATGAGTTCAAGCAGGAAGGCTGTCTGCTTCGCGGCAAGCGCATCGAGCTCGCCCGCCGGCGGGTTGAGCCGGAAGAGCGGATGGAAGCCGCCGATCTCGACCACACCGAAGAGCGGATGGACGGCCTCGTGCCAAGGGATGAAGCCAACGCCATTGCGGACCCGGTCGCTGTAGGCGAGCCATTCGCCGCTCTCGGCATCGCTGGTTGCCGAGGCTTGTGTGGGAGCGGGCCCGCCTCGGGGCTGGAAGTTGCCGCCGCCACCACCTCCTCGACGACCGCGTCCACCGCCGCCTGCTCCTCCCGGGAAGCTGCCCTGTCGACCACCTCCGGGCGGTCCGCCGGCACCTGGCGCGCCTTGAGGGGCACCTTGAGCGCCGGCAGGGCCTCCCTGAGTCGCTTGGCCTGTGGGGACGGTCTGGAATCCTGCGGGATGGATGTCCTCATCGTGAGGCTCCGCGTTGGGATTCGCTTCGGGAGGATCGTGGAGCATCCCGAGGCTGACGTTGAGTTCGCTCCATCCGCGCAGGATGTCCGGAGGTGCGTCTGCAGGTGGCGGAGGTGATGGGGGCGTCTCCGCAGCCGGCTGGGGCGCAGGTGCGGCAGCATCGGTCGGCGCGGCTGGTACCTCGGGCTTGGGGAGGTCGGGTCGCCCCCAGATCGTTGAGGCGACGCTCAGCAGGCCGCGGTGATTTGCGAGCCAGAGCCAGAAGGCGCCCTCATGGTCCGCGGAACCGCTACGAGCCTGCCCTGTGGTGTCGCGGTAGAGCTTCCCGATGCCTTGATACAGGTCGATGTCGCCGGCGCCGTGCACCAGCGGAGTGCGGCCGGTGGCGTCGTTGTCTCGGCCGTCCGGGACACGCACGAGCGAATCGTGTCGCCCGAAAGTGATCGCGGCGACGATCTCGGGGTGGGCCACGACGAATTCGGCGAGGGCCTTCGACTCGGGCTCCGAGAGCTGATGCGGCCCCGCGTCGGAAGCGAACTCGGGGTAGCGGTGTGGGAAGTTCCGGTTGAGGTCGACCTCGCCGCGGCCGTCTTCGGCGATGCGGCCATCGCCATCACCGTCATCGCCTTCGGAAAAAACGGCGTAGGTCGGTGGCTCGAAGGGCTTCGCCGCAACGCCGGTCTCGGGAGTCTTCAACAGCCGGTTGTCGGCGCTGTCGCTCACCAGCGTCGCGATGTAGGGGGCTGGCGGGTTCTTGACCCGCATCTCGACGACGACGCCGTCTCCGTCCATGTCACGTGGCCCGTCCTCATCGGCCGTGCCGTCGCGGTCGTCGTCGGTCGGTCGCAGCGTTCCGCGTTGGGCCGAAGGTCCCTTGAGCGTCGCCTCGAGGGCATCGGGGTTGGCGCAGGGAACGATCCAGATGGTGACTTTCGTGAGAAGATCCGGTCGCCGGGCAGCGAGATCGGCACCTAACAGTTCGTTCGCAACGCGGAGGGCAACCTCGGCTCCGGCCAGGTGCAGGCCGTCGAGGCCGGCGGTGATGAGGATCGCCGGGCGGCCGGCCGCTTCACCGGAGGCAAGACGGATGGCGAGCAGTTCGCGCCCCTCGCCGGATGTGCCGATCGGCACGATCTGGGCATTCGGGCCGACGAGCGAACGCAGCGCCGTGAGCAGGGCGGCGTGGTCGCGATAGCCGTCGAGAATGCCGACATTCGCCGACGAAGTGGGGCCCGCGCAGGTCGCCGGCGCGGGAGCAAGCCCTGCGAGTGCGCATGGGACGGCCCCCAATGTCGTCATCGCGACAAGCGCCGGTCCGAGGGAGAAGGGGGTTCGAACGGCGCTGTGGGACTTGAACATGAACGGTCACATCTCCAGCTTGAGTCGGGCATCGTCCATCGCGTACAGGCCATAGAGCCAGCCGTCGGCGAGGAGCGGGGCGACGTGCAGGATTCCCTCCACGCCGCCAAAAAGAAGTCCGTGCTTGCGGTTCACCGGAATGGACGAGGCGAGATTCACCTCGATCGCGTCATAGGCCGAGGGGGGAACGCCGATGCAGCATCCATCCCATTGGTTGAAGGTCAGCAGGCACTGCTGCGATTGCTGGACGATCAGCGGGAAGATGATGTAGCCATCGACTCGGACCCGCTTGCCGTCAAGGAAGGCGACCCGCTGCGGAATGTCGCGCAGTGCGCTTCGCGGCTGGTACGTGTCCATCGCGCTGACGAGCAGCTCCCATGGAACGATGTATGGGTTTCGCTCTGTCCCGTCACCGGTGATGAGCCATTTGCCGTCCGCGAGAATCGATCCGTCTGTCTTGCGGAGGAGGCGACCCGGGGCGACTTTCGCGTTCGGAAGAGTGACGTCGAGGCCGTCGGTCATGGCCACGCCCTCAGGTTCGGTGACCGCGGCCTTGGCGTTGGCTTCGCCGGCGAGCGGCTTCGAGGCCTCGTCCGCTCTCGGCGTCATGAGGTCCTTCACCAAGGCGTCGGCCTTCGCGTTGTTGGCCGGAGGCGTCGATGGCGGCGGGGAGGGCGCGGGCTCCGGCCTTGCCGGAACCGGCCCGGAACTCGTCGCCTCGTTGATGAGTGCCGCATCCATGGCCGCGCCTTTGGCGTCATCGCGGGCTGCCCGAGGGGGTTGGAAGGCCACGATGATCGCGGTCGCGATGACGGCAGCGAGGATGGCCCAGAACCACTTCATGCGGAAGGCCGAAGAGTGTCGCCGACCGGCGTTCGATACGCCAGCAGGGCCGGGAGAATTCCTGCCACCGACGCCAGGACCACCGTGGCCGCGACGACGATGATGCCCTGTCGCGGGTCGACGCCCAGCCCAAGCACCAGGCCGACCTCGTGCTTGAGGTAGGCCGCGGCGACCGCCGTGCCGATGGCGCTCAGGATCGCGCCGCTCGTCGCGCCGAGGACGCCGATGAGGGCCGACTCGGTCAGGACAAGACCGAAGATCCGGCCCCGGCTACAGCCCAAGACGCGGAAGATTGCAATCTGGCGGCGCCGTTCGTACATCGAGTTGTAGAGGGCCACCAGGATCGAGATCGCGCTCCCGACGAGGATGACGATCGCCATCGCCACGAAGAGAATGTCGACGCGCGAGACGATCGCGAGGAGCTTCTGGATCTCGTAGGCGGGATTGGCGACCGTAATCGTCGGATCGCGGCGAAGGCGGTCGAACTCAGCCTGCATGGCGGTCGAGACATCGGAGCCGGGGCGCGTCGGCAGGCGAAGGAGGAGCCCGGTGACCTTCCGGTCGTCGTCGATCAGGTCTGCGGATGTCAGCGGCGGACCGTGCTCATGCCCGCCGCCGGCTTCGCTGCGCTCGCGTTCCTTGCGGTCGTGGGCGTGCAGAATCCAGCTTGACTCGAGCGAGCAGAAGATCGCCCGGTCGTGGGCCGAGCCGGTGGGCGCAAGAATGCCGACGACGTTGAACTCGTATTCGGTGTGGACGTGGCCGTGCTCATCGCCGGCCCCGTGCGTGAAGTGGAGCTTCGCGTTCAATCGAAGGCCCGTTTCGGCGGCGACGGCCGAGCCGAACACCGCTTCGAAGGTGGTGTCGAAGGCCCGCCCCTCCCGGAACTCCCACGGTTCTCCGGGCACGGGCTGAAAGTCGCGTAGGAATGCCGGCGTGGTGGCGAGCGTGGGGAAGCCGCGATAGGAGTCACCCTGTTGCACGGGAATCACCCAAGTCCAAGGAAAGCTCTTGCTGAGCTCGCCGAGCTTCGCCTGGCCGATCGGACGGGCGGGGGCTCCGGAGTAGAAGAAGGCGTTCAGGACCGAGACGACCGGACCGGCATCGGCGCTGACCAGAAGATGGGCGTTGCCGCTTCCGCGGATGAACGCGCTCGCCCCGGCGGCCTTGAGCGAAAGGAGCGTCAGGAGGAGAGCCACCGCGATGGCGACGGTGACGACCGTGACGACCGTTGAGAAGAGCCGTGCGCGGAGCGAGCGGAAAACGATGGTGAAGTCGTTCATCGCGAGCCTCCGGTCGGGGCAGGTTCGGCGACGCTTCGCACCGCGAGGATGCTCGCGAGCTCGACGTGATGATCGAAGAGGGGAATGAGCGAGGGATCGTGACTCACGCAGACCAGCGACGCGCCTTCCTCGCGACACGTCGAGCGAATGAGTTCGATCGACGTGCGGGCGTTCTTCGGGTCGAGACTCGCCGTCGGCTCGTCAGCGAGCACGAGCGGCGGCTTGCAGGCGAGGGCGCGGGCCACGGCGACGCGCTGCTGCTGCCCGACGCTCAGCGTTTCGACCGGGGCATCGTGGCGCTCGATACCGAGGTGATCGAGCAACTCCTTGGCCCGCGCCGCATGACCACGCGGTGCGACCTCCTTGCGCGGTTCGGCGAAGAGGAGGGCCAGCAGGACGTTCTCCAGCGCCGAGAAGCCGAGAGCGAGATGGAAGGTCTGGAAGATCATCCCGATCGAACGGCCCCGAAAGCGATCGCGGGCGGCCCCTCGAAGTTGGTGGATGGCGGTGCCGGCGACGCGGATGGTGCCGGCAGACGGCTCGATGAGACCGGCGATGAGTTGCAGAAGCGTGCTCTTGCCGGTCCCGCTGCCGCCGGTCAGGAGCAACTCGCTGCCTGCGGGCACAGCGAAGGACTCGATGGCGAGTTCGAAGGACTCGGCCCCGCGCTGATCAAGCGCCGGCGCTGCTTCACCGCCGAAGCGGAATCGCAATCCCTGAATGTCCAGGGCGGCCAAGACGAGGGGAGAGGCAGGGGTGGGTTTCGTCATGGGAGCGAACACATGTGCTGCTCGCGAGCGCGCAGACTCGGAGCCGGCTCACGGACGCCGGACTATACAGGTGGCCTTGCTCTTCCTTTCCGATGCGAGATGGTTCCTGACTCGTGATGGACAGGGGGCATCTGCCCTATTCGTGGCGGTGCACCTCCACAGTTCTGAAGCAGCAGCACAACGATCCAATCGCCTGACTCACACAGCCGTCACAGTCGGGCGGCGATGTCATGTCTGCCACGACTCTGGTTGCTTCCGGTGCATTCGTTGGATGCCCGCGTCGATCCCCGGTTCGCGTCGGGCTCCGGAATCGCGTGGTGACGAGAGGCCGACGGTTGAGTTGCCGCGTGCGATGGCTCGTCGGTGGCTCCGAGCACCTCTATGCAGTTCAAGACCAAGCTTGGTTTGGCGTTCCTTGCGGCTGGCATCATTCCCTCCGCCGTCGTCGGTGCCGTCGCTTACCGGGCGACCACGTCGATTTCGGAGGGCATCGGCGCTCGCTTTGAGCAAAGTAGCCACGACCTGCTCGATAAGATCGATCGCTTCCTCTTCGAGCGATACGGCGATGTGCAGGCGTTCGCGGCGAATCGGACCGCCCTCGATCGGGCGAGTTGGTACGACAGCGAGAAGACCACACCGATTCACGAGGCCATGAACACCTATGCCTCGCTGTACGGGATCTACGACCTGCTCGTGATGGTGGACCCGGACGGAAAGGTCGTCGCCTGCAACCAGCAAACGCCTGCGGGGAAGCCGGTTCAGTCCGAAATCGTGATGGGGCATTCGTTCCGCGACGAAGGCTGGTTCAAGGACGCCATGGCGGGTGCGTTTCTCTCGACGCCCTCGCTGACCGGTTCGGTGGTGCACGATCCGGTGCGCGACGCCTTCCTGGCCTCCGTGACCGCGTCGGACGGCCGTTGCATGCGCTTCGCCGCACCGGTGAAGGACGCCGATGGGACGGTGGTCGGCGTCTGGTGCAACTGGATGCGGTGGGACGCGGTGGAGGCGCTCGTCGACGCGACCTATCAGGGCTTCGCCGCCCAAGGGCTCGACAGCACCTCGATCACGCTCCTCAATCGCGATGGACTGATCCTGACCGACTGCGATCCAAGCGCCGTCGCGGCGGGATCCATTCCCACGAGCCCGTTCGCGTTCAAGACCAAGAGCCTCACCGAAGGCGGCTGGCAACCGGCCGTTGACGCCGTTGCGGGGCGTTCGGGCAGCGGCGAGTGGATTCCGCCGTCGAAGGCTGGTGCTCATCATGGCGGCTTCGCCAGTGAGGCGGGAGCCTGTGGCTACGCCGGACTTGGCTGGTCCGCCATTGTGCAGGCCGATGGGACGCAAACGATGTCGACCATTGCGGGGATTCGTACGCAGTTGGCCGGGACGTTGGGTGGTGGGGCGGTCCTGGTCCTCTGCGGGGCGTTGGTCCTCACCATGCGATTCGTCACGCCGATCCGCCGCATGACCGCCCGGATGCGGGACGTGGCGGAGGGCGAGGCCGATCTGACCAAGCGCGTTCACGATGGCCGCAAGGACGAACTGGGCATGCTCGCACACTGGTTTGACGCGTTCGTGGAGCGGGTCGAGTCGACGATTGCCGAAGTTCGGAATGGTGCGATGCAGATCGACGCCGGCTCGTCGCTCGTCTCGTCGTCCACCCAGGCCGTCGCCGCCGACGCCACCGTGCAAGCGGCCAAGCTGGACACAATCACGAAGAAGCTCGCGACGTTGACCGCCGCGACGGAAGCAACCAACGCGACACTCCAGCGGGCGAGCGCGTTGGGCGAGGTCGCCCATGTCGCCAGCGAGAGCGGGCGAAGCGAAATGCAGCGGATGAGCGAAGCAATGAAGGCGATCCTGACCGGCTCGACCGAGGTGTCGCGGATCATCCGGGTCATCGACGACATCGCGTTCCAGACCAACCTGTTGGCCCTCAACGCTGCGGTCGAGGCCGCCCGAGCGGGTGAGTCGGGGAAGGGCTTCGCGGTTGTGGCCGACGAGGTTCGGTCGCTCGCCCAACGCTCGGCGGAGGCGGCACGCTCGACCACAACCATGATCGAATCAAGCGTCGAGCGAGCGAAGCGCGGCGCCGAACTCGCCACTCGGGTCGAGTCATCGCTGGGCGAGATCGGCGAAGCGGCGACCTCGGTCAAGGAACTCCTGACCGACATCGCCATGGCGAGCGCCCAGGAGGCAGAAGGCATCGCCGAGATCAGCCGGACTGTCAGTTCGCTCGACGAGGTCACCAGCCGCACCGCAAGCCAAAGCGAGGAGATGGCGGCGGCTGCAGAAGAGACGGCTTCGCAAGCCGCGGCACTGCGGGAGCTCTCGGGCAGCTACCGGCTGAGCGAACGTCTCGCATGATCGGACGGGGTGGGGACTGCCCGCGACACGACAAAACGCCCTCGTCGACGGCCAGTCCTTGCGACGGGCCGTCGAACGGGGGCGTTTCGCGTTGCTGTCCTGGCGGCGGTCCTTCGCACGGTTGGGTGCGAAGGTCCATGCTCCGGATCGGCCCGCTACGCATGTGATGCATGGGCGCCGAGACAGGCTCGGTCAGGGGGTGCTCGCTCTCGCCATCCTGGATGGACTTCCCGTGTCGTGCCTCGATGGGAAGTTCCTCCGCGGCTGGTGCCGCAGGGACGAGGACCAGCGTCGCAACACCGCGGATACGCAGCGTGGCGGCCAACCTGACCGGCGACTCGATTCAGTCGAGGTCGTCGGTGCCCTCCACCTCGCCGTGATTGCCGTGCTCGGACTGACGTCGACGACGCTCGGCCTCACGATTGCTCTGCTCGATCATCTTGCGAAGGTAGGCGTTCTCGCGACGGGTGGCCTCAAGGTCGAAGATGAGGTACTTGACGCTGAGTCGAAGGTAGTCAAGCGAATCCTGAAGCTCAGAGACCGACTTCGTGATGCGCTCCTTGCGGGCGCCGACCGCCTCGGCCGCCTGGCCGGCCTTCTCGCGCTCCGATTCAGGAAGCTCGCGGATGCGGTTCATGATCTCGGTCATCTTCTGCTGAAAGCTCATCTCGTCCATGGTGTGATCTCGTGTTCTGTGAGATCCGCTTCGTTCGGCGGTCATGCGTGACCGTCTAGCGTAGGGATCGAATGTCCGGGCCTCCGAGGATCAGGAATCACAATGGGTGTGCCAGCCGGTCGATGGTGCCTGTGCCAAAGGCCTCCCGACGCGCCGAGGCCGTGCGACAACGGTTCTTATCGGGGCGGGAACGAAACTGGGCGGCAGATTGCGCGGGATGAGGCGAGCCGGCCACGCGGTGTGGCGGAATCTCATCGCGACGCGGTGAGGCGTCGCATCGCCTTCTGAGCCGCGGGGCTCGCTTTCGCCAGCCGGGCCTCGATCGCCTCACCGATAAGCGGGTTGCCTTGGGCCTCAAGCCTTGCTTCTTGGACCACTCGAAGGAGTGCCAGGTCGCGTTCGTAAGCCCACCGCTCGAAGAAGGCCTCGAGCTGGTGGCGATTGAACCGGCTCAATGGATCGTCGAGACCGCTCTGGGCCACAGCCCAATCGATGAGTTTTCCACCGGTCGGCTCGAAGCGATAGAGACCGAGGACGAACTCAAGCCGCCGCTCGCTCGACAAGAAACGGTCGGAGGCCGTCGCCGGCAGGGAGGTCATCGCGTCCTCGGGCTTGCGCTTGGCGATCTCGCCGAGCCAACCACCCTCGTGACGGGCTTCGCGTGCGACCAGGGTGTCCTCATCACCGGCCACCACGGGTGCGGCAGGGGCGGAATTGTTCCCGGCGCCGGCCGCATTCCCCGAACCCTTGGCGTCGGCCCGATCGAGGTCGGCCAAACTGGCGAGAACGGTCTTCAGGCCCGCATTGGGGAAACGGATCCAGATCCGCTGGTCACGCACGCCTTTCAGCGTCACCGTCTCGATCTTGGTCACGCTTCCGATGCCCCATTCGGGACGCTGTCGGTGGCGGACCTTGTCGCCGGTGGAATACGGTGTGGAAGGCGTTGCAGTCATGGTCGCGAACGGTCCGGCGGACATGAAAAGGAGGGAAGGTCAAACGTCTCGCGCGAGCGGCGCGAGCCGATTCCCCACCAACGCATGCAGGCATGGGTCCGATCCGGTGCGGCGTGTTTGCCCGGCACACCAAGTTGGTGAGCATCGATGGGCAAGCGCGTCGGAATCAGACAGGGTAGAGTGTAGCCTTCATGCGCATTGCGTTCTTGGGCGATATCAACGGGGCGCCGGGCAGGCAGGTGCTGACTCAACAGTTGCCGCTGCTTCGCGAGCGGTTCCGCCCCGACTGCATCCTTGCGAATGCCGAGAATGCGAAAGCCGGTTCGGGCGTAACGCCCGAACAGTTCCAGCAGTTTCGCGCTTTGGGCATCGATGGCTGCACCTTGGGCGATCACGCCTTTCGGGAGCCGCGGATCATCCCGCTCCTGGAGTCGCCCAACGAGCCGATCATTCGGCCGGCCAATCTCTCGCGCAAGGCTCCCGGGAAGCGTTTGCTGCGCATCGCGCCGAACGCTGCGACCAGCGGCGGCGTCACGAGTGGGAGGCAGCGGGACGTCTGGATGCTGACCGTCCTCGGTCGGGTCTTCATGCCGCTGCCGGCCGATGATCCCTTCGCCGCCGCGGATGAACTCTTGGCCCAAATCCCCGAGCGCGATCCCATCGTGATCGTTGAGGCCCACATGGAGGCGACGAGCGAAAAGGTGGCGCTGGCCCACTATCTCGATGGGCGAGTCAGCGCTGTCCTCGGCACCCATACGCACGTGCCGACCGCCGATGAGCGCATCCTCCGCAAGGGGACGGCGTTTCAGACCGACGTCGGCATGTGTGGCCCTTACGAAACGGTGATCGGCCGGGATATCGAGATGGTCGTGAAGGCGATGACGACGTCGCTCCATGTGGCCTATGCGATGGGCGAGGGTGGCGAGGCGGTCTCGGGGACGATCCTCGACATTGACGACGCCTCGGGCCGGGCCCGTTCGATCGAGCGGATCTTCCTGCCCGCCGACCAGAGCCGGGCGCCGTTTCGGTGAGGCCCGCCTGCTTGGCAGAGGGCACGCCGATCGGGTCGGAGGAACCTCGCCAGATGTCTAGACTCCCTTCGGGCTCCCTTCGGCCAGTCTGAGGATCCCCGTTTGCCCGACCCAAGGTTGGGGGTACACTCTCGACGCGGCAAAGGGCCGTGCGTTGCATTCGGGCCAAGTCCTGACGGCAGCGCGGAGGTTTGGGAGTTCCGCCGGGCGAAGGCCCGCTGCGGAGAGAAGGAACACACCATGGCTCGTACCGGTTTCCGGCGGGGTTGCCCGTTGGTCGCTTTCGGCGCATTGGCTGCCCCAGCGGCGGCCTTGCTTTTCGCTGCTTCTGTCGCTCAGGCGGGCATCTACAACGGGATCGGCGGGTTCCTGCCTGACGCGCCGGACGAGGGACTCACCGGCGTGGCGAGCTTTGTGATCAACGTCGGGGATGCCGGGCAGGTCGGCAGCTTCAACAGCCTGACGATCACGGGTTTCAACCATGTCTTCCTTGGCGACCTCGGGGCGACGCTCACGGCCCCCGACGGAACCGTCATCACGCTCTTTGAACGGATCGGCAAGACCAACCCTGATGCGGGTTTCGGCGACAGCTCGAACTTCCTGGGCACCTACGCCTTCGCCAACGGTGGCTCGGACATCTGGGCCGCGGCCGCATCGGTCCCGGGCTCAGGGAACGTCGCTCAGGGAACCTACTTTGCCTCGGCTGGGCTGACCGGCGCGGCGATCGATCTCCAAGCGGCGTTCGGCGGTAAGAACGCCTTCGGCAATTGGACCCTGACCATCACCGACTACTCGGTGGGCGAAGCAGGTGCCATCACCGGCTGGAGCCTCAACATGGGCCTCGTGCCTGCCCCATCCGCGGCGGCGATGCTGGTTGGTGCGTTCGCTTCGGTCGGGCGCCGGCGTCGGCGCTGAGTTGCACGCGTTTGAGCGTCGTTACGTTCAGCGATGCGATGCCGCGTCGGTGGTCGCACCGTAGCCGCCACCCCCAGGCGTCTCGATGCGAATCGCATCGCCTGGCTCGCAGTCGATGGCAGCAATGCCAGGGAGCGCGTGCCGCGTTCCATCTGCGGTGATGTGCCACTGTCGACCGACGGCACCAGGTGAGCCGTCGGCCAGGCCGTAGGGCTGCTCGATGCGGTGCTGGGCCAGAATCGATACCTGCGTCGCCTCGCGGAACTCGATCTCTCGCGCGACCCCGTCACCGCCGCGATGACGTCCTTGGCCACCCGAACCGTGCCGCACGGCGAACGAACGCACGATGACCGGACAGCGCCGCTCGAGGACTTCGGGGTCGGTGATACGCGTGTTGGTCATGTGGGTGTGGACGGCGCTGGCACCGGGAGCGTCCGCGGTGGCACCGCTTCCCCCGCAGATCGTCTCGTACGCCCCGTAGCTGGCGTTGCCGAAGAGGAGGTTGTTCATCGTGCCTTGGCTGCCGGCGCACAGGCCAAAGGCTCGCAAGAGCGCGTCGGTCACACGCTGACTGGTTTCGGTGTTGCCGGTGACGACGGGGGGCGCTCGGTGAGGATCGCGACCGGCGGCGCCATCGAACGGAGGGTTGAGCATGCCCGTCGGGACGATGAGCTGGACCGGTCGCAGAAGACCCTCGTTCATGGGGATTTCCTCGCCGACGAGGAGCCGCAGGACGTACAGCGTCGCCGCCCGAACCACCGCGAGGGGCGCGTTGAGGTTTCGCGGGTGAACGCCGGCCGAGCCGGTGAAGTCGATCGTTGCCCGCCCATCGTCGAGCGTGATGCGCACCTCGATTGGTGAGCCATCGTCGAGCCGCTCGAGGGCATGGAAACGACCGTTTCCGCGGCGGCGAAGTGCTCCTTCAAGCGCCCGTTGGCTTCGCCGAAGGAGTTCTTCGCCTAGCTCCGCGAAGCGTTTCGCACCGGTGAGCCGCACGAGCCGCGTCAACTCGGCGGCGCCGAACGAGTTTGCGGCAAGCGAGGCTCGCAGGTCGGCGATGTTTTCCTCGACCGCGCGTGACGGCCACGGTCCCGCGCGAAGCAACGCCTCGATGCGCTCGAAGCGAGGAACGCCGGCCTCGACCAGGCGCATGGGCTCGATGACGACCCCTTCCTCGGCAAGCGTCTTGGCGTTCGGGGGAAATGATCCGGGGCGCGAGCCACCGATTTCGGCGTGATGGGCGCGATTGGCAACGTAACCAACGCGCATGCCGTCGATGAAGACTGGCGTGATGAGCGTGACATCGGGCAAGTGAGAGCCGCCATACGCCGGATGGTTCGTGATAGCCACGTCCCCCGGCCCAAGCTCAAGGGCCGCGGCCACGCCTCGCACGCAGACCCCCATCGCCCCAAGATGGACCGGTAGGTGCGGCGCGTTCTGGAGCAACATGCCTTGAGCGTCAAGCACCGCACAGGAGTAGTCCAGCCGCTCCTTGACGTTGGTGGAAAACGCGGTGCGGCGAAGGAGTTCCCCCATCGAGGTGGCAGTGGCCTCGAGTCGGCAGGCGAAGAGATCGAGTTCGGCGATGTCACCACCGGTGCGGGGAGCGCTCGTGGTCGCATCGGAGCCGATTCGCGTGGCGAGAACATCGCCATGATCGTTCACTTTGGCCTGCCAGCCTCGAGGCAGATAGGCCGTCGCGCCATCGTCGAGCAGCAGGCTGGGGCCGATGAGCGTGTCGCCAGGCTGAAGCGTGGATCGATCAAGGGTCCCTTGCCGTGTCGCGACGCTCACAGGGCGTTCTGTGACACGGGTGAGCGGAGACGCACTTGCCTCCAGGTCGCTCGGGGCGATGGCCGAGACGCGCAGGGCCTCGACGACCAACGGCCGCGACGGGGGGGCGTAGCCAAAGAGATTTCGGAAGGCGGCGGCGAAGGCGAGGGGAATCGATTCGGGACCTCGGAAGGGGAGGTCGAGGGCCTGATCCTGGCCGTCGAGCCGCACGCTCACGAGGCGCGTCCCGATTGCGATGCCTTGGGTGGGTGTCGGAATGTCGCGACGCACCGCCTGCATGGCCTCGTCGCCGAGACGTTCGGCGATCGACATGAGTTCGGCGGTGCACGCCGTCAGGGGCTGGAGAATCGCCTCGGAGGCGAAGCGTTCGATTCTGGCGCCGAGGACACCGCGGGCCGAGAGGATACCTGCATCAGTCGGGAAGACCACCTCGGCGATTCCCAATCGTTGTGCGAGGGCGCAGGCGTGCTGACCGCCGGCCCCCCCGAACGCGACGAGGGCGTAGTCACGTGGATCGGCCCCTTCGCGCACCGTCACGTTGGCGATGGTTCCGGCCATCCGCTCGTCGGCGATGTCGATGAAGGCCTCGAGGAGCGCTCCGGGCGTGATCTCCTCACCGCGTTCCGTCGCGAGTTCGGCCCGCACCGCGTCGAGGGCCCGCCTTGATGCGGCGCTGTCGAGCGGAATGGAACCATGGTCGGGATCCATACGGCCGAGGAGGAGATTGACATCGGTGAGCGTGAGCGGTCCTCCGCGGCCATAACAGGCTGGTCCCGGGTTGGCCCCAGCGCTTTCCGGACCGACCTGGAGTTCACCACGACGGACTCGGCAGATCGAGCCGCCCCCTGCGGCCACGCTTTCGATCGCAATCGCCGGGGCCGCGACGCGGGCACCACCGACGCGCGTCTCAAAGCGATAGCGAAGTCCGCCGTCAAAGCGCGTGACGTCGGTACTCGTCCCGCCCATGTCGAATCCGAGCAGGGTTGAACGATTGATGCGGCCAGCGATCTCCGCGACGCCCGCAGCGCCGCCGGCTGGGCCGCTGAGAAGCGAATCACGAGCCAGATAGCGGTCAGCTCGCTGTAGCCCGCCGGCGCTGGTCATCATGAAGGTCGAGGTCTGCTCTATCGACGGCGCGACGTTCTCGAGGTAACGACGGATGACCGGGGCGAGCGCGGCATGAACGACGGCGGTCTCGACGCGACTGAGGAAGCGCCCGCTGTCAGAGAGTGACGCGGCGCCGACGACATCGATCTTCAAGTGAGTTCGGATCGCGTCGACGATCTCCGCCTCGTGCTCTGGGTGTGCGAGGGCATGGATCGATGCCACCGCCACGCTTTCGATGCCTTCGCTGCGAAGTTTCGGCAGGAGCGTCTCGAGCGACGTCTTGTTGAATGGCCGTCGGCGCGAACCATCGGCCAGAAGTCGTTCTTCCAGACCGAGGACCAGTTCGCAGAGCGGTTCACGCTTGCGAATCGCCACGGCGAAGAGATCCGGACGACTTTGGTCGCCGATCTCCAGGAGATCCTCAAAGCCATGGGTGATGAGAAGCCCTGTGCGGGCGCCACGCCGCTCGAGGAGGGCGTTGGTCCCGCGCGTCGTCGAAAGACGAAGTTCGATCGGAGGAAAAGCCGCGGTCGGGGCGATTCCCACGAGGGCCGAGATTGCGAGGACCGGCGCGTCGAGCCACGCGTCCGCCGTCGGCGAGGCGTTGCGTGCTGGGATACGCACGCGGATCACATGGGTGCCGGGGGGGATCTCGCCGTCGACCTGCCAGCCCTCGGCGGATGCCGATTGCAGCCGACGGACGGTGCCATCGGGCCATTGGGCGAGGCCACCCAGTAACGTCGACTCCGGGGCAGGAAGCCACCATGGCGCCCGGACGAGGGCCAACTCCCGACCCAGCGCTTGCGAGACGCAGGGAATGGACCCGTCACTGGGGACCTTGCGGCGGTGCCAGCGTCCAGCGGGATCGATGGCGATCGCGTCGGTGAAGGTGCCACCCGTATCGAGGGCGATTCGCCAGCGAGGTTCGGATGGTCCTTGGGTGTCAACCACGGAATCGCCGATGGTACTCGCACTCCGATGCCCGCTATCCTGTGTTTCATGCCCATCCACCTCGCGGGCGTGGCCGCCGCTGCGCTCGCCGTCGCCATCAGCCTCGCTCCTCCAACCGAGCGAGACCCAAACGCAGCGCCGCCAGGCCCGGCACCGGCGACTGCGCCTCCCGCCAAAGAGGAGGCCAAGCGGGATGATGGTTCGGAGTCGACGAAGGCTCCCGCCGTCAAGACGGATGCGCCAGCCGTGCCACTCGGCCCGATGCACGCCACCCTCTTCACCGACTTGGACGGCAAGCCGGCCAACCTCGCCGACTCGGCGGGGAAGCCGATGGTGATTGAGCTGTGGGCGACCTGGTGCGGTCCTTGCCGCAAGCAACGGCAGACGATCCATCAAATCGCCAAGGACTTCCCCGACGTGGTCTTCGTCGCGGCGTCGACCGATGAGAAGGGCCCCTCGGTCGTCAAGGAGTTTCTCGCCAAGAGCGCTCAGGAGAGCGATCCTGACTCGCCGATTCGCGATCTGATGTCGACACCGCAGTTTCGGGCGATCCTCCGAAAGTTCCGCACCGAAAACACGATCCCGCAGACGGTGTACGTCACCCGCGGCGGCGAGGTCGCGGATGTCGCCATGGGTCAACAGGATCCTCGCTTCATGCGGGCCGTCCTGAAGAATCTTCTCAAGGCGCAGGTTCCCAAGGGGACCGAAACGAAGCCAGGCGCGACACCCCAGCCCAAGCCGAAAGCGCCAGCGGACGGCACCACGCCCGATCCGAATCCCGCTCCGAACGACTCGCCCACGGGCCCGCCGACTGACCGACCTGCCACACGCCCTTGAGTTTGGCGTCCACAACCTTGACTCGCTTTGCCATTGATGCCGCCTACGGTTTCGCCGCTCTCGTTTCGAGTCCGGTGTGGCTGTGGCGCATGAGCCGCAACGGCAAACTGAAGACCGATTGGCCCGCTCGATTCGGGCGTGTGAGCGCACCTGTTCCGCGCACCGCGAAGCGCCGCATTCTTCTTCACGCAGTCTCGGTGGGTGAGGTCAACGCCATTCGCCTGCTGGTGGAGGCGCTCTCGGCTGATCCCAGCCGGCCTGAGATCGTCATCGCCTCGACCACCGACACCGGCTGTGCCCGGGCCAAGGCGATCTTCGGTGACCGCCACCAGGTGGTGCGCTTCCCCTTTGACTTCTCTTGGCCGGTCGAGCGGTTCCTTGATTCGGTTCGCCCCGATCTGGTCGCCTTGGTCGAACTGGAGGTCTGGCCGAACTTCATGTCCAGTTGCCGGCGCCGCGGCATTCCGGTGGCGGTGGTGAACGGCCGCCTCAGCGAGCGGAGTTTCGCCCGCTACCGACGGGCCCGGCCCTTGGTGGCGCCGTCGTTTCGCCGCCTCACTGCCGTGAGCGCCCAGACCGATGCGTACGCCGAACGCTTCATTGCGTTGGGGGTTCCACACGGCAGCGTCTTCGTCTCCGGCACGATGAAGTGGGACACCGCCGAAATCGCCGACGAGGTGCCCGGCGCCGTCGAGCTCGCCTCGGCCTTGGGAATCGACCGAACGCAACCGATCGTCGTCGCCGGTTCGACGGCGTTAGGAGAAGAACGGCTGATCGCCGAGTCGCTGCCGCCCGATGTGCAACTCGTGGTGGCGCCGCGCAAGCCGGAGTGGTTTGATCGAGCAGCGACGGAGATGCCCGGTTGCGCCCGCCGGAGCCGCGGCGACCGTGGCAGCTCGAGCGGACGGTTTCTCCTCGACACGATGGGAGAACTCCGCAAGGCCTACGCGTTGGCGGACGTGGCGATCGTCGGCCGCTCGTTTGGCACCTTGCATGGATCCGACATGATGGAGCCGGTCGCTCTGGGGAAGGCGACGATCATCGGCCCCCGGTGGGGGGACTTCCGCGAGACGATGGATGCTCTTCTGGCGGATCGCGGAATCGTCCAGAGTTCGGTCGAGAACCTCAAGGCGGATCTGGCCCGACTGCTCAACGACGCCGGTGAGCGGGCGGCGCTGGCGGCACGCGGCAGGGCGGTCATTCGGCGACGGCAGGGGGCGACGAGGCGGAACGCGGAACTGCTTCTCTCGATGATCGGTTCCGACGACACGACGGTCGAGAACGAGCTTGGTGGGGCCGCGACGGCCGGGAGCGAGGAGTCGAGGCATGCGAGAGTCTGACCTACTCCGTCGCGTCTACGCGGCTAACGGGCTCTTGCCGTCGTGCGTGAAGATTCCGCCCGGCGACGATATGGCGGCGATCAGCGTCGACGGAGGGTCGATCCTCGTCGCGGTGGATCAGGTCATCGAAGGTCGGCATGTCATAGTCGATGAGGATCCGGCCATGGTCGGTCGGAAAGCGATTGTCCGGAACGTCAGCGATGTCGCGGCCATGGCTGCCCGTCCGCTGGCGACGCTCGCCTCGGTGGTTCTGCCGCGCCGCTATGGCGAAGGCCGGGCCCTACAACTCTTCGATGGGCTGCGCTCGACAGCGGATCTCTACGGCTGTCCGTTGATCGGCGGCGACACCGCGATCCATGCCGATGCCAACGGGCCGCTGGTCGTTTCGGTCACGATCCTCGCGACCCCTGCCTGGTCCGGCGCCCGAGTGGTCACCCGGCGGGGGAGTCAGGTCGGAGATGGGCTCTTCGTCACCGGTCGCCTGGGCGGGAGCCTCGAGTCCGGCGGCGGCGGACGGCACCTCACCTTTGAGCCGCGGCTGGAAGAGGCGATCGCCCTGCTCGAACTGTTAGGTGATGGGCTCCATGCAATGCTTGACCTGAGCGACGGCGTTGGCCGCGACGCCGCCCGCCTCGTGGATCACCCGGATTCGGAGCTTGGGATCGAGATCGACGCCGCCGCGGTACCAACCAACGCGGGACTCCCTTGGCAACGGGGTCTCGGCGACGGCGAGGACTACGAGCTCCTGTTTACGGCAAGCGGCCCGGTGCCCGAGGCTCTCTTCGGTCTCTCGGTGACGCGCATCGGTTCCGTCGTTGCGCGGCCCGGCGGGCGCGGACCGGCGGTTCTGGTGCGCGACGGTGATCGTCACCTCGACGCCAGCGACTTCGGCTGGGAGCATGCCGCGACATGAACGACTCGAACGAGTGCCTGACCGTCGTCACAGCAAGCGAGGACGACACGCGCCGGCTGGGCGAATGTCTCGCCGCGGCGCTCAGACCAGAGCAGGCCGCCGAAGCCGTGATCGTCGCCATCAGCGGAGACCTCGGAGCGGGCAAGACCCGTCTCGTTCGCGGTCTCGCCGGCGGCCTTGGCGTGGACATGCAGGCGATCGCCAGCCCGACGTTTGTCCTGTGCGTCGAACACCGTGGCGCCGACGGCGTTCGGCTCGCCCACATCGACGCCTGGCGGGTGCGCTCGGCCGATGACCTTGAGACCATCGGATGGAGCGAACTGTTAGGTCGTCCGCGGACGGTCGTGGCTGTCGAGTGGGCCGAGCGCGTGACCGAAGCGATGCCCACGAAGCGGATCGACGTCCTCATCGAACATGTCGGTGAACAGGAACGCTCGATCACGATCACCGATCGCCGGTCTCCGGCCGACGATCGCGAGGCGCTGCTGCGAGCGATGGCGCTCTATGAGCCGGCGCCGATTCGACCCGTCGACACTGGCCGAGTCCATCGTTGTCCGGTCTGCGGATCCGCGACCACCGATGCCAATGGGTCGGAATCGGCAGCCTTCCCATTCTGCTCATCGCGCTGCCGGATGGCCGATCTCCATCGCTGGTTCGGTGGCTCGTACACGATCTCGCGGCCGACGGAGCGGGACGAAGAGTTGACGGACTGATCGGATGCCTTCGCCAACTCACTCGACGGTGTCGTCGGTATCGCCGGCGTCGGTGGTCTCGGGACTGATGGCGTAGATCTGGAAGCGATGACCCACGGGTTGCCAGCCCAACTCGCGGCAGATCCGGTCCCGGACCGCAACGAGTTCGGCGCTCGCGAACTCGATCAGCTTGCCGGTCTTCATGCAGACCATGAAGTCGCGCGGCGTCTTTCCGTAGATGAGCTGGTAATGAGCCTGCTTGGCGTCGAAGAGCGCCTGGGTGATGATCCCGGACTCCTGAAGGAGATGGATCGTTCGGTAGATCGTTGCCTTCGAGACGTCGTGGCCTTGCTGACGCATCGTCAGGAGGAGTTCCTCGGCTTCGAAGACGTCGCCCATGTCGATGATGGCATTTAGGATGTCCGCTCGCTCCGGCGTGTACTTCAAGGACTTGCTCTTGAGGAACCGACGAAAGACCGAGCAGATCGGGGCCATGACCCGGATCTCTGGGAGCGGCGGAGTGGGCGATGGCTGGATCGGAGCTGGGGTTCCCAGGGGTGCTTGGACCGTCGGCGCGTGCTTGGGGGACGGGCGGTTCGGGGGCTGGGACGGCATCGGTCGCATGGTACGGATGAGGCGAGGCCGATTGACCTGGGTCGTCGATGAGGTTGGAGCCCTGCTCTGCCCCAATCTGGGGAAACGTCCTATAATGCCTGTTACGTAAAATCGTGTTGCAGCCGGCGTTCGGCGGCTGAACAGGTCGCTTGCGGAAGCCGACCGGCGGTCGCCGGCGGCTTTCGCACGCTTGGTGAAGCCGGGCGGCGTCGCTGCGCTCGCCTTATGCCCTGGTGGCGATTCGGTTGGTTGGGTGGTCGGTTTGGAGCTCGGGCTTCACTTGGTCGCCCAGTTCCAGGTTGAAGGCGTCGTGGACCGTTTGGAGTGCCCGTTGGCCGTGCTCCTTGGGGACGATGCAACTGATCTTGATCTCGCTCGTCGTGATGTTGTGAATCGGGACGGCGGCGTCACCCAAGGCCCTGAACATCCGGCTGGCGACGCCCGTGTGGCTCTTCATGCCGGTGCCGACAGCCGAGACCTTCGCCAGACCGATCTCGATAGCCAGCTCGCCGGTACCGATGGCGTCGAGCACCTGGCTGGCCGCGATCTTCACGTCGGCCAGATCGCCGTGATCCACGGTGAAGGAAATCGACGCCATGTCGCCGAACTCGGTCTGGACGATGTCGTCGACCATGATGTTGGCCTTCGAGATGCAGTCGAAGATCATCCCCTGAACGCCGACGTTGTTGGGGATGCGTCGAAGACTCACGCGACCGAGATCGGGCTTGAGGGCCGCGCCGACAACAACGATGTCTTCCATACCGTGCTTCTCCCGCACGGACTGTTCGTCCGTGATCATGGTGCCGGTGTCCGGCTTCTGGCTGTGGCGAACGTGAATCGGTACGCCGTACTTCTCGCCAAACATCACCGCTCGGGCGTGCATGACGCCGGCTCCGAGGGCGGCAAGTTCGAGCATTTCCTCGTAGCTGATCGCAGCGAGCTTGGCGGCATTCTTCACGATGCGCGGATCGGCGGTGTAGACGCCGTCGACGTCGGTAAAGATGTCGCAATAGCCCCCGTCGCAGGCGACATCGAGGGCTGCCGCCAACGCTACGGCTGTCGTGTCGGAACCGCCTCGGCCCAAGGTGGTAATGTCACCGTTGTCGCAGATCCCCTGAAAGCCGCAGACGACGGGAACGCGGCCGAGTGCGAACTCGCGACGCAGGCGCTGGGGATCGATCGACGTGATGCGGGCCTTGCGATGGGCATCGGTCGTGCGGATGCCGACCTGGCCGCCGGTGAGTGACACGGCGGGTACGCCGAGCTTCTGCAAGGCCATGGCCATAAGGGCCACCGAAACCTGCTCACCCGTGGACATGAGCATGTCCATCTCGCGGCGATCCGGCTCGGTGTTGATGGCTTCGGCGAGGGCGATCAGGTCATCAGTGGTGTCGCCCATCGCACTGACGACCACAACGAGGTGATGACCCGCGGCTTTGGTCTCCGCAACCCGTTTGGCGCAACGCATGATGCGCTGGGGATCACCGACGCTCGTACCGCCGAACTTCTGAACGATGGTTGCCATAGGAGGACGTTCGAGTGTAGTCGATGGAATGGGCCGTAGCCGCGTGGCGCGAGGGCGTCGAGACGAGGTCAGCTTCGGGTCGGTGCCCCCCCGCCGGGGAACGTTCGCAAACTGGGTCGGTCGCTCGATCGACCGGGCATGTGTGCGATCGACCCCCTACTATCTCGAACCCCCGCTTCGCACGACGAGCCCCACCCATGCCGACCCACGCAGTCCTTCTCGGTTCCCTGGTCGCCTTGGCGCTTGCCTCGTCCCAGGACGCTTCACCGATCGCGCCCGCTTCAGCACCACCACCGACGCCCGCTGCCACGGGCACGAAACGCGTTGAGGGGACCTCGAGTTGGAAGGAGATCGATGCGGCGGCGATCGGTCCCATCCGGCCACTGCTGGTGGACCGACCAGAGCTGAGGGTTGCAGCGGGCGCTCACGTCGCCGTCGATCCGGTGGCGGTCGGTCAGCCGGGAGCGATCGTCACGCTCTCCTCCGCCCCCTACTGCGCGTTCCTCTCGTTTCGCGCCGGGCGCGTGGAGCTGCGTTCCATTCAACGCTCCAATCGGGTGGTCAGCGAGCCGATGACGGTCTTCGCGTTGCGCACCCCGCCGGTGATGTTCGACGAGGGGCCGGACGGAAAGAGCGTTCTCTTCCGTGCAGACCTCGACTCTCCGATTCTGCTGGTCGATGTCCCGACGGGCGCGATTCGAACCACCCTCGACTCCACCACCGCCGGGCCGGGCAAGGTGATGGTGTTGGATGAACGCTCTTTCGCCGTCATCTCACCGAGCGGATCGCTTCGGCGTTTCAGCGGAAGCGATGGCGCCCTTCTAGGCGAAACGCAGCTCCCACCCAGTTTCCCGATCGCGGCAGGACGGGGGCATGTAGTCGGGCAGATGCACATGGATCCGCCGACCGCGTCAGGAACACCGCTTGAGCGTCGCATGATCGTGGCGAGTTTCGATGCGGTCACCGGCAAGGAAAGCGGACGGGCCGACTTGCCGGCGGGTCCGGTCGCCTGGTCACTGAACTCGGGGACGATCTGCGTCGGCGAAGTGACGACCGGATGGTCGGCGATTCGCACTCTCGACATCGTGACGATGGAGGAGCGACCGCGAGTCCTTCTGAGTCCGAACGTCTCAAGTCTCCGGCTGGAAATGAGTGCCGATGGACGGTTCCTCTACTTCCAGGAGTACATAGCCCAACCGATCATCGCCTGGGAGGTCGCTACCGGCACAGCGAAAGCCGTGTTCGGGCCCGAACTCGGCGGGTTCCTCCGCTTCGATGTCTCCAACGACGGAAAGACCCTTGGTGGGATCGTCGGGCCGTGGGTGAAGGGAACGCTTTCCCCAGACGCCTTCGAATGGACCGACCTCGAGAGCGTGCCGCAGCTCAAGGCTCCTGCTGACGCGACCCGCTAATCGAGCCGACGGCCCTCGTTCTTCCAGGCGATGTCACTCAGACGTCGGCTGACGCCATGCGATCTCGTCCGGAGCGCTCGGAACGCTTGCGTGCGTTCTCTTCGAGGATGCGCTTGCGGAGCCGGACGCTTTGCGGCGTGATCTCGACCAACTCGTCGGACTCGATGTACTCGATGGCCGACTCGAGCGTGTACAGGCGGGCGCCCTTGAGGACGATCGTCGCTTCCTTGCTCGTCTCGCGGAAGTTCGTAAGCTGCTTGAGCCGGGTTGCGTTCACGATCAGGTCGTTGTCGCGATTGTGTTCGCCAACGATCTGCCCCATGTACACGTTGTCGCCGGGGCGAATGAACATGATGCCGCGGTCGGAGAGGCCTTCGATCGCGTGCGATGTCACGCGTCCGGCCTCCATCGCAATCATGACGCCGTTCTGGCGCTTCTTGAGGTCGCCACGGCGCGGCTTGTAGGCCGAGAACGTGTGGTGCATAACGGCGTCGCCGCCCGTGGCGTTGAGCATGCGGGTGCGCAGGCCGATGAGCCCTCGAGCCGGGATCTCCGCCTCGATATGCATACGCTCGCCGCGGCCGTCCATCGAGAGGATCTCGGCGCCGCGCGAACCGAGGAGTTCCAGTGCCCCTCCCATGCCGGTGGTGTCGACGTCCAACGACAAGCGCTCGAAGGGTTCGCAGACCACGCCGTCAATCTCTCGTTCGATGACCTCGGGCTTGCCGACGGTCAGCTCGTAGCCCTCGCGACGCATGTTCTCCAGCAATACGCCCAGGTGCAGCAGACCGCGGCCGCTGACGTGGAACTCGTCGGAGGTGTCGCCGGGCGAAACGCGCAGGGCGACGTTGGACTGAAGTTCCTTCTCAAGCCGTTCGGAGATCTGCCGGCTGGTGACGAACTTGCCTTCCTGACCGCCGAAGGGGCCGTCGTTGATCCGGAAGACCATGTGCAGCGTCGGCTCATCGACCTTTACCCGCGGGAGTGGCGAGGGGCGATCGGGATCGGCGATGGTGTCGCCGATGTCAATGTCGGCGATGCCCTCAATTGCGCAGAGGTCTCCTGCCTCGATGACCTGGACTTCGCGTCGGCCGAGGCCCTCGAAGCGGTTCACCTTCTGAATGCGGACCTTCTTGGTGGAGCCGTTGGACTTGCAGACTGCGACCTGTTGGCCGGAGACGATCTTTCCCGCGAAGACGCGGCCAATGGCGATGCGGCCGACGTACTCGGACCAGTCGAGGCTCGTGACCAGCATCTGAAGCGGTGCCGAGACGTCGTCCTTCGGAGCGGGAACGCGTTCCACGATCGTCTGGAAGAGGTCGTCAACGCCGCGTGACTGATCGTTCAGGATGCGCGACGCCCAGCCCTGTCGGCCAGATGCGTAGATGATCGGAAAATCGAGTGCCTCGTCCGGGGCGCCGAGGTCGACCAGAAGATCGAAGACCTCGTTGATGACCGCGTCGATGCGGGCGTCCGGACGATCGCACTTGTTGATGACGACGATCGGACGGAGACCGAGCTCAAGGGCCTTGGAGAGAACGAACCGCGTCTGCGGCATCGGGCCTTCCGCGGCGTCGACCAGAAGCAGGCAGCCATCGGCCATGCGCAGAACGCGTTCCACTTCGCCGCCGAAGTCGGCGTGGCCCGGGGTGTCGATGATGTTGACGCGATAGACCTCGCCGCGGCGCGGGCCCTCGCGGAGGGTGTAGGTGACGGCGCAGTTCTTTGCCAGGATGGTGATGCCGCGCTCGCGCTCGAGCGGGTTCGAATCGAGAACGCAGTCCTGACCGCCCTCGGTGAACTTGATGACGCCCGACTGCTGGAGCATCGCATCGACCATGGTGGTCTTGCCGTGATCGACGTGGGCAATGATCGCGACGTTACGGTGGCGGATGTCGGCGTTGGCGTCGGAAGGTGGGGGCATGCGAGGACTCGCCCGGCGAGGAATGGGGAGGAGAACGCCGACATCGGCGGGCCGCGACCCGCACCGCCAGAGTTGGGGTACGACCGCGGGGCCTGCTGGAAGGTCCGCTGGAACGAGCCCCGCAGTCTAGCAGGATTCCCGTTTGTTCGGGAGACCCTAACAACTTGGTCGCCCAGGCTCATCGCCTCCTCTGTCCTCATCAACCGAACAGGGCCACGTAGCCCACCCCCATGATGGCCAGATCGACGAGCACATGGCTAGCCCACGATGGCCAGATGCAACCGCTTCGGCGGTAGAGCCACGACCAGATCAGGCCGCCCACGAAGATCCCGATGCTGGCCAGCACGGTGGTCGGAACCGGGAGGTATTTCGCGAGCACGATGACGTGGTGGAGCGTGAACGCACTTGCCGAAAGCCACGTGGCCCAGCGCGGCGTGATTGCCTCGAAACGGCTGGTGATGAACCACCGGAAGACGTACTCCTCGAGGAGCGAGTTGACGAACGAAAGCCAGAGCGCGGCGACAACGAACTTGGCCGGCGTGGAAAGCCCGTTCTCGTTGAGGACCCCGTGAAAGGTGTTCATGTCGATGGCGCGGTCGCCCAGCAGCCAACGAGTCAACACCACGAGGACGCCCACGGCGACCCCCACGCCGATGCCAATGCCCCACCCGTTCTTGCCAAACCCGGAGACCTTCCAACGTTCGCCATCCACCCATCGGGACCAGATCGCCGGCGTGAGGTAGAGGACCGCCTTGCACAGGGCGTAGACGGCGATGCCGATCGTGCCCGGGGCGATCCAGAACGAGACGAGGGCGCCGATTGAGGGCGCCGGAATCACGATGGCGAGGGCGATGGCAGCGCTACGGCGGGAGATCACAGGGGCTTCGTCGGGTTGGCGGCGGGAATGGCAGGCACGGTGCCGCAGATCTCCACTCTCTGGGGAGGGGCATCCTCCAATTGCACCATGTAGGGCATTCTGATGCGCCTCGGTTCGCCTCGGGCCTCGGGGGCCCTCAGAACGCACTCGATCGTGACCGACCCCAGCGGTTCGATCGGCTCGGTTGGCCATGGCGGGAGGGTGCCGGTGCCATGGAAGGTCACCTTTTGGATCCGGATCGGCCGGCCGCTCACGTTGATCGCCCGAAACGCTCGCACCGCGGCCTTGCCGGGTTCGATCTCCCCGACGTCGATGACGTCGGACTCAAACAGAAGTGCCGGCGGTGGAGCCAGATCGGCGGTGAGGAGGAACATCTCCTGGCCTCCGTCGTCGAAGCGGACGGTCCAGCCTTCCGTCACCTTCGGGATGCCCCGGGCGAATCGCGGCGCGAAAAACGCAACATGCAGAAGCCGGGCCTCGCCAGCCTCGAGCGTTGCGGCGCCATCGACCCAACCGGGGACGTCATGCAGGTCCGATCCGATCGAGGTGATGGTGCGGGGTTCCTCGGAGTCGTTGGTCACCACGACCGTCACGTCGTAGGCGTTGCCGGGAGCGAGATGTCCGAGATCGAGCGTCGGACCACGGCGGGCGGCGCGGAGGAGTTCCGCGGGGCCGGGAGCGTCGATGATCTCAGGCACGATGCGAACGGCCTCGATGGTGCGGCCCACCACGTCGTACACCACCGGCGGATGGTAGAGGCGCTCGTCCGACGTCTGGCTGTCGGTAAGGCGCTGGATCTGAAAGGTGATCCTCTTGCGGAAGTCCAGCCCCTGCCTTTGCGGCGGACGGATCCCAAGCGTGAGCTCCACGCACGCGAGCGGCTCAAGCCGGACGGGACCTCCCCCGCTCACGGAGTCCATCGTCGAGACGGCCTTGATGATCACGATCGGCTCATCGATCGCATTGGCGATGCGGAAGCGTCGTGAAACCAATTCCCCTGCCGTGACCAAGCCGAAGTCGGTCACCGGCGGATCGCACAGGAGCACCGGATCGCCTTCGGCCCGCGCGGCGATGGCCTTCCGCAGCGGGTCGTCCTCGGCCAGTGCCTTCACCGAGCCAAACTCGAGTTGGGCGACGGCGGCCGAGTTCACGATCGCAACGATGAGGAGAACCAACGAAGCTCGAAAGCCCAGCGTCATCGAGGTCCTGTGCATCGGGCACGCTCCTTTCGGTGCGTGAAATGGACGAGGCGTCATGCCATTGCACCGGACTCGTTCCGTACCGGCCGTATCGACTCACAGCCCATAGAGCGGCTTGAGCTTCCCTTCGAGGTGCCGCATAAGCGGTTCGGCGGAGAGCGGCTTGCCGGTCACGACCTTGCAGAGGTCGGCCGAGCGGTAGCGCTTCCCTTGCTGGTGGATCTTCCCGTTGAGCCACATGCGTAGCGGAGCGAACTCGCCTCGCGTGAAGCCGTCTTCCAGGCCCGGGATCTGCTCGCGAGCCGCTTCGAAGAACTGGGCTGCGAAGAGGTTGCCGAGGGTATAGGTCGGGAAGTAGCCCATCGCGGCCATCGACCAATGGATGTCCTGGAGGCAGCCTCGACGGTCGTCCGGCACGGTGAGGCCGAGGTACTCCTTGTAGGCCTTGTTCCAGACCTCAGGGATACCGCCGACCTCGAGGTCGCCGCGCAGGACAGCCCGTTCGATCTCGAAGCGGATCATGATGTGCAGGTTGTAGGTGGCCTCGTCGGCGTCGACGCGAATGAAGCCCGGCTCGACGACGTTGGCGGCGCTGTAGAGCTCGTCCAGCGAGAACCGCTTCACCGAGTCGCCGGCGAATTGCGGAAGCTCCCGGATGGCCCACGTCCAGAACGCCCGGCCGCGGCCGACCTGGTTCTCCCACATCCGCGACTGGCTCTCGTGAATGCCGAGGGAAACGCTCTCGCCCATCGGCAGGCCGATCTGATCGGCTCGGAGCCCCTGCTCGTACATCCCGTGCCCGGTCTCGTGCATCGCGCTGCCGAGGCCGTCCAGGAGCACCCGCTCGTTGTAGCGGCTGGTCATGCGCACGTCATTGCAGTGTGAGCCGCCGCAGAAGGGATGGGTCGAACGGTCGAGACGACCTCGCTCGTAATCGAAACCGAGCTTGGCGGTGACGTGCTTCGCGAAGGCCTCCTGGGCGTCGATCGAAACCGGGAAGTCGTTGAACGCATCGGCCGGCTTGCGGCCCTTCGCCTGGGCGTCAAGGATCGCGTGGACCAGTTTCGTGAGCCGCTCGCGAAGCGGCGTGAAGACGGTCTCGACGTAGGCAGCCGTGCACCCCGCCTCGTAATCGTCGGCGAGGGCGTCCCAGGCCTCGCCACCCGCGGCCCAACCGAAGCACTTCGCCTTGTGCCGGAGGAGTTCGATGATCCTGGCCAGATGCGGCTTGAAGCGGTTGAAGTCCGATGCCTTGCGGGCCTCGGCCCACTCGTGCTGACCGATCGAACTCGCCTCGGCCAGTTCGGAGACGAGAGAGGTCGGGAGCTTGGTCGCCCGGTCGTAGGCGCGGCGGATCTCGCGCACGTTCACCGCTTCGACCGAGAGCGGGTCAGCCATGAGCGAACGGTCGCCCTCACACGCTGCGAGCCAGTCGCCGATGCGCTTGTCGGTGGCCATCTCATGGGCCATGCGGGCGAGTTGGGCCAGTTGCTTCGAGCGCAGGTCGAGGCCGCCGGCAGGCATCATCGTCTCTTGGTCCCATCCCAGAATGCTCCCGGTCGCGCCGAGGAGCGACGCATCAGCGATCTGGCTGACCAATTGGTCATACGCCGCCGAAACCGATTGGCTCTTGCCTTGGGATGACATGGATGCGGTGGACATGCGAACCTCAAGAATGCGATGGAGTCCGTCGAGGTCGGCGCCGACGCGATGCCGGGCACAACCCGATGTGCGAGCGCCATGATACGGATCGCAGGCGCGAGAAAAAAAAGGGCCCGCGTCCGGGAGTGCCGGGCGCGGGCCTTGGATGTTCAGACGGGGAGATCGAAGGTCTTCCTTCGAAGCTGTCCTCGAATCTTGCTTGGTGTCTTACTTGGAGTCTGGAGCCTTCGGGGTCGCCGGAGCGGCGGGCTTCACCGGACTATCGCCGGTGGGCGTCGTCTTTGGCGTCGCGCCTGCTTCGGGCGAGGCGATCGCGCCGGATGCCGGAACGAACTCCTTGAGATAGGCCACGACCGGGTTCTTGCCGGCGTCGATACGGTTGTTCGCGTAGTCAAGTGCGTTCCAACCACGAGCGTCCTTCGCGGCCACGTCGGCGCCCGCTGCCTTGAGGGCCTCGAGCTTCTTCACGTCGCCGTTCATGGAAGCGAACATGAAGGGGGTGTGCCCGAGGTTGTTCTTGGCGTTGACGTCGGCCTTCGCGTCGAGGATCGCCTTCATTGATTCGAACTTGCCGGTGCGGGCCGCACGCATGAGGGCGGTATCGCCGCTCATCTTGTCCTGCACATCGACCTTCGCGCCAGCGGAGAGGAGAGCGGTCACCGCTTCAGGCGAGCCAATGCTGGCCGACCAGAGGAGCGGTGAAAGTCCGTTCACGTCGATCACGTTCACGTCAGCCTTGTGTTGGATGAGGTACTTCACCACATCCGGGCTGCCGAGGCCGGAGGCCCAGAGAACGGGGCTGCCGCCGATCTGGTCACGGGCGTTCACATCAGCGCCCTTCTCAACCAACAGCTTCACGATCTCGATGTCCTTCCCTTCGGCCGCCAAGGTCAGCGGAGTCTTGCCGACCCTGTCCTTCGCCTCAAGATTGGCCTTCGCCTGCAGCAGCAACGGAATCATTTCCTTGCGGCCTTCCTTCACGGCCCAGTGAAGGGCCGTGCGGCCACCGCTCACCGGATCGGCAACATTCGGATCCTTGCCGTCTGCAAGAAGCAGCGGAAGCGTCTGAAGGTCATTGGCTCGCACGGCCTGGATGACCGGATCCATCGGTTGGGATGGCTTGACGGCCTGTTCCGGCTGGGGTCGGGCCTGATCACCGAGCGTCCGCTTGATGATCACGGTCAGGTTGCCGGCCTTCGGGTGATCCGTGGTGAAAGCGAGCTTGGCTGACTTGCCGCTCTCGGCCCAGGTAGCCCAGTCGACATGCACTTGGTGCTCGGCCTTTGCCTCGGCGGAGATGTCCTTCACGAGGGGCGGATTGGCCCCAAGGATCTTGAAGGGCTTGCCATCAACCGAGGTAAGGGTGATCAGCCCATCCTTGGCGCCATCCTTCTCGTCCTTGCCCGGACCTTCCATCATCTCAGGGCTGATCTTGATGAACTCGGCGACATGTCCCTTGAGGTCAAGCACAACCGGCGAATGCCCATCCAACTGGAAGGTGACCCGCTTGTGAAGGTCGAGTCCCTGCTTTTCCGGTGGCTTGAGGGTGATCTCGGCCTCGGCGGATCCGCCGACGGGAATTGGCTCCTTCGGCCAGGTCGGAATCGTGCATCCACAGCTCGCGACGGCCTTCGTCACGGTGACGGGCTGGTCAATGATGTTGACGATCTTCACCTTGAGAGTTACCGCCACGCCGGCAGTCATTTCGCCGAAGTCCAGAACGGCAGGGTCGAACTTGATTGCCGCCTGTTGGTTCTGTGCCGCCGGTTCGCCGGGAGTGACCGCCCGTGCCGGCGCCGTTCCTCGAGTTGGGGTGAGATCGCCGTTCTGCGGACGTGCCCGGTTCGAGATCGCCGGGGCAACTGGGTTCCGCTGGTCGCGGGCATCTCGCTTGGCCTGGTCTGCTGGGGCTGTTGCGGGCGGTGCAGCTGGCTTCTGGGTTTGATTGGTGCTCGGGTTCGTATCCTGGGCAACGGCATACGCCATTCCCAAGGCTGGGGCGGCGATGACCGACGTAACGAGCACCGCGATTGGTGCAATGAACATCCAGCCCTTTCGGCTGGCCTGCTGCAGACGGAGATTGCTGGTGTGACTCATGGTTCTCGTTTCCTCAATCGGACATGCCTGATCTGGACATGGCTCGTTCGGTATGCCTTGGACCGTCCGACGGTCGGCTCCCTGGTTGAGCGCTCGGCAGCCTTACCCGTACTGATGTCGGCTGGCTTTCGCCTTCGAACATCAGTCCTCGCCGGACAAAGGAGTACTCGTCATCGGCGCGGCATGGGAGGTCGTTCGAACGTCGCCTCCTGAACGATGATTGCGTCCAAGTGGCAGACTTCGATCACTCCGATCGCGCGGGTCGCGCGGCTCCCTCCGGAGCATTATCGGCGAACAATCGATCGTACCCGGAGCAGGGACTGGAAGCGAGTTCCAACCTCATCCGAGCCAAACCCAGCCACCCCCTACGCGACGCTGGTACAGTGCCGTCATGCCGTCCGTCGAGGAACTTCCCTCCCACCTTCGCACGCCCCAAGTCCGCCCCATTCAGCCGCTTCCGCTTCAGGCGCAGAACAAGGAAAGCGGTCAAACCGCGGTCCTGATCGGCCTTCGCGATCCGTCGATGCTCACCAACCAAATGATGGTGGTGCCGCCGCAGGCGCTCCAGGTCATTCAGCATTTCCGGGGCGACCGGGCGCTAGAGGACATCGCGGCCCTGTTCAAGACCGAGGTGCAGCCGCTGGTGGAGCTCGTGACCAAGATGGACGAGTTCGGCCTTCTCTGGGGACCGACCTCCGAGCGGCTTGAAACCGAGATGAAGGAAAAGCTCAGGACCGAAGGCTACTTCCCAGTGACCGCTTCGGGTTCCTTGGGGAAGGACGAGGCCGAGTGCCGAAGCCGCTTGGATGGGTGGCTCGAGAAGACGGAGGACCCGGAGCTGGAGACCCCCGCCACCGGCATCATCGCACCGCACCTGGACTATGGCCGTGGCTGGCCGGTTTATGCATCGAGCTACCGTTGCTTTGATCGAGCAGCTCGCCCGGACCGGGTCGTCATCCTTGGTACCAACCACTTCGGCGTCGGTGATGGCGTCGTCATGACCGATCTCGGTTTCCGCACGCCTTTGGGGGCGGTGCCGGCAGACCAAGGCTTGATTGGCCGTTTGCGGTCGTCGCTGGGTGACCGGCTGTTCATCGATCAGCTGGACCACTTGCCAGAGCATTCCATTCAGCTCCACCTTCCTTGGATTCAGCATCGCTGGGGCGACGTCCAGGTTGCAGCGGCTCTGATTCCCGACCCGTTGACCCCCATGATCGCAAACGATGGCGCTCGGGTTTCCAGGCCGGAGTTCGTCTCGGCGATGGTTGATGCACTCGCGGCCGAAGGAGGCGTCACGTATGTCGTTGCCTCCAGCGACCTGAGCCACGTGGGACCGCAGTTTGGCGAGCCTGTTGCCGTGAACGACCAGCGCAAGATCGAAGTGGAACGGCATGACCGCGAGTTGATGGGCAAGTACCTCTCTGCCGACCCGAAGCAGTTCCTCGAAGCGTGCGAGTGGACGAAAAACCCGACTCGCTGGTGCAGCATCGGAAACATGACGGCAGCCCTTGAGATCGTGCGCCCCTCCGTTGTTGAGTTGGTGGACTATCGCCAAGCCTGCGACCAGCAGGGCTCAGCTATGGTCACCAGCTGCTCCATGGCTCTGGTTCGCTGATAGCTGTTCGATAGCTCGTTTGGTGGCTTCGCGCTCGCGGCACGCAGCGCGCCTCGCTGCCTCATGCTGCTCGGGGAAGGACCGCCGTGATTGCCGTTGTCCAACGTGTGTCCAAGGCAAGTGTCAGCGTCGCCAGAACGCCTTTTGATGGATCGGGCCTTCCTTCCGGGCCTGATCGGGCGGCGGAGCATGAAATCGTTGGGGAGATCGGCCGAGGCTTGTGCGTTCTCCTTGGCGTCGAGCAAGAAGACGGTGAGCGAGAAGCGGACGCCATGGCGGCAAAGCTCGTGAAGCTGCGGATCTTCCCCACCAGTGACGGCCCCGACCGAGACGGCAAGATGAATCGCTCGGTGGTCGACGTGGGCGGCGGAATCCTGGTGATCAGCCAGTTCACGCTTGCCGGTGATACGTCCGGGGGAAATCGCCCAAGCTTCACGAACGCGGCCCCGCCAGCGATCGCCGAGCCGCTCTATGAGCGAGTGGTGCGCGGCATTCGGGCGACCGGCGTCCCGGCCGAGACGGGCCGCTTTCGCACGCACATGGTGGTGTCGATCGTGAACGACGGGCCGGTCACGATTCTCGTCCGTGCGTGAGCGGCTTCAAATGTGCGTGAGCGGGGCCAGACGGCGGGCAGGTTGGTGCCGTGCCAAGCTCGGCTCACGCCTGTCAGCGCCAAAAAGAAAAAGAGCCCGTCACAGATTGAACCGCGACAGGCTCCTCGTGGGGGGCTCGTAACCGCTTGGCCTTCGAAGGCATCGGCGGGAGGCGTCGGCCTCGCAAGGAAGTTCGCAGAAACCAACGTGGCGGTTCCTGCCCGCCGTCAAAAACATGCACGTTTCTGCTCAGGAGGGGGCAGGTTTACCCAATGCCACAGTCAGTCCGCTGCATCCGTCGTCATGCCGGACTTCGCTCCGTCTCTCGACTCCCGTAGCTTCCCTAGAACTGCCTGTAGATCGGACCAGACCTGCCGACGTGTTTCTGGGGTGTAGTTTCGCAAGAGGTAGGCCGGATGGAAGGTGGGCATGACTGGTATGGAAAGACCCGAGTCCAAGAGATCGCCGGTCCGTGCCTCTATCGACTGGGGTGATCTCGCCCCGTCCCGCTGGTTGAGTGGGACCGTGAAAGTTGCCCAGATTCCGCGCAAACGGGTGATCCCCAACTCAGTCGCCAGCAGGAGTTTCGTCGCCGGTCCGCCCAACGTGACGATCACTGCCGGCCGAATGATCCTGATCTGCTCGATCAGATAGGGGCCGCACCGTTCCACCTCCTGTTGCAGGGGCGTTCGGTTCTCCGGCGGACGACTCTTGAGGACGTTGGCGATGTAGACATCCGAGCGAACGAACCCCATCGCCTTGATCATCTCATCGAGTTTCAGTCCTGCTTTCCCAACGAATGGACGCCCAAGCTGATCCTCTGTCTCGCCGGGAGCCTCGCCGATGAACATGAGTTGGGCTTCACAGTTGCCCTCACCGAACACGGTCCTGCTGTGGTAGGTCGAAGCCGTGCAGTGTGGACACTCCCGATCGTGCCGCTCGCTGAGCCGAGCCAAGGCGTCCATGCGCGAGGCTGTGTCGAGCACGGTTTCGAGATCCACGCCGCCGCAGAGCATCGGAATCCGGGCGGGCTCGATCCGGCTGATCTCGATGCGACTCGGGGATGTGGCTGGATGTGAGTGATCGCGCGGTGGTGGCTTCGGTTCAATAAGAGGCTCGACGCGACTTGAGTTGGCGATGGGAGGCGGAAGAACGGCCCCTTCGAACTCGACGTTCGCCTCTACCGGCGTTGCATCCACGCAGGTCTGGCTGGGGGAATCGCTGGCGGTCGCGACGCGAACGCTCTCAAGCCCAAAGTAGCGATCCGTCGCCACGGCCTGCCGTGCCCACCGGTGGAGGTCCATTGACGTTTCAGGCATGCAGGTCTCCGTAACGACGACGCGGACCCGTTCAACTCGGGTCCGCGTCGCTGGCATTCAAGGATCTGAGTGATCAACCGGCAACCAGGCCTCGAAAAGGCCTCCGTGCGTCAGGTTGCCGATTCAGTCGAGGTCGTCGCCACGCGAGACGCGGCTGGGCTTCGCGCCAGCCTTCTTCTTGCCCTCGGGCTCGCGCACGATCTGAAACATCGACTGGGTTCGGAGGACAAGTCCACAGTCGCTTCGCAGGTGATAGCCCTGGAGGTGAAGCTCGCTGCGGGTCGCCTGCACGTCAAGTACCGAGAGATTGGGCTTGCCGTACTCGTCGGTCCACATCGAGACAAGTGAGTCGCTGTCCCGCGAATGCTGGAGCATCTCCTTATAAGTCCCGATGTAGAGGTGATCGGAGAGGGTCTCGGTCTGCATCGTGGTCATGTAGACCAGTTGCTCGCCGAAACGCTCTTCGTGATCGCGCTCGCCGGCACAGGGCAACGTCGCGACCAGACCACGGTCCGGAATCTGCTCGACAGCCTCAAGAACGACTTCGACAACGCACAGGCCATTGTGTTGGAAACGAAGACTATGCCCCCCTCGGAAGATCCAGCTTTCGGCCTCGTAGTCCTCGTGGCGAATGCGATTCCGTCCCTCGATCCCGAAGAACTCCGGGTGAAGGGCCTTTCGGAACACGAGCATGTGGTACGTCTGAAGGCTCGTCGCTTTGGTTGGGTTACTCATGGAAGTGCTCGCTCTCGGTCTCATTCGGAGTGTTACGCGCCGAATGACTGAACAGGGCCTGAACTGGGCCTAAGCAGGGGTTGGCTGTCGTGAGGAGAGCCGCGGAACTGTCGAGCAATCGCGATATTGGGTGGGTCGAACCGGTCCATCTGGGCACTGCTGAGAGCAGTTCGCCTCAAAGAGGGCCAGCAGAGGGAACACCAGTTACCGCAAAAGCACTCAACCGGACCATGTTCGGGCGACGATCGCCCGAACGGACTCTTCGACCCCACAAGCGTCCACCCGGACGGGCAGTTCGATCCAGACATCCAGCCAAGGCCAGGCTCCAAGGCGGTAAGCCTCAAAGCCCTACCCATCGCCGGACGATCAGCTGAACAACCGGTCAAACCCCCGCGATGTCCCCGGCACGGTGGCGTGCTAAGGAGGCCTGATTGTGGCGAGCGGAGTGCGAAAGGCAACAGTCTCACGTGAAATCCGTCGCAATTCGATCAGTTGTGGATGTTTCTCGGTGATCCACGATGCGTCGTATGCCGCAAGGCAATCACCTACTCGGCAGTGCATCCAACCCATTCGCCTCTGGCATTCCCTTGCGGGGTTTGCGCACGGCACCCCCTCGCGGGGATGCCGTGGTTGCCATGGACGTAAGCCGAATTCTGTGCCGAAGCGGTTGAGGCTTCTGGGCGACCATTTCTCTGGGACGTCCGTCGCCGAACGCCTCCTGCACGCTACCCGCTCCAGCCTGCGGACCACAGGGACCGGAGAACCGGTCGGAGCTGCTTGCGTTTGCACGCGGTGGGGTTTGCCTTACCCCGGACGTTGCCGTCCGAGAGGTGCGCTCTTACCGCACCGTTTCACCCTTACCTCGGATGCCAAGGCACCCGATCGGCGGTGTACTTTCTGTTGCACTTTCCCTGACCCGCAACCGGGCCGGTGGGCGTTACCCACCACCGTGTCCTGCCGTGTTCGGACTTTCCTCCAGCGCGGCCTCCGAGGAGGCTACGGTGGCGATCGCCTATCCACGGCAGGAGTCTACGCCACACACGCCGGAACAGGTTGCGAACATCGGCTGATTCGCTACACTGCCCGATCCCCTCGCGCCCACCGGTTTGGACTCGGAACGCGATGAAGTCAGGGTCCCAATGAGGATCTTTTCGCTTTGGGGACTTAGGAGTCACGACCGTGTACGCGATCATCGAGGACAGCGGAACGCAGATCAAGGTTCGACAGGGCGACATCGTTGACATCGATCTCCGCGACCTCCCTGCCGACACTCAGACCGTGGTTCTCGACAAGGTGCTTGCCATTGGCGACGCCGAAGGCAAGGCTGCGGCCAAGATCGGCCTCCCCTACCTCACCGGCGCCAAAGTGACGGCCTCCGTCTTAGGCGAAGCGGTCGGCCCGAAGCTGACCGGCCTCAAGTACAAGCGCCGCAAGGGAAGCCGCAAGAAGTACGGCCACCGCCAGTCCTACCTCCGCGTGAAGATCGAATCGATCGCGGCCTGACGTCGGTCTCAGCCGAGAACGGCGCTGCGAGCGTCCAGACAACACCCAACGCGCGCCGAGTCACATCGGCGCGCGTTGTTCCTTTGGGGCGAGCGTTGTTCATGTTGCCGAAGGTGACGCGATAGCTGGTCGCTCAGGGCCGGGCCGCAAGTTCCTCGACGCTTGCCGGGCTCTCTGCGTTGCCGGTCCGAACGCTGAGCCGCGTCGCGTCCGCGAAGGCCAGTCGCGAGACTTGTCGCGGAGAGCTCTCCCGAGATCCTCGGGTGCGGGCGAGGGTGCGCATCGACTCAATAATCGCCCCGATGCAATCGGTCGGCCCGGCGAGGTCCATGCGCTCAAGCAGCACGCCCGCTCGGTTCCACCGCAACGCCACGCTGTCGTTCACCACGAGCCGACCTCCGGGACCCGTGAGTTCGACGCTTCGCTCCCAACCACCCACGTCGGCGATGTCGATCGAGACGATGCCACCATCGGTGCCCCTTCCGATCGCAGAGAGGACCCGCACATCAGTCATCGTCGCCGGCGATCGCCCGATCGCTGAGACGCTTTCGACCGACGGCACAAACTCGAGGGCGAGGTCACAGGCATCCAGCAACATCGCGTCGACGCCGCGGAGCCCCATCTCGTCATCAGCGCAGCGCATTCGAATCGAAACCGAACTTGGCGCCCCTTCGGTCAGGAACTCCTCCATCAGGGATTGGGCCGTTCTCATTGCGTCCGACCAGCGGAACAACGCCACCGTCCGGAGTCGCGCCGCCCGCTCGCCCAAACGTTGGCCTTCCAAAGTCGAGGCCGGAAGCGGTGCCGTTCCGATGACGATCGCGTCTCCTTCCAGCAGCGCATCCAGATCCGCTGGCCCCGGCATGTCACGACCGACAATCAGATGCACGCCAACCGGAAGTCGAGTCCCATCGCGCTGCACATCCTGAGGAAGTTCCCGAATGGAGCCCACCTCCGCGGCCCCGACGCGGGCGGCGCACGCGCTTGCCGTCGCGCGTCGATCTCCGCCCACAGCGACAAGCTTCCATCCCCATGCCGAACAAGACCCCGCTGAGCACGAGGCACCGTTCGCGTCGACCGCCGTGCCACCTGCCATGGCCGCTACCAAGGCCATCGCGACGCCATCCCCCCCGCTGCCGACCCAGAGCGTGGCTCCGTTCGTTGAGGCGGAGAGAGCATCAGGCGATCCCGCAGCATCCGCCTGGGACGCATTCGCGCGATCCGATCGTGAGGACATGCCGCCGATTGTACGGGCGAGAGGTTCTGCGGTCACCGGCGCTCACCCATATCAGTCGGATCGCAATCGGGACCGAAGCGGCCGCATGCGCTCGATGGCAGCGTTCAAGGTTTCATCCCTCTTGCAGAACGCGAATCGAACGAGCTTTCGCCCCTCCGACCGATTGCAGTAGAAACTCCCGGGCGGAATCGCCGCCACGCCGATCTCGCGCACCAGAAACCGACAGAACGCCAGGTCGTCCTCGAATCCGAAGCGGGAATGGTCGCACATGACGAAATAGGTGCCCTCTGGCGCGAAGACCTCGAATCCTGCTTCCTTCAGGCCGCCGACCAGCAGCTCGCGACGAGCCCGGTATTCGGCGATGAATTGTCGGTCGTACTCGGCACCGGTCCGCAGCGCTTCGATCGCTGCCATTTGGAGGGGCGTCGCCGCGCAGAAGGTGAGGAATTGATGTGCCGCCCGCACGCCTGCCGTCAAGTGCGCCGGCGCAATAGCCCATCCGATCTTCCAGCCCGTGAAGGAGAAGGTCTTTCCTAGGCTTGAAAGCGTCACCGTTCGCTCCCGCATGCCAGGCAGCGTGGCGATCGAGATGTGTTCACCCTCGAACACCAGCCGGTCGTACACCTCGTCCGCGATGCAGATGAGGTTGTAACGCTCACAAAGGTCAGCAATCGCCTCGAGTTCGGCGCGACGAAAGACGTGGCCGGTCGGGTTGTGCGGCGTGTTGACCAGGATGGCCTTCGTTCGTGACGTGACGGCTGCCTTCAGGGCATCGACATCAAGCGAGAAGTGCGGCGGGCGCAATGTCACCGGGCGAACCGTCCCGCCAGCCACGGCGACCATCGCCGGATAGCTGTCATAGAAGGGTTCGATCAGGATGACCTCGTCGCCCGGATTGACCAGCCCCAAGAGCGTGGCCGCGATTGCCTCGGTACAACCGCAGGTCACCGTGATTTCGGCATCAGGGTCCACGCGAAGGCCGCAATCGCGAGCGAAGCGATCGGCGATGGCGACATTGAGGTCTGGAGCGCCGAAACTCCGCGAGTACTGGCCATACCCATCGCGAATCGCCCGGTAGGCCGCCTCCTTCAGGAAATCCGGGCCATCGAAGTCTGGGAAGCCCTGACCGAGATTGACGGCTCCATGCTTGCGGGCAAGGAGGCTCATCTCGGTGAAGACACTCGAACCGAACGGCGACAGCACTGCGCTGGTTCGTGAAACGAAAGGGTGTTCGACACTGCCGGCACTGGACGCGGAGCTCATGGGCGCAGCGTATCGCCTGCGGATGGGGCCTGTCTCAAGCCAACGATAACGCTCGCCTGCGAGTAGAGTGTCTTCGATGCCGGTGCCCCGCCCTAACTCACGCATTCGGATCCACCTGGTACACGAGGACGCCAATACGGTGGTGATGAACAAGATGCCCGGTGTGGTGACCGAGCCGGGACGCTCGCATCGCGACGATTCTCTTCTCAACGGACTCTTCGCCCACGATGGGCAGCGACTTGCCCGGCAACTGACCCAACTGGGAGAAGGCCGCGACTGGGGCCTTCTCCATCGCCTTGATCGCCTCACAAGCGGCTTGGTTCTTGCTGCGTTGGACGGCGCGGCGTGGGACGCGCTCCGGTCCGATTTCGAGGCCCGCCGCGTCGAGAAGTCCTACCTGGCGATCGTTCGGGGCGATCTCACGGCCGAGTCCGGTGAGATTCGGACCCCGCTCAGCGAGCGATTGGACGGCGACTATCGGGTGAGCGTCCTCGATCCGCACGGCAAGGATGCCCACACCCGTTATCGCGTGCTCGAGCGGGCCGGCCGGTATGCCCTCGTCGAGTGCGATCTCATCACCGGCCGGATGCATCAGATTCGCGTGCACCTGGCCTCGATTGGAGCCGTCGTGGCGGGCGAGCCCATCTACGAGATTGGCGGGCGAGCGAAGCCCAACGCCGGGCGTGCGAAGGACCCGCAGTTGCACCTTCATGCGTGGCGGCTGGCATTCACGCACCCAGTTTCAGGTGAGCGGCTTAGGCTGACCGGCGAGCCGCCCCGGCGATTCGCGGAGTTCGCGACCTCACACGAACTCACGCTGCCGACGAGTTGACGAACCCGTCTATCACGAACGGAAATGAACAAGGGCCGAAGCGTGATGCTTCGGCCCTTGTTTCGTGTCAGATGTGGGCTGGAATCAGCGGGTCTTCTCTTGCGGGATTCGCATGCTGTAGAAGCTGCGATAGACGAAGAAGAGGGCGACGGCGAAGAACGCTCCGCCGATCCACCACTTCAGGTCCGCAACCGCCGGCTGCACCGCAATCTCGACGGCGAGCAGGCCGAAGAGCGTCGAGAACTTGATGACCGGGTTGAGCGAGACCGACGAGGTGTCCTTGAAGGGATCTCCGACGGTGTCGCCGACGACGGTCGCTGCGTGTAGGTCGGTGCCCTTGGCCCGAAGCTCGACTTCGACGATCTTCTTCGCGTTGTCCCAAGCGCCACCGGCGTTGGCCATGAAGATCGCCTGGAAAAGCCCGAAGAACGCGATCGCGATTAGGTACCCGATGAAGAAGAACGGATCGAAGAACGGCAAGGCGAGAGCCATGCACAGGACGACCAGGAAGATGTTGATCATCCCCTTCTGGGCGTAGACGGTGCAGATGCGGACGACTTCCTTCGAATCCTCGATGCTCGCGGCGGTCTTGCTGAGATCGATGTTCTTCTTGATGTAGACGACCGCTCCGTAGGCGCCGGTAACGACCGCTTGGGTGCTGGCGCCGGTGAACCAGTAGACCACCGATCCGCCGACGAGGAGACCAAGGAGAATCTCAGGCTGCACAACACTCAGCTTGCCAACGATGAAGTCGGCCGCGGCCTTGAGCGTCACCATGTCCGGCGCCGCGCCAGCCCGCACCTTGATGAGGGCGAGAATGATGCCGAAGACCATCGTGGTTGCACCGACGACCGCGGTGCCGATGAGCACCGGCTTGGCGGTGGCCTTGAACGTGTTGCCCGCGCCGTCGCCCTTCTCGAGCTGGTGCTTGGCGTTCTCAAAATCCGGCTCAAAGCCGAAATCGCGTCGGATCTCGTCCTTGATGCCCGGCTGGGACTCGATCTGCGAGAGTTCGTACACGCTCTGGGCGTTGTCGGTCACGGGGCCGAAGCTGTCGACGGCGATCGTCACCGGGCCCATGCCGAGGAAGCCGAAGGCGATGAGGCCGAAAGCGAAGATCGGGCCCGCGAAGGTGTACTGCGAGGGCATCATCGCGGCGATGTCGGCATTGGTGGAGAAGAACCAACCGACGCCCATCAGGAACGCGATGACCAGTCCCGTCCAGAACGCCGAGAAATTACCGGCGACGAAACCTGACAGGACGTTCAGGCTCGCGCCGCCCTGGGCGGAAGCGTTGACGACCTCACGCACGTGACGCGAGGTGGTCGAGGTGAAGACCTTGGTGAACTCGGGGATGAGCGCACCCGCGATCGTGCCGCAGCTGATGATGATCGAGAGCACCCACCAGAGGTCGCCGAGCGGAGCACCGTTGAAGGTCACGCCGTGCAGGAGAACCCAACTGGCGACGAAGGTGACCGCGATCGAGACGATCGAGGTGATCCAGACCAGCCAGGTGAGCGGGGCTTCCTCGTTGAAGTCGCGGAGCCCGCCGTACTTCGCCTTGCTGATCGCCTCGTTGATGAAGTAGCTCACCAGCGAGGTGACGATCATGAGGGCACGCATCGAGAAGAGCCAGACGATCAGCTTCGCACACATCTCGTCGTGCACGCCGCCGAGGGCGTACGCGAGGAAGGCGATGAGGGCGACGCCGGTCACGCCGTAGGTCTCGAAGCCGTCGGCCGACGGGCCGACCGAGTCGCCGGCGTTGTCGCCCGTGCAGTCAGCGATGACGCCCGGGTTCTTGGGATCGTCCTCAGGAAGCTTGAAGACGATCTTCATCAGGTCGGCGCCGATGTCGGCGATCTTGGTGAAGATGCCGCCGCAGATGCGGAGGGCTGACGCGCCGAGCGACTCACCGATCGCGAATCCGATGAAGCTCGGCCCGACCAACTCGGCCGGGAGGAACATCAGGATGCAGATCATGAAGAAGAGCTCGACCGAGACGAGCAGCATGCCGACCGACATGCCGCTCTTGAGCGGGATGCCGAGAACCGGGAGGCCGTCACCCTTCAGCGACGCGAAGGCGGCGCGGCTGTTGGCTTGGGTGTTGATTCGGATGCCGAACCAGGCGACGCCGTAGCTGCCGAGGATGCCGAGGATGCTGGCGAGCAGGATGACGGTCACGCTGCCCGCGGACTTATGCTCGAGAAAGCCGAAGTAGAAGACGATGGCAGCGCCGATCGCGATCCAAAGCATCGCCAGGAACTTGCCCTGCTGGAAGAGGTAACTCTTGCAGGTCTCCCAAATGATGTTGGAGACAGCGAGCATCGACTTGTGAGCTGGAAGGGCGACGGTCTGCTTGTATTGGACGAGCCCGAAGAGGGCGCCGAGGATCGCGATGCCCAGGCCGATCCACATCAGCACGCCGCCGTTCAGCGACGTACCGAAGACGTCAAACGAGACGGAATCGACCTGCGGAAGTTTCAGGTCAGCTTCACCTGCCATGGCTCCGCCGGAGAGGAGTCCCAGGGAAGCCGCTCCGAACAGGCCCTTGAGCCAGGATGGAAACGACGGCGAATGGAATGGCAACGACGCGCTCCGAGCGGTCTCGGAGCGGAAACGGCGGGTTGACTCAAGACTGGATTGCACGGAGTCGGCCCTTTGGACCCTCCGGACCAATCGCTGGCCAGAGGGGTCGGCGTGGAAGATCGCGGACGCCCACGCGTCCGCCGTCCTAAGGCGGGCGATCGACTCGGCGGGAACCCTAGCGGAGCGAACCGACCATCGAAAGACCGACGGCCAGACCGATATCGCATCGGGGCATCCACCCGAACACCACCCAACCTAGAAGGGGCGAGAGTGTAGCAGGACTTCGCCACCTGTGGGGAGGCCTTGGACGCGCCGAGGCGACCACTTCGGCACGGGTCGGAACAGGCCGGGTTGTCAAAGCGGGCGACGAGACTTGAACTCGCGACATTCAGCCCAGAGTTGGGTTGTCAAAGCGGGCGACGAGACTTGAACTCGCGACATTCAGCTTGGAAGGCTGCAAGCGAGACTCTGCAACTGGCGATTCGTCAACGGCTTCTGTGAGCCCCGCCCCGAACGACCGCGCAACGGGCCCACTAACGCCACCCGAAGCAGTCGCCGCTTGGCTCGATGCCTGCCCCGTCGACCTGGCCGCGAACCTGAGGACGGCGATTGCGGCTCTCCTCGGAGGACCGACGCCATGACCACCTGGCCTACACTGCCGACCGAGACTCTTGGCGCGCGAAGGCCGGCGAGGCTCTCGGCAACCCCTTCCCCTACGCCCCCAGCACCGAGGGCGGGCGAGCCCCCCGCCACCGCCTCACGGACGGACGGCCGCACCCCTAGACGCCCTGACCCCATCGCCCGCTCTCGTCGCCAGTCGCTAGGGAGATCGCCCACCCTACCGCCTGTTACCCCCTGCCGAGGGTGCACTCGATTCCCGGATTCGGTCCCGATTTGGTTGGCTGGCTCTCATTCTGTGTTACCATTGGACCGAAGGGTAACAACAATGGCGAAGCGAATCACCAAGACCAGCGGCCGAAACACCTCCGAGCGAATCGCCTTCGGCTACGTCCGGGTGTCGACCGAGGGGCAGGCCACCGACGGAGTGAGCCTCGATGCCCAGCGGACCGCCATCACCGCCTACTGCCAGATGAACGGGCTCCGGCTCGTCGCGATCGAGGCCGACGAGGGGATCAGCGGCAGCAAGACCAGCAACCGGCCGGGGCTCCGCAAGGCCGTCGACGCAGCGTGCGAGGCCGGCGCGGTCCTGATCGCCTACAGCCTCTCCCGCATCGCCCGTAACACGATCGAAACCCTTGAACTGGCCGAGCGGCTCGAGGATGCCGGGGCCGACCTGGCGAGCCTCTCCGAGCGGATCGACACGAGCGGCGCCTGCGGCCGCATGGTGTTCCGGATGCTGGCCGTCCTCGCCGAGTTCGAACGCGACCAGATTGCCGAGCGGACCCGCATGGGCCTCGCCGAGAAGCGACGTCGCGGCGAGAAGACCGGAGGCCAAGTCCCCTTCGGCTTCCGGGCCGAGGACCAGGGCGGCACGCTCATGCTCGTCGAGGACGCCTCCGAGCAGGCAACGTTGGCCGAGGCTCGCCGGCTCCATGCTGCCGGGCTCTCGCTCCGAGCAATTGGCGCGGAACTCGACGCCAAGGGCATGGCACCCAAGGCCGGCGGCAAGTGGCATGCGAAGACGCTGCGGGATGCGATGGAGCGACCAACGGGGTGAGGCTCAATCGCTGGCGTCATGCTTCGCCCGGGCCTCGCAAACCTCACGGTAAGTCTCGTCTGTCCAGTTCAGATCGGGGCGGATCTTGTACCGCATCGCCCAGACTTCGGGCCGCCGATGCGTTCCCGTTCGCTCATAGTGTCTCAGGTCCTCGATTCCCTCACGTCGGAAGTCGCACCCAAAGCCCCACTTCTCGATGAACGCTTCGATTTCGGCAGCGGTTGCGGGCGCGTCGAGAGGCTTCCGAGCAAGAGCTTTCCACTCCTCCCGAAACTCGGGATTCTTGCGGTGGCTCCGAACGTCGAGGCTGAGGCCGAGCAGCCTTCGGCCGTAGGCCTTTCTGATTGGCGGATGCCACGACTCATCGAGCACCTCGCGGATTCTGGCCTCGCTGCTCCCAAGGACGCGCAACGAGTCGCACAATCGATCGCGCTCCCGTTCCAGTTCTTCATCCCGCCATGGACGCAAGTACTCCGCGCGAACGAACTGCCCCAAGGAAGCCACGACGACGCTCTCCGCGAGCTTCTGTACCTGAGCGAGTTTGACCTCTGCCTCTTGGGCGGTGCGCCGCAGATCCGCTTCGACGCCCTTTAGCGTGAGCGAGAAGCGAGCCATGCGATCGAGTTGGGCGAGCAGCGCGGCGCTCACAGCAACGGCGAGAGCCGAGAGCGTTGTCTTCCACTCGCCATCGATCGCGTGCAATCCAGCAACGACGAACGTAGCCAACGCCACCAACCAAAGCGATGCCTTGAGGCTTGCGCTTGCCACCGGCGAGTATCGGTCCACCCACTCATTCGATCGACGCACCATGCTTGAACCGTACCGCGCGGTCAGTAGGGCGACCGCCCCCCGGGTCCTCCCTCCAGCGCAGCGCCGTGGCTGGCCCGCGTGAGGAGCGGCATGCCGTGAGAGTCTTTCTTTTCGCTCCGGGCCCGTTGACCCGTTCGGCTGAACCTGGAATTTGAGCCCGGATCGATCGAGCCGCAATTTTCGGGAAACAAAGGCAGGCAAACCCCCCAGCTTCTCGTCTAGTCCGAGGGTCGCCGCGCCTCGCCGGAAGGACCCGTGAGGCGGCAACAAGCGGCGATTGTGGAAGCGAACGCCGACACCACCCGCTCTCGGCCGCTCCAGGCCCCAGCGAGGCCGGCGCTGACCAGGGAAGACAGCCGGCGAGCCCATCCGACCCTCTGTCGCTCCCGCCGATCAGCGAGGCTCTCCGTGGCTCAGGCCTGCACCGAGGGCGTTGGCGGGCCCGGTCACCTCGCCGGCCGACGGCGCTTGCGACGGGCCGACACACTTGGAACGCCTCAGTGGCCGTCCGATGCTCGGGTCGAAAGCCTGCCCCACGGGTACCTCGATCGTCTTGGTTCGCTCTCCGCAGCTCGAGCACCGACGGGAGCGAACGGCGCCGTTACCTCGGTGCTTTGTGGAGAGCACCCGATTCAGGGCACCACCGCACGAGGCGCAACGTGGCCCGTTCAACGTCCAGGCGGGAGGGACCGACCGCGGCTCGGAGGGCATTGATCGCAGGGTACCCGAGGCCCTGGCCGCGACCGCATCGCCGGCCTTCTGTGCGGTGAGCCAGTGTCAGCGCCGATCAATCTCGACGTTCGGGCCGGGCCGCTCCCGGGCCGGCGAGCGGTTTTGAGGTTCGATCGTCTCGGCCCTGGCTCCGCAGCTCCGACGCATTCGGCCCCTTCGCACCCCTTGGGCGAGACGTCGGCTCTGCCTCACGCGGTCCAGTGAACAGCCGCACGAGGGGCAGGCGAGGCCTCAAGGCTCCCGCCCAAGCGTCGGAGAGCCTCCGTGGTCAATCGCTCCGGTTGCTGGTGCATGGGCTCATCCAAGGCACTCCCGACGCCTCATGCCGAACCGTGGACCGCTGGGCGTGGAGCCTCGCCGGCCATCCGTGAGAGCGTGACGACGACACCGCACACCATGCATTCGCGCCGGATTCCCTCGCCGGCCCGTCGCCCCAGGTAGGTGATTCGGGCGAGCGAGCCACCGCAGGCGCCGCAATGGGCCGGCGATGCTCGAGTGCCCTCGATCGACGACCGCCTCTTGGCTCGCTTGGCTCTCATCCGGGGAGTATCCCCCCGCCACACCGATCGGCCTACCGCTTCGTTCGCTTTCCCGTCTTGGCAGGCACCGAGCGCGCCGAGGATTCCGGCTTCGCTTTCGAACGGCCCTCTGGCTTCGGCGGCTTGGGTTCGTTAGAACTCGGTGAGCGGCCGGCGGCTTCCGGGACCGCACCATGCTCGGGGCCGCCAGCCGTTCCTTGCCTAGCCAGCCAGCCGAAAACCCGATCCAGTGTCGCTCCGACTTCCTCGGGATTGTCATGAACCGCGTCGGGAAGCGCCTTGCCTCGTTTCGGCCCGTTTGAGGCACTCGCGCCTGCGGCCCCCTTCGAAACCGGCCGCTGCCAAGACCGCCCTTGTTCCTCTTCAAGTCCCAACGCCTTCGCGACGTTCGCTCGAAGCTCAGCGAACCGCTTCGGCCGCATGCGATTGACGTGTCCGTAGCGTCGGACCATCTCTGCATCCACTGGCTGCGAGCTCTTCGACAGCAACTCGGCAAACTGTCCACGCTCCTCGTCGTAGCCCGAAGGAGCATTCTGAATAATCGCTCGGATCGCCCCGATTGGTACGAACGCGTCGCCCCTGCCAGCCCACACGATCGCTAGCTGAACTTCTGGTGGTTGCCACGAGAGCCACTCTAGAAGCCCGGAGACTATCGCGGTGCCTGACATGCCCAATGCGCGCCGAAGTTCATCAAGAGCCGAGATCCCCTCTCCATCGATGCGCACCATTCGACCGGGCTTCGTTGTCGGCATGTCGATTGAGGTTAGCACATCAACAGTCAAGCAGAAAGTTGCGACATCTTCTACAACCTCTTGTTGACACCTATAGGCTCTCCGGTTTATACATCTCGCATGCCTCCGAAGATCGCCACTACCGCCGCCCCCCAGAACGGCACTGTTCAACTCGCTCGCGATGACTTTGACCTTGCTCACGACATTGCTGGACGCCAGCGATGGAGCATGAAAACAACGCTTGGGATCGCGATTCGGCGACTGGCTACCGAGTTCGGGGTTAACTCGGCATCGCAATCAGGAGAGGCGGTTCGGCCGCGACGCAGACTACACAACAAGTCGACGCCACATGGGCGTTCGTCGCCATTGACTCGGCGCACTGGAGTCGTTTGATGGATCGCCAACGGCTTCGCGCCGCATTCGTCGAAGTCGATCGCGCCTACGCGCACCGTGGCCCACCGCGCGGCAAGCAACGGGCGTTCGACGAGCCCGCCCGAGAGCGCATGGCGTGGCGGCTCGCGATGTCCAGCCGCAACCTGGTCAGCCTCCCAACCGCGGCCGAGCGCCTTGGCCTCTCAGTCGATTCCCTCAACGAGCTCGTGGCTCGCAACGGGATCACGGTCTACGTATCGCGCGGATTCGTGTTCCTGAACGCGAGCACCGTCCTCGAGGAACTGGCCTCGGACCGGGTGCGATTCAGCGTGCGCCACCTCACCGACCTCTACCGCACGCCAGACAGGAGAGCTTGCGCGGACGTCCAGTCGAGGCCCGCCCCGCCCTCGCCGGCGATTCCAACGCCATTTGACGAGGCCAAGGAATGGACCGAACTCGATCGCATCGCAGCGGTCCGGGCCGATTGCCTGGCCTCGGCCGACGTCAACAACGATCGGCTCGCCTTGGCCCGCGCCGGCTTCCTCAACCGTATCGCGACCTCGGATGCCCTCGTCGGGCTTCCCCCTCGCGCCTCGGACATCGTGTCGCCGTTCGGTATGGCCATCTGGACGACGATACTCGTCGAGGGGTGGCGCTCGTGCGATGCCGAAGGATCCGACTACATCGAGCGAAGCGCGGGTGACGGCAAGCGTGCGAGTCCTCCTGCAGGACCGTGGCCAACTGCACTAGCGATCTTTCGGGCCGAGCACCGCCAAAGGAGGCGGCCGCCGAGCGAGTGGCGACGGATTGCCGGCGTTCCGGTCGCGAAGGCGTTCTACGGGTACAAGCGCTACATCGCCAACGCGACCAAGCGGCTGGGTCCGTGGGAGTTGACCGACGACGAGGGGCGCACATGCGTCCCAGCACACATTGCCGAGGCGGTCTATCGCGCAAGCCTCGAGGGCTGGCGGGCCGACCGCGAAGTGAACGAGGCGATGCGGAAGTGCGAAATCCGGGGGCGGATGGAGGACGCGTTGAGCAGCGAGAGCATTGAGGATGCGACGCAAGCCATCCTCGCCGGCTCCCGACGCATCGCGGCAGCCCCAACGGCAGCGACGCTCCTGGGGATCGGCGAGCGGGAACTGCACTTGCTCAGAAGCAGGCGGCTCGTGCCGTCGCTTGTGCACGGTCCGCTCGTGTTCTTTGACCTCATCGCGTTGCGTGACGCACTGGCCGACCTCTCTCGGCGGTCCGAGGCTGGGTTGCCCGACGCGCTCTTTGCCCCCGAGGACCTCGTGTCGAGGGACCGGGCAACTTGAATGAACGGGCACCCGCGCCGGCCGACGCGCGGTCCCTGCCCAATCCACCGTCGGCCGGACCTTTCACCGAGCATCGCTCGGAAGGCATGGTGCACATGGCCACGACAACGCGACAGACCCGACACGCCCGCCCCGCAGCTCGCAAGGCCTCGCCCCAGGCGGGACCTCGCCAGCCAAACCGCATGAACAGGACGGAGAGCTCTCCCGACGCGAGGACGCCTAGGGCCCGGATCCTCACTCCCAACGCGGCAGCCGCGGCCCTCGGCTTGGACGGTGACCGCGGGGCCGCATGGCTCATCGAGCAGGCAAACCGCTACCGCATCGACCACGTCCGTCATGGGAACTCGGTGTACTTCGTTGCCGAGGACCTCGCCGAGTCCATCGCCTGGCTCTGGTGGCTGAGCGATCACGTTGGCGCGACAGAGCGGCACCGCCTGCGCGTTGAGGCGTTCGACGATCGCATCGCCATGCTCGACCGCGACATCGCCTCGGCCCCCCCGTCGCTGCGGATCTGCAAGGCCCTGGAGAACCGTGGCCATCGCTACGGGATCGGTCAGTACGTGCGAGCGGTCGACGTCGACCAGGCCAGCGCCCTCGGATGCGACGTCGGTGAGGATCGGTGGCCCGTTGAGATTCGTGCGGGGCAGGTCGACGCTTCCGTGGCGATGGCCTTGTGGTTCCGGATGCCCGAGGCCGCTCGCCGAAAGGCGGCGCGAACGCTCTGTGATGACCCGAAGGGAGCGACCCGTGGCCAGCACTGAAGCCACCACAACCTCGAGGAACCGACACCGGGGGCCCGGGGCCGGCGAGCCTCCCCCCCGACGCGAGGACGCGACCTCGCCGGCCTCTCTCCTCTGGAGCGTGAAGCGGACGGCCGAGGCGCTCTCGATCAGCGTGCGGCTCCTCTACTCGCTCACCCAGGCCGGCGAGCTTCCCGCGGTTCGCATCGGGCGAATGGTCCGCTACCGCGTGGCCGACGTCGAGGCGTTCGTCAACCGACATGGGGTGAAGGGCGGGCCCGGGTGAGCGGCCCCCGCCACGGACGGAACCGAAGCCACGGCAAGGACGCCGACCAGCGGGGATCAAGGCAACCCGAAGCGACGAGCCAGCCGCCGACGGCGTCCCCAATGAACGTGTGGAAGATCGCCGTTCGGATCGGATGCGATCTGCCTCCGGACGCTTCCGCGAACGAAGTGCTCGTGCTCATCGTCGTGGCGAGCTACATGCCGCCTCCGCGCTTCGTCGCTTTTGTCGGACTCGAACGGCTTGCTCGGGAGTGCCACCTCTGCCCCGACACCGTGAGGAAGTTCCTCCGGAAACTTGAGGACCGCGGCGTGCTGGATGGCGACCCGCCAATGGCGCGACGGCGCGGTGGCCGCTCGGCTTCGGTGCTCTGGCGCCGAGGACCTAACTGGCCGAAGGAACTCGCTGGTGGCACCCCGTCGGAAACCCCCGATGCGGTCGGGGGTTTGGACTCAGAAACCCCCGATGCGGTCGGGGGTTTCGGTCACACGAACCCCCGAGAAACCCCCGAGAAACTCCCGACAAACCCCCGACAAACCCCCGACGGTTTCGGGGGGAGTATGGAGTATGGAGATATGAGCGCTAAGCGCCCCCCCGTCGTGGCGCCCGCTCCCCCCCAACCGCGGGGGAGTCGCGATCGCGACGGACCGCCCGACGCGACGCCGAGGGCGTCGGTCGGTCCGTCGCTCCCCAACCGATTCGACGAGGCTCCGAGTTGTACAGCTCAGTCGCTCGCTGCCAAGTTCGGCGTTCTGTCCCCAAGCATGGCCCTTCTGCGAACGATCGACTCCGCCCTGGACGAGGTTCGGGCCGAGCTAACGGCATCAGGGCGATCGATATCGGTTCCTGCCCTCTGTGAAGCGGCGCGCCAAGAACCTCCGGGAGTGCTTCCGGTGGATCTGGCCGACTGGATCAGGCGGCAACTGGGAACGGCCTCGCCGGCCCCACCTGCGCCGAGCATCGGACCTCTGGACCAGGGCCCTCCCGCCAAGCGACAGGGAAGGCCGGCGAGTCCACCGCTCAGGCTCACAGGGACCGCAGACCCCCCGCTTCCTCCGATGCCCCCAGCGAGCCCCACGAAGCTCGGGGCAGAGGCTGCCCAGCTAGCTCGCCGGCTCATCGACGATGGCAGACTGAACGAAGAGCAGCTCGCCTTTCTCACCGACGAGGCGAATCGAACGGCCGACCCGCAAGCCCACAAGCTCGAGCGGCTCCGACGAGTCGAGGCCGGCGGCTCGGTCGAAGTGACCGAGGCATGGAGAGCCGCCCAGGCGGTCGCCCGAAGCGAGAGGGAGACGGACCTGGCCAAGCAGGTGGCGACGCTCCGAAAGGCCTCACCGTCGACGCCGAGGCAGGCCGGCGCGGGTGAGCCGGCGACGGGACGGCCCATCGCCGGTTAGCTTGGGATCGATTCAACCTCCGCACGTTCGGTGCGGATCAATCGGAGGTTGCGGCATGCGACGAGCGAAGGAACGCGGACGCGAGAGGCGAAGGGCCCGCGGAGCGGGCTCCATCTTCAGGCGGCGAGAGGGCTCGCCCTGGCTTGTCGCCTGGGTTGATCACGATGGGCGGCGACGCGAACTCAACACCAGGACGCTCGATCGGGCGACGGCGGCTCGGATCCTCGCCAAGCGGATCGAGGCCGCGGCGGTCCGACGTGAGGGCCTCGTCGATCCCGCAATGGACCGCATCGCCGAGGCCTCTCGCTCACCGCTCACCGATCACGTTGCGGCCTACGTCACCCACTGCCGCAACGTTGGGCAGGATGCCCACTCGCTCAACCAGAAGGAGCGGCACTTGCTGCGATTCGTCGAGGCCAGCGGGGCGAAGCGGATCGCCGACCTCAACGCCGAAGCCCTCGCCTCGCACATGCGACGCTTCCTCGAGCGTGGCCGCTCAGCCCGAACGGCGAACTTCATCCGACAAATCGCGATCGCCTTCGGCTCGTGGCTCGTTCGCACCGGGCGCGCCGAGGCCAACGCCATGCGGACGGTCCCGAAGCGCGACGAGCAGATTGACCGACGCCGACGGAGGCGAGCTCTCACCGACGACGAGCTTGAGAGACTCCTCAACGTGGCCCGGAGCAAGGGCCGAGAGGCTCTCTACCTTGCGGCCGGGTTCGCCGGGCTGAGGCGAGGCGACCTCGAGTCGATCACCTGGGCCGACGTCGACCTCACCGCGGGGACGCTCACGATTCGGGGAGGCAAGGCGAAGCGACTCGACGTCCTTCCCATCCACCCGCAACTCGCCGACGCCCTGGCCACCCTCCGGGTGACCTCGCCGGCCCTTCCCACCGTGAGGGTGTTTCCCGACGCCAACAGCCTGGACCGCATGCGACGGGAGGACTTCATCGATGCGGGGCTTGCGCATTGGGAAACGGTGACCGACGCCAAGGGCGAACCGCTCCGCTATGCGTGCGGTGCCTTGCGGAGGCGGTTCGTGGCCATCGACGAGAACGGGGACGCGATCGACCTGCACGCCCTTCGGACGACCCTGGGCACGAAACTGGCCCGGGCCGGCGTGGCTCCCCAAGTGGCTCAGCGGGTGATGCGGCATGGGGACTACCGGACCACCCTGCGGCACTACACCGTTCTTGGGCTCACCGACACGAGCAAGGCGGTTTCGGCTCTCCCAGCGATCGGGGCCGGCGAGGCGCGGGCGACGGGCACCACCGACGCGGCTCCGGACGGGAGCGCCCGCTTAACAGCCAGCGTACGGCCCGCCACAAGCGGGCGCGGCGTGCCTGAGCGTGCCGATAAGACGGCCCCGCCGCACAACTCACGGGGCCGCGCTAAAGGCCTAATGGATGCCGACTTGTGCCGTTCGGTGCCGGTCGGTTCTGAAAAGCGGGCGACGAGACTTGAACTCGCGACATTCAGCTTGGAAGGCTGACGCTCTACCACTGAGCTACGCCCGCGGATCCCTACCTCTGCGGTAAGGAAGGTCGGAATCGTACCCTGTCAGGGGGCATTTCGCACGGCGGTTTGGACCGCATCAAAGTCCACCTGATTGCCTGGGTTTTCGGAGATCCAAGCGTAGGCGACCTTTCCGTCGCGCCCGATCACAAAGGCAGCTCGCTTGGTGACGCCCTTCATCCCCTTCAGGTCTTCATGCAGGGCGTCGTATTGAGGGGCGACGCTCTTGTTGAAGTCAGAAAGGACCGGGAAGGGAATCCGTTCCAACTCACGAAACTTGTCGGTCACAAAAGGGCTGTCGATGGAGATGCCGAAGACTTTCGCTCCAAGGTTCTCCCATTGGTTCCAAGAGTCCCGGAAGTGGCACATCTCCGCAGTACATACCGAACTGAACGCCAGCGGGATGAACAGGAGAACGACCTTCTCCTTCCCAAAGAGGGATCCGACATCGATGACCTCGCCCGGCTTGGAGGGAAGTTGGAACGCGGGTGCCTTTGAGCCAACACTGATCATGGGAAAGTCCTTATGGGGTCCGGGCCTCATGGCCCGGTTGGGCTGGGAGGGAACTGGCTTGCCATCCAGGCGAACCGACAGTCCTTTCGCCCTCATCACCTCGGACAATAACGTCGCCATCACGGTCCGGCCACCGGTTTGCTGACGCTCGCCATGGGAACAACGCGGACGCTCCTGATGGGATCACGGGAACTCACGCAGCTGCCGCAAATCACCTGCTTTGAAGAATTTGCCCTCGCGACCGAGTTTGTTCGGCAGTAGATTGGCGGTGTGGTGTCGCCGGTCCTCTGCGGTCAGGGGGCCGCCCCTATTGCGTGCGCCGCTTGCTGATCTCGATCGAGATTGTTGAGGAGAAACGAAATGCGCGTGAGTCACTGGTCCTTTGTGGCCACCGTGGCGACCGCCTCGATGCTTGCCGCTTCGACGGCGAGCTTCGCTGGTGATCCCTGCTCTGTTTCGGCAAACGATTGCTGCATCGCGGGCGTGGGCCCGGGCTGCAGCGACTCCGAATGCTGCAACGCCGTGTGTGCGGTCGACTTCTTCTGTTGCTCCGTCGAATGGGACGGGAATTGCGCGAGCGAATCAGCGGCCATCTGCGTTGGCTGCGGCGCTGGCTCCTGCATCGTCGATTGCAACCGAGCAACGACCGAGGAGGTGGAGCCGTGTGGCGCCGACCTCAACGGTGGATGCAATGACGTCATTAAGGGCGCCGTCTCGTTCGCCGACGTTGGTGACATCATTTGCGGCAACTACTGGGCCGACGGCAGTACTCGAGACACCGACTGGTACGAGTTCTCCCTCAGCGAGAACAAGGTGCTCTCGTTCTCCGTCACCGGTGAGATCCCCACCACGCTCTTCGTCCTGAGCGGCGGGTGCCCAGCGTCGATCCTCGCTTCCGCAACCACCGTCCCCGGCGCCTGCGATCCGGCGATCATCAGCGACCTCTGCCTCGTGACAGGTACCTATCGCGTTTTCGTCGCCCCGTCGGACTTCGTGGGCACTCCCTGCGATGTCGATGCCGGATACCTGCTGAGCATCATTGACACCGGGAACGTCTGCACTTCGATTCCGGGAGACACCTGCGAAGACGCTCTGCCCGTCATCGAAGGTCTCAACCCGGTCTCTACCCTTGGCGCGTTCACCGGCGGTGACCCGCTTCCGGAGGAGTGCCTGTCGTTCGGTTCGGTGACCATGTTCAACGACACCTGGTACGTGTTCACGGCCAGCCAGTCCGGCCTGTACCGAATCTCGACCTGCGACCTGGTCGACTTTGACAGCCGACTCGCCTTGTACTCGGGCGAATGCGACAACCTGACGTTCCTCGCTTGCAATGACGACGGCGGAAGCTGCGGCGGCTTTACCTCCGAGATGCTCACCAACCTCGAGGCGGGAGTGGAGTACCGGGTTCGCCTCGGCGGATTCGGTGCCACCGCGTCGGGAAGTGGCGACCTCCTCATTGAGCCGTTTGTCGGCTGCGACATCGCTTGCCCTGAAGGCGGCGTTCCAGAGGCCGAGCTCTGCGGCGAGGACCTCAACGGCGGCTGCAACGGCGGCGGCACGTACGAGGATATCGCCACGGGTACCTCGATCTGCGGCACGTTCTGGGCCGATGGGTCGACGCGTGACACAGACTGGTATCGGTTCAACCTCGCGGAGGCGAGCAACGTCACCATGACGGTGCACGCGAACATCGACGTCACAATCGGCATTCTCAGTGCCACGTGCGACCCGGTCATCTATGTGATCGAGGTTCAGCCCGGCTGCGGCGCGACGCTGTCGTTCTGCCTCCCTGCTGGCGACAACGTGGCGTTCGTCGCCCCGGCTAGCTTCTCCTCGCCGCCGTGCGGCAGCGGGATCCTCAACGACTATGTCCTGACCGTCGATCTCGGGGATGCGTGCGTCCCGATCACGTGTGGTTCACCCGAGACCGGTGATTGCTGCGTGGCCAGTGCGACACCCTACTGCAACGACGAGGAATGCTGCAGCATCGTCTGCGGCCTTGATCCGTGGTGTTGCTCGAACAGTTGGGACGGCATCTGTGCAGACGAAGCTGCGGACTTCTGCGCTCTCTGCGCGGTTGATCCACCGGCCAATGACGAATGCCCAGGTGCTCCCGAGATCTTCGATGGTGAAACGGAGTTCTCGACGCTTGGCGCAACCACCAGCCCGCCTGCACTCGATCCGGCGTGCGACGAGGGCTTCGGAACCGCCTTCGTCCAGGACATCTGGTACTCCTACACCGCGACATGCGACGGGACGGTGAATTTCTCCACCTGCGGTACGGTCGACTTCGACACCCGTCTCGCTCTCTACAGCGGTGATTGCGACAACCTCGTCTTGGTGGCCTGCAACGACGACGGTCTTGGCTGCCCGGGCTTCTCGTCCTCGATGGACGCCGAACTCTCCAAGGGTATCACCTACCTCTTGCGGATCGGTGGCTTCAGCGGCGACGGCACCGGCACCATCAACATCTCGTGCGGCGGCGGCGGTGGTGGCATCGAGAATGACGAGTGCGCTGACGCTCTCGTTGTGAACCTCGGAGCCAACGGCTTCACCAATGTGGGCGCCACAGGCGTGACCGTGTTGGCGGCTGAATGCATCTCGGCCGGCTCTGTCAACGTCAACAACGACATCTGGTACACCTACACAGCGACCGCAACTGGCCTTGCCACCATTTCGACGTGTGGCGCGGCGAATTTCGACACCCGTCTGGCCGCCTTCACCGGAGCGTGTGACGACCTTACCCTCGTCGCCTGCAACGAGGATGCTTCGGGTTGCACCGGATTCACGTCGATCATGACCTTCGCGGCGACCTGCGGCGAGACCTACACGATCCTCGTAGGCGCCTTCGGGGCGGCGGGCTTCGGCACCGGGACGATCACCGTCTCGCAAGATGGCACCTGCCCATCGCCATGCCTAGGTGACCTGAACGACGACGGCCAGGTTGGGGCTGTCGACCTCGCCCTCCTTCTCGGAGCGTGGGGTACCGCAGGCGGGCCGGCAGATCTCAACAACAATGGCTTGGTCGCCGCCGAGGACCTCGCCCTCCTGCTCGGCGCATGGGGCGATTGCCCATAAGCCTAACTTGAGACCTTTCGATGACTTGTTGGGGGCCGAAGGGCCCCCACGGTGAACAAGTGCGGGCCCCCTCGAACGAACCGAGGGGGCCCGTTTCCTTTCATCACAAGTCTCGAGGGGAGCCGTTCCCGCTTCGGCGCGAAGATGGGCAAGCTGCGCGAGACGACCCGCCTGGGTCTTCTGTGAGCTCGTCGGGAGCCACCAGTCTGGATCGGCTGCGACGATCGCCCGAGCCGGAGGGGAAAATCGGGGATCAGTTTCGGCCAAAGCCTCCCTAACCCGTTTGGAAACCTGCGGTCCGCTGTTATCTTCAAGGTGGGTCCAACCGCGCCGTGAGGTCGGCGCTGGTTTCGTTGGCCGGGAGACCCACCTTCCGTCGTCCCGGCGGCGGACAAGGAGATTTTGAGATGCGCGTGAGACCTTTCTTCTTTATCTGCACGATGGCGACCGCGGCACTTTGTACCGCTTCTACCTTCGCTGGCGGCGATCCCTGCAATCCCGGCTGCCCCGAAGGCGCTCTGATTGAGGCTGAGGCCTGCGGCGCTGACACCAACGGTGGCTGCAACGCCCCGTCGGGTGGCACCAGCAACTGCTGCACCGCTTGGTTCGGCCTTGGCTGCGATGACGTGACCTGCCAGGACATCGTCTGCGGTCTCGACTCGTGGTGCTGCACCACCTCGTGGGACGGCCTCTGCGCCGCTTCCGCGGCCACGAACTGCCCCGAACTCTGCCCGCCCCCCGCTGACCCGTACGAAGCCATCGCCTGCGGCGACAGCGTCTGCGGCACCTTCTGGGCCGACGGCAGCTTCCGCGACACCGACTGGTACACCTTCAGCCTCGACACGACGACCGAGGTCACTTGGTCGGTCGCGAGCCTGACCGGCGTTGCTGCGTTCATTCTTGACAGCAACTGCCCGCCCTTCGTGATCGCCGTCGGCCAGGGCGCTTGCCCGACCTCGGTGACCTACTGCCTCGATGCCGGCTCCTACGTTGCCTTCGTTGCTCCGAACGTCTTCGCTGGCGTTCCGTGCGGCTCGGGCGACGCCAACAACTACGTCGCGACCCTGACCTGCGGTGGCGCTTGCGTCCCGCCGGCCTGCGGTGGCGAGACGACCGGCGATTGCTGCGTCGCGAGCGCGACCCCGTTCTGCAACGACGCCACCTGCTGCGAAGCGGTATGCGCCGCTGATCCGTTCTGCTGCAGCAACTCGTGGGACGGCCTCTGCGCCTCCGAGGCTGCTGGCATCTGCTGGCAGATCTGCGGACCGGACTGCGACCTCACCTGCCCCGAAGGCGCGAGCCTTGAGGGCGAGGCCTGCGGCGAGGACACCAACGGTGGCTGCAATGCTCCTCCGGCTGGCACCAGCAACTGCTGCACCGCTTGGTTCGGCCTTGGCTGCGATGACGTGACCTGCCAGGACATCGTCTGCGGCCTCGACTCGTGGTGCTGCACCACCTCGTGGGACGGCCTCTGCGCCGCCTCCGCGGCTGCGAACTGCGGCGAGCTCTGCGCTCCGGCCGGTGATCCGTACGAAGCCATCGCTTGCGGCGAGACTGTCTGCGGCACCTTCTGGGCCGACGGCAGCTTCCGCGACACCGACTGGTATTCGTTCACGCTCGAAGCGGCGACCGAAGTCACGTGGTCGGTCCGTTCGGTGATTCCAGCGGCTCTCTTCCTCCTCGACAGCGCTTGCCCGCCGTTCGTCTTCGCGAGCGCGGCTGGCGCGAACTGCCCCACCGAAGTGACCTACTGCCTCGAAGCCGGCTCCTACGTCGCCTTCGTTGCACCGAACATCTTCGCGGGCGTTCCGTGCGGCTCTGGTGAAGGCAACAACTACGTTGCGACCCTCACCTGCGGTGGAACCTGCGTTCCGCCGGCGTGCGGTGCAGAGGGAACCGGCGACTGCTGCGTCGCTGGTGCAGCTCCGTACTGCAACGACCTGACCTGCTGCGAAGCGGTCTGCGCTACTGATCCGTTCTGCTGCTCCGTCGCGTGGGACGGCCAGTGCGCCAGCGAAGCAGGCGCGATCTGCTTCGAACTCTGCGGACCGGACTGCGACCTCACCTGCCCCGAAGGCGCGAGCCTTGAGGGCGAGGCCTGCGGCGAAGACACCAACGGTGGCTGCAACGCCCCGGCTGGTGGCAGCAGCAACTGCTGCACCGCTTGGTTCGGCCTTGGCTGCGATGACGTGACCTGCCAGGACATCGTCTGCGGTCTCGACTCGTGGTGCTGCACCACCTCGTGGGACGGCCTCTGCGCCGCCTCCGCGGCTGCGAACTGCGGCGAGCTCTGCGCTCCGGCTGGCAATCCGTTCGAAGCCATCGCTTGCGGCGAGACTGTCTGCGGCACCTTCTGGGCCGACGGCAGCTTCCGCGACACCGACTGGTACGAGTTCACCCTTGAGTCGGCCGCCGAAGTCACCCTCTCGGTGAAGTCGGTTGTTCCGGCCCAGCTCTTCTTCCTCGACACCGCTTGCCCGCCGGCGATCCTCGCCAGCGTTGCTGGCGCGTCGTGCCCGACCGAGCTGACGTTCTGCTTCCCGGCCGGTGGTACCTACCGCGCCTTCGTCGGTACGACGATCTTCAACGGCCTGCCGTGCGGTTCGGGTGAAGGCAACAACTACGTTGCTACCCTGACCTGCGGCCCGGCCTGCGACGCTCTCGAGAACGACGAGTGCGACGGAGCGTTGGCCGTTGTTGATGGTGCCAACGATGTTGACACCTTCACTGCAACGGGTGCCCTCGAGCTCCCGGCGGAATGCCTCTCGGCTGGTTCGTCCACCATCTTCAACGATGCGTGGTACGCCTACACCGCGACCGCAACCGGTACGGTGACCGTCTCGACCTGCAACTCGGTCAACTTCGATAGCCGTTTGGCCATCTTCTCTGGTTCGTGCGCGGAACCGGTCTTCGTTGCCTGCAACGACGACTTCGGCACCTGCGGTGGTTTCACCTCCGAACTCACCTTCGATGCTGAGTGCGGCGAGACCTACCTGGTGGTGCTTGGTTCGTTCACCAACGGTGTCACTGGTTCGGGCACGCTCAACATCACCCCGAGCGGTGAATGCCCGAGCGATTGCATTACCGACCTTGACAACGACGGCGACACCGATGCCGCTGACCTTGCCATCCTCCTGGGTAACTGGGGCCAGGTTGGCCTGCTTGGCGACTTCGACAACGACGGCGTTGCCGCAGACGACCTCGCGGTCCTCCTCGGCGGCTGGGGCCCGTGCGACTAAGTCGTCCTGAGGTAGCCTGAAACTTCGTCGGGTCGGCCTCACCGCCGCTCGACGACGCCAGGGCAAATCAGACACAAAGCCCCCCCGACTTCGGTCGGGGGGGCTTCTTTGTTTTTGTAGCTGTTCTGATGCGTTTCGCTACGCAGTCCAGCTCGGGTCCCGCCCGAAACTCCGACTTTCACAAGGCCCGCCCCTTCGAGTCGTCGTACATTGTTTCGCCCCCAATGTGAGTGGAGTCGGCTGCGCGTGACGCGGCTTCACTGGCAGATCCTGCTATGAACGGTTGGAAGTCCCCTCAGTTTCTGGTGGCGATCGCTTTCGCCGCGTTCGCCCTCGCCGTATCCGGGGCCTACGGCCAATGCACGGGCGGGGCGGGCTCCTGCCTGGTGCCGCATCCGAACCCCGGTTGCGAGGACCCAGACTGCTGTGGGCTGGTGTGTGACGCCGATCCAAGCTGCTGCACCAACAATTGGGACGCGGATTGCGTGCTGACCGCGAACCAGGTGTGCGTTGGACTGTGCGGAGCCGATGTCAGCCTGAGCTGCCTGGTGCCCCACGACAACCCGGCCTGCGATGACGAAGTATGTTGCGAGGCGGTCTGCCTGATTGATTCCTTCTGCTGTGACGTTCGTTGGGACTTCAGTTGTACGTTCTTCGCTGAGGTCAACTGCGACCTTGGAAACCCAGGCGTTTGCGGCGACCCCAAAACGGGGAGCTGTTACGAGCCACATCCATCAGCCGCTTGCGACGACGCCGAATGCTGCGCGGCCGTGTGCGCGGTCAGCCCCGATTGCTGCGACCAGCTCTGGGATGTCCTCTGTGCCGGACTTGCCAGCGATGTCTGCATCGGATCGTGCCAGCCTCAATGCCCACCCGAATCGGTGGAAGAGAATGAGGCGTGCGAGCAGAACGTCAACGACCCCTGCTACTTCCCGTCCGCCAACCCCGTGCTCCAGACCCTTCCTTGCGGAGGCGTTGCCTGCGGCACGATCTACGTTTCCGGAAGCTCCTCCGGCATCGTTCGGGATGTCGACGTCTGGCGTTTCATTGCCGCGGATGCGGACGGTGACGGAAACGCTTCGGTGCAGCTCTCCTTCTCCTCTGGCTTCGAGGGTTTCGCGGCTCTTGTGCCCTCGGGGCGATGTCCTCCCTTGTCCAGCGCTCTCACCTCCGTGAATTCGGCCCTCTGCATCGAAGCTCTCAGTGCCCAAGTCTGCGTTCCGGCTGGGGAGTACCGAATCGTGGTCGCCCCCGGGACCTTCCCTGCGTTTGGATCGACCACGATCGAGTGCGACGTTTCCGATCGCTACTTCCTGCGCGCCGTTTGCGAAGACCTGCTCTGCTCGCCGCCGTGCAATCCCAGTGCGGGGAGCTGCCTCATGCCGCACACCACGCCGGGCTGTAGTGACATCGAGTGCTGCGAACTCGTATGCGCTTCCGACCCGTCCTGCTGCGATCTGAATTGGGACGGCACCTGTGCAGCGATGGCCGCGGATCAGTGCACGGACCCCCCGGTGAACGAGACCTGCGCAACGGCGATTCCGATCGCGGAGGGAACCACGCCGATCATCACGCTGGGGGCACAAGCGTCCGAACCACCGGTTCCTCCGGAGTGTTTCGAGAGTGGCGGGGTCGCATCGCAGGCCGACATTTGGTTCTCGTTCACCTCCCCTCGCGATGCGTTCGTGGAGGTCACCACGTGCGGAGTCGCCTCCGACTTCAACACCGGACTCGCCGTCTATGGCGGAGCCTGCGAGTCGCTCTCACTCCTCGCCTGTGATGACGACGGTGGAGGCTGTTTGCCGGTGACCTCGTCCACCGTCGTCTTCGACGCCACCTGTGGCGAGAGCTACTTGATTCGGGTCGGCGGAGGTCAGGGGACCGCTGGCCTCACCTTGACCGTTTTCGGCGGTCCTGACTGCGTCAATTGCCCGGCTGATCTTGATGGCAACGGAAGTGTGGGCGCGCCAGACATCGCCCTCCTTCTTGGCGCTTGGGGCGCACCCGGGGCAGCAGACCTGGACCAGAATGGCATCGTTTCCTCGCCTGACCTGGCCATCCTGCTCGGAGCATGGGGGCCCTGCTGAGGCGTGGAGGCACTGAGTCCCAAGGGCCTCTCGACCGAATCCTCGTTGCCGAGGTTACGCAGACTCCTTGCCTGCGACATTCACCGATAGCTGTCGACGCACGATCTTGCCGGTGCCGTTTCTTGGAAGCGTTTCGAGCCAGCGTATCTCCCGTGGCACCTTGAATTGGGCCAGATGTTCGCGACAGAAGGCCCTCAGAGCGCTGCCGTCGAACTGCTCGCCCTCGTGAAGCTCAACGAACGCAAGGGCGACCTCTCCCCGACTTTCGTCGCTCATCCCGACCACCGCCGAGTCTTTCACCGAGGGATGTCGGTTGAGCACTTCCTCGATCTCGCGGGGGAAGACATTCTCGCCCCCGATGATGAGCATCTCCTTGATGCGGCCGGTGATGTAGAGGAAGCCATCGTCGTCGAAGCGGCCCATGTCACCGGTTCTGAAGTAGCCCTTCTCGTCGAAGGTCTTGGCCGTTTCCTCAGGGAGGTTGTGGTAGCCGCGCATAATGTTGGGGCCCTTCATGCGGACCTCGCCATCCTGATTGGGCCCCAGCTCGCTGCCATCGGGTCCGATGATCCGTTGGTCGATTTCGGGGAGCGGCTTGCCGACGGTGCGCGGTCTGAACTCGTGCGGTCGACACCAATTGGTCACCGGCGACGTCTCGGTGAGGCCGTAGCCCTCGTTCAGTCGAACTCCGAACTTGGTCTGGAAGCCATCGAACACCGACTTGGGGAGTGGTTCGCCGCCGCTCACCGCAAACCGCACCGCCTCAAAGTCAGCTGGCTTGCCATCTTTCACCATGAGCAGGGCGTTGTACATCGACGGGATCGCGATGACGGCAGTCGGCCGATGGCGCCGCGAGAGTTCGACGATCCGCTTGGGAAGGAACTTCGCGGTGTAGACGACTCTGCAGCCGACGGCGAGGGGCAAGAGCGTCAGAACCGTCAGTCCGAACGAGTGGAACTGCGGGAGCACGCCCAACATCACGTCCTTGGTCGTGAAGTCAACCCACTCGCAGACTTGCCGAACGTTGGCGGCGAGGTTTGCGCCGGTCAACATCACCCCCTTGGGCTTGCCTGAGGTTCCGGACGTGTACAGGAGGATCGCGACGTCCTCATCAGCGATCGGGTTTGCGAGTCGCGGGAGGGGAAGCCCCGTGAACCGGACATCCTCCATCCGCAGGGCCCGGACTCCATCAGGCATGCCGCCGATGAAGTCGATCATTGGCTGCACGGTCACGACCGTGTCGCAGCCGGCGTCCTTGAGCACGTAGCCGATGTCAGCCTTGGAGAGGAGATAGTTGATCGGCACGACCTTCCGCCCGAGCGTCCAGCCGGCCAGGACCGCCATGGGAAAGAGGCCCGAAGTCGGGAGCATGACCGCGACGGCATCGCGCGAGGAAGTTGACTCGATCGCCTTGGCCAGGTGCCAACTGCCCACCAAGAGATCGATGCCGCGCCAGGAGCGTTGATCGTCAATGGCCGCAAGTCGTCGTGGATGCCAAAGGAGCTGTCGACGAATGGAGCGAAGAAGCTGCATAGGGAGGCTCAACAAGCGGACGCACGAACGACGGCTTCCGTGACCGGTCGCGATCCTCCGTCGCTTTGGGGACTGCCTTCGGCGCTGCCGCGCCGATTCGCCGCCCGGGTCGTTCCTGCGGGGCACCCCCACTGTGCGCTGCGATAGCATACGTGCCGCCGTCGAATCCGCGACCGCCAATGCGGTCTCGTCCCGCCTCTCCTCGCGCTAGGTCCGCCGCACCATGCGACGCTCGCTCAATCTCTGCCAGCCACTGGCTCTCACCTTCGTCATCCTCCTCCTCGCAGCGCTCTCGGGCTGCTCGTCGAACGGGAACGACACCCTCAACCGCTCGCTCGTTGCCTACGACAGCGGGCGTTTCGATGAGTCCTTCCAACTAGCCCAGGAAGCCAACGGAGAGGCCAGTTCAACTCGCGATTCGCTTGAGGCGTCCTACATCGCCGGCATGAGCGCCTTCCGTCTGGGACGGTACGAGGAGAGCGTGCGCTGGCTTCAGGATCCTGCTCGCGCCGAGGATCGATGGATGGCAGGGCAATCCAACGTCACGCTGGGAAGTTCGCTCCTGAAGCTGGGCCGAAAGAGCGAAGCAGCGCGTGCCTTCGTGAAGGCCGGCGAGTTTCTCACCGGCGAGGACGCCCTCAAGGCGCGCATGGCCGCGGGCAACACCTTTCGCGAGCTCGGCGACCGAAAGGCCTCGGATGAGCAGTTCCGTCTCGCCAACGTGACGCCGCCCTCCTCCGGCACGCCTCCCGTCGCCCAAGGACCGTCCGGCTCGGGTTCCAAGCCGGGGATCGCATCACCAGCGACCGGAACCGTCGAGAGCCAACGTGGCCCGTTTGTCCTTCAGGCAGGTGCGTTCAAAGATCGCGAGAAGGCCCAACGGCGGGCCGACGAGGTGCGTGCGACCTCCACGAAGGCCGGACTTGGTGAACCTCGCGTGCTGCCGAAGCGAGCCACAGACGGCGCGACGATGTATGTGGTCCAGTTTGGCAGCTTCACCGATCGCCGCACTGCGGAAAACGCTCTTGGCCGGATCGGCCTCAGTGGCGTAGTGGTCGGTCGACCGGTGGCATAGCCGAACGCGACGCCGGTCAACTCTCGCGATTGATCAGAAACGTCGCGGCATGCTCGAAGTAAGCGAGCATCTCTTCGTGTTCAGGCGACGGAATCTGAGCCGCGATCAGAGCAGCTCGCATGTGCTCCATCCAGCGGTTGCGGGCAGCCACATCGATTGAAAACGGCATGTGACGAAGGCGCAGTCGGGGATGTCCACGTCGGTCGGAATAGGTCGTTGGCCCGCCGAAGTACTGGATGAGAAACTCGGCCTGGTTACGAACTGCCTCGTCAAAGGTGGCCGGGAACATCCCGCGAAAGGTCGGATCCGAGTCGGCTTCGATGCGCGCGTAGAAGGCCCGGGCAACGGTCCAGAAAGGGTCAGGGCCACCCAACCGGTCAAAGACACTTCGAGTCGAAACACTCATAGGGGAAGATCCGGGGCGGCATGACCTGCACCGAAACGCCAAGCTATCTCGGGCGTCCGGGGCGTCAAGACTGATGGGGAAAGAGCCGAGATTCACAGGGACGGCAACCCATGACGATCGTATATTCGAACGGCCGTGTGGGGAACACGCATGCCGACGTCCTCGCTTCGGCACATCACCCCGATCCATGGGCAGGTACCGCATGACGACACCCGTCACGATCACTCGTCCGTTCCGCATGACCGCCGTCGGGCTTTCAGCCCTCATCGCCACAGGAGTGATACCGGCGTCAGCAGCCTGCCCTCCAGGCGGAGAAGCGAGCATTGTCCAGACGAATGAACAGGCCTTGAAGGAACTGCATTCGAAGCTTGATCCGAGTGGGAAACCGGTGTGTGTCAATAGCCCGTCGAGCACCTCCGCGATCGTCGACGTCCCGCCTCCTGCCGGCGCGGACCCGACATACGCCCGCGAGCCGCTTCCACGACGCGGTTCGGTCATCGACGTCGCCGCCGACATCAAGCGCATTAAGCGCCAGCACTTCGGCAGCGTTCGTAGCCAGGAGTTGCGCCGAGAAGGCATCGAACGGCTGAAGGCGTTCCGGGAGCCGTCATCGATCACGGCGATGTACGAGGAATTGCGGGCCGAGCGAGACGACGTGGTATTGGGCATGCTCGACCATGTCGCGACGCTCGGTGAGTCCGGGCAGGCGGCCCTAACGTGGATGGCGATCATGGACGAGAATCCCGCCCTGCGCCATGAGGCGACAAGCCGCATTCACCAACCTGCATCGCCCGCGGCACTCGGCGTCCTCGATGCGGCAATCCGCTCCGACCACCACGTCGTTGCCAACCGCGCAGGATCCCTGGCCGGTGCGATCGCAGCGACGCCGCTGGTACCTCTGCTCATCGCCGCCCAAACGACGGAGCGCTCGGTCGAGGAAACCGGCGATCTTGCGTGGATCGCCATCGGAACGCAGCGATCCTACGTCGCCAACGTCGTGCCCGTCACCGGCGACAGCTCCGGCGCCTTCCAACCGATCATCGGAGTCATCAACGAAGGTGCCGTCCTTCGAATCATGGACGCCGTCGTCGTCTCCTATCGCACCGAGATACACACCTCGCTGGTGGGCCTGACGAGCGCCGATTGGGGCAAGAGCACCGAGTACCTTGGCTACGACCGGATGGCCTGGCAGCGCTGGTACGCGGAAGAGTACAAGCCGGCCCTCGCCCGTCGTGAAGCCGAAGCGGCTCGCGTCGCCAGAGCCAAGCAACTCGAGCGCGAGGCGGCGAGTGAAGAGGAGTAACGGTCAGTGCTCGCCTTGCGTCAGGGGACGGGTCACGCTGACGAAGCTGACTCGCACGTCCTCGATACTACTGACGCGTCCTCGTCCATCCAGCCGCACCAGCCTGCCCTCCACCAGTCGACCAATCGCGAAGAGTGATTCCATTCCTGGATTGACCGGAACATCACCGCTGAGAACGGCGTTCACCCTGCCCTCCATCTCATAGGAAGGCGTGTACACCAGCGTCGCTGACGAGGGCAAGATGCGTTCGGGCCACTCCGCATCGCGCAGTTCAAGCACCCGATGGTTGATCGTGAGCCCCTCGCGGCGCACGTCGGATCGAATGCCGATCGACACCTGCTTCGCAACCCAATCTGGCTTCGGCAACTCGCTTCGATCCATGCCGACGCGGATCGCCAGATCGTCACGAGGTTGCGCCGGGCCGCCGCGGCCATTGGACGAGCGATCCCATGGGCCATCGACACTTGCCATGAGCCAAGCCACTCCACCCAGGAGGGCAGCTCCAATCGAGATGCCGAGGTAAGACCGCAGCGGCGCCATGCGGGATTGATCGGCGGATGGGGTGCGGCGGTTCACCGCGATGGGTCGACCGCCTAGGAATGCAAGCGTCTGCCCAATGCCACGGCCAATCGCTCGTACTGCTCGGGGTGGTTATACGCCTGCGCTGAGACCCGGACGTGCCAGCGATCCCCCCAATCGATGATCGGGACTTCGATCCGTTCCCGCTCGTAGAGGTCCGCCTGCAGCGCCTCGGGCCCAGCCCAACGGCCTCGCATGGAGGATGGGAGTTCGATGGTGGCGATCGACCCGAGCATCGACGAACGGCTCCCCGGAAGGTCGAGCGGAACAAGCGGGGCCGTGCCGAGTTCGGCCCGAATCAGCTCGCGGGCCCATGCGGCGAGCGAGCAGTTGTGCTCTCGAAGTCGATGCCAACCCAGCGGCTCGAAGAAGGCAAGGGCATCGACGATCGCAAGCCAAGCGCTGATGTCGCGAGTCCCCTGCCAATCAAACTCGACATCGAATCCCTCATCGAGAAAGTGACTCACAATCGAAGGGTGGATCGAGCGACGCCGCTCTTCGCTCACCCACAGGAATGCCGCTCCTTTGGGAGCACAGACCCACTTGTGGAGGTTGCCGGCGTAATAGGTCGCCCCAAGGGCGTTGATGTTGAGGTCGACCATGCCCGGGGCGTGCGCTCCGTCGATGAGGCATTCAACTCCACGCGCGCGACACATCGACGCGATGCGGTCGACCGGGAAGACAACCGCGGTCGGCGAGGTCACATGATCGATGACGACCAGGCGAGTCCTGCCGTCAAGTGCCGCCTCGATACGTTGGGCGATGTCGCCAGGCCCGGTGAGTGGAAGCGGAACGGGGACCACACGCACCTCGGCTCCGGCACGCCGAGCGACGAAGCGCATCGCCTGGAGAACCGCTCGATAGACATGGTCGGTGGTGACGAGCACATCACCCGGTCGCAAGTCGAGGGAACGGAGCACCGAGTTGACGGCTTCTGTGGCGTTGGTGACGAGCCCAATGCCCGCTGCGTCAGCTCGAAGGAACCGGCCCATGCGTTCCCGCACCGGCGCGAGAAGTTCTCGGCAACGGCGACCAAGCACTTCGATCGGCCTCGCTTCAACGAGATCGCGGTAGCGGCGCTGGGCCTCCGCAACGGGAATCGGAAGGCTCCCGAAGGACCCGTGGTTCAAGAAGGTGTAGCTCTCGTCGAGCGGCCAGCAGTCTCGCCATTCGCGCGGGAGGGCGTCCGGGGGTGCAGACAAGGCAGTCGTCAGGGCCATGGGAAGAGCCTACCAGCGTGAAACCCCTCCCCTTGCTCCTATGGACCTTGACCGGCCCCGACGCTGTCCTTGGAAAAGTGGGAGAAGGCGCTTGCAGCCGGTCTCTGTTCGGGTAACATTCACCAAACGATTTCTGGAGGCAGACCCGAACATCTCCCGATCAACCCTGCAGTCCACCCCGTCGTCCACGCAACCATCCCGAGCCACCAGTCGAGGGCATGACGGGACAGGCCGGGCCAGACAGGGCCAGACCGGTAAACCGCAGCGAACGAGACCTCTGCCATGCAAACGTCAACGCACCGAGCCAACTCCTCAGTATCCGTCGACGCCAGGTCGATCCGACGATCGGCCGAGTCTTCTCGCTTCCTGGGGGGAGCGGAGCGCATTCGATCTGTGCCGGGGGCTGCGAACTTCAATCGACGTGACGTTGCCTCTTCCCCGGCCTCGCCCGACTCCCTTCCGCTGATACTCCTCGGGCCGGGAGGCTGTTTCTTGCACGTTCCTCACGTTGGGCACAGCGTCCCCCACGCTGCAACCCGATCCCCCGCCGTCGACGCTGATGTGTTCGTCGTGTCGCTCACCGAACGCATCAGCGCGACCGCGGCGTCTTGCTGTCAGTTCACTCGCTCTTGGTGGTCACGGGTCCTCGCATGGAGCTCCGACGCAGCGAAGCAGCAGGGCCCGGCGGCCCTTGCTTCTAGCGGGGAGAGATGTGTCAACCGTTTGCGTGCGGGAGGCAGCGTTCCTGTCTTCTTTGGAATGACACTCTTGGTGCTCCTCAGGTTTGGGGCCTGCTGCGCCAGGACTGCCAGGCGTCTGCTGTCATGGATCCGGTCATGTGCGGTGCGATGTGTTGATGCCGCCTGCGTAGTCATGCGAGAGACAGATGGACCCGCAGATGGCGACGCCTCTGCCTCGCCATGCTCAGGTTCGGATCGAAGAGGCGGTCGCTTTGCGCACCAGAGCCTAGCACTACAGCGCCCCTTAGCTTCTGCTGCGGCCGAGCGGAGGCCTTCGCTGGCTGCGTCGATGCTTGATTTCGCCTCTCGATGTATCGCTGCGGATACACCTTCGAGGCGAAGTCGGCGCACCTTCTTGCCAGCAAAGACTCCGCTCGCCCTCGCGACGAACCTAAGCGGCGCTGTAGTGCTAGGGACGTCGAAGCATTGTGACGATTCCGATCGCCGTCACGACCAGCGTCGCCGCGAACGATCTCCTCCGGTTTGCATTGTGACGTGTGCCCCAATGCTGGCGTCGCGATCGGATCGACGAGAAGTGCGCGACGCGAATCGCGAAGCCGCGCTTCAGGCGATCGCCTCGCCTGTCGACGTCGCAACGCCGCGCGAGAGTTTCGATGACGCCCTGATCGCGGCAATCGACGAGGCTCAGAGGGGACTTGCGGAGCATCATGCCGCGCTTATCGCTGCTTCGAAGCAGCTCTGGCGCCAGTCGCGCTTGCTGCATCGCGCCAACGATTCGATTGACATGTCGCTGCACGCAAAGAAGACCCCGCGAACGTACGTTCAGCCGTCCATTCCGAGGTCGATGGCGACGTCGAACAACCCGCCTGCCAGATCTACCGTCGGGGCAACACAGTCTCTGCTTGCAGTTCCGGCCGACCCAATGCCGTCACCGCGTTCGGATGCCGCCGTTCCCATTTCAGGTCCCGTTTCAGGTCCCAGTTCAAGTCCCAGTTCAAGTCCCAGTTCAAGTCCCAGTTCAATTCCCAGTTCAGGATCCAGTTCAGGAACCAGACTTGGGGCCCGAGCGGGGGCTGCTTCAGCCGTCCATTCCGCCCTTCGATCCGGCGTCGCTGGCTCGAAGTCGCAGAACGATTCTCCCCGTTCGCACACCGCGAAACTCGACCACGGTGCCGCCGTGTCGCGCATCGACTCACCCCAGTTCCACGAACGTCCCCTCATGCCGACGACCAACGTCGGTCACCCCTCCCGAGTCTGCGATGAATCTCACACCGAAGCAACTTCGCATCCTGCAACTCATTCGCGACTGGCGACATCAGCACGGGTACTCACCGACGATGCAGGAGATCGCCGATCGCCTGAGCGTCAGCAAGGTCACCGTCTTCGAGCACGTCGAGTCCCTGATCTCGAAGGGAGCGTTGGTTCGGAATCCGAACAAGGCTCGCTCTTTGTCCATTCCGGATGATGTGGTCGTTCCCGGCCAGGTGGGCGCCTCTTCGGATACCGGTGGCACCTCGGGCGACGTCGAGGTTGACGGAACCGCCACGCTAGGGCGCCTTCACTTCCCGCTCGTGGGCAAGATCGCCGCTGGCTATCCCATCGAGAAGTTTGCCCAGGACGATTCGCTCAGCCTCGAGGAGATCTTCGGCCCCCGACGCGGTCAGCGTGGCAGCATGTTCGCGTTGCAGGTCGACGGCCACTCCATGCGGGACGAGGGCATCTTTGACGGCGATTATGTCATCGTCGAGCAGCGAGACACAGCGAGGAACGGAGAGAGGGTTGTCGCCCTGCTGCCGAATGGGGAGACGACGCTCAAGACGCTCTTCCGGGAGAAGGACGGGACGATTCGTTTGCAGCCCGCGAATCCCGAGTTCGCTCCGATCATCGTGCGCGAGTGCGTGATCCAGGGTGTCGTGGTCGGGGTCCTTCGACGGTATTGACGGACCCTCGGCCACTCCCAGTTGCTTACCGATCGCAGACTCGCTTCGGGACATCCGGGGGCACCTGGATGCTGTCGGGTTGGCTGATTCCAATCTCGAGAGGTCCCCGCGCGTTCGGCTCTTGCCAGGTGGCTGTCGCGCCAGAGGAAGTGTGCGCCCGGAGTCGCTACGGACTGCTTGGATTGGTATGACAAGCAGGACGCGTTTGACCTCGGTGGGTGCTTGCTCTTGCTCTTGCACTTGTCGCGTCGTTCCACACAGCACACGAGGCGATCGATATGTCCGCGCTGCTCCCGCGAGTCGGCGGAGATCTCGCCGACGGTGCGAAGAAAGTCCCATCGGGCTCTCCGCGGGGCGCAGTCGAGATCGGCCGGTCCGGTCAATGAACCTCGTGCCTCCGGTGCTTCAACCCGCCCGCTCGTCGTTCCCGTCGCCAGCGGCCAGAACCGGATTCACGCCCTCATGGCGGCATCGGCCGCGGCAACGAGCGAACCGACAAACGCTTCTGCATCCGCGACCGGATCGCGTCCATCCCGAACGGCGTCGCTCATTCGCCGGACGAGCGCACTCCCGACGATGGCTCCATCCACGTGGCGCAGGACCGCCTGGACGTGATCCGGAGTCGTGATCCCAAACCCCGCCGCGATCGGCATGGCCGGGTCGCATTGCCGGATGCGCTCGACCTGCCGCTCAAACTCGCCCGCGACAGCCGGGGCCGCGTTCCGCTCGCCGGTCACGCCAGCGCGGGCAAGGAGATAAACGAACCCCCTCGATTGGCGAACGATCGTCCGAATCCTCTCAGGAGTCGACGTCGGTGCCACCAGGAACGAGCAGGACAATCCGTGGCGGTCGCAGGCAGCGACGATGTCGCCGGTGCGCTCAAGATCGGCATCGGGCACGATGAGCCCATCCATCCCGGCGGCGGCCACGTCGTCAACGAAACGTTGCTCGCCCGCTCGCTCCACGATCGAGACACTCACCATCGCAATCAGTCCCACCGCCGTTCTCGCCTGTCCAGTTCCCTGCCCCGCGCCTCGCGTCGCTTGGGAATCTCGTGCCATCCGTTGGAAGATCGCCTGAGGCGTCACGCCATGCGTCAAGGCCTCGTGCATGGACGCAGCAATGACCGGCCCATCGGCGATGGGATCGCTGAACGGGATTCCAATCTCCACTGCACCTGCCCCCGCCCGTTCCATCGCCTGAATCAGCGCAGGCAAGACTTCAAGGGACGGATACCCAGCCGTCAGAAACGGCAAGACGAGTCCACGGCGGTCCTGGCGAGCACGATGGAAGATCTCGGAGATGCGCGTCATAAGAGAGGAAGTTCGTCGGAGGAGTGCAAGAGCTTGCCGAGTTCGGGCTCGTCGATGTCACAAGGCCTGATGGATTCGAACCAGAGTCGTTGCCAGCTTTCAGGCCGGCCCTCTATTCCAATCACCTGTCTCGGCCTTCTGTCCCATCCCTCTCTCCACCTGCCCGGCCGAAAAGCACTCGCTGCGGACCGGCCACCCACACCAAGCGGCAATCCTAACACCGAGTCGCTCGCCTCATGTCAGCCCTTCCCCCTCCTGCTTCGCACGACATCGTCGATCCCTTTCGCATGCCACGCGACTCCCCGAGGCCCATGCTCGTGTGATGGGTAAGACATCCGCGAACAGATCGGCGCGACATGTTGACAACGGGCAAGGCTCAGAGACGATCGGAATAGGCTGATCTGGCTGGGAGCGGCGACGTCGCCCCATACGAATTGGGGCGCTTCATGGAAGCCCACTCCTGGAACACCACAAGAGACGCAGGCTTTTGCCCCCATACCGTTCACAGTCCTCCAAAAGACCAGACTTTCTAATGCGTCAACAATCCGCTGGAGTTGAACGACCGCGATGGCAGCGGGTCGAGCCAAACTCGTTGGCTGCCGACGAACTGCAGCCATCGAATTCCGTGCCACGAGCAAGCTCCGCTCGAAGTTGCCCATCAAGGGTCACGAAACCGGGGCACGTCAATATTCGCCCATTCAGCGTCGCGACTCTCGCACTGGCACAGCGGCGCCCGTCGTCCCGATCCTAGCCCGGACTATTCACGGCTTGACTTGATCGGTGTCCGGATCGGTCGGTGATTCTCGATCTTTGGAGCGTCCCTGATCGCCACGCGGAATCAGCAGTCGGCGCCAGCGCGTCAAGCCCGCTGGGCGAGTCGGGCCGTGAATAGTCCGATCCTAGCCAGCCGCCGGGCCCTGCCACCGCATGCTCTCGGCCGTCATCAGCTCCGCCCGCACGTGAAGGACGCAACGCGTCACATCCTCGGCCGCGGCTGGAGGCCGCTCTCCGCGTTCGACCTGTCGATACCAGTCCGCCACCTTCCACGCCGCGGTGTCTCCGCGCTCGGCGTAACGAGGCACACAGTGAACATGAAGGTGTGGCGACCCTTCGCCAAAGGCGATGGCGTAGGCCTTCGCTGCCCCGGTCACTCGGACCAGGGCGTTGCATACGTCGCGAAGCGCCCTACCGAAGTCCGCCGCCTCTCGGTCGTGGAATCCCGCGGGCCCCTGCACATGCCGCCGACTGATGAGTTGCATCCATCCGACGAGCGGCGCGGGAGCCATGTGATGTCGAACGATCCAGAGGTCACTCTCGGCGACGACAAGCTCGCGGGCCGGTCGGGGACGCACTTCCCACGCACAGACGGCGCATGCGGCATCGCCGTGCATCGAATTCACTTCGTCCCTTTCGGCCCGCCCTCGACGATGTACTTCGATCGAATCGCTTGTTCGAGGTCGATCTCGCAAACATTGGCGATGGTCGCCAACCACGCCAGCACATCCGCGAATTCCTCTTCCAGGTTGGCCCGGTCCTCCTTGCCCTTCTCGCGTTGGGCTAGGGCATGGGCGAGTTCACCGAATTCTTCGGTGAGCCAGAGGAAGGTGGCCGGAACGCCGCGAGCCTTGTCGGTGGCGTAGTAGCGATCGCGGATCAGTTGCTGAAACTCGTGAATCTGCATGCGACACCAGCACTCTACCGCAGCCGACATCGCTCGGGTGGACCCAACACTCTGGTGCCAGTTCCCGATTGCCAAAGTGCACCATCGTCGCTCGCGTGTCGCGAGCCCTCACCCTCTTCTTGTCACTCTCCGTCAACGTCCATGGCGGGACTCGAACCCACAGCCTTCGCCTTCGGAGGGCGACGCTCTATCCAATTGAGCTACACGGACCGATTGCGCGGAATCCTAGCAGAATCCCGTTGCTACGGAAGGCAACCGTCCCCGCTCTGCAACTGCTTTCGACCGCCTCTGATGCCGACGCGACCCCGCCTCCATTCCGGTTGTCGCATCGCTCCGCGGGTAGCATCCGCCCGGTGCCCGCATCGCCCCCCTCCCATTCCCACGGCTCCCCAGCCGTGCCGGCGACACCGCTCACCCCCATCGTCGCCATCACGTTCCTCCTCTCGCTCGGGACGGGCATGCTTTGGAACGGGTTGCCCTTCGTCACCGAGAACGCCTTCGGCTATCAGCGGATCGACACCTACTGGCTCTCCGCGACGCAAGGTGTCTTCTACGTCCTCGCCGCCATGTTCGCCGGCCGCATCACCCGCGCCGCCGAACGTCACGTCAGCCCGCGCGCCCTGCTGGCGATCGTCCTCCTCCTGCAGGGACTTCTCGCGCCGCTGATTCTTCTCCAGGTCACACCCGCGGTCGTGTGGTTCATCGCCTGTGCCGTCAGCGCGACCTCCGCCTTGCAATGGCCGATCATCGAGAGTTACGTGACCGCCGGCCGCCCAGGTCGAGCGATGCGCTCTGCGATCGGCTGGTGGAACGTCGTATGGATGACCGCGACGCTCCTCTCCCTCGCCCTCACGGGCGTGATGATCGAGCACCTGGGTCCAACGCTCGCCATCGGCATGCTCGGACCGGTCAACCTCCTCGCAACGGGCCTCCTCCTCTTCATCCACCGATCACCAGGAGAGCACCTTCACGACGAAAGTGAACCGGTCCCGGCCACGTATCGCTCCCAACTCGCAGCGGCCCGGGTGCTCCTGCCGCTGAGTTACGTCATCGTTGCCGCACTCGCCCCGCTCATGCCCTTCATCACCGGACCGCTTCACCTGCATGGCTCGATCGAAACCGTTGTCGCGTCGACCTGGCTCGGCGGTCGCCTCTGCGCCGCCGCCGTCCTCTGGCGCACGCACAGTTGGCACGGCCGATGGGCGACGCTTCTCATCGCCGGGGCCCTGATCGCCGGTGGGTTCGCCGCCGCGGTCCTGGCGACGTCGATCCCCGTCCTCATCCTCGGCCTGGGAGCGTTCGGCGTTGGTCAAGGCATCATCTACTACGCCGCGATCTACTATGCCATGGCCGTCGGGAATGCGGGGGTCGATGCAGCCGGCACGCACGAAGCCCTCATCGGCCTTGGCTACTTCATCGGCCCCGCCCTTGGCCTTCTCTCGACCCTTGCCAGCGACAACGACATCGGCCGCAATCAGATCTTCGTCCTCGCGGTCTGGTCCCTCATGGGCCTGGCCGCAATCCCGGCCTCACGACCGTGGATCCGTGAGCGAGCCTCGAATCGCGCGGCCGGCTAGTCCGCGGCTCTGCCCTCGGCACGTCCAGGCAGGGACATCATCCACTCCACCACGCTGGGCAGCATCGCCGTGACCACGAGTGTGTGGCCGTCATGCGGTGAGGCAACGAAGCGGACCGTCGCCCCAGCCGCCTTGCCCTGTTCCGCACTTGCCTGCATGCGGGCGATGGGAAAGAGCGGATCCAATCCACCGGCCACGATCATCGTCGGTGGCCACGACGTGTCCGGCGTTCCGCCCATGCCCGCCAGCATGGCCACAGCCGCGACACGTCCGGGGCGTAGCTCGGTGATGCTCCCGGCCGCCCCCGCCCCCATGCTGTGGCCGAGGAGGAAGACCCGATCCGGGTCAATCCCAGCGCAGAAGGTCATCTCCTCGACGATGGACTCGAAGACGACCGGCGTCAGCGCAAAGCTCGTCGTCGCCGGGGCGACCACGACGAACCCGTACTTCGCTGCGAGTCCCTTGAGTTGCCCTCCGCCATAGCCATCCATGAACATGCTCTCGTCGCCACCGGCGCCATGCAGGGCGATGAGAAGCGCTGGCCGCGATTCCTTGGTCAGCGATTCGGGCACGTAGACGCGGCAGGGAACATCAGCAGCGACCGCGCGGATCGTCCGCCAGAAGTCTCCCCGACGACCTTGCCATGGCGAGTCGCCACGACCGACCGCTGCAAGCTCTTCCGCGAGCTCGCGGACCAATTGGGCCGGATCGGCAAGGAACTGGCTACTTCGAGAGTTCGACGGCGTCGAAGTCAGGAGTTTCAACCGCGAAGCGAGCGTAGCTCGATCCCGCTCGCGGCCGGCGCCGGACTTCTCGAGGGCGTCGAGCTCAGCGCCAAACCGCTTGGCAATCGCGTCTGGGTGCTCGCCCAACACAGCGATGCGACCGATCGGGCGCTCGAAGCTGGTGCCTTCGCAACGCAGGATGAACCGGTACGACCCGCTCGGCAGATCGGGACCATCCCCGAGTCGAATCGAGCAGGTGCCAACAGCCGTCACGGGAACATCCACCGACCAGGACGCGGCCATCGCGTCGGACCGCACCACAACCCGCTGGCGAAGTTCGTTCGCGCCTTCGCGCCGTCCGCGGCGATCGACCAGCTCGACGATCGGCTCCGAACCCTTCAGCATCCAGCGCGGCGTGATCTCCCAGCGCCCGGCGAGCACGGCCCCAATGCGCCTCTCCTCCTCGGGATTCGCAGCGGCGATCGACACCGTGAGAGCGTTCAGCTTCTCCATGGCCCTCGCCATGTCCGCGCCGAAGAAGAGCATGGTGACTGCGTCAAACGCATGGTTCACTTCCTCGCGCCGCTCGGTGGTCCACGACGGAAGCCGTTCCGTTGCCACCCTGTCGAACCCTAGATAGGCCCGGGCCATTTCCTCGCGGGTCACCGGCGCGGCAGCCGGTGCACGCTTGCCCTCTCGAGCGGGCGCCTGAAGAAGAAGCGATGCCAACAGGAAAGCCTGAGCCGCGACCGTACCAATCATTCGTTCGACTCCCGTTCAAGAGAGACCACCGCAAGCGCGTCCATCGCTCGCTGCCGGGCGATGCCGTGATCGACGATCGGTTTGGGGTAGTGCTCCCCGAGCCGGACTCCAGCGGCGGAGAGGACCGCTGGCGGTGCCTCCCATGGCGCATGAATCCACGCAGTGGGCATTTTCGCAAGCTCGGGTACCCATGCCCGGACGTACGCTCCGTCCGCGTCAAACTTCTTCCCTTGGAGGACCGGATTGAAGACCCGAAAATAAGGCGCCGCATCCGCGCCTGAACCGGCGCTCCATTGCCAGCCGAGCGAGTTGTTAGCCAGGTCGGCGTCGACGAGCGTCTCCCAGAACCACGTCGCACCCTCTTGCCACGGCAGGAGCAGGTGCTTGACGAGAAAACTCGCGACGACCATGCGCACGCGGTTGTGCATCCAGCCGATCCGCCAGAGTTGTCGCATGCCTGCGTCGACGATCGGGTAGCCGGTCTGCCCGCGCTGCCAGGCTCGCAGCGCCGTCGGATCGTTTCGCCACGGGAAGCGGGCGTACTCACTTCGCAATGGCTGGCTCTCGGTATGCGGGAAGTGAAGCAGGACGTTGTGGGCAAACTCCCGCCAGAGCAGCTCGGCCCGGAATTTCTCGGCATGGCTTGTGAACGACGGGTCGTTGCGCCGCCGGATCGCGTCACCGACGGTATGCCAGATCCGTCGCGGCGAGATCTCGCCGAAGTGAAGGTGTGGGGAGAGGCCTGACGTGCCGAGAACATGGGGTTGATCGCGTTCGGTGGAATACGTTTCGATCGGCCCGGCAAGGAATCGTCGTAACCGCTCCGCAGCACCCTCACCGCCCGGCGTCCACCAGGATGGAAACTCCCTCGCCCAAGGCAGCGAAGGCAGCAGACCGAACGAATCGAGATGCTCGCCGCCCGGCCACCGCGACGGCGCCCGAAGCTCGGGGGCCTTTTTCGGTCGATCAGGCGGATCCATCGCCCGCAGCGCTCTCGCGAAGGGCGTGTAGACCTGATAGGGCCGCCCGGAACCGGTACGAAGCGCATCCAAAGGGAAAAGCGTCGCCCCCTCGACCTCCTCGAAGGCGACGCCGCGTTCGGCAAGCACCGCGCGCACTCGCGTGACGTCCACATGCGGCTCGTAGCGCCGACTCGTCACCACGCGGCTCGCTCCCGTCGCGCTGGCCACGTCAAGAATCGTCTCGGCGGTCGGCCCCTGGCGCAACACCAGACGACTTCCCATCGAACGTAATCGCTCCCCCAACCATCCGAGCGAATGGTGAAGCCACCAGCGGCTCGCCCCGCCCGGCGCCCACGGGGCCTCCTCGTCGGGGGCGTGGACAAACAACGGTATGACCTCGTCGTCGGCGGAACGCAGGAGCGCCGGCGCGTCATCGACACGAAGGTCCTGGCGATACCAGAGGATCGTCGTCATGCCCGCGTCTCCATCACACCCACCTCCGACCCGACGCCAGGGAAGCGACCCAACTCATGGCGAAGGGCCGGCTCGAGCGACGGCCAATCGAAACGGAATCCCGCGTCGAGGAGTCGGGCCGGCCGCACCATCGCCCCTGCGAGAAGGAGCTCTCGGCCCATTTCGCCGAAGATTGCGCGAACCATGAATGCGGGCAAGGGAGCGAACGCGGGTCGCCGCAAGACGCGCCCGAGGACCGCAGCAAAGGCACGTTGTGACAGCGACTCCGGCGCGACCGCGTTGTAGGCACCCTCCATCGCAGGTCGCACGATCGCGAAGAGGATCGTCGCCAGCAGGTCATCGATCGCAATCCACGAGACCCCCTGCCGCCCGCGCCCAATCGGTCCGCCGAGACCGAACTGAAAGGGCGTGAGCATTGCCTGCAGCGCACCGCCCGCCGATGCGAGCACCATGCCGATGCGAGGGTGGACCACCCGAATCCCGGCCGCGCGGGCCGGATCGGCCGCGGCTTCCCATTCGGCGCAGACATCGGCCAGGAATCCGTTCCCGCGCGAACTCGTCTCGGTGACGATCGCGTCGGGCCGGTCGCCGTAGTAGCCGATCGCCGAGGCGCTCAAAAACACCGAAGGGGGACGCTTCAGGCTGGCGAGCGTACGAGCGAGAAGTTCCGTGCCTCGAATGCGGCTCTCTCGAATGCTCCGCTTCTTCGAGGCGGTCCAGCGGGCCGCGATCGATTCGCCTGCGAGGTGCACGACCGCGTCGACGCCCTCAATCGCTTCCGAATCAACCGTGCCTCGTTCGACGTCCCACAGAACGTCCCCGGGGCGACCTTTCCGACGCACGATCCGTCGGACACGATGCCCTCCCGTGGTGAGAAAGGCACAGAGCGCCGAACCGACCAACCCCGTCGCGCCGCTCACGGCGATCGTCAGCGGCTGGCCGCTCAACTCCTCGTGACGCTGAAGGTCGCGGCGCGTTCGTTCATGGCGCCAGCGAAACATCCTCACCAATTGCCGACGCACAAGACCTGCCCCGAGACCTCCGAGGGGACCGAAGGGCAACTGGTACTCGATGCGATCATCAAGCCGCGCCGTGGGCAATCCGTCCAGCCCCAACGCCCCAGCCTCAAAGCCGTGCCGATGTCGCCAATGCGGAAAAGGACCTCGGATCATCCGATCGACGAAAGACTCGCCTTCGCGGACCTCCTCGTGGATCGCTTCGATTGTCGAGCGAAACCCGACGCCAAGCGGAACGCTCAGCCGGGCGATCGCACCGTTCTCCATATGCTCGACCGATTGAAGCACGCGCACCCCGGACCACCCCGGAACGAGTCGTTCGAGAGCCCCCGGGCGAAGGTGCCAGGCCGCCAACGACGCGCGAGCGACGTGGACCGTCGTACTGGCCTCGAACGTTCGGATGGGAATCCTCGGGGTACTCACGTGGACAGGCTATCAGCCGCGGGCAACGGCCTCGCCGAGCAGGCGGCATTCGCATCTTCCGAGACAACCAGATTCCTGGTGAGGAGTGCCGAGCGAAGTCCTTGGGGAGAGAGACGCTCACCTCGCACGAGAACGTCGCGAACATGCACGACCACCTGACGGTCGGATGCTCGCTGTGCGGCGGGGTAAGCGTTCCTCGCCGAAACCTCCTTGCCGCTGGCAAATTGCCGGTGCAGCGCCGCGATCGGGCAATCCGACGCGGGATCAAAGGCACACTCTCCGCAATAGTCGCTGATCGCAGCGATGCGTGTGGCGTCCGCAACGGCCGGCGCCTCGGCCATCAGGTCTCCGGTCGCCCACGTCGAGAGGCCCAGAACATTCGGTTCGACGACCCAGTCGTAGGCGTCGACATAAGCGGCCCAGAACCAATCGGTCAGCTCGCGAGGATGGACGCCCAGAAGCGTTGCGATGTTCGCCAGCACGGTCTGCCTGGTGACCTGATGACTCCAGCCTTCGGCCCACACATCCGCAACCACTCGATCGAGACAGGCCAATCCACTCCGCTTGCCCCAATAGGCAAGGGGAAGCGGCTCCGTCGCCTCGAGCGCGTTGGGGCAGGCCCCACCATTGAGCCCGGCCGGAGCCGCACTCACCATCAACGCCGTGGTCCAAGCCTGGCCGCGCATCCGACCATAGCCGCCATCGCCTGGTGAGGACGCGATCGGGGCGGAGTCTGCGAGGCCGCGCCGGAACCCGTCGGTTGACCGATGCACGTGGCGAACGAACTCCCGCCAGCCAAGCACGTGTCGAACAAACGCCTCTCGGCTCGACAATGGGAGGTTCGAGCGAAGCGAAACGGCGACCAGGGTCTTTGGAAGGATGCGACCGATGTTGAGGAGGGGTGACAGACGAACGTGGAAGAGTCCCCGACTGAGCGAACTCATCGCTGAGTCGTAGCGGCCAGCGTGTGGCAGGCAGGCATCGATGGCCCACATCCATTGCCGCCTGACCTCCGACCGCGTCGCTGGAATCGCCCCGATGTCGAGTGTTCCCGGGTGACGAGAGAAGCGTGTGAGGATCTCGGCCTCGACCTCGTCACGAAGCGAGGTCCGGCGGAATCGAAGCGGTCGGGGTGCCTCAGGCTCCTGGTTCCACGATTGCGAAATGCCCTCGTTCAAGATGTATGAACCGCCAACGGGAAGACCGTTCTCCATCAGGATCCCGGTCCGCTCGCGCACTCGGCGGTAAAAGGCCTCCAGACGGAAGGGCGGTCGACCAGCCGCGTCGAAGTCCTCATCGGTGGTCAGGAACATCCGATTGGGAACGAGCGTCAACAGCCCCTTGGCGACCAGCGGTGCCATCTCAGCCCGCATCTCCCATTCCGCGGGCTCCATCATCAGGAGTGGCTCCCCAATGCCCATCGGGGAGGCAACCTCCGTCGCTGGTGCCACACCGGTCAGCGATCTCGCCTGAGAGCTCCGACCTCGCTCCGAACGGAGGAACGCCGACACGGCATCTCCAATCGCGACCTCCGTGGCAAGGTACCGAACGGCAACGCCCCGGTTGGCCTGTTCGATCGCGAAGGATCGCTGATTGAGGAGAATCGTGGCGATCCTCTGCCGGTGATAGGGGCGGCGGCGGAGCCACTCACCGCTTTCCACCATCAGAATTCCCGCCTTCCGTGGCGGGACGTCGGCGAGGGGACCGACTTCGTCGGTCAATTGGTCCGGAAGGACAACCACCCACTGCCTGGTGGGTTCGCCAGCGCGCTCGGCCCGAGCAGCCTTCGCGAGCGTCGACTGAAAAACGTGCACGCCCGCGTTTCGTCATTCAACGGAGAGTGGATTCGGCGGTCCGTATACTCCGCTCCCGTGCCGAGCCATCCTCTTCACCCCCCCCGTCTCACCCCCCGTGGAGCGGCCGGTCGCATTGCGATGGCCAAAGCCGCCGTCGCCGCCTTGGATGGGCAGATCCCAATCATCGACCGAATGGCCGAGGAGATCGCCCAGCGGCTGGCGGCCGGAGGCACCCTCTACACCGCTGGAAACGGGGGCTCGGCCGCAGAAGCCCTCCACTTGGCTGAGGAGTTGGTCGGGCGCTACCGGTCCAACCGCCCTCCCCTGCGAGCCATTTGCCTCGCAGCCGATCCAACGGGGCTCACCTGCATCGCGAACGATTTCGGCTTTGAGAACGTCTTCGCCCGCCCCTGTGAGGCCTTCCTGACCCCGGCGGACGTGCTCGTTCTCTTTTCGACCAGCGGTCGGAGTCCCAACATCACCCGCGCCGCTGCAGTCGCGAAGGGCAAGGGGAGTTTGGTGATCGGACTTCTCGGAGGCGATGGCGGAGAAACCGTCCGGCAATGCGACGTCGCGGTCGTCGTTGCGGCCGCCGCTGGCGTGCCGCCCTTCGATTCGGCTGCGGTGCAGGAGGCCCATCAGGTCGTTCTGCACATCCTCTGCGAACGACTCGAGACCGAGCAGCGGGCTCCGAGCGATGTCTGACCACGCACGCCCCTGCAGATGACCCCCTTGATGACCCACTTCGGGCCCTCTCCATGATGACCGACGCGACCTCGTCGCCTTCACAACCTCCATCGGTTCCACCCCTCCCGGCAGAACGTCTTGGGAAGGGTTCTCTCCGAAGCGCCATCGGCACCGCCCTGGTTCGCGTCATCGTGCCGCTTTGGCTCGTGGCCGGTGCCCTCTTCAAGCTCTCAGACCTCAATCCGAACGTGCTACCGGCACCGGTGAAGGACGTTGTCTTCGCAACCGAAGACTGGGTGAGTCTCTCGCGGGGCGACTGGCTGATCTTCTCCATGCAGGCGATGGTCGCCGTCGAACTCGTCCTGGTCGGCATGATGGTGTTGGTGCCGAAACTGGCTCGACCCGCTGCGATCTTCATCCTGACCCTCTTCTGCCTCGTGCTCGCGTTTGAACTGGCGAACGAACTCCAAGGCTCGAAGTTCAAGAAGGAGGGCTTCGCCGCCCTTCTCAAGCCTTGTGGCTGCTTCGGCGCCTGGTCCCCTCCCACCATCGTGACCTTCATGATCGATGCTTCGCTCCTCGTCGGCTGCCTCGTGTGTCCGCAAGGCCCAAAGGCTCGAGCCTTCCCTTCCGCCCGAACTGCGACCGTGGCGTTGGTGCTCTCACTCATCCTTGGGCCGACCGTCGCGTTCGCTCGGTCGAAGCCGGCGATTGAAGTGGCGCCTACCCCGAACGGGACGGCGCAGGACGGCGCGACGAAGCCCAATGATCCACCGACTCAGCCAAACAACGGTGGGCAGACGCCGCCGGCTCCGCCATCGAATCCGCAGGCAAATGCCACCGCCGAACCCTGGCCGGCCTACCCGACCAAGTTGAACCCCAACTACTTCATCGCCGAGAAGAAGTCGGTCGGAAAGCCGCTGGCATCCCTTCCGATCGCTCCGCTCCTTGCCAAGGTCGTGCCCGCGGATTTTCGCACCGGCCGCAAGACGCTCATCCTCTTCCGAAACACCTGCGACCACTGCTTTGAGCTGATGAACACCCGCTTCAGCGGGAAGCTCTCAACACCGACCTATTCGATCCAGATCCCGGACTCGGCTGGCGGCAAGACCTATCCGAACCCGTGCGCCGAATGTGTGAAGTGGGAACTTCCGACCGGGCCGGATTACGTCATCCAGTCACCGCTCATTATGACCATCGTCGACGGTGTGATCGCCGCCATTTGCAAGGACACCGACAAGCCCGGCGCGCTTGATGCCACCCTGCAAGCGTGGGCACCAGGGCATGAGAAGGACTCGGCAGTCGATGGAATGCTGCTGGCGCCGATGCCGGCGGCGGCCCCATCGGGAGTCGATGCTGGAGCGGGCGCAGCCAAGACCGCCGCGAAGGCCTTCCCTCCGATGCCGAAGCTCGAAAGTGTCTACGCCCCCGACACCAACACCTGGGAAGGCAAGCGGCTTGACGAACTCGACCTGCCGCTCATCATCTCGCGGCCGATTCCGCTCGACCTCAACAGCGGCGAGGTTGTCGTGATGTTCTATCGCGTCGATTGCGAGCACTGCGAGGCGGTCATCATCGAGCACTTCGCGGGTGACCTCGGCTCGCCGACGCTCTTGGTCTCGATTCCGGATGCGATGGGTGAAGCCTTCGACAACCCCTGCACCGAATGCCTCAAGGCCGCGCTTCCCGCCGGGCCAACGTACGTGGTGGAAACGCCGATCGTCGTCGTCGCCAAGGATGGGGTGGTTAAGCACGTCTTCGCCGGGGCCCAGACGGAGAACGTCGAGGAGCTCCGCGACGCACTGCCGAAGGCGGCCGGCAAGCGATAGGGTCCGCGATTCGTGTAGGCTGTGCGTCGCCGGCATGGGATCGCCCACACGTGACCGCTTCTGACACCGAACGCACCAAGCCTGCTCGCTCAGCATCAACCGCCCCAGGTTCCTGGGTTCGTTTCGTCGGCGCGGTTTGTCTTCTCGGCGCTGCCGCTGCCACCTTGGCCGCTGGTCCAGCGCTTCCGACCTGGATCATCGCACTCGGGCGACAGAGTTCGCTCACCGGCGATGACACGGCACGATGGCTCGCCGCGGGTTGGGCAACGCTGGGTGTGATGGTGGCACTCAGCCCTCGCTTTGCGCCAGGACCGATCTTCATCGGCGGCGTGAGCTTGGCCTTCATCGGCCTCGCGACGCTTTCCGGAGCCCTGGCGCCCGCAACACGGGCTGCGGGACAATCGAGCATCGGCGTCGTGATCGGTCTCGCCGTCACTGCGGTGGGTCTCCTCCTCGTCGGTGTCATCGGCCCGCACGCAGGACGCAGCACATCTCCCGTGCGTCGTGGCGTCTCGACCGCGTGGCATGTGCTGGCCACCATCGCCCTTCTTGCGGGGCTCTTGATCTGGATGCCGCAGGCCCCAATGCGGACGACGGCACCGATGATTACGGTGCGTGACTTCAGCGCTCCGGATAGCACTGCCCCCCGGAACACGGTCGAGTTCGTCTCCTTCGAGTTCGATCGCTGGGAAGGCCAGTCCATCGAAGCCGTCGGCCTCTTCGAGTACATGCCGGCACTCCGTGAACTTCTTGCCGGCGTCGCCCCGAGCGGGCGCGTCTACCTCGTCTTCTACAACCCACGATGCGGCCATTGTCATGATCTCTTCCGTGAGCACTTCAGCGGCCATCTGGATGCGCCGGTGATCGCGATCGAAGTGCCGCCTCCGCCCGGCGGTACGCTCGTGGAAACCGACGAGCCGACCGCGATCGACTGCCCCGAGTGCCATCGGATTGCGCTACCCGCCACCTATGCCTGGGGGGTGACGCCGCCTGCGGTTGTGCGACTGGACAGCGGCATCATCACCTGTGCAAGCGAGTCGACGTCGTTCACTCCCAAGGGCTGTGTCGACGAACACGCCCGCTGAGAGGTTGCTCGGATCAGGTCGCGTTCGCCGACGAGGGAGGACCGCCAGAGGTCGCATGCTCGAGAGCGCGTGCCAAGGCCGCCTTGGTCGCGTCGGCATAGAGTGCCTTCTTGCCGAAGCCGAGCAACGCTCCCCGTCGAATCGCTTCCGTTTGGGCTTCGGGGAGGTTCGAGATCAGAAGAAGTGTCGGCGCGCCGGGACTCGCCGACGTGTTCGCGATGAGTTCCATCCCGTCATCGGAGTCGAAGTCGCCGTCCAGCACGCGATTGACCAGCCAGATCGCCTGCGGGCAGCGGTGCTCGGCAAGCTGCGAACCCGTCGTCACCCGGACCACCATTGCCTTGGGCGCGACTTGTGCGATCACGCTGCGGAGCATTCCCGAATCGGGTGTGCAGTGACCGACGAGGACGAGGTAAGGCGAGGGTCCCGATTCGGAAGATGTCATAGGCGCGTCGGTTGGTTGCATGGCGTTGGGGTTTCGAGTCGGAGGTCGGTCAGTCGTCGTCAACAGTCGTCGTCCCCGAGACGAGGGTGACATGGCGGGCTCGGACGTGAACCGTGAGAGGATGATGAGCGCCTTCAGCGGCGTCGCCACGCCCCACGGTGGCTCGCGGCGCGGGCGTCAACAGGAATCGCTTCGGCGTCGGATCGTCGCCACAGGCCGCACGGGCGATGCGGGTCCAGGTCGCCCGGGGAACGCGTTGAATGATCGCGCCGGCGATGCTCGCTGCAGCCGAGCGGATGGCCCAAGCCACGATCACTGGATCCTCGGCCCGACACTGGTCGCGCGTCCACCGACTGGGCCACGAGGCGGAGCCAGACTTTCCGCCGGCGGACCTGCCCATCCGACGACGCACCAGGCGCTCGAGCGCCGCAAGGGCAAGTTCGGCCTCGTCGGCAAAGTGGCTTGCATGGCCAAGTACCCCCGGCCACCGCTGGAGAAGCCCCGGCATGACCGTTCGCCGAAGGTGGCCGCGCGAACGGGCCGGGTCGGCGTTGGAGGGGTCAATCGCATAAGCAAGGCCAAACTGCTCACAGAAGGCCAGGCACTCTTCCTTGGTCGTATCGAGGAGCGGCCGAACGAGGTGGATCGACGGCTGTCGCGACGCTTCGCCTTCCGGAAAGCCAAGTCGCCGGCGCCACGAGGGTGAGGTCGCCGCCCGCAGGCCTCGCCCGCGAACCAGCCCAAGGAGGAGGGACTCCAGTCGATCCGCAGCGTGATGGGCCACGGCCACGGCCCGCGCGCCGCAGCCAATCGCCGCCATCGCAAGCGCTTCGTACCGGTCGTCACGAGCGTTGGCGGCGACGTTCCCCGGCCGCTGGGCAGGCCGAACGTCAATGCGCTTGGCTGACACTCCGAGTCGTCGGGCCAGACGGGCAACCATAGCGCATTCCTCGTCGGCTTCGGCTCGCAACCCGTGATGAATCGCGACGAGCAACGGCGATGGCACCCGTTGCGAACCGCGCCGTCGACGCTGGGCAAGAGCTGCAAGGATCGCTGCCAACGCCGTCGAATCGGGTCCACCGCTGCAGCCCACGACGATCCAGTGCCCGGGCGCGTTTCCCTCCATCGCACGATCCACTACATAGGAACACCCACATCGTTCGCCACCGCATCGTTCGATCAGGCGAGCATGAACGCGAGTCGCGAGCGGATGTCGCGCGATGGCCAAGAGCAGGTCTTCTCCCGACGCACGTCGTTCAGAAGTTTTGCTGGTGCGCCGCGCCATGACTGGTATTCTGCCATAGACGGTCGCCTCCTCGGTCTTCCCCGCAGACCACTCGACCTTCCTTCGTGAACTTTGCCGCTCCCACGCGATTCCGCCAATGGGCGTTCGCGGCGATCACGATGGCCCATGGGTAGCGCGATGGACTCAGTGCTCCTCGCATCCCTGATTCTCGGTGGGGCCATCTTCGTGGCTTCGGTCACGCTCGCCCTCGCGTTAGGCCGTGTCCGTTCGCGTCTGCCATCGCAAACGCAGATGACATCAGTCTCACCGACACCGCCGCAGGCGATCACGATTGAGGCGCCGACAACGCAGCGCGACGCCACACGAACGGTGCGGCCCACGGTCCAATCCAGCGAAGCGCCGCGCGCGGAGGCGCATCGGGCCGATCACGAAGGCCGACGTCGCGATGACGCGTTGCGAGACGCCATCGAAGCCCTCGCCCAACGGGTTGCCCAGCTCGAACAGGAGCTGCGCTCCGGGCGGCCACCGGTCGGATCGGCACCGAGCCCGAGTGTGCAGACGGCCCCGCATGGCGGGGTCGCCCTCGACGCCTCGACCCTCTCGGTCTCTCCTGCGAGCGGAGGCGTGCCTGCACCAAGCGTCTCCGTCTCAGGCTCGATCATCGAGCCCCATCCCCGTACGCGTCGCCCGCGCGAGGAACTCGCGGTCGATGTCCGTCGGCTTGTCGCTCGCGGACGCAACGCGATCGAGATCGCCCAGATGCTCGACGTCGACGTGGGCGAGGTCGAACTGGTCATGCAGCTCGATCGGGCGGCGCTACTGCGCGATCGGCGGTTGGAGAGTTAGAACGAGAGTGCACGGCCGAGATTGACCCCGGCATCACTTCGGCGGGGTGACGCGAGCCGGCTCGCCGACCGATGGTTGGGTGAGCGTCGCCTTCAGAGAGAGTTCGATGACGTGGTCGTCGGGCTGGTTCATGACCCAACGAACGCCACCGAAGCGCTCGGCCACGGAGGCGATGAGCTCGATGCCACGGGCAAACTCGGCGGGTCGATCGGATTGGAAGGCTGCCGCCTCTCCGACCCAACTTCGCAGGTGCGAGGCGACGCGCTGGCCGTTCAGGAGCCCGGCGCTGGTGATCGGGTTGGTCGGCTCGGACTTCGCGGCGGGAAGTCGTTGCAAGGCCGTGGCCACTGAACGTAGCCATTCGGGATGGGTCGCATACACCTGCCAGGAGCGGTCGCCGCAGCGAAGGGTTTGCCAGTTGATGCTGACCGTCCGGACGAGCGGATGCTGTCCGATGAGTTGTTCCATCAGCGTGTGCGAGTCGTAAGAGCGCGGCTCGCTGGGGTCGCCTGAAGTCCCATCTGGCAATTGGATGGGCGGAATGGACTGGAGGCCATCGTGGCGGCGCTCATGCTCAACGAGCGACGCGATCATGCGATCCTGGTCCTGCCTCGCTGCTTCGGCATCATCGACCTCGTAGGCAAGGGCAACGGCCGGGCAGCGCATACCCAGCGGCGGGTTGGCGCGAGCGCCATCCACTTCACCGATCAGGAGGAGCCGCGTCGAGCCGAGATTGCTGCGCGCCGCCGGGCTTCGCAGGAGCGCTGGAAATCGCTGTACGAAGAAGCTGTCGCCTGGATCGACCTCGGTCGCGATCGGATCGATTTGGGCCCCCAGGCACACGTTGTCGAAACTCTCCAGGAGCGAGACATCGAGTTGCATCGACGTCGTTCGCGGCAACGGCGATTGGGTGTAGGATCCGCGAAGCGATCCGCTCAACTGCCCCGCTTTCGCCTCGAGGGCGATCGCGCTCCAACCCGACAAGGGCTTCGGGCCGGAAAAGACGATGGCGAGACGCCCATCGCCCACGGTCCCCAATTCGTTGGTGTTCAATCCAGCTTGTGCAAGGGTCTGCCGAAGGGACGGTGCGGGACTCGCGGCGAGTCGTTGGATGCAATCGGTGAAAAGAGGAGCTTCCACCGATCGACCCAGGATCAGCCATTCGCCATGGACGGCCAAGGCCATGTGATCTTCGGGCAAGGTGTAGATGCCGCCGCCACGAATGACTGCCCGGAGGCTTCGGATCAGGTGATCCATGTCCTTCTCGTTCACCAGCGTGACCAAGCACCAGTCGAGCTGTTCGCCCGAGCCGCGGATCTGAAAACGCACATCGCGTCCGAGATAGCGGTCGCAGGCTTCGATCGGTGGCATGCCGAGACGCGCCGCCAACGACGAAACGCCGCGCGGCGAGCGGGTGTCCTCACCGATCGCCCCGACGAGCGTCCGCGCCATCGACTCGACGAAAGGCGCGACGCTCGGATCGGTCAGCCAGGTGCGACCATCGAGGAGACGCACCCACGCGTCCACGTCAGGCGGTGCACTGTCAAGCGCCGCGTAGATCCGAGGCAAAATCGCTGGCGTGACAGCGTCCTTCGCCTTCGCCTCCTGCCGCGACTCTTCCATGACCACCAGGACGAGGGGCGACGCGCTGACGCGATGGCCGATGGCGGCAAGCACCACGAGGCACCAGGCAGACCACCAAGGCCGCCAGCGAGCGAAACTCGCTCTCCCCTGTGTGATCGAAGCTCGGCGTGACTCGGTCGCGAATCGCACCTGGTCATGCCCTCTTGTGGGGAGCTTCGGCCGGTCTGGCCTCGTCGCGAAGAGGCTGCGGAATGGTCGGCGGAGCAGGCGTTCGAGCGGGACGTTGACCACCCGGGAGGTCGGATTCGAGGCCGGTCGACTCGGTGCGCTGCAACTGATCAAACGGCCGGACGCATTCGGCGAGGTCGCCCAGCAGGCGGCTCTTGTGTTCTAGCGACGCCCGCACGACCTCTTCCATCGACGAATCACGCGTCCGATCGAGGCGCGACGTGTGGACGACCCACAGGGTGCCACCGGCGAGGGCCAGGACCGCCAACGCGCTCGACGCGCGGCGCACCCAACGGCCAATGCGTTCACGGCGCGAGGCCCGGGCCGTCGCTCGGCGAAATCCGAGCTGACGCATCACCGTCTCGGACAGGTCGGGGCTGACGCCGCCTTCCTGCTCCTCGCGCATGGCCCGCAGAACATCACCTAACTTGTCGCCCAATGTGTCCTCCGGCTGGCCGACCACCCCACCATCGACCTCAAGACGAGGGCGGGGCATGGGCGACGACTTCTTCCGCCGGCGGCGGCGAGGATCGTGAGGTTGGTCAGGGGCGGGCGACATGGGAGGGTTCGGAAGTCTCGGCTTACGGCATCAGGTCATCAGGCTCCACCGGCGTTCGCACGGTGCTGTAGATCGAATCGTTTTCGCATCCCAGGGCCGCATCGTCGTGATGCGAGACGCCCCAGGATTCAAGGGCCCGGTCCCGCGTCACGCGATTTCGGCAAATCTCTTCCTGCATCCGCTTGCGAGCCCGATGGAGATGGCTCTTGATCGTGCCTTCGGGCATGCTCAGATGGACGGCGATTTCCTGGATGGGCCAGTTCTGCTGATGGAAGAGGAGGACGATCTCTCGCTGCTGCGGATTGAGCGAGTCCAACGCGACGGCGAGAAGTTCGCGCACGTGCTCACGGTGCTCGTGAGCGGCGCTCAGCTCGTCGGGGCGTTGCGAAGCGCCCTGCCAGTCGCCAACCGTTTCCGAGTCGTAGCTCGGACGGTGCTTCTGCAAATGGTTCACATACAGTCGGCGGGCGATCGTGAAGAGCCATGTCGAAAAGCGGAAGCGGTCGTCGAAGCGATCCAAATTCCGCAGGACCCGCACGAAGGCCTCCTGCACCATGTCCTCAGCGATGTCCGGTCGACCGGAGAGCCGCAACATGAACGCATAGAGCGGCTCTTGGTGCGTCCTGATCAGGCGTTCAATGGCGGCGGCATCGCCGCGCTTCGCTTTCCTGATCAGGGCTCGTTCGACGGTCTTCAGCAATCGAGACCTCTTCGCGCGTGGCGTAGGAGCTCAAGCCAACCCAGACGGACGTCTGGCGGTTGGCGACGGACATCCAACCGGGCCGGGGCCAACGCGTTGCAGTCTAGCTGCCAAGGGCGCAGAACCGAGCACATCGCCGGAAAGAGCCTTGGATCCGGTCCGGCCGCGACGCTCTCGGATGCTGTCAGACCCGACCGACCGTCACGGTGCAGACGCCGAAGGTCAGCGGGAACTGATCGACGCCCGAGAAGCCGGCCGAGCGGACGAGGTCAGCGAGACGCTCAGGGGTCAGGAAGGTCTCAACCGAGCGCGGGAGGTACTTGTACGCCCCCGACCGATCCCGAGCGATCAAGGTCGCGGTGCAGGGCATGATGTGCCGGCAGTACACGCGATTCCCCCACCGTAGGAGCGGATTCGCCGGCTCGGAGAACTCGAGCACCACCAGCCGGCCTCGGGGCCGGAGAATGCGGCGAAACTCAGCGATCGCCTTTGCCGGGTCCGAGACGTTACGGATGCCGAAGGCAATCGACACGACGTCCGCACAGGCGTCTGGAAGGTCCAGTCGCGTCGCGTCCCCTTCGCGGTAGGTCGGTTCGGGTCCGGGCCGCGGCCGCTGGCGGGCTTGGGCTCGCCGGGTCAGCCGATCGGACTTGAGCCGGGCCAGATCGAGCATCTGCGGGGTGTAGTCGATCCCTAGGACGCTCCGGACCCCTGCGCTGGCGAACGCCTCGGTCAGATCACCCGTTCCGCAGGCCACATCGACGACATCGGATTCCCGTCCCACCGCCGCCAAACGGACGGCGGTCCGCCGCCAGAGTTGATCAAGCCCGAAGGAGTGCAGTCGATTGTTCAGGTCGTAGCGCCGGGCGATGGCCCCAAACATCCCTTGGACCCGTTCGGCCTTGTCGTCGCGGGCATGCGGATCCGCCGCGAGGGTCTCAGCGGTCCATCCCACCGCGGACGGTGCGTTCGATTGGGGGGCCTTGGGTTCGACGGGAGGCGACATGGGGCGGCGAGTATAGGGTGGCATCGTCCCCCACCACAGCCCGATATCAGGCTCGGCTGGACCAGCCCAAGCCAGCACCGGCGCGTGACGTCCACGCCAGAGAATTGGGCGCCCGATAGGCGAAGGAGACGGCTCGAAGTGCTGTGATAGGATCGAAGCGTGATTTGCGATACCGACACGCGAATCTGGTCGTCGCGAGACGAGTTGGGCCCCGTCCTGGGAGGCCTTCTTCGCCGGGCAGCCGCCGACCGGCTCGTCGTCACCGAAGCAAACGAGGATGCCCACGCGGTAGCCATGCGGCCCGTGGCTCGGGCGTTCGTCCTGGGTTCGAAGGCCCGGCGTCTTCAGTGCGACCAGCGCAACGAGGTCCTTGCCTTGGCGATCCGGAGTCGACCGGATCGACTGGTCGGCTTTGCTGGCATCGATCCGCTTAGCCCCGATTGGCGCGACGAATTGGAGCGAGCTCAGGACTTGGGTTTCGCCGGCATCTCGGTCAGCCCTTCGCTTCAGGGCTGCCCTCCTACCCACGCCCAAGCCATGCGGCTCTGGGAGCGGTGTGTTGAGAAGGGCCTTCCGGTGGTCGTCAGTCGCCCGACCCCGATGCCGCCCGCAGCGATCATGGAGTGCGACCGGCCGACGCACTGGGATGAAGCCCTGCGGAGCTTCCCTTCCCTTCGCGTCCTCTTCGCTTCCTTCGGCACACCTTACATCGAGGAGACGCTCATCCTCCTAGCCAAGTTCGAGAACACCTACACCCATTGCGCGGCCTCGCTTCGGCGGCCGATGGATGCCTACCGATGGCTCTGTGCCGCCGCTGATGCCGGGGTATTGGGCAAGGTCCTTTTTGCCAGCGGATTTCCCTTCGAAACGCCTGCCGCAGCGTTGGAGCGTCTCTACGGACTGACCGTTGCCATCCATGGCACGGGCCTTCCGACGCTACCCCGTCGGGAGCTTCAGAACATCGCCCAACGCAATGCCCTCGCCCTCTTGGGCATTCGGGATCGCGGTACGCTGCTGGTCGATGGCGAACAGCAGGCGCTCCTCACCGCCGCCGAGTCGCTGCGGCAGGCCGAGTGATCGGTTCGCCGCTGGTGACGTACCAAGGCTCGGGCGAACTGTTACGCTTCCGCCGCATGAACGGCCCGTCGAACGTCCCCGCTTCCGATCGCTCCTGCGAGACGAGTCGCTCGCTGCTTGCCGCTCTCGCCCGACCGTGGGCAATCCACCTTGGTCTTGCCGCTGCCCTTGGCGGCCTCCAAGGCTGCGGTACCTGGTGGACCTCGACCTTTGGCGGCGACGGCGCCGAGGTGCGTGTTGAAGGGCTTGGCTCAACACCGGTGACGCTCGACGGAGTGCTGCCCTTCGCAGCCTACACCTCGGCCGAGGCGGATCAGTCGATGTACTTCAGCGATGTCGCGCTGGAGGAACTCCTGCGGGGCGGCGTTCAGAACGGCCAGTTTTTGCACGCCCAATTGCTGTGGATCCCCCTTCCCGGTCGGACGCCAGTCGATGAGACGGCGATGAACGTCACGCTCCGATATGTCGTCGTGAGCGACGGCAAGGTCGGGGTCTACGGCGGTGGCGGATTCGCTTGGCCGACGGGCACGCCAGGCGAGGGCGACCTGACGCTCTCGATCGAAGGCAGTTCCCTCTCGCTCCTGGCCAAGAGTGAGGGCTTCGCGGACCTGCTCACGCCCGCTCGACTGACCGGTGTCGTGACCGCGGCCTTCGACGCCAACGAGACCCGCCGGTTTCGCCGCGGTATCAGCCAGCTCGTGACCGATGGACTGTCGACCTCGCGCTGGGTCGACGGTCAAGACCGTCCGCTTCGCAGCGATCAGGTGATAGCGTTGGCGCTGCCGGCCGCTGCGGCCAGTGCATCCACCACCGACTGAGCGATGGGCTCGCGGTTGGGATCGTTGGGGTTCCAGAGCGTGACGCGCCCGCTGCCTTCCGCGGCCGATGGAAACGAGAAGACCGCGTGCTCGAGCATTGGTGAGGGATCTTCCACGCTTCGCGCGGCGCCATACTCGACGTCGCCGGCCAGCGGGCAGCCCAGATGGGAGCACATAATCCGGATCTGGTGATAGCGCCCCGTGTGCAGGCGAATCACCGCGTGCCACTGTCCCTCGCGCTCAGGTGCTTGGGCCACCGCGAGGATGTCGAGAAACGCCGGATCGCCGCCCGAGCGAACCACGGTCGCACGCATGCGGTCCCGCTTGAGAAACGCCTTGTGCTTGCCGACAAGAGCAGTCGGGTCGCGACCCGAGAGTCGGGCGAGATACACCTTCACCCAACTTCTCGCCCGTATCGCTTCCGCATGACGGGCGGCACTGGCCGCATCGCGAGCGACAAGCAGAAATCCGCGGGTGACGCGATCGAGCCGATGCGGCAAGCGGGCCAAGGGCCATCGTTCGCTGCGACGAACTCGCTCAAGCGCCGCGTCCGCGGCGCCTTCGCTCGAACTCCCCGCCGGCTTGACCACCACGACTTCCGTCTCACATCGCCAAGCGACAGGACAGCCCGAACCTGCTGGCATCATGCCGGAAGGATCGTGGCTGGCGTGGTCAGGCCGCATGCGCCATTCAGGCCCACTTAGGCACTGATGAGGCCTTCGCGAATCGCGTAGCGAGCAAGCTCGACGCGATCGTGAATGTCGAGCTTGTCCATCACGGTCGTGACGTGCTTGTCGACGGTCTTGACGGAGATGTTCATCATCTCGGCGATCTGCTTCTTGGCGAAGCCACGACCGACATAGCGAAGCACTTCGAGTTCGCGATCCGAGAGCCGCTCGCCCTTGGTAGCGCCGGCGGCGCGCTTGGCGTCCTCGGGAACAATGCGGGTCTGCACGGTCGAGGAGAAGTAAGTCTGTCCCTTTGCAATCGCCCGAATAGCGTCAATGACGGCATCGGTACGATCGATCTTCGCGACGTAGCCCTTCGCGCCAACCTGACGTGCGGACTGGATGAGTCGATCCTGCACGCTGCCTGAGAGGACCAGGACATCCGTGCCGGGCCGATCGCGACGCAACTCGGTGACGAGTTGGAACGCGTCCTTGCCGGGCATGTCGACATCGAGCACCAGCACGCGCGGCGACTTGGCGAGCGTCTCGGTGTGAGCCTCTTCCATCGTCGCTGCCTCGCCAAGAACGCGAAGGTCGGGCGTGGCGTTCAGCACACCAACAAGCGCCGAGCGGATGAGCGCATGGTCATCGGCAACGACCACCGTGATCGTGCCGCTGCCCGTTCCAGGTCCAGTGGTGCCGGAGGTGGGTTGCGAGTGTTGTGGACCGGACGGCGTCGGATTCGGCATCAGTCTCTTGCTCCGAGAATGCAGCGGCTCGTTCAAGCCTGGTGTGTGAGGAGGAACATGTAGTGTAGAGGCAGCGAGGCGTTCGCAGGCTGAACCGTTCAGCGAAGTCGAAGCCTGAACCGATTGGGGGCTTGCTCCGATTCGCAAGCGAACTGTCCGAATGACCGCGATGACCGATTGCTCGGTGGTCGCTGACCAGCCCATCGCAGCCCTTCGGGGACAGGCACCACGCGCCTAGTAACCCCTTGGGTTCATGCGGGCAGGCGGAGCGTTCAGAATCCGGTTGCCACCTGATTTCGCGACCGCCCGGGTACGAAGGCAGGCATTCTCCCGACAGAATGGGTTCGAGCTAGGAGCGTTCACGGTCACTTCCTGCCAGAAATCCGCTTTGGGAGGGGCTGTTGCATTTGACTTGCGCGTTTTGGGTGATTTCCCGCTAGAGGATTCGGACCCATGCGGGTTGTATGCGTGCCTTCGCGGGTGACAGGTTCTCCACCTGTGCTCCCGAGGACGATGCCGCGGACGTCTATTGCGGTCGGACGCTCCGGATCGACATCGAGTCGCACGCCTCACGGCACCGTCAGGGTGCCGTCAGAACGGGGTCCACGGACTCGGACCCACGGCGGGCAGGGACACCCACCGCGCCCCCAACGCTCACCACGGGGCTCGGCGGAAGGAACTCCTCATATGCCGGTCCCAAGCACTCGAGCCCAATTGGTCCTCTCCCTCTTCGATGGCTTCTACGAACGGGTGTACGCCTTTCTGCGGAAGTCGACCACACCCGAAGTGGCGGAAGACCTCGCTCAGGAAGTGTTCGTTCGCCTTCTTCAGCATCCCGAGCTGGAGCGACTCACCATCTCGGTGAGCTACCTTCTCAAGATCGCCCACAACTTGCTTCGACGGCGCTATGCCCGAGCGAATCGGCTGCGCGAGCTACTCAGTGAGCGTCACGCCAGCGGCGGTTGCCCCGAAGCCAGTGACGATGCCGACGTGTTGATTGCCGTCGATGGCGATGTCCTTCAGACCGCCATGGGGTTGCTTACCAGTGACGAGCACAGCGCGGTTCGATTGATCGTCTGCGAAGGTCGCAGCTACCAGCACGCAGCCCGAAGCCTTGGCGTGACCGTCACAACGATCAACAATTGGAAGCACCGCGGCCTCTCGAAGATGCGTCGCTATCTTGCCGACGCCGTGCGAGGCAATTGCGCTGGTCATCACAGCGGCCCGGGGTATCTCACCGAAGAATTGCACGCGGCCGAAGTCCAGGTCGACGAGGCCGATTCGATCCGCTCCTCGCCGGCCAGCCGTCGCGAACCGCGGGATGTTCGCGTCGGACAGCCTGCTCGGCGCAGCGTCGGCTCAACGGTCGGCCCCGTTCGCTCCGAGCAGAACCGATTCCCCTCGGCCCTTTCCGCCTCCAAGTGGTTCGCGGCTTCCGACGACGTTGCCTGACCTCTCCTCTCAACGGAACATCTGGAGGAGATAGTGGATTCCAACCCACGAGACGGCGATGCTGGCCAGGATGATGAGAATCACGGCTGTCCGCCAGCGGCGATGGCGCTGACCGCGCCGGCGTGAGGTATCACCGCCGAGGTAGGCGAAGCAAGTTGGACAGACATCGGCCTGGTCCCAGACCTCCGCGCCGCAGTCGGGGCAATACGCCACCTCGCTGCCGAAGCGTCGGAGGTCGTCGTCACTTGGGCCTTCGTCTCGAACGTGAGTCATGGGTTGCAGCCGAAAAGGGGTCGGCCCGGCACTACGATACCGCCCCATGCCTCCGACACCCTCCACGATGTTGCCGCTCGGCACCTTGGCGATTCCCTTCGACTTGCCGGACGCGCGCGGCGGTCACGTCTCGCTCGCTTCAATGGGGACCGCGAAGGCCCTGCTGGTGATGTTCATCTGCAATCACTGTCCGTTTGTGAGGCACATTCGAGAGGAGTTGGGACGTATCCCACGTGACTATGCGTCTAGGGGGCTTGCGGTGGTTGGTATTTGCTCCAACGACCCCGACAAGTACCCACAGGACAACTTCGAAGCGATGCGGGCCGAGAGCCTTGAGGCCGGTTGGACTTTTCCCTACCTCCACGATGCGGACCAACGCGTCGCCAAGGCCTACCGAGCGTCCTGCACGCCGGACTTCTTTCTATTCGATGCGGGGCAGCGCTTGGTCTATCGGGGGCAGTTGGACGATAGCCGGCCGACCAATGGCATTGCCGTGAGCGGGCGGGACCTCCGTGCGGCGATCGACGCGACCCTGCGTGGCGAGCCGATCGCAGGCGAGCAACTCCCCTCCATCGGCTGCAACATCAAGTGGATTCCCGGTCGTGAGCCGGACTATGCCAGCAACCGCTGAGCGACATGCAGGTTGCCTCGGCGGCCGCCGGCAGCGACTGGTTCGCGGACTGATCCCCGAGGGGTCCGCAAACGGCCCAAGCCCTTGACGGTTTTCCGCTGAGTGATATTCTTCCCAATCCCTCGCACGCCAAGGCCCCCTCGCCGGGGCCACCAGCGACGCGAGGGCACATACGCAAGGGGCGGTAGCTCAATTGGTTAGAGTACCGGCTTGTCACGCCGGTGGTTGCGGGTTCGATTCCCGTCCGCCTCGCTACGCAGGACACGACGACGACGGCCTCGCCCATTCGTGGACGAGGCCGTTGTCGTTGGGAGCCTCTGGGCGGTCTCGATCAGCAGTCGTGCCAGCTCGGCCCCGTGCCGACCTCAACCTTGAGGGGAACGGTGAGTTCCATCGCCCGTTCCATCGCCTCGGTGACGACCTGGGTCACGGCGGTGATTTCCTCGCTGGGCACCTCAAAGACAAGTTCGTCGTGGATCTGAAGGAGCATCTTCGCCCGCGGGTGCTTTTTCGGCAGTTCGCGATGGAGGCGCACCATGGCGACCTTGATGAGATCCGCAGCACTCCCTTGCACCACGGTATTGATCGCGATGCGCTCGCCGAAGGCCCGCTCCTGCGGCTGTTGGGAGTGCACCTGTGGTGTGGGCCGACGACGTCCCAGGATCGTCTCGACATAGCCTTGGGCACGGGCCCGCTCGACGCAAGCGGTCAGGAACGCCCCGATATGCGAGAAGCGGGCGCGATAGCCGTCGATGATCTGCTGGGCCCGCTGCCTCGTCGTCCCGCCACCGAGGCGGCGCGCGAGCCCGAACGCAGTGATGCCGTAGACGATGCCGAAATTGACCATCTTCGCGACGGTGCGCATCTCGCCGGTGACCTTCGGCGGATCGACGCCAAAGACTTCGGCGGCGACGGCGGTGTGAATGTCCATTCCCTGCCGAAACGCTTCGATCAGGGCGGGATCGCGCGAAAGGTGAGCAAGCATGCGCAGTTCGATCTGCGAGTAGTCGGCCGCCAGGAGGAGGTGGCCTTTCTGGGCGACGAAGGCCCGCCGAATCTCGCGCCCGACATCGGTTCGGATCGGGATGTTCTGGAGGTTCGGATCACTGGAACTCAGCCGTCCGGTGGCCGTCACGGTCTGGTGAAAGCTCGCGTGCACGCGGCCCGTCGACGGGAGAATCGCGTCCTTGAGGGCGACGAGGTAGGTGCCGACCAGCTTGGTGAGTTGGCGGTACTCGACGATGCGCCCCGGCAACGGGGTCTCGATGTCAGGATCGTCGGCGAGCTTCTCAAGGACCTCGACGTCGGTTGAGAATCCGGTCTTCGTCTTCTTGATCGGCTTCAGTCCCAGTCCCGGCGGCTCAGCAGAGGGCTTGTTGAAGAGAACCGCAGCGAGTTGCTTCGGGCTGTCGGGGTTGAAGGGCACGGGCGCGAGGCTGGAGATCTCGCGACGCAATTCCTCGATCCGACGAGAGAGCCCATCGCGTTGGCGATCGAGTTCGATCGGGCAAACGGTAATGCCGTTCCATTCCAGCTCGGCGAGTACCTCGACAAGAGGAAGCTCCACCTCGTCATGCAGCGTGGTGAGCCGCATGGACGCGATCTGCGGAGCGAGCGCCTCGTGTAGGCGCAAGGTCACGTCGGCATCTTCGGCTGCATATGGGCCGGCGAGCTCGAGTGGGGCTTGGTCGAAGGTCCGCTCGCCCTTCCCTTCGCCGATGACCTGGGAGATCGGCATCGTGCGGTAGCCGAGCATGTTCTCGGCGAGGGCGTCGAGGCCGTGGCTCGAGCGGGTCGAGTCGACGAGGTAGCTCTCGATCATCGAATCCGCGGCAAGTCCGCGCACCGTGAGACCGGCGCCGCGGAAGATGTTCAGGTCGAACTTGAGGTTGTGGCCGACTTTGCGGACGCTCGGATCCTCGAGGAACGGCCGCACCTGGTCACACACCGCTTGCGGAGCACAGTGCCCGGCCGGGTCAGGCGAACGAAGCGGGATGTAGACACCATGTCCGACCTGCCAAGAGAGGGATATGCCGCAGAGTTTCGCGGTGCGGGTGGTGAGTCCATCCGTCTCGGTGTCGATCGCGACCAGGCCCGTGGCACGGGCCGCGTCGAGGGCCGACTGAATCTCGGCGGCCGAACGCAGCACGCGATAGTCGCCGCTCGGAAGGTGCACGCCGTCGAGGTTGAGACTGGTGTGGCTTGCCTCACCTCCCCCAGCGCCACCCCACGAGGGCGACGCTCCGAAGAGCGTCCCTGCCCCGTCGTCCTCGCGAGCCTCGGCCTTGCGGGCCGCCGGGCGGGTCGTTGGTGTCGCGATGCCCGCAGCGCCCTCACCGGCCGACGGGGACGCGACCGCGACCCCCATCGCCGCCGCAATCGTCCTGAGATCATCGCGATGGCGATTGAAGCCAAGCTCGCGCATCGTGTCGAGGAGCTCGGGGACGTGCAGTTTCTTTCCTTCGACCGCCGTCGCCTCCAGCCGAAAGTCGACCGGGCAGTCGTCCTTCAGTTCCACCAGCGAACGCGAGAGCGCCAGCGTCTCCCTCGACGCGGCGATCGCTTCGCCCTTCTTGCCCTTCACTTCATGGACACGCTTGAGCAACTCCTCGAGGGAACCAAACTCGGTGATGAGTTGGGCCGCGGTCTTCGGCCCGATGCCGGGAACACCCGGCACGTTGTCGACGGAGTCACCCATCAGGGCCAGCATGTCGACGACCTGCGAGGGTTTGATCCCCTTCTTCTCGAACAGCTCTTCAGTGCCAAGCGATTGTCCGGTGTGCACGTCGTAGAGACGCACCCGCTCGTCGACGAGCTGCCCGAGATCCTTGTCCTTGCTGACGATCCTGATCTCCAGGTCCGGCTCGCTCACCCGGAGCCGCCGCACGATCGTGGCGATGACGTCATCGGCCTCCATGCCCTCGCAACCGTAGGTCGGCACGCCAAAGAGCGGAAGGAGCGAGAGGCAGCGTTCTACCTGGGGCGAAAAGTCCTGCGGGGGCGGCGGACGATGGGATTTGTACTCAGGATAGATCTGGGAGCGAAAGGTGCCCCGATCGCCGGAGACGTCCAGGACAACGGCGAGGTAGTCGGGCTTCTCGTCGCGGAGGATTTTGAGCATCATCGCCACGAACCCAAAGGTCAGGTTCGTTGGCTCGTTGGTCACCGGACTGGTCAGACCGGAGCGAATCGCGTGATAGGCCCGAAAGAACTGGGCGTAACCATCGATCAGGTACAGCCGTCGGCTCATGAGGCCGCTCCGTCATCGTCCCCGCTGGTCCGGTGGACAGCCTCGATCTCGGCGAGATAGGCCGGACCTGGCTCCAGCGACCGCCGCTTCATCACCGCCCGCATGACCTCGATGAACTTGCCCAACGCAAATCGACGCTCGCCGCCGTCGGTGATCCAAGCGAATCGGCGCACGGTCGAGGGCGGCGGCGTGCTGCCGGCGATCATCGCACCGGTACCAATCACGGTGCCAGTCATGAGGCGCGTACCGATGGCGCACTTCACGTGATCCCCAATGACCGAGCCGAGGAAGATGCGGCCACTCCGCTGTCTTGGGCCCTCGGGCTCAAGGCGAATGGGCACCTCGCCATAGGTGTTCAACAGATTCGAGTTGTCGGTGCCTGCTCCAAGGTTCACCCATTCGCCCAGGATGCTGTCACCGAGGTGACCATCGTGCGTCTTGTTGGAGTACCCGATGATGGATGTTCCGCCGATCTCACCACCGAGCCGGCATTGCGGACCGCAGGCCGTGTTTGGCTTGATGAGGGAGCGATCCGAGACCGTCGTCCCTGCCCCGATCGAGCAGGGACCGCAAAGGACGGCAAAGGGCCGAATCACCGCTTTCGGTCCGACGTGAATGGGGCCCGCCGTGGTGTCAAAGACGACATACGGGGCGATGGTCGCCGATCGGTGGATGAGGACGAGGTGCTCACCCATACGCGCGGGATCTCTCGCAGGCAAGACGCGGTAACCGAGCGAATCGGCATTCCCGCCAATCCTCTCGACATCCGCCGTGATGAGCGGACCGAGGCGGTCGAGAAGTTCCCAGGGTGTGGCGAGCAGCGGGGCTTCCGATACCGCCACTGGAACGCCGTCAGGCAATCGACCCGTATCCATCAGGAGGATTGCCGTGGTTCGCCGAAGCCACGCTGCGATCAACGTGCCGTCCGCGCGGACGACGGCTCCCTCGTCGCCATCTCCCGGGACCGCGGTCAGAGCAGCAAGCGAGAGGAGCCGCCCATTGACAAAGAGAAACCCGTCCCCATCCGGGAGCCGATTGGTCGGTAGGCGGCTCGCCTCTGCCACCAACGCCGCGAGCCGAGGCGGCACCCGAAAACCGACCACCTCGCCCCGGGCTTCCTCTTGCAGGCGCTCGACGGTGGTGACCGCGCCCGTGCGAAGGGCGTAGCTCGGCCGAAGATCACACAATGGACCAAACGACCCAAGGCCATCGTCGACCACAATCATCGGACGCCGTTCGGCGGTGCCTGCGCTCATAGCGTCCCACTCTACCACTCGGTTCGCGCGGGTTGGTCTCGACACGTCGCGGAGCCTCGTTCTCGGCTCGCGATATCGTGCCCACATTGCGACGGCCCCCAGCCCCGGACTCCCATGGCGAGCAGCTTCCCACCTTTCCCCTCCTTTTCGCAGCAACCCAACCCAGGACAGCGGCTCCAGCAGCTTTCGCAACAAGCGACTGCGTTGCAGCAGGCCGGTCGCTGGGCCGAAGCGATTCCTCTGCTCGAGGAGCTGGCCCGCGCCCAACCGAGGAACGTCTCTGTACTTCGGGCCTTGGCTACCTGCCTTACGGCGATCGAACGGTTGCCAGCCGCCCGCGAGCGGATCGCCCAAGCCCTGGCGATTGAGCCTCGCAACGCACCACTCCACTCGATCCTCGCCTACACATGGAAGCGAGAGGCCGCCTGGGACAACGCGATCTCCGCCATCGACCGAGCAATCGCCCTTGACCCCGCCAATCACGGATTCGTGGCGACAAAGGCCGAGATCCTTCACTTCGCAGGGCGACTCCAGGACGCCATCACCACCATCGAGAAGGTCCTCAACAAGGCCGCCACCGTTCCGGCCATTGCAAGCACCTTCGCCATCATTGCCCTCCGCGCCAAGCGGCAGGCGGATGCGATCCCACCCCTCAAGGCAGTCCTCGCCCGGACGGACCTGACACCGTCAGCGCGAATCAAGTACTCCTTCGACCTTGCGACCCTCTACGACAGCATGGGCGACGCGGCCTCCGCGTGGCCGCTGTTCGAGCAAGGCAACCGACTGAAGAACGAGCGTTGGGATCCGGCGGTCCATAGCCAGACAGTGGACACCATCCTCCGCTCCTGGACGCGGTCCAGCATCGCCGCGTTGCCCCGATCGAAGGCCGACGGTTCTCCCTTCGTCTTCATTGTCGGAATGCCGCGATCGGGCACGTCGCTCATCGAGCAGATCATCTCCACCACTCAGAACTCCTATGCCGCCGGGGAACGCAATGACCTGCTTCGAGTGGCTCGCTTGACCTCCAACTCCATTGCCCAAGGCATTCCCATCGCCACATCGCCTGCCCCGCTTGCGACCGCCGGCGCGGTCGAGCGGTTCGCCGAGGTCTACGCCAAGCCGGTTCGAGCCCTGGCCCCATCGGCTCGGATCATCACCGACAAGATGCCTCCGAATTTCCTGAACCTGGGGCTGATTCAGGCCCTCCTGCCGGGAGCAAAGGTGATTCACTGCCGACGGAAGGCGATGGACTCTTGCCTCTCTTGCTACTTCCAGGTCTTTGGCGGTGCGCTCTCCTTCGCCTACAACCTCGAACACTGCGGGCGGTTCTACGTCGACTACGAACGGGTCATGACCCACTGGCATGAGACGCTTGACCTCCCGATTCTCGATGTGCCATACGAAGGCGTCGTCGACGATCAAGAGGGCTGGACGCGCAAAGTCCTTGCGTTCCTTGGACTCGAGTTCACGCCCGACGCCCTTCGTTTCCATGAGAGCAGCCGGACCACGCTGACCGCCAGCAACCAGCAGGTGCGCGAGCCGATCTACCGCCGCTCGGTCGACCGCTGGCGAGCGTACAGCGACCATCTCGAACCGCTTCGCAAGGCGCTCGGCCCATTCGCCGAATCATGACCGGCGCTGGGACCAGGGGGCCGAGCCTGCAAACCCAAGGACCGGAGCGCAGCGCTGAAGCGGCACCGCGATGATGATCGCGATGGCGCCCGACCAGAGCGCACGGAGCGACTCAACCCCCATCCAACCGAGGGCTCTGCCCCCTTCCATCATCCACGGCGGCGTTGTCCCCGCATACCACCCGCGGATCGAGAAGATCAGCGTCGTGACAAGCATCACGGCCAGCGAGAAGATCGCCACGAGGAACCCGAAAGCGAAGGGATTGCGACGGATGACCATCGAGCGGAGAGGCAAGAGAATCGCGGTGCCAAGCAGGTAGCCCAAGGCCGTCGGCCCAATGAGCACATACGGGCGAACGCCGTCGAAGAGCTCGGTCGTGTTGAGATCGACCGCGATGCCCGCGACGACCGCTGCGGCGAAGGCCGTCTGGCGATGGGCGTAGAGGGCGACGAGCACCATGAAGGCCGGCGTCACGCGGGGGACGATCTCGCCGATCGCGGCCACCGGCGTGAAGCTCGTGTCCAAGACCACCGCGATCAGGAGGAGCGGAAGGAAGGCCCACCACTTCATGGCTGCGCCTCCCGGGCCGCGTCGATCGATCGTTCCACCGTCGCGGGGTCGGCATCGTCGGCAAGGACGACCCGTTCCACCCGCAGCGGGTCGACGAAACTACGCACCGTGATGCGACGCATGAGGGGCGCGTCATCGCGCACCGAGACCGATTCGACCACCCCGACGCGAAGCCCTAAGGCCGATCGCGGCCAGCGGTCCTCCGCCACGCAGGCGACCCAGCCGACGGCGATCGCCCCCGGCTGGGAAAGGTCGACGGTCCAGACGTCGTCCTTCACCGTGAGGACGCCGCGCGGGGCAGCATCGTTAGTCGCCTGGGCGAATGGCGAGCCCGGCGGCGAGAAACGTACGGCAAATCCGCTGAGACCGGTCGAGGGGATCACTGATGCTGAGAAGCGTTGGACCGTCTCGGCAACACGCCCCACGAAGATCTCGCCTTCGATCGATGCCACCATGCCTGGCAGCACTCCGTGCATCGCGCCAATGTTGAGTTGAAGAGCCCCTGCCGAACGGGCCGAAGGCCGCGTGACGCCGATCACCGTACCGGCCCGAAGTCTGGTCAGGTCGCCTGCAGCCGGCCAACGTTTGGCCCGTTCGAGCATGGCAATGCGCTCCTGGAGCCCATCGCGTTCGATCTCGAGCTGGCGATAGCGCTTGATCGCCTCCTCGTTGCGAAGTTCGAGCTCCCGGAGCTTCTCAGGTGCTCCAGCGAAGATGTCGGGCGGTGGCCGCAGCCAATGGCGAACCGACGTGAGGGCATGCTTGGACGGCGTAAGGATGACGTTGGCGAACCCGGCGACGTCGGCGGTCCAACCGGCGAGCCAACGCGTGGGAAGGAGCGACAGCCCGATGAGCGTGGCCAGTGTGAGAAGCCACGCCCTCAGTCGGGTCGGAGCCCGGGTGCGGAAGAGCGGTCGATGATCACCCCGAGCCATCGCGCCTCCGGTGACGAGCGGCGATCAATCGCCCTCGTTGCGCCCTCGCCATTCAGCCCTCGCCATCCTCGCCGTCGAGCACTTGCTTCCAGCTTTCGAGGTTCTCCAGGAACATGCTTGTTCCGCGGGCAACACAGGTGAGTGGCTCGTCGGCGATCCTGGTTTCGAGTCCGGTGGCGTTGGAGATGACGCGATCGATGCCGCGCAAGAGCGCGCCGCCGCCGGCGAGCAGGATGCCGTTGTCGACCAGATCCGCCGCCAGTTCCGGTTCCGCATTCTCAAGCGTGCGGAGGACGGCCTCGGTAATCGCCGAAATCGGTTCCTGAAGGGCCTCGCGAATCTCGTCGCTCGTCACCACCGTCTTGCGCGGCAGGCCCGAAACCATATCTCGACCGCGCACGTCCATGGTCAGCGTCTCCCCAATTGGGGCGGCGCTGCCAATCTCGACCTTGATCCGTTCGGCAGTCTGTTCGCCGATGGTCAGGCTGTAGGACTTCTTCATGTAGTCGATGATGGCCTCGTCGAAATCATCGCCCGCCACGCGCACCGACTCGCATGCGGCGATGTCAGCCAGCGAGATGATGGCGACGTCCGCGGTGCCGCCGCCAATGTCAACGATCATGCTTGCCGTCGCCTCAGCGACAGGAAGCCCAGCTCCGAGGGCCGCGGCAAAAGGCTCCTCAAGCGTAAAGACGGTGCGGGCACCGGCCCGTTGGGCGCTTTGCTTGACGGCCTGGCGCTCGACTGCGGTGATGCCCGCAGGAACGGCAATGACCACGCGTGGACCGACGATGCGGCTCTTGCCGTTCACCTTGTTGATGAAGTAGGCAAGCATCGCCTCGGTGATCTGGAAGTCGGCGATGACACCGTCCTTCATTGGACGGATGGCCGAGATCGAGCCGGGCGTCTTGCCGAGCATCTCCTTCGCCGCCCAGCCGACCGCCGTCCCGTTGTTGAGGACATGGGTCGTACCTTTGCGGACAGCAACGACCGACGGCTCATTGAGGACAATGCCCTCTCCCCGCACGCACACAAGCGTGTTGCAGGTACCGAGGTCGATTCCCATGTCGACGCTGAACCAACCGAGCAGCCTGTCGAGAGCGAACACCGAGTCGACTCCATCCCGCGTCCGGGTGTTGCAGGGAATGGCCCATTCTCACCCTTGTGAGGGCCGAGCGAGAATCGCTCGGAGGGGCCGCCGTCGAATTCTGAGCCCACCCTGCTTCCGTGCAGGAGGCACCGCCATCATCTGGCGAAGGTCCACGATAAGCGAGAAAGGCCCGCGTGTGCGGGCCTCCTCGGAAAAATGGTCTTGAGTTGCGAGCGGGCTGCCACGCCCGACCGCCCATCGACGGAACCCGGACGGCGTCAGGCACGCAGTTGCCCGACGCCCGACGATTTCCGTTGGCGGCCCACTAGTTGGCCCATTGGAGGGACGCCGGGTCGCTCTCAGCCGTTGATGACGGTGAAGGGGCCAGCGTCCGGCGAGCGGGAGCTCTTGGCGTGATCCGAATTGCCGAGGACAAGGGCGATGACACCCAGGGCCAACACCACGGCGGCCGCCGCGAGCAGGCCGGTATACACGTCCATGTCGCCGCCGGCGCGTCGGCTGGAACTGTTCATTTGGCTCATGGAAAGGTCCAGACGTTCGAGGTGTGAAGTCGGTCGAGGCCGATGCCGAAGCGAGAAGGGTCCAGCGGCTTACTGGCCGCGGTGGGCGACAGCACGCTGACCGACCGAAACAGAGCGACCGGCGTTGACGAAGCTGGCGACACCGGTCGATCGGTTGACGTCGACCTTGATGATGCGGATGTCGGCGACGTAGCTGGAGCCTTCGCTGACAACGAGGGTCCAACCCTCCTGCACGCCATCACGAGTACCGACGTTGATCTCGACCAGCACCTGATCGTTGGCGGTGGTCACGTTCTGGACGGTGGCGGTCAGGTCGCGGGTAGCCGGCACGCGGCCGGAATCGTCAACGATCCCGACGCCGACACTGCCGGCGATCTCGCCGTACATGGCGATGTACTTCGCGACGCGCGACTCGGATGCGACCTTCTCCTCGCGGACCTTCTGGAGTTCCTCCTGAAGGGCCTTGCGGGAAGCGTCGGCCACCTCGAGCTGCGACTGAAGGGTGCTCACCGCTTCGTCGAGCTCAATGACACTCTTCTCGGAAGCGAGGACCTTCTCGCGAAGGTCGCGCACTTCCTTGACCAACGCCTCGTTGGTGGTCGCCGACTGCTTGCCAGCCTGGGCCATGATCTCGAGGTTCGAGTTGATGCTGGCCTGGAGTGTTGCGGCGCTCTTGAGTTCGCCCTGCACCTTGCGGAGCTCGGCGCCCTTGAGGTCGCCGTCGCGGCGAAGCGTAGCGATGGTGCCGTTCAGCTCGGTGATCTGGTTGGTGTAGCTCGCCTCGAGGGCGGCCTTCTGCGACTCCAGCGCGGCGGCCTTCGCATTCGCGCTGGCCGCTTGCGACTGCTCGCCCATCCAGAGTTCCTTGTACTTGCCCTCGTTCGTCGAGCGGACCGCCACGAGTGGCACAATGGCCAGAGCCAAGAGCGTGACGAGCACGATGAAGATCTTCGTCAGAACGTGCACGGGGTCGTACCTTCCTCAGGAGAGGGCCCGCAACCGCAGGCCCCAAGGTGAACAAAGAAGTGATTCAGACGTGTATCGGGAACGCGAACCGAGGGGTCAGCACCGCAAATCGGGGTCATACCTCTGGGCATCGCCTCGGCATCGGCCATCAACTGCTTATGAGCCAACGCGAGAGTCGAAGTTTGTAACCGTGGCGGTCGCTGGTGTCAACGCTCGATGTACGCATCGTGAGGGAGAAAGGCTGCATATTCACCGCTGCGCACGAACGATCCGGCATGCGGGACCTTCCTCAGGAAGCCACCCGATACATCCAACGGCCCTGCCATCGCGCGTTGACAATCGACGACCCTCAACGCGTCAGAAGCGTTGGGGTGGCGGCGACGACATCCACGCTCGCTCACCGGTGGTCAGGCTCAGGATCGCGCTCGCCGCAGCCACCCGAACCTCGGCGTCCCCATCGCGAAGGAGTCCATCAAGCCAGACCAGTGCGCCTTGCGAGCCGGTGGCCGCAAGGGCAAGGCACGTCTGGGCCCGAATGGCCGAAGAGCGGGACTGGACGAAGGGCCGGAGAATGGGGAGCAGCCGATCGCCGTCGACTCCCACATTGCCGAGGGCCTCAAGAGCGGCCAAGCGGACTTCCGAGGGACGGGCGGACTCTCGTTCGGCCTCGATGAGCCGCTGGAGCATGGGCCGAGAGTGGGCATCCTTGAGACGTCCGATCATCTGGCAGGCCAGTGCGGTGACTTCCGACTGCTCCATCGGGGCAAAAAGGGCCGCCCGAATGGGCTCCAGATCATCGGACCGACCGAGTCTCACCAAACACTCCGCTGCCTGAAGGTCGACGACCTTGACCCGAGCCGGGTCTGCCCGGTCAAATCCCCCGCCGATCGACTCGCGCACCAGCGGGATGGCCGAAGGGTTGCCGATGACCCCAAGAGCCAGATAGGCGTTGGCCCGCACCTCGGGGTTGTCAGAACGGACCATTGCCGCAAGGGGCGAGAGATCAGGATTGCGACCGCAGGCGGCGAGAGCCGCCAAGGCCGCGGCCCGAACTGAGTCGGAGGAGTCGCTCAAGAGGGGCTCGACCAGATGGGCCAGTTCGGTCCGCCGGGTCTTGGCAATGGCCATCGCGGCGACGAAGCGGACGCCGCGGTTGCTATCGATCAAACCACGTCCGACGACACTGTCCAGCTCCGCCGGCGCGGAGAGAAGAGCCTCGATCGCGTGGGCCCGAAGGATGGCGGAGTTGCTCGCGCTCGCCCCACGGGCAACTTCCAAAGCCTCGTGACGCATCGCCCCGGGGTCGAGTTGTCCCGCTCGCTGGGCGAGATCGCGGCGCGTTCCCTCCTCACCGGAGCGGGAGGCCGGTCGCGCTAGGACATGCTCGTCGCCTGAGTGAGACGGCGTTGGAATCTCCGAATCGGAGGTGACGTCGCCCGAGGCAGACTGGGCCTTTGTGCTCCAGGCTGTGCCATCCGAGCGCTGGGCCGCGCCGCAACCGCCAAAGGGAGTTACAGCGACACCGATCAGGGCTGCCATGGCGCAACCCCCTACCAACCGGCAAGTCGTCACGGAAACGGGCAGACGTGCATCCTGGGTCATGTGCATCCGAGCATCCTTTCTCGGGGAGGTTCTTCCGACCGAGTCGTCTGGTGTTGGGTTCGCGGTCGTGTCAAGGGCGCTTTGTAACCGGAGGCGATTCGCCGACGATTCGGCCCCGAGGGGCAATCATGAGAAGAATCGAAGTCGCCAGCAGCATCGACCACGGCCAGACGTCGCCCATCATGCCGTAGATCGTGCTTCGGGTGGTCAACTTCGCCGACATGGTCCGGACCATCGTACCGGTCGCCTTCTCGTGCGGAAGACCGATCCGATCAGAGATCCGGCCCGACCATTCAATGACCACGCTGTGACCGGTGTTGGCGCACCGGATTATCGGCACGCCGAGTTCGATCGAACGAATCCTGGCGTGGAGGACATGGTGCTCCCGCCCGTCGTCACTCCAGCCGAACCAGCCGTCGTTACTCAGGTTCACCATGAGGTCGGCCGCCCGTTCGCCGTTCGCGTAGCAGAGCTCGCGGCAAACCGAGGCGATGGTGTCCTCGAAGCAGATCGGGGTCACGATCCGCAGCGGGGCTCCGGGACGGCGGGCCCACGGCACAGCGAACCGGACGGCGTCAACCCCGGGCTCCAGATCGAAGGTCATTCCGGGGGCACTCAGCGAGAGGAGTTGCTTTTCCAGCCATTCCCAGCGGGAGATGAGGGGCATGACCTCACCGAAGGGCGTCAACACCAGCTTGTCATAGCGGCGGTATGGTGGCGGGCCGTTGATCAGGTAGGCGCTGTTGTAGTGGGTGTCCCACAGCCAACGCTCCTTCTCCGGATCGGGTCGCAGGCCCAGGTAGACCGGCGCCCCCACCACGACCGGTACGGCGAGACGCTCCTGCATGAGGGCGAGGCTGTCGGCGTAGATGGCTCCTGGGTAATAGCGGCCCTTGGTCAACATCGCGAGGGTCGCCGGCTCCAGGCCAAAACCAGGGACCATGGTCTCGGGCCAAACCACCAGATCAATCGTTCCGCCTTCGCTTCGGTGCGCCGAGGCCCCAGCCAGGGTCTCCCGCACATAGCCGGCGAAGTCTCGCTCCTGATCCTCGCGCGACCACTCGTTCTTGTTCGAGACGGAGAGATCGGTCTGCACCACCAGAACGGCCGGACCCTCGGTCGCGGCGGTGGCCTCCAGCACCATCCAGCCATAGACCAAGTTCGCGGCCTGAACGGCCATCACCGCGATCGTGGCAAGAACTCGCGTCCGGCGCGGTGAGCCGGCGGTGCTCGCCTGGCTCCGGGCGATGCCGCTCCAGTCGATGAGCAGCCCGGCGACGCTTGCGGCAATCGCAGACAGGAACGGCAGGCCGAAGATCGACGCCGATTGGGCGAGCAGTCCATCCCCCTCCGCCGGACCGATGAGTCCCAGTCCCAGCGGGTACCAGGGATAGCCGCCCAAAACCAGCGTCGTTCGTAGGTACTCGCAAGCCGTCCAGACCACCGGTACGACCAACGCCATCGGAACGCGGCCCGTCGCGATAGGCGTCCATCGGGCGATGCGACGAAGGACGACGGCAAAGAGGGCGACGTAGACAGCGCAGTACAGCACCAACAGAGCCATCCCGGGTGGGGTCAATTGCACCATCCAATGCTGCACCCACAGCCAGCCCGGAATCTGGGTGAGCAGGACGAGCAGGGCCGCCCGCCACGCCGAGTTCGCCCGTAGCGAGATCACGGCAACCGGTACTGCCGCCACGAACACGCACCACCAGAGGTTCCACGGCGGCCAGATCGCGGCGAAGAGCACCGATCCGATCAGGCCCAGCGCACAGAGTCCCACGCCTTTTGAAGACAACGCCCTCGGCGATGCGTCGCGACGGCCATCACCTTCGGCATCAGCAGCCTTACTTGCCCGCATAGTCGATCACGCGGCTGATCTCACTGCGGAGGTCCTTGCGGTGCACGATGCGGTCGACGAAACCGGCGTCGAGGAGAAACTCGGCGGTCTGGAAGCCCGGAGGCAACTCCTGACGGATCGTCTGGGCGATGACGCGCGGGCCGGCGAATCCGATGAGCGCCTTCGGTTCGGCCAGAATCACGTCACCGAGCATCGCAAAGCTCGCCGTCACGCCACCGGTGGTTGGATCGGCAAGTACCGAGATATAGAGCCCCTTGGCCTCGTGGAACCGGGCGAGCGCTGCGCTGGTCTTGGCCATCTGCATGAGCGAGAAGCCCGACTCCTGCATGCGAGCGCCGCCCGAGCAGCACACAATCACCAACGGCAGGTCCGCGTCCATCGCCCGCTCGACCGATTGGGTGATCTTCTCGCCCACGACTGATCCCATCGAGCCGCCGAAGAACTTGAAGTCCATACAGGCGAGAACCACCCTGCGGCCCTTGATGAAACCGAAGCCCGTCTGCATCGCGTCGTTGACGCCGGTCTTCCGCTGTGTGTCTCGGATGCGCTGGATGTAGGGCTTCTCGTCAATGAAGCCCAGCGGATCGGCCGGCGACATGTCTTGGTTGAATGGTTCGAAGGAACCCGGGTCGGTGAGTTGCTCAACCCGTTGCGCTCCGGAGACCCGCATGTGGTGTTGGCACTTCGGGCAGACCATCAGGTTCGCTTCGACCGACTTCTTGAAGACGGTCTCAGCGCAGCCTGGGCATTTGATCCAGAGTCCCTCAGGCACGCCCTTCTTTTCGGTCACGTCGCCGTTGGTGCGGCCCATGTCGTCGGGGAGCGACGCGGGAGCAGGCACGGGAGTGGATGCAGGAAGGCTCGTCATGCGGGAACGCCAAGATCAGCGGCTCGCGAAGGTGCCGTCGCAACGGACCAAGGCGCGGCGCCACGTGCGGAAGTCTATCAGGCCCCGCGCAGCGTCTGACTCCCGCGAAGCATCTGAATCTGGGTGCGGTAATCGCCCTTGGCGAAGATCGCCGTGGCGGCGACCAGCACGTCGCAGCCCGCGTCGCGGCATCCGGCGACCGTCTCGGGAGCCACGCCGCCGTCAATTTCAAGCCGCTGATCGTCCCGAAGCTGACTCCGCAACGAGGCACACTTGGGAAGGACCTCCGGCATGAACTTCTGCCCAGAGAAGCCGGGAAAGACGCTCATGCACAGGAGCATCTCGAACGCCCCGAGGAAGGGGAGCAGCCGCTCGATCGGCGTATCGGGGTTGAAGGCCAGACCTGCGGTCATGCCCAGCGAGCGGATCGTGTCCGCTAGCGGACGCGGATCGGGCAGAACTTCGATGTGCACCGTGCAGTGGTTGGCCCCCGCCTGACGAAAAGGCTTCACGAATTGGGCGGGGTCGGTGACCATCAAGTGCACATCGAGGAAGGCGTCGGGACAGGCCCGCCTGGTGGCCGCACAGATTGCCGGCCCCATGGAGAGGTTCGGCGCGAAATGCCCGTCCATGACATCGATATGCAGGAGGTCGGCACCGGCGTCGAGAACCGCCCGGCACTCCTCACCCAAGCGAGCGAAGTCCGCGGAAAGAATGCTCGGCGCAATCAGCGGCCGGTGCGGCGGATTCGACAGCAGGTCATGACGGGGAGCCACGCGGGAAATGGGCGGCGAAGAGGTCGTCGATGCCATGGATCGGCAGCGTACAGCGAGTCAGGTTTCGAAGCGGCTCGTAGCCGTTCAGGAGCCTGCGCCAGCCTTCGCCGCTTCCTTCTTGGCTTCGTTTCGGAACTGGTCGAGCTTGATCTTGTACGCCGGCTTGGCGGACTCGGGGGCGATCATCCACGCTTCCATCTGAAGCTCGACGGCGTCCTTGAGCTTGCCGGTGGCGAACTGGTAGGTGGCCAGCCGCGTCAGGATCGACGGATCCGCTGGCCGAGGTGCCGGAGCGGACATCGCGTACACGCGCTTCACAGCCTCTTCGGCCAAGGCGGTGTCTCGCTCCTTCAGGTCCGTATCGGTCACGATCATGACCGCCAGATCAATGAGCGCCGATGCGTTGTCGCCATAGCTGGAGAGGAACGACTTTCCGTACGCCGCGCCGTTCTTCGGGTCACGGGCCTCGGTCAGCATGAACTTGTACTTTTCCAAGGCGATGTTCGTGAAGAGGCTTGGGTTCACCGCAATCGCCGTGTCGTAGTGCATGTACGACTCGTTGTAGTTGCGGATTTTGCCAGCACGTCGGGCGGCCTCGAGGGCAGGACGGGCCTTCTCCTCGGAGATCGGATCGTACTTGTCGGACAGGACGAGATTGACAATGCGCGGCAGATCGATGTCGCCCGGATCACCGCCCCACACCAATCGTCGCTTCTTGTCGACGATGAAGAGGGCGAAGTCGCCGGATTGGCCGGTGGCCTTCATCCAAGCGTTCCAGCCCTTCTTTTCGACGTCAGCACCGACCGGGACGAGTTCCTGCTTCACGCCGCGGTTGGTGATGTAGGCCGTGGCTTCGTCGAGTTTCTCGCTGGTGAAGAACACCAGGTTGATCTGTCCCGCGTACTTGTCCTTGATGTCCCAGAATTGGAGGAAGGCCTTGCGCGAGGCCTGGGCTTCGCTGCCCCAGAAAAGAATCGCATAGGCCTTGCCTTCGGCCCAGTCGGGCTGGACGTCCCCTGCCCACTTTCCTTCGAGGGTTGGCATCGGGTCGCCAAAGCGGAACTTCTTTTTCTTCTCTTCCTCTTGGGCCATGGCGGACGAGGTGGCCATGAAGGCTGAGCCAACCGTCGACACCAAGAGAAGTCCGGCGACGATGCGCCCGGCCAAGCCAAGCCAACGGGTCCGGCCCGATGCCCGGAAGGCGGGAGCGGCAGTTGGGAGTGACGGGCAGAGGGTCTCGCGAGTCATCGTGGAGTTCGGCATGGAACTGGGCCTATGGAAGGGCATAGAGAGTGGTCCGCCTGGAAGACTTCGGATTGCAGTTGACCCAAAAGGCAAGTCGAGGGTCGACGAGAAGGGCGACTGGATTGGGGCCGTCGTGACCGATTGCGTGGTCAGCCGCCTTGGATCACGCAAACTATATCGAGAGCCCTTGGTGCGGGACCCGACACCGTCAACTACGGAGAAATTCACGCTCAGTGCGGCGTCGCCACAAAAAGAGGATGACGCCCCATAGGTTTCAAGCCCGCGGCTCGGTTGGGAGGCCGTAGCGCGGCATGAGAGGGACAGACTCACGCAGCGTCCAGAGCGTCGAGGCAGACCAGGTGCTTGCCTTCCAGCACCTCCAGGCTGGCCCCACCGCCGGTCGAGACGTGACTGAACTTCTCGGCCAGCCCGAATTCTTCAAGACTCGCCGCCGTGTCACCGCCGCCGGCGATCGTGATCGTCCCCCGCCCCGTGGCCTCTGCCGCGGCTGCGGCAATGGCCCGCGTCCCAACATCAAACGGCTGGGTTTCGAAGGCACCCATCGGACCATTCCACACCACGGTCTTCGACGCCCGAATGGCGTCTGCGAAGAGCTTCACGGTCGCCGGACCGATGTCTAGCCCCATCCAACCGTCGGGAATTGCGCCCGTGACGGTTCGGGTCGGCGTGCCCGCTTCGAGCTTCTGGCCGCACACATGGTCCACCGGGAGAAGGATCGAGCACGAGCCGCTTCGCGACGCGGCGAGGATCCGCTTCGCCTCCTCGAGGAAATCGTCTTGGACCAGGCTCGACCCGACAGAAACGCCTTGGGCCTTGAGGAGCGTGTAGGCCATCGCTCCACCGACGATGAGGGTGTCCACCTTTTTCATGAGGTTCGAGATCGCAGCGAGCTTGTCGGCGATCTTCGCACCACCGAGGATCGCAACGAACGGGCGGGCCGGCGACTCGAGCCGGGCCATGAGGTACTCCAACTCGGCTGCCAGCAGGAACCCTGCGACGCAAGGCTTGGCCGGGGAGCCGCTCCGCATCGCCATCGGCACGGCGTACATGCTGGCGTCGGCTCGGTGCGAGGTGCCGAACGCGTCGTTGCAGTAGATGTCACCGAACGCAGCGAGCTTGGCGGCGAAGGTCGGGTCGCCCTTCTTCTCGCCCTTCACGAAGCGGAGATTGTCCAACAGGACCACGCCGGAGTGAGGCATGGAGGCAACCGCCTTGGCGGCAGCGTCATCGACCGGGTCATTGGAAGGAAACTGCACGCCGTGGGGAGCGTCAGCGCCGAGCAGTTGCTGAAGTCGCTCCGCAACCGCCTTCAAGGTGCCATCCGGCTCGAACCCCTTGCCCTCAGGGCGGCCAAGGTGGCTCATGAGGACGAGCTTTCCGCCGCGCGAAAGTACCGACTTCAGGGTCGGCAACGAGAGTCGGATCCGGCGGTCGTCGGTGATGGCGCCCTGGTCGTCGAGCGGGACATTGAAGTCGACCCGCACCAGCACGCGCTTTCCGGTCACCACCACGTTGTCGATGGTCTTCTTGAGCATGGGAGAGAGATGATACGGTGCCCTCGGACCCTGCGATCCGTGCTGCCGCGCTCGACGATCCCCTGCCCACCGTGACCTCGCCCCTTCCCATCCTGGTGATCGTTGGCCCCACTGCCGGGGGCAAGACGGCGCTCTCGATCGAATTGGCCACGCGCCTTGGGGGCGAGTGCATTTCGGCTGATTCGATGCAGGTCTATCGAGGAATGGACATCGGAACGGCCAAGCCCACGATCGAGGAGCGGTGCGGCGTGCCCCATCACCTCCTCGACATCGTTGATCCTTCGTCTGATGGCTTCACGGTGGACGATTGGCTCGAGCAATGCGAGGCAGCCGTCGAGGCGATTCGCGGTCGGGGTCACTGGCCAATCGTGGTGGGCGGGACGAACCTCTATGTGCGAGCCCTTCTTGAGGGTCTCTTCAAAGGGCCGGAACCCGATCCGGCGCTGCGTGCCGAATTGGAAGCGATGCCGCTTGCGACCCTTCGCGAGGAATTGGACCGGGTCGATCCCAAGGCCGCGTCACGCATCCATCCCAACGATCTTCGTCGCACGGTTCGGGCGATCGAGGTGTTCCGATTGACAGGACTCCCGCTGAGCGACCATCAGACGCAGTGGTCGTCGGACTTGCGGTCGAATGTCCGGCCCGACGCCGTCATCGTCGGGCTCGATTGGCCTGTCGAGGCCATCAACCGTCGCATGAACGCGCGGGTGCGGGCGATGTATGACAAAGGGCTCATCGCCGAAGCGGAGCGACTGCGGGCATTGGGCCTTGGTCGCCAGGCCCGTGAAGCAGTCGGTTACGGCGAGGCGGTGGCGTGCCTGGAACGTCGCATGTCCTTCGAGGAAGCGATCGAGGCGACGAAGATCCGGACCCGACGCTACGGGAAGCAGCAACGCACGTGGCTGCGTCGCTTCAAGGGGATCCCGAACGCCCTCTGGCTGGATGCCGCGACGGAGCCTGAGTCGACCTGGGCCGACCGTGTCTTGGCGTGGCTCAAAGGGGCAAACGACGGGCTGGTCCTCCCCCCATCCGCCCTTCCCAAGCAATCGCAGCACTCGGATTCGCAGCCAATTGCGAAGCCGTAAACCAAGGGACTCCAGTCGTTTAGGGCGCCCTAAAAAGGACCCCATCGCTCCCCTGCTTGACTCGCCCCTCTCCGATTGGTTTCAATCCGCGACCCTTGCCGGTTCGATATCGGCAAGGTCCGGCCACTCCCCGAGGGGTGCGTTTGCGGCCTCGACGAACCCCCGATCAACGTGGGTTCGAGCCGCCGCGATGGCCTTTGCCCTTTGGGGCTTGACTGCCCCTGAACCTCGAATTGCGACCCCATCCCGCTCCATGGCGAAAACCCCGAGCCGTACCCCTGCTTCCGCCACCCGCTCGAAAAAGGGTCCGCCGAGAGCTTCCGCCAAGCGACCGGCTGCAGCCAAGCCCGAAGGCGAGACTCCTGCTCCACGCTCGAAGCGAGGTAAGACCGACGGAGGCGTCGGCACTTCGGCCGGCGGCAAGCAACTGGTCATCGTCGAGAGCCCCGCAAAGGCCAAGACGATCAACAAGTATCTGGGCAGCGATTTTCAGGTGATGGCCTCGGTCGGCCACGTCCGGGACCTGCCGGCCAAGGCGCCGAAAGGCGCCAAGCAGCCGGTCCCAGGCGTGGACCTTGAGAACGACTTCGAGCCGCATTACGACGTGCTGCCCGAAAAGAAGAAGACCGTCTCGGACCTTCGCGCCGCGGCGAAGAAGGCATCGGCCGTCTGGTTCGCAACCGACTTGGACCGGGAAGGCGAGGCGATTGCATGGCACCTGGCCAGTGTCCTCGGCGTCGAGCCGACTCAGGCCAAACGGGTGATCTTCAACGCCATCACGCGGGTCGAGATCCAGCGTGCCTTCGACCACCCGCATCCGATCGATCTCTACAAGGTCAACGCCCAACAGGCTCGGCGCATCGTCGATCGTGTGGTGGGCTATCAGGTGTCGCCGCTCCTCTGGAAGAAGGTTGCACGCGGACTCTCTGCCGGTCGCGTCCAGTCGGTCGCCGTGCGCCTGGTCGTCGATCGTGAACGCGAGATCGACGCCTTCGTGCCCGACGAGACCTGGGAGGTCTCGGCCCGCTTGAGCGAGCCGACGAAGGCGCCGAAGCTTGGCCCCGCATGGTCGAGCTTCCTCGCCGAGCGCGACGCGAAGGGCAACACCCCGACCCAAAAAGCCCAGAATCAGTGGCTCTCGGAGCGTGAGGCGATCCGGGCGGAACTCGTCGAATTCGCGGGCAAACCTTTTGATCTTGGTTGCCTCTCGACCTCGCCGCGGGATCTCACCGCCGACGTGGCCCACGTTGCCGAGGCGGTCGGCCTCATCAGCGTGACTTCGCGCAGCGAGAACGACCCCGACGGAAAGGGCCCGGCGAAGACCAAACGTTTCGTCGACGGAACGGTCGATCCCAACGCCCGGTACGCGGTGCAGTCGATCGAGACCAAGCGGACCACCACGCGGCCGAACAGTCCGTTCATCACCAGCACGCTCCAGCAGGCGGCGTCGAGCTACCTAGGTTTCGGCGCCGACCGCACGATGCGCATCGCCCAAGGCCTCTACGAAGGCCAGAACGTTCCGGGCGAGGGCCAGGTCGGCCTCATCACCTACATGCGTACCGACTCGACCCACCTCTCGGGCGAGGCGTTAGGCATGGTCCGCGACTACATCGGCGGCCGCTTTGGCAAGGACTACCTTCCGGAGAAGCCGAATTTCTTCGGCTCAAGCAACAAGAGCGCCCAGGAGGCCCACGAGGCGATCCGCCCGACCGACGTGCGACGCACGCCCGAATCGTTGGAAGGTTCCCTCACCGAGGAGCAGCTCAAGCTCTATCGCCTCATCTGGAACCGCTTCGTCGGCTGCCAGATGACGTCGGCGGAGTTCGACGCGACCTCGGTCCTGATGCGTCGCTCGGACAAGGACACCGGAGCCGTCCTGCGGGCCACTGGCCGCGTCCTCGTCTTCGACGGCTTCTACAAGGTCCTCGGTGCCCCCAGTGCCGAGAACGAACCGACCTTGCCGCAACTTGCCAAGGGCCAGACCATCGCCCCGTTCTTCCTCGGGGCGGTGCAGAAGTTCAGTTCCCCTCCGGCCCGCTACAACGAAGCCTCGCTGATCCGCGAACTCGAGAAGCAGGGCATTGGCCGACCATCCACCTACGCGGCGATCCTCCGCACGATCGAAGACCGCAAGTACGTCGAGCAGCGCGAACGCCGCTACTTCGCGACAAACCTGGGCGAAGTCGTCACCGACAAGCTTATCGAGGGGTTTCCCAAGCTGATGGATGTCGGCTACACCCGCTCGATGGAAGATGAACTCGACAAGATCGAGGAGGCCCACACCGACTGGAAGGCCATGCTCCGCGGCTTCTATGGCGAGTTCAGCATCGCCCTGGAGAAGGCCGGGGCGACGATGACCCATGCCAAGGCCGACATCGAGCCTGCTCCCTACGCCTGTCCCAAGTGCGGGAGCCAGACGAGCTATCGCTTCGGGAAGAACGGCCGCTTTCTCTCCTGCGCGTCCTACCCCGAGTGCGACTACGCGGCCCCGATCGATCGCGACGGTCGTCCCATGCTGCCGGAGCGGGTCAACGTCAAGTGCCCCGAGGATGGTTCGCAGATGGTCCTTCGCACCGGTCGCTTCGGGCAGTTCCTCGCGAGCGTCAACTACCCGAAGATCAGGTTCGTCCTGAACGTTGACAAGAAGAACAAGCTCAAGTTCCCCTCGATCCCGGCCCTCGTCACCGAACTCCCCTGCCCCAAGTGCGGCAAGCACCCGCTGAACCTCCGCAACGGCAAGCGCGGCCCATGGCTGGGCTGCTCAGGCTTCCCGAAGTGTCGGGGTCGTGAGACCTGGTCGAAGGTCGAGGAGGGCCTGCGCAAGCGTCTGGAGCTTGCGCTGGCCAACCATGAGAAGGCCCACCCGCCGGTGGTCATCACCACGTTGGACGGGAAGCCGATTCCCGAGGGCACGCCGATCACCGATCTCGCGCTGCCCGGCGGCGTTCAGGAGTTGTCGATCCATCCGGCGTCGGCCGCACGGGTCAGCAAGGCGAGCTGATTCGCTCGTCGGCAAACACCTGTCGAACGGTTCGTTGTATCGCTTCGGGGGATCCCCTCGGGGGATCTCCCCGTACACTCTCGGCGTGCCCCACACAGACTCGCCCGAGCACGGGATCTCCGCAGGTCACCCCGACGCCATCGCCCGAACGGAAGCGCTTCTTCGCGAGCTCCGCGAAGCCGTCGCGACCCGCGCCGCCGAGGAGAAGGCTTGCGCTGACGCGGCCAAGAGCGATCGGGCGAAGAACGAGAAGCTGCATGACCTGACCATGAGCACGATCCGGCAGCGCCGCAGCGACGAGCGGCGGGCCGAGGACGAGCGATTCACGACCCGCACCACGGCGATCGCCGACGGTTATGGACGCGACCGCGAGGCGATCGACGAAGAGGATCGCTCGACTCGCGAGAGCATCGAGACCCGCGTCGAGGCGAACCTCGATGCAGCGAAGGCAAAGCGCGACGAGGCGATCTGGGTCGCCGAGACCGTGTACGAAGGGGCCGAAGACCAACCCCGCATCGCTTTTGAGAAGGCCCGCGAGAGCGCGACCGTCCAGCGCCAGGAACTGGACGAGTTGGAGAAGCAGGCCCGTCTCTTCGCCCGACGCTGCCGCCAGACGCTTCCGGAGCCGCCGGCCCCCGCACAGGATCGTCTCACCAGCGGCGCGACCCGCGCTGAAGCGGGCCTGACGATGGCCTTAGGGATGGCCCAGGAGCAACTGCGGGTCCTTCGCGGGCTGAAGCTGCCGCGGGCCTTCGTCGGTGGCATCCCATTCATCGTTCTCGCCATCTTTGGCGGGGCTGGTGTCGGCGTTGGCTATGCCATCTCCCCGGGAAGCAGCGCATCGATGTGGATGGCGATGAGCGTTGGCGTCGCCCTCTTTCTTGTGGTGGCGGCCGTGCTGTGGAGTTTGGCCCATGGGCACATCAAGCGATCATGGCTGCCTCTGGCCGAGACCATCGCCGTTGGCCGACACTGTGCGATTGTCGCCATCGAACAGGCGGCGAAAGAACGCGCCGACCTCGAACTGCGACTCAAGGAAACGCGCGACCGGGATGTCCTGGAGGCCAATGCCCGCTATGGCCCCTTGGCCGAAGAATTCGCTCGCTTGAAGGCCGATCGCTTCGCGAAGCTGGCCGAAAAGATCCCCGCCATGCGCCGCGAGCTGGAGGCCCGGCGCACCAAGGACATCGCCGACAACGACCTGTTCCACCGGCAGCGTATCGAGGAAATCGAGCGGATCTCGGCTGAATCGCTTGTCGCGGAGGAAGCCCGGGTCACGCGTGAGCGCGAGGCGATCACGAACCGCGAGGCCACCCGCTTTGCTGCGCTTGAACGCTCATGGCATGCGGTGACCTCGCGCGACCTGGCGGCCCTCGAAGCGATCGCATCGGCCGACCGAACCCTCTTCCCTTCGTGGAACGACGCGGCGTGGCGATCGTGGTCTGGCTCCGCGGTCATTCCCGACGCGATCCGCTTCGGCAGCGTGCATTTCGACCTCGCGGCCTGCGAAGGCGGTCTCTCCACAAACCCGCACCTCACGGTCCATCTGCCGACCTCGATTGACGTGCCGGCGAGCCTCGCCTTCCCGCATCGGTCCAGCCTGCTGGTCGAGACCGACGGCGACGGCCGCAATCAGGCCATCGAACTGGTGCAATCGGTTCTCCTGCGCCTTCTCACGCGCGTGCCGCCAAGCAAGGTGCGCTTGGTCCTCGTCGACCCGGTCGGCCTGGGCCAGAGCTTCGCGGGCTTCATGCATCTGGCCGACGAGATGGAGGCTCTTGTCGGGGACCGGATCTGGACGGAGCCTCGGCACATCGAGCAGAAGCTCACCGATCTCACCGAGCATATGGAGACGGTGATTCAGAAGTACCTCCGCAACGAGTTCGACTCCATCGAGGCCTACAACGAGAAGGCCGGCGAGATCGCCGAACCGCTGCGCTATCTTGTCATCACCGACTTCCCGGCGAACTTCACCGACATCGCCGCCAAGCGCCTCCAGTCGATTCTGGCCAGTGGCGCCAAATGCGGCGTCCACACCCTGATCGTCCGCACCGGCAAGGGCGAATTGCCCGCAGGCATCACTAACGAAGACTTGCGTCGCGGCTCGGTGGTCCTCACCAAGACCGCGGATGGGAGTGCAGCCGGCAGCCTGACGATTTCGGGCGACGAACTCTCCCGCTGGCCCTTCACGCCCGATCCGGCGCCGCCGACGGAACTCCTCATTCCGCTGGTCCGGCAGGTCGGCAAGGCCGCGAAGGAGGCGGGCCGCGTCGAGGTCCCCTTCTCGATCATCGCCCCGCGCGAGGCGACGCCCGGCAGCACCGACGGCGAGCAATGGTGGAGCGAGACGAGCGAGAAGCGGGTGCGCGTCCCGTTAGGTCGCTCGGGAGCGACAAAACTCCAGCACCTCATTCTCGGCGAAGGCACCAGCCAGCACGCCCTGATCGCCGGCAAGACCGGCTCGGGCAAGTCGACGCTGCTGCACGCCCTCATCACCAGCCTTGCCTGCTGGTATTCGCCGGACGAGGTCGAGTTCTACCTCATCGACTTCAAGAAGGGCGTCGAGTTCCGCACCTACGCCCACCACAAGCTGCCGCACGCCCGAGCGGTGGCGATCGAAAGCGATCGCGAGTTCGGGCTGAGCGTCCTTCAGGGCCTCGATGTCGAACTCAAGCGCCGCGGCGACCTCTTCCGCGATCTTGGCGTGCAGGACCTCAACGGCTATCGCCGCGTCCGCCGCGAGAAGCCGGCCCTGGAGCCGATGCCACGCACGCTTCTGATCATTGACGAGTTCCAGGAACTCTTCGTCGAGGACGACAAGGTCGGACAGGACGCGGCGCTCCTCCTTGACCGACTCGTCCGGCAGGGCCGTGCCTTCGGCATGCACGTGATCCTCGGCTCGCAGACCCTTGGAGGCGCGTACTCGATCGCCCGGGCCACGATGGGCCAGATGGGCGTGCGCATCGCCCTCCAGTGCAGCGAGGCCGACTCGCAACTCATCCTCTCCGACGACAACTCCGCCGCCCGACTTCTCTCCCGACCCGGCGAGGCGATTTACAACGACGCGAGCGGACTGTTAGAGGGCAACTCCCCCTTCCAGGTCGTCTGGCTTCCGGAAGAGGTCCGCGAGCGCTATTTGGAACGGGCCGCCCGGCTTGCCGTGGAACGCAAGCCTCGCTCGCGCGGAACGATCGTCTTCGAGGGCAACATTCCCGCCGACCAACTGGCCAACAAGACGATCAACGATCGTCTCGATGCACCGACCTGGAACGATCCGCAGAGGCCCACGCTTCTCTGGCTCGGTGACGCCATCGCCATCAAGCCGCCGACCGCGGCGACCTTCCGCCGACAGGCCGCGGCGAACCTCATGGTCGTCGGGCAGCAGGACATCGGCTCGACGGCCCTCATGGCCATGACCATGATGTCGATTGCGATGCAGCGTTCTCCGGCTGATGCCCGGATCGTCCTTCTCGACGGCACGCCCGCCGACGACCCGAAGGTGGGCCTCCTTGCCAAGGTCGCCGAGCACCTGCCGCATGACATCAAGGTCGTGCCTTATCGCGAAGTCGATGACGCCGTCCGCGGCGTCGCCGAAGAGGTCGTCGCCCGCCAGGGCGGCGGCGACGATCGGCAGTCGGTCTTCCTTCTGATCCACGGGCTCCAGCGCTTCCGCCAGCTCCGCCGCAACGAGGACGACTACGGCTTCGGCACCTCGGAGGGTCCCGCGCCGACCGACAAGCTCTTCGCATCGATCCTCCGCGAGGGCGCGTCGCTGGGCGTGCACGTCATCCTCACCTGCGACACGGTGGCGAGCCTTCAGCGTTCCGTCGACCGCGCCGGCATGCGCGAGTTCGACTGGCGGGCGATGTTCCAACTCAGCCAGACCGACTCCAGCACGCTCATCGACAGCCCTGCCGCTGCGCGCCTCGGCCCGCAGCGAGCGTTGCTCTACAGCGAAGAGTTAGGCACGATCGAGAAGTTCCGCCCCTGGCTCCTGCCGACGGAGGAGTTCCTCGAGCGCGTGCGTGGCGCATTGGCGGCGCGTGCGTCGGTGGTGTGACGACAGTCGCACGTCGGGCCGAATCGCCACGAGGTCGCTCCACACCTCCACCTACCCCCGTACCTTCTCCCACGCCGCCTGAAGCCGTTCCGCCGACACGGGCACTGCGGTGCGAAGTTCGCCGGCAAAAAGCTGGACGCGGTACTCCTCGAGCAGCATCCGATACCGATCGACCAGTGCCGGCGGCGCCGACAGTGGAATGCCAGTGAGGTGGGCCGTCCAGCGATCGATCTCGGCTTGGAGCTCGCGGTCGCGTTCGACGTTGCCGGCCAGGCGACGCAATCGCACGCGAACGGCGCTGACGTATCGCGGCAGGTGACGGAGTCGCTCAACGCTCGAGGAGGTGAAGACGTCGGGCGGCACGAGCCGCTTGAACTCGCGGCGCATCGCGTCGATGGCAAAGGCCCAACTGGGCGGGTGGGCGCCGTCCAGCGCTTTGGCCGTTTCGTGATAGGACCTGAGGAGCGGTTCGGCGAGCCCCGCCGCCTCGCGGGCCGCGTCGAAGAGGCGCTGTTCGCCGCTAGCGGCCAGAGCCTCAAACGCAACGCTGTCGCGAGGCAAGGACACCGCCTTGGAAAGGAATCCGATCTCGACCGCGAGGTCGATCAGGGTGCGGGCCAGGAGCGCACTCGCTCCGAGCGGCGCGAAATCGAGGGCGAGCCGCTCGAAATGCGGGAAGTACTCGACGTGGTGGGCAAGCGCCGAGGCGAATCGCAGGGCTAACAGTCTGCGCACGCCGCGGCGGTGGGATCGCTCGGCGGCGTCGCGGCGCTCGAGAAGCCGTACCGCGACCGTGTTTCCCTCGTCATGAAGGCAGGGATAGCCGACCAGCGGTACGCCCCCGCGAACGAACGCCACCTCGTCGGGAAGGGCGTCGCAGGCCCACTCCTTCATGCCGCGCTGGAAGATCCTTGGACGCTCCGCCGTGACGAGGTCGATGCCCGAGGTGAACTCCCGCGCTGCCGCGTCACGGAAGCGCCGCAGAATCTCCTCGGCATCGCGTCCATCGGCGAGGACCTTCTCCCCGTCGACCACGACGACGCGCATGCGCAGGTGCTGTGGCACGTGGCTCAAGTCAAAATCGCCCGGCTCGACACGCACGCCGGAGAGGCCGCTCAAGTGTCGAGCCAAAGCCGTGGTCAGGGCACCCTCGCCGAATCGAAGCGTCTCAGCCGCGCCGCTGGCGAACTCGGCGGCAGGTTGGAAGCGCACCCGAAGGCGCTTCGGCAGTGCTCGCAGAAGTTCGGCCACCTTCTCCTCAAGGAGGCCCGGCACCAGCCATTCCAAGGCCTCCGGATCCATGCGATTCACCGCCGCGACCGGAATCCGCACGGAAACCCCGTCGTCGGCCTCGCCCGGAGCGTGCCGATACGCCAACTCGAGAAGGACGCCGTTGACGGCGATCGTGTCGGGAAAGCGCGATGCCTCCGGAGCTTCGGTGCCTGGCTGGAGCAGATCCTCCGCCCGCATGTGCAGCGCGAGCGGCTTCTGCCGTTCGATCTCACGTCGCCACTTCTCGAAGCTCGGCTGGCTGTGAATGTTCGCGGGAACGCGGGCGTCGTAGAAGGCGTAGCGGGCGGCGGTGTCGACGATCAGGCCACCGTGCCGTCCCTTGGCCTGGAGCAGTTCGATGGACGCGAGCACGTTGGCGTTGTGCTGAAGGAAGGTACCGCTGGTGCGCATCTCCCCTTCCACCAGAGCCGCCTGGAGGAAAATGTCCCGCGCCGCCGCCGCGTCGACCGGACCGAAGGGCACGCGCCGCTTTGGGACGACCGTGAGCGAACCGATCGCCACCTTCTCCCACGCCGCAACCTGTCCCGCGTCCTTGAGCCAATGCGGTTCGCTGTGGGTGCGCTGCACCATGTGTCCGGCGATCCGCTCGATCCAATCCGGCTGGATCTTCGCGCAGATCCGGGCGAAGCGCCGCGAGGTCTCGACGATCTCAGCGGCCATCACCCAGTGCGGCGTTCGCTTGGCGAGAACGCTCGACGGATGGAGGAAGAAGTCGCCGCCCGTCGCGCTGCGATACTCGTTCTTCTCGCCCTTGCTGCCGACGCTTCCGACGAGTCCGGCCAGGAGCGCCCGATGGATCGCGTTGACGTCGGGCTCGGCGGCGAGGGCCGTCTCGCGCGTTGCCTCGCGGGTCGGCTCGCGGGCTGCCTCGCGCGGGGGCGGACGTTTCAGGTGCATCGGAAGGATCCGCTCGCGCACCAGTTCGCGAAGTTGGCGATAGATGTCGCCCCACTCCCGCATGCGAAGCCACGAGAGGAAGTGCTCGCGACACCAACGGCGCAGGGCCGAGCTGCCCAGCTCTTCCGACTTTTCCCGCCACACCTTCCAGAGCTTCAGGAAGCCGAGGAAGTCGCTTCGCTCGTCGCGGAAGGCGATCTGGGCGAAATCGGCAGCGTTGGCCTTCTCCGCAGGTCGCTCGCGCGGATCCTGAATCGAGAGCGCCGCGGTGATGACCAGGACCTCCTCGAGGCAGTGCTCGTCGATCGAGGCGAGGATCATGCGTGAGAGCCGCGGGTCGACCGGCAGGACGGCCATGCGCCTGCCAAGTTGGGTCAGGTCGTGGCGCTTCGTCACCGCTCCGAGTTCGATCAGGGTCTGGTAGCCGGCCAGAATCAGCCGCTGCGAAGGCGGGTCGAGGAAGGGGAATTCGTCCGGCGCCCCCAGTCCCAACGACGCCATCTGGAGAATGACGCTCGCCAGATTGGTCCGTAGGACCTCGGGCTGGGTGAAGCGGTGCTGTCCGCGGAAGTCCTCTTCAGAATAGAGTCGTATGCACACGCCCGGACCTGTCCGGCCGCAACGACCCCGCCGCTGGTCGGCGCTGGCCTGAGAGATCCGCTCGATCGGCAGTCGCTGCACTCGACCGCGCGGGCTGTACCGCGAGACGCGGGCCAGACCCGGATCGATGACCGCATCGATGCCCGGGACGGTGATGGAGGTCTCGGCGACGTTCGTCGCCAGGACAATGCGTCGGCGCTGCGACGGACGGAAGACACGGTCCTGCTCGTCGGCGGAAAGTCGGGCGTAGAGCGGGAGAATCTCACTCTCCCGCTGCCGGCCCTTCAGCGCCTCGGCCGCCTCGCGAATCTCTCGTTCGCCCGACAGGAACAGGAGAATGTCCCGACGGGCATCGCCTCCCGGTCGGGCCGTCGCTCGGGGCGACGTGTCGATCTCGTCGACAGCGTTGAGAATCGCGTTGAGGAGTTCCGGATCCTCCTCGTCCACGTCCTCGGTCCGCTCGACCGGCCGATAGACGGTCTCAATGGGATACGTTCGACCTTCCACCGAGATGATCGGGGCGCCGCCGAAGTGGGTGGCGAATCGCTCGGGATCAATCGTCGCGCTGGTAATGACCAGGCTCAGGTCGCGTCGACGCTGCAGGAGCCGCCGGAGGTATCCGAGGAGAAAGTCGATGTTGAGGCTGCGCTCGTGGGCCTCGTCGACAATGATCGTGTCGTAGGCCAGCAGGTCGCGATCATGCCGGGTCTCGGCCAGCAGAATCCCGTCGGTCATGACGCTGACCAGCGTGTTGGGGCCGGTCCGATCGTCGAATCGGGTTTTGACGCCGACGACGCCCCCGAGACTCACCCCCAATTCCTCGGCGACGCGGGCGGCGACGCTGCGGGCCGCGATTCGCCGCGGTTGGGTGTGGGCGATCGTGCCAGCAACGCCCCGTCCGGCCTCGAGGCACATCTTCGGAAGCTGGGTGCTCTTGCCCGATCCGGTGTCGCCGCAAATGACCACGACCCGCTCGCGTCGCAGTGCGGCCACGATCTCCGCTCGCCTCTGGGCGACGGGGAGTTCCGGCGGGTAGGTCGGACTTGGGACGAGGGCAGCTCGGGCCTGACGCTTCGCCCGACCCTTGGCGACGTCGCGTTCGATGCGCTCGATGGCCTCGCCCAGCCCCCGCCTTTGCGGGTCGCTTCGAAGTGTGTGCCGAAGCCCTCGTATCCGCCGCTCAAGGCGACGGGCATCGGCCAAGGTGCATTCCGCGGCCAATCGCTCCCACCCTCCCACCAACGCTTCAGGCGGTTCACTGCGGCTCTTCGGGGGAGTCGAGCGTATGTCTGGGGGCTCCGATCGCGCGCTGGCCTTCCCGCCGCGAATCGCCTCGGCACTCACCTCGTCCGCCGGGGTGGGATGGTCTGTTGGAGTCGGTTCAGCCATCGGCCGTGGTAGGAGAGGTTCGCCCTGGCCAAGCCGGCATGGCTGGACCGAATTGGGGATTGTACGAAGAACCCGTACACTCCCGCTTCGGAAGCTCTCGTGGCCGGCTCGCTGGGGGCCTGGTTGGTTGTCGGTCCTGACGTCCTCGGGCGCTTAGCTCAGCGGCAAGAGCACCGCGATTACACCGCGGTGGTCACAGGTTCGAATCCTGTAGCGCTCATTCGCCGGTCCTTCCCTGCCCCCTGCGATCGCACCTCCGCATGAACCCCCATCATCCGCGCGCGACATCCAAGCTCCGGCCATCGCACTTCCAGGCACGCCGGTCCTCTCTTCGCCTCTTGCGAATGGGGCTTTTGGCCGTCGCGGCAGCCCTTGCCCCGATCGGGGTCTTGATCGGCTGCGGCGAGATTGTCGAACGGGCGACCCCCAAGCCGAAACTCGACAGCCTCAGCACCCGGAACTTCACGCTCGATGTCGAACCGATCATGCGGGGCACCGTGGCGAGCGAAACGGTGGTGACCGGCTTCGCTCCGACGGTCGTCCGCGGCTATGGCCTCGTGGTCGGGTTGAAGGGAAACGGAAGTCGCCTCATGCCTGCCGAGGTCCGTTCCCACATGCTCGAGGAAATGCGTCGCCGAGGTGTTGGCAACCCGACGATGAACATGCCAGAGCTGTCGCCCGAACGGATGCTTGACACCGAGGACTGCGCGGTTGTGGTCGTCGAAGGTGTGATTCCGCCCGGAGCCCCCAAGGGCACCGCGTTCGATGTCCGGGTCTTCTCCCCACAGGGTATGGGCACGACCAGTCTCGAGGGCGGGCGCCTCTGGTCGACCGACCTGCGGCCGGGTCCACTCGTCACCGGCAACCGGCAGGCGAAGATTCTCGCCCAAGCTTCGGGTGACATCTTCATCAACCCGTTCGTGGAACCGAGCGCCACGCGGCGTGACGCAGTGAACCGTCTCAGCGGGCGCATCCTGAACGGCGGCTCGGTCAACAACGACATGCTTCTTCGCCTGCGGATGGCGACGACGTCGCACTCTCGGGCCACGACCATCCAATCCGCCATCAACTCGCTCTTCCCCCAGGAAGTTGGTCAGAGGGATGACACCGCCCGCGGCCGCTCGGGCGACGCCATCGACATCACCGTGCCGCCGTCTTGGCACACCCGCCCCGACGAGTTTGTCGAGCTGGTCCAGCACACCCCCATGCTGGTCGAGGCCCCCGAACAGACTGCCATGTACGTCCGCAGGGCGCTGCTCGCGGCCCCGGGTATGGCCGAGGCCGCAGCCTGGCGTTGGCGAGCGATCGGCCGCAAGGCCGTTCCGATGTTCCAGGATCTGTACACCTACCCCGAAGAGCAGGTCCGGATGGCAGCCTTGGTCGCGGGCGCGAACCTGAACGACCCGATGACGGTCCAGCCGCTCTTGGAAATGGCCGCCAACACCCAAGCCAGCGAAAGCAAGAACCGCCTCACCGCGATTGACCTGCTCAGCCACATGGGGATGAACCCAGCCATCGACTTGGGCCTTCGCCCGCTGTTGGACGACGCCGATGTCGACATTCGCCTTTCGGTCTTCGACGCCCTGCTCCTTCGTCGCGATCCGACGGTCAGCACCCTGAACGTCGATGGCAAGTTCGACCTCATGACGGTCCCAAGCACCCGTCCGCTCATCTACATCGCCCAGACCGGCCAGCCAAAGATCGTTCTCTTCGGGGCGAAAGTGAATGTCGCCGACTCGATGACATTCGCGGCGTGGTCCAATCGCCTGATGATGAAATCGGACCCCGGCGACGAGAAGATCCAGGTGTTCTGGCGTCCCAGCGAGGGGGCGGCCCACGAAATCAAGCGCGTCAACCACGATTTGGCTGACATCGTGCCGTTCCTTGGTCACCAGCGGACGATCGAACAGCCGGCCGAGGGTCTTGGCCTGAGCTATTCCGAGACGATCGGTGCCCTTCATCAATTGTGGAGGCAGGGCTATTTGGGCAAGACGGACTTCAAGGCCGAGCAGGATCGCATTCTGGCCGCCATTGTGCGGAGCCAGAAGCCTGACGAGGTCCTTGAACGTCCGGAGTTTGACGACCTGGGTGACACCGTCGAGTCAGGTTCGGGCTCCGGAACGACCGCTCCGATCGACCCGCTGGCGGAGAGCGATCTCGCAAGGATCTCCCCAGACGCCCCCGTCAGCGGGGCCAGTGGAAGCACCGTGATTGAACGTTCGGGGATTCAACGCGATACTGTGCCGCGTTGAGACAGCACGGAACGACGACGGGCTCCGGGACCGAGGATCATGCCGCGCCGCGGCGGGACATCGGAGCACGCTCGTCGTATAGCCCGCCGTCGCGACAGGAGGTCACGGACGGATGCGTCTTGCCAAGCTGACGCTCAGCGGCTTTAAGAGTTTCGCGGACACCACCGAGTTTCGCTTTGACCACGGCATCATTGGCGTGGTCGGCCCGAATGGTTGCGGAAAGAGCAACGTCGTGGATGCGATCAAGTGGGTGCTCGGCGAGCGCAGCGCGAAAAGCCTGCGCGGCGGTGCCATGTTGGACGTCATCTTCGCGGGCTCGGCCTCGCGCAAGCCCTCCGGTATGGCCGCTGTCACGTTGACCTTTGACAACCCGGTCGTGGACGAAGCGATTGTCAGGGCCGAGCGTGAGAAGGCCTCGGGCGGACTCGACCTTCAGGGCGACCTCAACCCCGCATCGGCCACAGGAATGGCTACCGAAGTGGGCATCGACGCGGCCATGGCCCGACTCGATGATGTCGAGGCTCTCGGCGACCACGAACACTCCATCGTCCGTCGCAACAACGTCACCCACCGCCGACTTCCGATCGACGCCGAGACGGTCGACGTCACGCGCCGTCTCTACGCCGATGGCCGCAGCGAGTACCTCATCAACGCCAAGAAGGTGCGCCTCCGCGACATCCGCGAGCTCTTTCTCGACACCGGCATCGGCAACGACGCCTACTCGATCATCGAGCAGGGCAAGGTCGATGCGATGCTCATGGCCAACCCCTTCGAGCGTCGATCGATTCTCGAGGAGGCTGCCGGCGTCGCCAAGTTCCGAGCCCGCAAGATCGAGGCGGCCCGCAAGCTGGAGCACGCCGAGAAGAACCTCGTCGTGTTGCGCGAGCAGCTTGCCAGCACCGAGCGACGATTGCGCATCGTGCGCGGCCAGGCCGACAAGGCCAAGCGCTTCCAGGCGCTCGATGCCCGACGTCGGGAGTTGCGCACCTCGCTTGCGTTCGACCACTATCACGAGCTGCACGAACGGCTGCATGGGCTGACCAGCGAACTCTCGACGCTCACCGGTGAGCGGGACGCCGCCCACGCCGCCCTCCATGGTCTCGAGGAGTCGAAGCAGGCCGCCGACATCCATCGGCACGAGGTGCAGGCGAAGCACCACGCCCTCGAACAGCGGCGTTTGGAGCTGGTTTCGCAGGGCCAGCAGGCCCGACAGCGGGTTGACTTCTCCGAGCGAGCCTTGGCGGAGGCCCGGCAATCGGTTGCCGACGAGTCCCGACGCCTGGCCGATCTTGAGGCCGGCATCGCCAACCTCACCAGTCGCATCGCCGAGGCCGACCAGACGATCGCGGCGTGTGCCGAGGCCGCCGCCGATGCCGAGCGTTCGGTCGCCAAAGCAAGCGAGGAACGGGCTCGCGCCAACACCGCAGCCCTCGAGGAGAAGGCCGCCCACGAGCGCAGCCGGGACGCCCTAGGCGGGCTTGAGCGCGAGCGATCCCAAATGGCCGGTCGCATCGCGAGCCTCGAAGCCCGCGAGCATTCCCTTGCCGAACAACGGACCAAGCTTGCCGCGCGGCGCGATCCTTTCGCCCGCGAGCTCGATCAGCACCGCGTCTCGCGGAACGCATCGCGCGTCCGCTCGCTGGTCGCTGAGGACCAGATCCAGCGCTACCAGCGCGAGCTCGATGAGCGCACCAGCGTGGCCCAGCAGTTGGGCGATCGTCAGACGACCCTCGGGACGGAACTCGCCGCGCTGCGCGATGAGCGCACTGGGCTCGAAAGCCGTCGACGCGTGTTGGACGACCTACAGCGAAGCCGCGAGGGACTTGGCGATGCGGTGAAGGCGATTCTCGCCGAGCGCAGTCGCGAGCCATCCAAGTACCCGGCAATCCGCGGCGTCCTTGCTGACCTCATCGAGACCGATCGCGAACACGCCGATCTGGTAGAAGCGGCGTTGGGTGAACGGTTGGAGCTCCTTCTCGTCGAGTCGATCGACGGGATCATGCTTTCGCTCCCCCACTTCCGCTCGCTCGAAGGCCGCGCGGCCTTCGCACCGATCGAACTTCCGAATGTCACCAGCTCACGCAGCGTCTCCCAAGTCGATGGGGCGACGCCGATCCTCGAGTTCGTACGCTGCGACACCACAGCCCGGGGCTGGCTTGAGCGATTGCTCGGCGACACGTTCGTGGTCGACAGTGCCGAGATCGCCGTAACGCTTCTGCGGGGCGCGCTACGGAATTGTCGCGTGGTCACCCGCAGCGGTGAGCTCTTCGAATCCGACGGAACCCTCGTCCTGCATCCGGCCGAGACTGGCGACGGCGGAGCGGGCTTCGCGGGCGTGCTCGCCCGACGCGCCGAGTTGGCGGAGCTGGTCGGCACCTTGGGCACACTCGCCTTGCGGATTGCCTCGGTGGAACTCGCCCTCTCCCAAGTGACCAGCGAATCGGGCCAGCAGAAGGTCCGGGTGCGGGAGCTTTCCGAGCGGCTTCAAGAATCTCGACGCACGCTCATCGACGCGACCTACCAGTCCGAGCGGCTGGACCAGCTCATCCGGCGCATCGAGGGCGAATGGACCCGAATCGACGAGGAGGACCGCGAACTGGCCGAGCGGGCCTCGACCGTCACGGTCGAGCGTGAACAGCTCACTCGACGCCACACGATCGTCGAGGAACAGATCGCGGCCGAGCGAACTCGCGCCGATGCCACCCGCGCCGCCTACGAGAAGTCGGCGGCCACGGTCACGCATCTGGGTGAGATGCTCGGCGTGGCCCGCGGCAAGCTCGGAGAGGCCAACGCAAACCTGGAGAATGCCCGCCGCGAGCGGCGTTCGCTGCAAGGCGCACTTGAGAACAGCCAACGCCAGGTGCAGGCGATGCGTGAGGCCGTCGATCGGCGCTCGGGCCAGATCGCCCGCTTCGAGGAGTCGATCCTCGAGGGCACCGAGGCCGTGAACGCCAGCGATGCTGGATTGCAGGCCCTTTCAGGTGACTTCACGTCGATCGAATCGGCGCTCAAAGAGGCCGCGGTCGAGGTCGAGCGGGCGTCCGGCGCCTTGGCGACGGGACGCAGCGCCGCGGCGGTCTTCGAGCGAAACTGGCACGCGGTCGAGATGAGCCGGCGAGAGTTGGAGATCAAGCGCGAGAACCTCGAGGAGAACACGCTCCGTGAGATCGATCTCGATCTTCCCGCACGCTATCCCGGCCATCGCGAGGAACGCGGCGCTGAGGGCTTCATCGCGATCGATCGCGAGCTCTCCGACAAGGAAGTCCACGAGCTGACCCAGGAGATCCGTCGACTGGGCAACGTGAACCTCGACTCGATCGACGAGTTGGTCACGCTCGAGCAGAAGAACATCGAGCTCGACAGCCAACTGAAGGACATCGACGAGGCCAAACTTCAGTTGGAGAGCCTCATCACCAAGCTCGACGACGTCAGCCGTTCGCGCTTCGAGGAGACCTTCAAGTCGGTGCGCGAGCACTTCGCCAGTAGCGACGGCATGTTCCGTCGTCTCTTCGGCGGCGGCAGCGCCGACCTCTTCCTCCTGCCTTTGGAGGACGGCCCGCGGGCCGGCCAGACCGATTGGCTCGAGTCAGGCGTCGAAATCCGGGCCAAGCCCCCTGGCAAGGAGCCGCGTGTCATCAGCCAGCTCTCCGGCGGCGAGAAGACCATGACCGCTGTCGCGCTTCTCATGGCCATCTTCCAGAGCAAGCCGAGCCCCTTCTGTGTGCTGGACGAGGTCGACGCGGCGCTGGACGAGGCCAATGTCGAACGTTTCTGCGGGACGCTGAAGCAGTTCCTCGACCGAAGCCACTTCATCGTGATCACCCACCACAAGCGCACCATGCAGTCGTGCGACCTTCTCTACGGCATCACGATGCCGCAGCGGGGTGTCAGCAAGCGAGTCGCGGTGCGTTTCGAGGAAGTCGACAGCGACGGGCGCATCGCCAAGTCGGCCCAAGAGCGACTTGACACGGAGGAGGCGGTTGGGTCAGCGAATGGGGTGAACCGCCCAATCGTTGAAACCACCTCGGACATCATCGAAAAGGTCGCCGCTCCATCGTCGGCGATTGCCGATGCGTGGGAGCGATAGGCGATGCCTCTGGCTCCGAAGACCATTTTCCGCCCGCGATGTATGCGCGTTCTGCGTTGCAGACGACGTTGCTTCGCTTGCATGATGACCCACCCCTCGTCACAATGGAACGCGACACGACGACATGCCGATCGGTCCGTGAGCGATGTTCGCACACGGGCGAGCGTCCTTGATCGTCGGTACCCCGTGAGATGGGCCCCACGCCTTCAGCCGTGGTGAGGCGGATACGTTTCGATTGTGCCAGTGCAGGCCCTGTCTAGGGTCTTCCCGGGGCGACGAAGCGAGGCCTCATCGCGGTGTGTGCGCCTGTCTCGCGTGCGTCACCCACGAGGTAACAGCCGGTGGAATTGCCCAACCTGGTTCGAACGATTTCGGAAGACACGGGCGCCGTTGTCGTTTGCTTTGACGACGCCAAGCGCGTCAGTTTCGCGACCCCCTCTTGGCTTGATGCGTCCTTCGGGAAGTCGCTTTCTACCTCGGTCGGATGCTCTATGGAGGAGCTCTTTCCGCCAGAGGTCGTTCGGCTTGGTGGCATCCTGTTGGAGCGGATCATCGGCGGTGAGGAACGCGTTCGGCGGATCGGCTTCTTCTTCGGACGCCTCGCAACGCTGACCCTTCGGCGGCACGTGTGCGAGGACGACGTCAGCCGCTGCCTGGTCATCGCCAGCTTGCGTCCCATCCGCTCACGACGCGAGTACGAAGCGGCCATCTCCGAGCCGGGCACCGAGACGGCGCAGATCAACGACCGCGGCCTGCTTGGACGGTTGACCACGCGGCAGGCGGAAGTCCTCACCCTTGTCGCTCAAGGCCTTCCGGGGCCGCAGATCGCCAGAGCGCTCCACCGTACACCGAAGGCCATCGAGTTCCACCGACAGTCAATCAAAGAGAAACTCGGCTTCGGTTCGGTCGCCGAGCTCACCAATCTTGCGGTCGAGAGCGGTCTCTTTGTGTTGCAGGTCGACGAGGTTGGCTTCTGGTGGCGACGGGGTGGCGATCGCGGGCGGGGCAACACACACCTCGCGCCGCGTCACAGCAAGCACCCGACGACCGAGGCCGAGGGAACAACCGTGTCGACGTCTGATGTCGAAGCCTGACGGTCTCGACTCTCTCGTCAGTCGAGTCGCCGCACGCGGTTCGTGGCCGCCGGAGGCAGCCCGCGCGTCTCTTTGGGGAGCCAGGTCTGAACGACGTACCCGTCCTGATCACGGTCGATCTCGTCGTACCAACCATTGGCCCAAGTCAGGCGGGCAATGCGTCCGCCTGAGCGGCCCGGGGTCGGGACACTGGTCCAGCAACCATAGCGGTAGTCGCCGACGCTCTTGAAGATCATGCCATCCGACTGGATGGCGACATAGATCACCGGTGGGTCGCCAGGCAGGACGCCGCGCATCTGCCAGACCCCAACGAACTCAGCCATCTCGTCCCGGATCGGCACGGCCATGCCGAAGGTGGTCGGAAGGCCGGAACGGTCAGCGCCCGGGCTCCAGGACCATTGCTCGATGCCCATCAAGCCGATGGCGATCGTGTCCTGCCAGCCGGTGTCCCATTCAATGACCGCGCGCCCGTCGACGAGCGTCCACCGTCCGCGCTCTCCGATGGATCCGCTCGGTCCGGCCGACCACGTGCTGACGGCTGTGCCGTCGGCGGCCAGGCGGATGTTGAAGGTCGAATTGCGTCGGTCGGTCAACGCCCACACCCCGACGACTTCCGCCGGGGTCAGGGCCCCTTGCGGCCGAGCGCTCATCTCGGGCGTGGACGATCGATTCGCACTGCCACCGCCAGCACACCCGATGAGTGTGCCCGTCATCACGGAAAGAACGATGACTCGAAGCCAGTTGCGGTGCAGATTGCCGACCATCATCCATCCACCCCCACAAGAACGGATCAACGCTCGGCGATTGGAACGTACTTCGCCGCATGCGGCCCGATGTAGCTCGCTTGCGGGCGGATCAGGCGGTTGTCGCGCAACTGCTCGATGCAGTGGCCGCTCCAACCGGCCATCCGGCTCATGGCGAACATCGGCGTGAAGAGATCCAGACGCAGGCCGAGCGAGTGATAGGTCGTCGCCGAATAGAAATCGACGTTCGGCCAGATGCCCTTGCTGCCAACTTCGGCGGCCATCAGATCCTCGATCGTGCGCGACATCTCGTAGAGCTTTTCGTTGCCGGTGTCGGTGGCGACTTGCTTGGAGAAGGTCTTGAGGTAGGTCGCTCGCGGATCGGTGGTCTTGTAGACGCGGTGACCGAAGCCCATCACCAGTTCCTTCTTGGCGAGTTTGGCCTTCACGAAGGCGTCGACGCGATCGATCGTGCCGATCTCGTTGAGCATCACCATGACCTCTTCGTTGGCACCACCGTGGAGCGGACCCTTGAGGGTGCCGACTGCGGTGGTCATGGCCGAGTACATGTCGGAGAGGGTCGCGATCGTGACGCGGGCGGCGAAGGTCGAGGCATTCAGACCGTGGTCGGCGTGGAGAATCAGGCAAACATCCAAGGCCCGGTTCATCGCGTCCGTCGGCTTCTGACCGGTGAGCATGGTCAGGAAGGAGCCGGCGATGTTCTGGCTGGCATCCGGTTTCGCGAAGGGCTTGCCGCTTCGGTGGCGGTCGAAGTTCGCGATGAGGGCCGGGGTCTTGGCGACGAGCTTGAGGGCCTTGAGCTGGCTGCCCTCGATGGAGTGGTCGTCAGCCGTCGGATCGACCGTCGCCAAGGCCGAAACGAGCGTCCGCAAGGCATGCATCGGCGTGGTCGACTTTGGAAGCGTCGCAATTAGGTTGTAGATCTCCGGAGCGAGTTCGTATTCGGCCCGTAGAGCCCGCTCGAACGCGGCCAGTTCGTCCTTCTTCGGAAGGCGCCGATTCCAAAGGAGGAACACCGTTTCCTCGTATGTCGAGTTTCGGGCGAGTGAATCAATGTCGATGCCCACGTACTCGAGAATGCCCTTGCCGCCGTCGATGAACGACATTTCCGTCTCGGCAGCAATGGTGTTGGCAAGCCCCTTGTCCCAAGCGGGCTTTGCCGAGCCGGAAGGAGATGGGGTCGAGGGGACAGCGGTAGCGGTCATGACATGGCTCCGAAAGACGATCGCCGCGAAGGCGACCGGAGTGGGCGGGCTAGATCATTCGGACCGTCCCCGAGGGCGGTTTCCGAGGAATTCAGCATCGTAGAGGTTCTCGCGCTCGTGGTGCAATCCACGGGGCGATTCGCCACCGCCCAACGGTCGGAACCATGCACGAACGACATGGTGGACGTCCCGGAACCCGTCGCCGGAACCACCACCCACCCCTCGGCCTCCACGCGAGCACAGGTTGGGTGAACTCTTCACCCAAGGGGCATTCGCCCCGCATCGGGCCGTCGGCCCTCGCCGCTCGCCCTACACTCCGTGACCCATGATCGTGCCCCTCGGGACAGATCGCGACGGAAGGCGACCGGCACACGCGGTGCGTCTCCTTATCGCCCTAAACGCCTTTGTTGCATGGGCGATGTACACAGGCGGAGCCCGCTGGATCTGCACGCCCGGCGAGTTACAGGCGGCCAATGAACGGGCCCAGTTCCTGAGCGACGGCAACACGACGGGCCAGTTCGCGGAACGGCTCGCGTTCACGGCGAAGCTCACCCTCGTCCCCGGCGAATCGCCGTGGTGGACCTGGATCACCGCCCTCTTCACGCACGACCCGACGTCGCTCCTTCACCTCCTCGGAAACATGCTCTTTCTTTGGGCATTCGGAAAGTCGATCGAGAGCCATTTGGGCTTCTGGCGATTCCTGACGCTCTACATCCTCGGAGGTCTCGCCGGCTGGGCGGGCCATTGGATGGTCGACGGCGGTGCGGTGATCGGGGCCAGTGGTGCCACTGCATCGGTCGCCTGCCTCTTCGTCGCCTTCTTCCCGCGCAGCCAGTCGCGCATCTTCGTGATGCTGGGCATGATGGTCATGATGGTCCCCAGCGCCTGGCTCATTGGGGCGTTCTTCGCCATCGACCTGCTGCAGCTGCTTTTCAGCCGAACCGGCGCTGTGTCCACCGACGTCGCCGTCGGCGCCCATCTCGGTGGCTCGCTCTTCGGTCTCGGGGCGGGGCTTCTGCTTCTTCGTCTTGGGTGGGCACCACGAGGCGAATGGGACATGCTCTACCTCCTCCGCCAATCCTGGCGCCGTCGGGCGTTGCGCGCCGCTATGCGCGAAGGGACGATGGTGATCGGCAACAAGGGCCCGATCGTCACCCCCTCCACGCAGCCGCCACCGCGCCCCACGCCCTTCGCGGCCGCGTCGGCTGCCCCCGTCAGTTCCGAGGCCTCAGCGACTCGATCCGCCCATCGAAACAAGGTGCTTGAGGCCCTGAAACGTGAGGACCCTGACGCGGTCTGCGCCGCGCTGAGGACCATGCTGGCAACGAGTCCCCATGAGTCGCTTCCGCCCGACGCCCAACTCAGCGCCGGCAACTTCGCCCTCCAACGCGGCGAGGCCGCCCTTGCGGCCCACACGTACGCCAACTTCCTCGCCCTCTTTCCCGCCGACTCGAAGGCGACCGAAGTTCGCCTGCTGCTCGCATCGCTCTACTCGCGGCGGTTACAACGCCGCGATGAGGCTCGGGCCTTGTTGACCGGGATCCTCGATCGCCTTCGCGATCCGGATCAACGTTCCCTCGCCGAATCGCTCATCGCCGAGTGCGCTGCCCCGCAAGCGCCGGCCTCCCTCCGGAAGAACGCCGCCCCGTGATGCATGCGCCCACTCCGAATCCCGATCCGCTCCCGAGCCCCGAGCATGTCCAGCTCCAGGTGCAGATCAAGATCTGCGGAGTCACCCATGAAGAGCACATCAAGGCCGCGGCCGAGTGCGGCGCGGACCTGATCGGTTTGGTGCTCTGGCCCGGGAGCAGTCGACACGTTTCGTTGGACCGAGCGTTGCAACTGGCCGAGACGGTTCGGCGCGAGGGACTCGAGTCCGTGGCCCTGGTGGTCGACGCCGGGCCGGAGTTCGACGCCCACGCCGGTCACTTCGATCGCGTTCAGTTCCACGGCCAGGAATCGTGCGAGCGCCTTGCCGGGTGTCCGCGACCGACCATCCGCGGATTCGGCTTTTCACCCGAAGCCATCGATCGCTGGTGCACCTGCCCGCATGTCGCGTGGCTTCTCATCGACAGCCCGCACGGCGGAAGCGGCGAGGCCTTTGATCATGACGCGATGCTGCCCCACCGCGACCGGATCACCAAGCCGTGGTTCATTGCCGGCGGGTTGCGCAGCGAGTCGGTGGCCGGCGTCATCGCCAAGCTCCGACCCGATGGCGTCGACGTGTCCAGCGGCGTCGAACGGTCGCGCGGCGTCAAGGATCCCGAACTCATCCGCCGCTTCTGCGAGAGCGTGCGAGCGAACGGCTAGACAGAGCTTCGTCAATCCCGTCACCCAGCGCTCCAGGCTCCGAGCAGAATTGCGAGGTCCGCGCTCGTCACCGAGCCGTCGCCATCGAAGTCCTCGGCGCACTCCACGCACGCTCCCCAGACGCCCAGAAGCAGAGCCAGGTCGGCCCCGTCGACAACGCCGTCGCCGCTGAGGTCACCCAACCCCGGCGCCACGCTCCCAAACTCGTACGCGCCGCGATCGACCGAGGCACCTGCGACGCGGAGCAGCCCGTCGCGATCGAGTCCTGCGGTCCCCGGAAGGAGCGACGTCAGCCCCGCGTCGATGCACACCGAACTGGGCTTGAGGTGCAGGTCGGGTGACACCCCTCCTGCCACGAATCCGGGTGACCCGAAGTGCGACGCGGCGTCCTGCCCGGTTCCGGACTGCCAGGCGGCGAACCCGGTGTACTCGACGTTGTTGAGGGCATACAGCGCAGCCGCCGCGCCAGCAGGCGTGTGGTGCTGGTTGTTGTTGATGACCACGTTCTGGGTGTGCGTGAATGGGTTTGACACGATGACCGCCTGAGTGCCGGCGGTCAGGATGTTGTTCCGCACAACGCAGTCGCTGACGTCGTCCTGGAGCATCAGCTCGCCCGAGCCGGTGAGGTCGGAGTCGTTGCGGTAGAGGCTGTTGTTGACGACCGTGACCAGCCTGGCTCCACCCACGTTGGTGTCGTATCCGCCAAGAGAGATCCCCGCGACGTGACAGCCGTGGACGATGTTGTTGGTGATCACGACCTCCTCGGAGTAGAGACCCTCGTGCTCGCTGGCGATCTCGATGCCGAGGTTGGCGTGATGGACGGTGTTGCGGTCGATCTCGATGCAACAGCCGCCGTCGACGTAGATGCCATCCGCGGAACGCTCGCCGCCGTAGGCCGGATTGGCGAGCGAGTCGATGGTAAAGACGACGTTGTTCTCGACCCGTCCGTTGCGGGCCCGGTCAAGGGCCGGTTGGGGGGCGGTCCCTTCGCCGCCGATCATGACGATTCCGATGTTGTCGCAGTCATGCACGAGATTGTCGATGACCAGGAAGCCATCGACGTTGCCGTTGATGGCCATCGCTTCGCTTGAACCAAGCTTGCAGGAGTGGATCTCGTTGCCATCAAGCACCAGCGAGGTCACGGGCGCGACCGCGTCGGCGTAGATCGCGATGCCGTGGGCGTTGCCGTTGGCATTGGTCGTGGTGATGTCGTGGATCAGGTTGTCGCGCAGGGTGATGTGCTCGGCGGCGCCGCGGATATGGATTGCGATCGGGGTGCGAGCGGCGGTCGCAGTGGTCAGGTTGCGGAACTCAAACCCCTCGATGGTGATCCAGTCGCGGCCATCGATGAAGAAGAAGCCGATGTCGGCGTTTGGGACCGTCACGCCGGTGCCGTCGAAGATCGCCACCTCGCCCGGGAACGGGCGAAAGACGACAGGCCCCGCCGTGGCGTTTCCCGAAACGGTCACCGTCACCAATTCCTTGTAGATCCCGGCTCGCACCTCGACCAGGCTGCCGGAGGGGACCACATTCGCGGCGTGTTGGATCGTCTTCCACGGCTGGGCAATGGTCCCCGGGTTGGCGTCATTTCCGTTGGGCGCCACGACGAAGGTCGCACCGGCGACCGGAGCAGCGAACCACAGCGTCAGTCCACACGCGCCGACGGCCTTGCACGTCCTACGTTTCATGCCGACATCGTACGGACGGCTCCCATCGCTTCGGTCACGGCGTGCCGGCGGAAATCCGAACGTCGCCTGAGGCTGCCGACGCGGTGATCGCTGCCCCGCTGCCGGTCAGCGTTGCCCCCCGCTTGCTGGTCGTGCCGGGCACGCCGAGCTTGATCTCCCCCGAAGCGGTGGTGATGGCGCCCGAGGGGGCCGCTCCGCTGGGAAGTCGAATGACAATGTCGCCAGAGGCCGTTTCAACGGCGGTCACGGCCGATGCCGGGAATTCGACGAAGGTGACGTCGACATCGCCCGAGGCAACGCTGATCGTGAGCGGGCCGGCCATGCCACGAAGCGAGACGTCCCCGCTGGCCGAGGCGAGCTTCGCCTTGGCGATGGAGGGAGCCGAGATGGCAATGTCGCCCGAAGCCGTATCGCACTCGACCATCGTCACCGGATGGCGAAGCGCGACCTTCGTGTCGCCGCTAGCCGATTCGCTCACGAAGCTGCCCACGCCGAGGTCGCCGTTGACATCCCCGCTGGCTACCTGCAGCACCGCCGCCACCGATCCAAAATCGCCGTTCATGGCGACGTTTCCCGACGCGGTGGAGATGCGGAAGGGAACATCGGCAGGCAGAGCCACCTTGAGGAAGCCGCTTCCGGAATAGGACGAGACGCTCAGCCGTTCGTCCTTCTTCCCTTGTCGGATGTAGAGGGTGTCTCCCTCGCGCTCCACACGCACCACACACTTCTCGATTTCACGCTCGGCGGTCTCGTTGCCGCCATTGGTCTTGAGGATCACCTTGGCATCGATCGCCACCATCGCGTCCTTGGCGACGCTTAGGTCGACATCGAGAAATCGGGCCTCGATCACCAACTGGCTCGGCTTGGCCTCGCTCGCCGTGAAGCTCCGCTCCGCCTTGCCGTCCAGCGGAATGCACGCGGTCAGGCCAGCGGTCGAGAGTGCGATCACGGAGACGAGGAGGGTCTGAAGCGAGCGTCGCATAGTTGGTTCCTTGGAGACGTGGCCGCGGCGTTCACACCCGGCTGCTCCTCACAGAGGTGCTTTGGGGGAATGGGTCGCTGCGTTTCGCCAAATTCCCGGTGCAGTCTAACGACGGACCGGTGGGACTCCACCCCTCTCCGCCCGGCCCCAGGGGACGACGCGAGGCCTTCTCAACCGAATCTGAACAGCAAAGCCGTAGTCTTCGAACATGGAAAGCGATCGGCCCAACGACATGTCGAGCCCCTCAAGCCCGAGGAGCTCGCACCCGACGGACGGAACACCCGCAGCGAGCGGAGCCACGCTCACGGTTGTGCGCGCCGACGACAGTGTGACCCATGTGGCCATCACCGGCTCGCTGGATCTCCTCGGCACCCAACGACTTGAGATGGCGTTCACCTCGACCGTCACGTCACGTCGCTCCCCCACGATCATCGATCTCTCCGGCCTCGACTTCGTGTCATCGTTGGGCATCGGCATGCTGGTCGCCGCGTCAAGGGGGAACCGTCTCCGCAACCAACCTTTCGTCCTCTTGGGAGCCAAACCGGAGGTGGAAGCGATTCTCCGGGGTACCCGCCTCCATCAGGTCATGTCGATCGTGTCAACGTTGGATGAGGCCATGGCCATCGTCGACGCGGTCCGCGCCAAGCCTGCGTCGTCCTGAACGAATCGTTAGCCCGCGTCACGGGCCTGCGTCGCGAATTCCCCGTGCGGCTCGGCCACAGGCTTCACCTCGGCGAACGCCTTGCCGCGTCGGCCGTCAGTCGCAGTGCCCGACTGCGAAGACGTGCGGCGGCCTCCCATCGCGGCGATCCAGGCCCGCAACTGGCCGGCCCGCGTCTCCCACGACCGACCAAAGCGGTCGTTGAGGAAGGCCTCGTAGAGCAGGACCAAGATCCGATCGAATGTCAGGACCGCGTCGATCCGCTGTTCGAGCACTTGCCGAGGCGTGAGGCGGTTCTCTTCCTCCGGCTTGGCGAGGCTGAGGCCGGAGACGGCGAACTGGTCCCCTTGCAAGGCGCAACGGAACTCCTGTCCGTGGGCAGCCACCGTCAGTCCGAGCTTGCGCGGCCACTTGCCTGACTGGAGCGCCTTGCCGGCCTCGATCACCTTCGTCGGCGTCTCGCCGCGGAGGCTCTGCTTGCCGGTCACGCCCCACGCGCATTCCATGTCGAGGAGGCGATCGATCATGATCGCCACCGTCGCTCCGCTGGTTTCGATCAGGCCCTCGCGCTCGTCGCAGTGCCACCAGAGCCAGAGGAGAAAGACATTGCCGAGGAAGTCGTTTGGTTCGCCGCCCGCCTGCACCCACGGCACCTCCGGCCGACCGGCGGCTCGGAAGTGGGCAGCGGCCGGCGCCTCGCCATCCTCACCGTCTTGGGCCGGCCCCTCCGGGCGATCGACCAACGCATCGGGCAAGGCATCCTCCAACACGGCGGTGCGACCACGCTGACTGAGAAGGTCCAGCGCCACCGTGCCGGCGCTGCGGCGATCAAGGCGAAGTCCGAAGGCCACATCGAAGAGGGACTTCAGTTCCTGGAAGTGCGCGTCGCTTGCCGCAGGCGTCAGGAGGAGCCCGCTGGGAAGGTCCCAGAGGAACGGGACCATCGAGAGCTTTCGGTACTTGCCGTCTGCCAAGTCCTTGCGGCAGCGTTCCTCGGCCTCTTCCTTGGCCTCCTTTCGCGAGGCCCGGGAAAGCGCCGCGACCCCGTCCGTGTCGCGGCCACGACGGGCATCCTCGGCCATCGCCCGGTAGGCCCGCTTGATCTCGCTGGGCACCTTGGCAACATCAACCCGCATCGCCGCCAGAAGCGACGCCCCGAACCCGCAGGCGTCGTATTGGAAGGCGGTATCGAAAACGTGCCGGCCGGTGCAGAAGCCACTGGCCAGTTCCTTCGGCTCCCCGATCGAGGGCGGTCGAACGAGATGCTCGCCCATCGCCGTGAACAGGCTCTCATCCGGGGCGGCGACAACATCGCCGGTCACGGAGAAACGGGAGTATCCGATGGCGCCAGAGCGGAAGGGCATAGACCGGTCATCCTCCGGGGGAGGGCGTTCGGCCGGGGGGCGTTGGAAGGAAACCCACAACGCGGCCTCGCCAGAGGCTGCCAAGTCTTGGCGTCTGCAATGAAGGTTTGCGCCCCAAAGGCCTGGATCCCGTTGACGGGGGTGCGGGGCGAGATGGCAAACGCACGTCCGCCCCTTGATTCCCCCAGCCTCGCCTTGCTCTGCCTCAATGGGGGGGGCGCCGCCCGATTTTCACGCCAGACAGGATGTCTCCCTATGACGTCGGATTCTTCCTCCGCCCCCCTCGCATGCGCCACGGCTTCGGCGTCCACCCAGTCCCTGGCCGAACTCCGCATCCTTCGCTTCGACGAGGAGCGAAGCCACATCGCCCTTCGCGGTGCCTTGGACGTCTCGGGCACGCGCCGGGTCGAGATGCTCTTCACCTCGATCGTCACCGCCCGGCGACTGCCAGCGATCATCGAACTCCAGCACCTGACCTTCCTCTCCTCCTATGCCATGTGCATGTTGATCATGGCATCACGGGCAATCCGATTGCGAGGTCGATTGCTGGTGCTCGTCGCGCCGCAGCCTGAGATCGAAAAGGTGCTGCGGGCGACGCGACTCCATCAGCTCATACCGGTCGCCGCAACCGTGGCCGAAGCGGAAGCCCTGATTGCGGCCCATCCGGTCACGACAGCGTGATCTCCAGCCGCTCGTCGGGCCGAACGATCACCGGGGTGTCGAGCCGGACGGTGATACGGCCTAGCTCGCCTGGCACAGGCGTTGGCCGGATGGTCGTACGAATCGCCGTCGTTCCGAGCTTCACCTGCACGTCTCCTCGGAGCGAGCCCTTCGCTTCCAGCGCGATCGTCGCGACCCTCACTTGGCCATGCGCTACCGACAGGGCACACCGAAGCGATCCGCCCGCGGGGCCTGCCGTCCGCTGTTGAGTGATCGTCCCCCAGCCCTCAGCGGCGGTAAAGGCCGCCGAGAAGTTGTCGGGGCGAACGCGCGGGGCGATGCCGACATGTCCCGCCGGACCGTCGTACTCCCATCCGCACGCGGCCAGATACGCACCGTAGCTGGCCATTGCCCGAGCATAATGGTCCGAGCACTCGACCTCGTTGTAGGGATTGCGGCGGTGTGGATGGTAGCGATCGTGAACCGATCGGATGACCGCCAGCCCTTCGAGCACCATTCCCTCCCAGATCATGTGGGCACCGACCTGATGCTCGAAGCCTGACATGCACTCGTTGAAGTACATCGCCGACCAGGCCCCCGGACCGCCGAACGCCGGCGGCTTCTCGAAGGGGAAACTGGCCATGATCGTGCCGGCCTCGCCCGGCACCGCGTACCAGCGTCCGGCCTTCTGCACGCTGCGAAACGGCCCGACATCAACGAGGTAGTTGTGCTTCCAGATGGCCCCAAGGGCAGCAAGCGTCTGTTCGCGATCGGTGATGCGGCCGAGCCCGACCTGATGGCACCACGCCTGACCGAGCACCTGATCGATGTGGCAGCCCTCGAAGACGCCGATCGTGCCGTCGCGCGGCCCGTCGAACACGTGAATGAAGTAGCCATGCTTGCGACTGAAAGTCATCAATGGAAGCGTTCGCCGACCGCTGGCAAGGATTCGCTTGCATCGCTCGGCGAAGACCGTGTCGCCGACTCGCTCCGCCATCGCCTCGCCGGCCCGCAGTCCCGCGTGATACATGTTGACCAGCCACGGGACGACGCCCGGCCAATCGGCATCGAGGGTGTTGTGCAGCGGCCCGGTGACGATCCCCTCTTCCGCCGGATCATGGGCGATCATCGCCTCGATCGAGCGGCGCACGCGAAGCCAGATCCTGCGCAGGAAGGCGTCGTCAGCCGACATGAGATGCTCGCGATAGGCCCGCAGGACCGTGCCCGCCTGACCGTCGATGGCAAACGTATTGTTATGTTCGGCCCGGAAGCGAATGACGCCGGTATCGGTTGCGAAGGCGACGCCATAGTCCACACGCTCCCGCTGGTCGCGCTCGAGTTCAGGGAAGATCCGCCCCATCGCCTGGGCGTAGTGCCAAACGTGGGTGCAGGTGCCTGCGCAACAGCCCACGCCCTCCCACGCCCAGAATCGTCCGTCCTGCCAGCGCTGGCAGGTCGCGGTCGCTAGGGTTGAGGTGTTGGCGAAACTGCGGTCAAGCAGCCAATGGGGAAGAGTCGAATGGTCGTAGAACGTCTCGCGCCAAAGGCGCACCAAGCGCTCGGTCTCGCCGAGCGATCCTAACAGTTCGTTCACGACGGCAGCCGCATCGGGCCAGCGGGAGGCATACCAGCGCCCGACGCGCCCCTTGCCCTGGACCTCGAGATTCGGGAAGTGCCACCCGATCACGAACCGACGGGTCAGCGACGCCCCAGCGGCGAGAGTGAACGGAGCAGCGATGCCGGCATGGAGTTGCTCGGCCAACATCGCCCGCCCGCGGTCGCTGGTGGCCGGCGAGAGTGATGCCTTCCCGTCCTCGACCCTCGCGGCAAGGTCGGCGATCCCGACCCCCTCGCACCCGATGGCCATCGTCCCGAAGTCGCGAAGACCTTCGAAGCTGGCCGCGGCATCGGGCTCATCGGTCTGGCGGATCTCGCCCACTCCCACATGACCCCACGCCCCGCGCTCGCGGTCGGCGATGCGCATCGTGACCGTCGTCGACGCGAGGTCGCGCACATCGATCGCCACCTGGGTCATGCGGTTGTCGTTGCGGCCACTCACCCGCCGAACCACCGCCCCATCGCGGAGGAGTTCAAACGAGGTGCCTTCGTGCGATCCCCCGCCGATCCAGAGCGAAAGGAAATCGCGCTCGATGGTGATCGCCCGGGTGAGGCTCCCGACGCAGGCATCGCGGCCTAGCACGTCGTTGGCGGGAGCCGCGGCGTGAGCGTTGGCGACGCGTTTGGTCGGTCCGCCGACATCCCCCTGATAGGCGGGGATCGCACTTCGTTCGATCGGGCCATCACCGAACGATGTCCCCTCGACCGTCCATCCGGCGAACCCATCGGCGGTCCAGTCCTCGACCACGAGTTCCTCGCGGGGGTCCGGCCGTTCAGGCTGCCACGGAACCGCCCTCAGAAGGATGGCGGTCTGTCCCGCGGCGGAGCGAAGGACGTTCTCGCGCGTGCCGAGCATGCTTCGGCTGTGATGGCAGGCCGCGTTCTCAAGCCACCCGTCAATCGAACCGGTGATCTCGTCGGACGACGTGTTCTCCACGGTGATGACAACGATGGTCGCCGGGCAACTCGATCGGTCGGCATCCAACGGCACGAAGGGCGTGAAGGCCTCCAACGTCACCGCCAGCGGCGTCCGTTCATCGCGATAGGTCACCCGGCCGATCGGATACTGACCGACGAAGGCAACGTCGCGCCAGTCGCGGGCATCGAGCCGAGCCGCCCCCTGATCGCTCCCCCGCTTCCAGCGCAGTGTGAAGCCCTGACCGACTTCCGAGCCGGTGCCGATCGCGGCGCTCGGTGGTGCGACATAGCTCGAGCCTTCGATCGGCCCGAGGTTCCCTCCGGCGTAGGGGGCTGGCGTCGAACAGATTCCCAGCCGTTCCTGGTTGAAGATGTCCCAGTGCCAAAGGCGTCCATCGCCCGAGAGGTAGACCGTGCCGGCGCCGATGCCGCCGATCGGCATGCCGATCCGTTGGAGATCCTCGCCACGCACAACGAGCGGCTCGCCTCGCTCGAGGAGACTTGCCACCCAACCCGTATCCAGGCGCTTGTTGAGCGGTCCATCGTTGGGGTCATCGACTGGAGGGAAGGAACAGGCCGCGCCGAAGAGTCGCGTCGGCGAGAGGATCGCCGCGACCGCCGCCGAGCGAAGAAACGTCCGACGGGCGAATCCGCCATCGGCCGGTTCGCTTCCATCGGAGGTCGTCCCACCATCGTCACGGCGTTCCTTCGACTGGCGCATGTCCGGATCTTCCGACGGTCGCGCGTGCTCCGCAACAGGAGCCGCGCCGGCCCACATCGGCTACGCTCCGCTGGCGATGAGCCCCCCCGCCCCAGGTCGTCTGGACGCCACCATCGTTGGCGGCGGTATCGCTGCCCTGTGGCTCCTGGACGCTCTCGACGAGGCCGGGTACGCAGCCTGCCTGCTCGAACCTGGAGCCTTGGGCCAGGGTCAGACGCTGTCGAGCCAAGGCATCATCCACGGCGGGCTGAAGTACACCCTGCGGGGGCTCTTCAACCAAAGCGCCAAGGCTGTCAGCGCCATGCCTGGCCGCTGGCGAGACTCGCTCGCCGGAACGCGTCGACCGAACCTGCGAGCGGTGACGGTGCGCAGTCCCTGGACCTGGATGTGGCGAAGCGAATCGCTCAGCTCACAACTGGCCATGCTGGGCGCTCGAGCTGGCCTTCAGACCAGACCGATGGAGGTGAGCGCGAGTGAGCGACCTGCGATCCTCGCCGCGGCGCCAGGCAAGGTTTATCGCGTCGACGAACCGGTGCTGGACACGCTCTCCCTCGTGCAGGCGTTTCGGGCCATGCATGGGGAGCGCATGCTCGCCACCGGCGGATTGGACGCCCTCGACATTTGCCCAGAGTCGGATGGATTCCGCGTCGCCTTCGGCACGGGGGCGACGTCCCAATCGCTCTCGACCCGGGCGGTGATTCTTGCCGCCGGAGCGTGGAACGAACCACTTCGCCAGACGTGCGGCCTGTCCGACGGGGTCATGCAACGGCGGCCGCTCCACATGACGCTCCTTCGCGGGTTGCTGCCCGAGTTGCATGGTCATTGCGTCGATGGTGCGGCGACGCGCGTCACGATTACCACCTCGACTGCCGCTGATGGGGCGACCATCTGGCAGGTCGGAGGCCAGCTTGCCGAACGAGGCGTCGAACTGAGCGGCGAGTCACTGCTGCAACGGGCAAGAACCGAGTTGGAAGATTCGCTTGGCTTGCGCGCCCGCGGTCGTGGGCTCGATCTTGGCGCGGTGCAGTGGGCGACCTACCGGATCGATCGGGCCGAGCGGGCGACCCGCGCCGCCGGCCGCCCTGAGGATGCCCACGTGTTGTGCGACGGACCTCCCGGCCTCATCACGGTTTGGCCGACGAAGCTCGCCCTCGCCCCTCGCGCCGCCGAGGCGGTGCTGGACGCCTTGCGGCAGGCAGGCATTGGTGCGAGCGGCCCCGTGACGATGGACGGCATCCGGCCTTCGATCGGATTGCCACCATGGGAAGGGATCGAATGGAGGTCACTCCCATGACCTCGATGACTTCGCGACGAATCGGGGCCCGCGGGCCGCTGGTGTCGCCGATTGGATTTGGGGCCTTCAAGATCGGCCGCAACGAAGGGATCAAGTACGAGAGAGGCTACGACCTGCCCAGCGAGCGTGCGGCGATCGACCTGGTGCGAGCGGTGTGCGAGTCGGGCGTGACCCTCCTCGACACCGCACCGGCGTATGGTCTGAGCGAGGAGCGCGTCGGACTGGCCATCGCGGGGCTGCGATCACCCGTGGTGCTCTCGACAAAAGTCGGCGAGACCTTTGAGGCGGGCCGATCCCACTTCGACTTCTCCCTCGCTGGCATCGAGTCGAGCATCGCCCGCAGCCTCGGCCGACTGGGTGTGGCTCGGATTGACCTGCTTTTTCTTCACTCCGACGGGAACGACCTGGCGATCCTCGACGATGGAGAGGCCACGCGGGTGATGCGGAAGCTGCGCGAGCGAGGGACCATTGGCCTGATGGGCTTCTCCGGCAAGAGCGTCGAAGGCCATCGCCAGGCGATCCGGGAGGGATTCGATGTCCTGATGGTGGAGTACCACCCGCTCGACGTCAGCCAACGGCCAGCGCTCGAGGAAGCCGCAGCACGAGGAGTTGGCGTTCTCGTGAAGAAGCCGCTCGCTGCCGGCCGACTCGCGCCTGCCGACGCGATTCCCTTCGCTCTCGCGGCGCCAGCGGTTGCCAGCGCCGTCATCGGGTCGCTGAGCGCCGCCAACATCGCCGAGTGCGTGCGTGTAGCGTCAACGAACTGTTAGGTGGAGGGCTTCGGCTTCGACTCTGCCTTGGTCTCTGCCGGCTTCGCCGGAATGACCAGCTTCATGCCAACCTTGAGGTCGGCCGGGTCGTCGCCGATGACTTTTCGGTTCGCGTCGTAAATCAGCTCCCAGAGTGTGTCCTTGCCGTAGTACTTCCGGGAGAGCGAAATGAGCGTCTCACCGGTGGCAACCGTGTGACTGGATCCGCCGGAACCTGCGATCGGCGTGGTCCCGGCGGGCGCGTTCGCCGGTGCGGGCTTCGCATCGGCGGGCTTGGCCGGAATGACCAGCTTCATGCCGATGGCCATGCGGGCCGGGTCGATCAGCGGATTCGCTTTGGCGATCAGCTCCCACTTGTTCTTGTCGCCGTAGTACTTCTCGGCGATCACGCTCATCGTCTCGCCGTTGGCGACGACGTGTTCGCGTTTGCCGTCGGCGGAGGGCGTCGAAGGCGGCGTCACAGGCTTCACCGGCGTCGGACCGCCATCGGCGGGCTTCGGACCGGGATGCTGCGGGTTGGCCGGTTGCGGATCATTGGGCTTGGGCGTGTTCGCCGGCGGCGCGGACGGGTTGGTTCCACTGCCGGCGGGGTTGCCAACCGGATTCGTCGGAACACTGCTCGGATTCGCGTTCGTCCCTGGCGTCGGAGAGGTCCCTGATCCTGCGCCCAAACCGGGCGTGGTGCCCGGCCCAGAAGCCGGCCCAGAAGCCGGACCAGAAGCCGGACCAGAAGCCGGCGCCGCACTGCCATCACCCTTGCCACCCGACTGCTTCGGAGCGTTCGGGTCGACGGCGGGACGATTGGTGTCGCGGGCATCCTTGCCAGCCGGCGTCATCGGATCACTCACCGCAGGACGCGGTTCGATGTTCCCTGACAGCGCCGGCGGCGTGACCGGAGCCGGAGCGGGAACGACCGGCTTCGGCTGGTTCACAATCGGGGCTTCGGTCCGGCCGGCTCCTGCCGGTGGTGCGCTTGGCTTGGGGCTCACTCCCGGAACGATGGACTTTCCGGTATCCGGGGTGGCGGCGGGCGAAACGAACGCGAAGTAGATGACGACGCTCCCGAAGAGGGCGACGATCACCGCGATGATGATCTTGGTTCCAGTGGGCATCGGAAGACCTTACTGAGCTATTGGGTGATCGGCCGGTCCGACTCTCCCTCGTCCGCTTCGGGCGAGGGAACGGGCCGGGGACAAGCGAACTGTTAGGGCGTGGCGGCGCTGGAGGAAACCAACGCGGTGGAATGCTCGATGGAGGCCCGACGGCGTTCCTCTTCCTCTTCCCGACGGCTGTAGATCATCGGGGCGGCGATGATGACCGACGAAATGGTTCCGGCGACCAGGCCGATGAAGAAGGTGTAGGCAAACGGCCGGATGCCCGTTCCGCCCAGAGCGATCAGGATGACCGCCGTAGCGAACGTCGAGCCGCCGGTGAGCACCGTTCGGCTAAAGGTCTGGTTGATCGAGTTGTTGACGCACTCGCGAGTTGCGAACGGCAGCTTGCCCTTGTTCTCGCGAATGCGGTCGAGGATGACGATGGTGTCGTTGATGGCGTAGCCGACGATCGTGAGGAGGGCGGCGACCACGTTCAGGTCGATGCGGAACTCCTCGACGAAGAGCGCCTTGCCGAACGACGTGTGGGCAAGCCACGGTGCCGCAGCCAGGAATCCGAGGCAGCACGTCACGTTGAAGACGAGGGCCACAACGGCTGCCGAGGAGTAACGGAACGAACCGAACCGAACCCAGATGTAGATCAACATGCCGATGAGGCTGAGAATGACGGCGATGACGGCCGTCGCCGCGAGGTTCTCGGCGACGATTGGCGAGAAGCTGGCGATCTCGCGCATGCTCTCCGAAGCCTTGAAGGCCGATCGGACGACCAGCCACTCGCTGCGGGCAAGCTGCTTGTCCCACGCCTCGAACTCGGCGCTCTGCGAGTTCACACCGGGGTCGCTGACCATGACCGCGACGGAGGTGAATCCCTTCGAAGGGTCACTCGGGTCGGCCGGGGTCAGGCCGACGACGCGCGACCGGCGCCCTGCCGTGTCAGAGAAGTCCGGCTGCGAACGGAGCCGCATGATGCGGTCTTGAAGTTCGGCCGTCGTGGCTGGCGGGGTGATGCCGTCGACCACCACCGCAACACCGCCTCGGTAGTCGCCAACAGGCTCCTTGATCTCCGGACGGCCGATGGCCGCCCCCAAGAGGTCCTTCTCGAGTTGATAGGTTCGCTTGGTGTGGTCCAACGCCGCGGTTGCGTCTTCCGGGCGGTCGCTGGAACCGTCGAACGCGAGCGAGAGCCGCGTGTTCATGTCGCGAGCGAATTCGCCAGCGATGGCCGCCTTGACCTTGGTCGTGATCTCCGACTCGTTCTCGATGGCGATGGGCGGGTTGCCGACGCGAATCTGGAAACTCGACGACTCGACTGACGAGCCGGACTCGCCAACGGTGAGGACGTTAGCGGCGCGAAGTTCGTTCAGGATCGGATCGTCCTTACCGAGCCGGTCGCCGATTGCCCGCACCCGCTCTTCCACATCGGCTCGCGTCAACAGGAGGTTCCCCTCCTTGTCGGACTTCTCGCCACTTGCGGCCTTGCGCGTGTCGAGCGTCATTTGGACGCCGCCGCGGAACTCGGTCTCGAAGATGTCGCGGCCCCGGCTCACAACGAGACCAAGGGCGACGACGCTCACCGCAATGCAGCCTCCCCACAGGACGGTGCGGATGCGGACCCAGTCGGTCGACGGGGTGAGCATCCGCGTCACCGCCGGGAAGACGGTTGGGAGCATTGGCACCGACCGCATACCCAGCCAATCCATGCAGACCATGAAGAGCGTTCGGGTCACATAGAGGCTTGCGAAGAGGGCCGTCGCGACGCCAATGAGCATCGTCAGGGCGAAGCCCTTCACTTCCGTCGCACCGAACTGGTACAGCACGATGACGACGATGAGGTTGGTGACGTTGCCGTCGATGATGGCAGGCAACGCCCGGCCGTAACCAAGCTGGAGCGCCGCACGCAGCGATTCGCCGCGATTGACGATTTCCTCCCGCATGCGTTCGTAAATCAGGACGTTGGCGTCGACGGCCATGGCGACCGAGAGGGCGATACCTGCAAGGCCCGGCAGCGTGAACGTGCCATCGATGATGGCCATGATGCCGAAGATCATGATCGCGTGAATCGCCAGACCGATGTTGGCGATCATGCCTGCGAGGAAGTAGTAGGCGAGCATCAGGAGGCCGGTGAAAGCCACCGACATGTAGATCGCCTCAGCTCCGAGGGCGAGGTTCTCCGCACCGATCGACGGTCCGAGGACGTTCATCGAGATCGGGTCGGGCGAGAGGCTTGCTTCGAGCGAGCCCGCGGTCAGGACGCGAACCAGATATGCGATTTCCGCATCGCTGAACTTGCCGGAGATCACGCCGGAGTCGCTGATGGCGCTGTTCAGGTTCGGGGCGCTGTAGACCTGGTTGTCCAGAACGATCGCCATCGGCTGTTGGACGTGCGGCGTGGTGAGGCGGGCCATGCGGGCACCGCCGGTTGGATCAAGTTGGAAGCCGACAGCGGGCGTTCCGAGCCGCTGGTCGACGGTTCGGAAGACCTGTCGAACTGACCACTTGTCGCCGGTGGCGTGGGTCAGCGCCTTGGCGTCACTGGTGTAGAGCAGAAGGTAGTAGCTACCCGCGTAGCCGGCACCAACGAGATCTCGGCCAGCGAAATAGCCGATCGGGTCGCGCTGAAGGGCATCGCGTTGGGCGGCCGATTCCGTCCACTGCTTGACGTCGTTGATCTCGTACCAGCGAGCCACGGCACTGTCGGTGTTTCGCGGTCCGCGCTTGGCCAACTGCTCGCGCAGGTCGGCGACGTCGACATCGGCGCCGGAAGCCCGCACCGCAATGTGGAACTCGAGAACGCCGGCGCCGCGGAGGAGGCGGATGAGATCTTCCGGATCGTCGAGGCCGGTGCGCTTCGCGAAGTAGGCGTCGTGGGCCGCGACCAGGGGCTCGACCTGCGGAGCGAGGTGCGGGAATTCCACGCGGATCGCGTCCAACTCTCGCTGACGCGGCGCCGGAAGCATGAGCGGCTTCTTCGCCTCGTCGTAGCGCTGCTTGAGCGTCACCGGATCGATGTCGGGCTGGGGTTGCACCGAGAGGCCGAGGGCCTTGACCACGCGCGTCTCGCTGAGCGTGGCTCCGAGGATCTTCGAACGAAGTCTTGACTCGTCGATGTCGGCCTTGACGAAAGCGTCTTCGATCGGTCCCAGTTCGGTTGCCGGCGCTCCGGCTGCCTTCTTCGCGTCCAACTCCGCCTTGGCGGCGACGCGGGCGTTGTACGCAGTTTGGAGGGCCTTGAGATCGTCCCCACGCGTGCCAGAGGAGCCGAAGCTCTCGGCGGCCTTGCCAGCGACCAGAGCCTGCTCCAGTTCGGTCGGGCTGACCATCGCCTGGCGCATGAAGTCCGCCAGGAGGTTCTTGTACGCCCGCTGGAGCTCACGTACTTCGGCGCTGGGCAGCGGCATCACGACCTCGATGCGGTCGAGGCCTTGGGGCTGCATCGCGATATCAAGAACGCCGGTCGGGTTCACCCGGTTCTTGAGGACCTCGATCATCTGACCGAGGGATTCCTCCGCTCGGGCGGTCGAAGGGATTTTCACCGAGTAGATGAGGCTCACGCCACCTCGAAGGTCCTTGCCGAGGCGGACAGGCTTCTCAAGGATGGCCCAAACGCAGATCGCGGTGAGAACGGCGATGAGGGCGAGTCGTGCGGTGATGCTCTTCATGAGAGGTCGTGCGTGGTTCGGGCGATCCGCCGCTTGGCTTCCGAGACGCGGGCCATCGGATGGCTCGGAGGTCGACGGGAGGGATACCCAAACGTGGGTGGCCGGCAGTGTTCCGGTGTCGAGCCGGCGTTCGTCGTATTCGTTGAGATCGGGGAGTGCCTACATTCGGTCGACGACCGACCGTCGCTGCGCCCCCGTGAGAGGCTAAAGGGTTCGATGGCTACCGCTGGGCCGGAGCCGTCGGGGTTGACGCGTCGGGTGCGGCTTCCTTGACGACGCCTACTACGGAGCTGCGGGCGAAGGTCACGCGCGTGTTGGAGTTCTCGTCGACCTTCAACACCACGACGTCGGGCTTCAATTCGACGATCGCCCCGATGATGCCGCCGACTGTTTGCACGCGATCGTTCTTCTTGAGGCTTTCAAGAAGCGACTGCTTCCGCTTCGTTTCACGGCGATTGCCGAGGAAGATGAAGAGGATGAAGGCCCCCATCACTGCGAAAAGAAGGATGGACGGGAACGGCGATTGAGCCGCGCTGGGCCCGGCCCCCGTGCCCGTTGCACCTGTCGCTGCCCCACCCGATGTCGCCGCTCCGCCCGTGGGCGCTGCTCCGGCCGCGGGTGAACCGCTCAGTGGCGGCGCGGTCTGGGCGAGCGTCTGATTGAGGGAAAAGGTCGCCATCCACGTCAGGTCCGAAGGTGAATCCATGTCTGGTCTCAAGGGAACGCCCCTGGAGGGGGTCGTTCAAGAAAACGTACGGGGACACGTTCGAGGATTCGGCGCGTCGTTCGGGCACGCCGACGACGCCCGTTCCACCGCGCCCATGCTTGCATACGGCATCGACACCCCTCCAGCGCGAACGGTTGCCCGAAGAGACCTTCCCCGGTGGGAGGATCCCTCGGTCACTCGGCGCTCAGGACGGGCCAGGCCCGCAGGAAAGCGGACCACGCATCATCCGTGATCGCGCGGCGAATGTCCAGCATCAGGCGCTGGTAGTGCCGGAGGTTGTGAAGGGAGACCAGAATCGGCCCGAGCATCTCTTCGGCCATGAAGAGGTGACGGAGGTAGGCCCGCGAAAAACCCCCTTGGCAGGCCACACAATCGCACGTGGGGTCGAGCGGCTCTTGGGAGAGGGTGTGGCAGGCGTTTCGGAGTCGATGGGGGCCGGTTCGGGTGAAAGCGAAGCCGTTTCGGCCGTTCCGGGTGGGCAGAACGCAGTCGAACATGTCCACCCCTGCCGCCACGGCCATCACGATGTCGCGTTCGTACCCGACACCCATCAGGTATCGGGGCTTTGAATCGGGCAACCGGGGGGCTGTGAACTCGACCACCCGCCGGATTTCCTCGGTCCCCTCCCCAACCGCGACCCCTCCGATGGCATAGCCTGGCAGTTCCACCGCACACACGCTTTCCATGCTTCGCTGACGCAGGGCCAGATCGGTCCCCCCTTGGACGATTCCAAAGAGCGCCTGCCGGTCGGGATGGGCGTGATGTCGGACGCATTCGGAGAGCCACCGGGAGGTCCGATCGAGGGCCTCAATCACTCGGGCTCGGTACCGCTCCGGATCGGTCGAGGGCCGACGGGTCGCCATGGGACGCGCCGGGCCTGCGTCATCGGCCTTCGCCTCGTCATCCTCCGAGGCTCCCCCTGCCGAGCCGCCCGACGGGCTTGGCGGGCAGTCGTCGAAGGCCATGATGATGTCCGCGCCGATCGCGTTCTGGATCGCCATCGACTCCTTCGGGCCGAGCCGGACCGAGGAGCCATCGACGAAACTTCGAAAGGTGACGCCGCCCTCGTCGACCTTGTTGATGTCGCTCATCGAGTAGGCCTGATAGCCCCCCGAGTCCGTGAGCATCGGACCGTCCCAGCGCATGAAGCGGTGTGAGCCCCCGAGTGCGGTCATGCGCTCGACACCCACGCGTAACAGAAGGTGATAGGCGTTGTTGAGGATGATCTGGGCGCCGCACTCGCGCACCTGACTCGGCAGGATGCCCTTCATCGCGGCGGCGGTGGCGACCGGCATGAACGCCGGCGTGTCGAAGCTGCCGTGGAGCGTCGTCACCCGGCCAAGTCGGGCCTGATTGCACGACAAGCGCTTGAGGATGTCAAAGCGAATGGCCATCAGTCGCGTGAAGCCTGCCGCAGAATCGCCCGTTCGCGCTCGGTCAGGCTCTGGATGCCGTGCTGCTGGACCTTGTCGAGGATCGCGTCGACTTCCATGCGAACGACCGCCATCCGCTTCTGCTCGCGACGTGTCCGATTCGTGCGCGACGTCGGATCAACGCGACCGAGGATGTTGAAGAAGTTGTTCAGGACATGCGGCTTGCGGATGAAGAAGAGTCCCGCCATGGCCCCGCCGAGGTGGGCGGCCTGCCCGCCCGCATTCGAGGTCTGGGCGAAGAGGGCAAAGAGCGCGGTGGCAATCATGATGACGGCCAGGGTGCGCAAGCGCATCGGGATGATCCCGAACAGATCGACGACGTCATCCGGCGCCAGGCACGCTCCGGCGATGATCACGCCGTAGACCGAGCCAGAGGCGCCGATCAGCGGCAGCCAGACGTTGTTGGGAAGAAAGGGCCGTACCCAAGGCGAGTCGCTGGCGACGAGCGCCACGCCGCCGGCATTGAGAACCATGTAGACGAGTGCGCCGAAGAACCCGCAGACGAGGTAGAAGGCAAGGAACCTCTTGCGGCCGAGGAAACGCTCAACCTCCAGCCCGAAGAACCAGAGGCCCATCATGTTGAGGAGAACGTGCAACCAATCCGCGTGGAGGAATTGGTAGCCAAAGAAGCGCCAGAACTGAAAGCCCACCAGCCCCTTGGTCGCTGAAGGGAACATGAGGGCTTGGGCCGTTGTGAAGTGCAGGTACTTCTGCATCGGCGGGACGAAGAGCACCCGCTCGCTGGCGATCGGAATGGCAGTGTTGCTGCCGGTCGGTCGGTACAGGAGAACTCGCTCCCCCACCGGCGAGTTTGGGGTGGCGCGAGAGAGCACATCGGCCCGGTCCGACTCGGGAATCCGGTCGTACTCCTGGAATAGCTCAGGGTTGATGATCGCGTACTCACCCAGCGGCACGTAGGTGTTCGGCCAGCCCCGCTGCAGCACGCGATCCAGGAAGAAGACCGCCACGCAAATCACGATCAGCCAGGTGGTGACACTCCAGCTTCGGGCGGCGAAGCCGCGTCCTCCTCCAAAGACGGTGCCGGCGTCGCCGTACTCCGGGCGTGGACGGTTCCGAAGGTAGTCTCGATCCGCAAGTCCCATGGAGTGGTCACGCTCGGCGAAAGAAGGGAGCGAAGTGTACTCGTCGTTTGAGCGGCCTGTTCGCTCGGCGTTTCACGCCCCCCGGCGGCGGCGATCCGTTTCGCGTTCAAGCACGCGTCGCTCCGCCGCGGTGAGGCTCTGCATGCCCGAGACCCGAATCTTGTCGAGGATCCGATCGAACTCGGCCGCCTCGCGGGCCTGCACCTCGGCGACCTTCGCCTGCTGGCGTTCCTCGTCCTCGCGTGCCTTGCGTTCCGCCTCGGATTCTCGATCCGGCGACCATTGCGCCGAGCGGGCGATCTCGCTCCCCTCGCTGTCCTCGTAGCCGAGCGCCTCCTCGGTGAAGCTCAACTGCTGGAGCGTCCGCACGCAGGTCACCCCACCAAAGAAAGCGATGGCGACGAGGGACATGTTGGCGACGATCGCTCCAGCCAGCAGGAGTCCGATCGCCCCGACGAAGCCGAGTCGGCAGGCATACCGCACGGAGCGGGCGTATCCCACCTTGGGCCAGAAGAGGGCTTGGGCGATGCGACCGCCGTCCAGGGGATAGAGCGGGATCAGGTTGAACAGAAGGAGCACCAGCGAGAACTGGTGAAATGCGTAGAGGACGAAAAGCCCCGTGTTGTCGCGAAGGGAGAAGGGTGGATCGAAGACGAACGGGTTTGGGAATGCAACGCGCATCCACTCGCCAGTGATGATGCCCAATGACGGGATCGTGACGCAGAGGATGAGCACGTTGACCATCGGGCCACCGATGGCCGTGGCCAGATGTGCCTTCCAAGCATGAGGCGGGGCGCAATAGGCCAGGCCGCCGAGGGGCCACATGAGAATCTCTTCGGATGCCCCGCCCCACCGTCGACACGTGAGGGCGTGTCCGAACTCATGGAGAAGGACGATCGAGAAGACCGCCCCGATCCGAATCACCGTGTAGAGGAGCCCCAACCGAACATTCGCCCCGTCGGCGGCGGGAAGGACTGCCTCCAAAACCTGCCAAGCGATGAGGATCAGGAAGAAGAGGTGGATCCTGATGTCGATGCCAAGCACGCGAAAGAGCGGCAGCGACCAACTCATCGGACTGTCGAAACTCGGGCGGGTGCGCGACCACGAGCCGGTGAAGCCTTGCCGCAGGGCAGCATCGGGATCGCGATCGCCTTCCCAAGCGGGCTGATCGAAGCCGTCGTCGCCGTCACCGCCGTTGCCACGGCTGGAACCGGAACTGTTGTCTCGAGGAGTGCGCCGCACGGGTCCGGACATGTCCTATTCGAAGTGGCGAGAAAGCGGGAACGTGGGAGCGAAGGTCAGACGGTGTTTCGGTGGCCTGTTCGGGCCTGCCAGAGCATGAGAGCGCCCAATGTCTTACCGTCGCGGACCTCACCGGAGGCGACGCGCCCGAGGAGTTCCTCAAGCGTACAGGTCTCGACGTCGATCTCCTCGCCTGGTTCCAGACGTCGCTCGACCGGCTGGAGGCCACTGGCCAGGAAGACGAACATCCGTTCATCGGCGAAACCGGGCGATGTATAGAACATCCCCAACGGCTCCACCCGCGAAGCCCGAAATCCGCACTCCTCTTCCAGCTCCCGCCCGGCGGCGGCGGCGGGGTCTTCACCCGGCTCGAGCTTGCCGGCACAGAATTCCAGCAGCCGCTCTGCCACGGCGAGGCGTTCGTTGCGGATCACCACCAGCCGCCCGTCCTCCAGAACCGGAATGACCGTCACCGCGCCGGGATGCCGGACGATGTCGCGGCGGGCGATCCGGCCGGTGCGGTCCACGATCTCGCACTGCTCGACCCGAAAGACCGGACCGGTATGGGTGATCGCGATGGAGCGGGTCTGCTGGCCAAACGCCTGGCCGGTCTGGGGACCTGGCGGGGTGTTGTGGGGCAAATGGGAGGCAGGGCTTGTCACGGGCGGCTTGCGGTGAGGATCGCGAGCCCGATGATACGGCCCCCGTGAACGAGGTCCCAGCCGATCCGACGAATGCTCTCCAACCCGATTCCTCGGGCCAAGGGCACCATTCTCCGGGAAGCGGCCTCGGAGGTCCGTCGCCGGGTGACCCATCCGACGCGGTGGTCCGGATCGAGGGGCTCGAAAAGCGGTTCGGCTTTCAGCACGTCCTGAAAGGTGTCACTCTGGCATTTCCCCGCGGTAAGACCACCGTGGTCCTGGGGCCCTCCGGATGCGGCAAGAGCGTGATGCTGAAGCACCTCGTCGGGCTCCTCAAGCCAGACCGAGGCCGCATTTACTTCGAGGATCAACGCATCGACACGCTCGCCGAGCATCAACTCGGACCGATTCGCCGACGCTTCGGGTTCCTCTTTCAGCAGGGTGCCCTCTTTGACTCGATGTCGGTGGGCGACAACGTTCGGTTTCCCCTGCGCGAGGCCGGCGTTCCCGACGACGAGTGGTCCATCCAGCGAGTCCGTCACGTGTTGAACATGGTTGGACTCGAGCAGTCGATCGACAAGATGCCTGCCGAGCTCTCAGGCGGTCAGCAGAAACGCGTCGCTCTTGCTCGGGCGATCGTCCTCGAACCGCAAGTGATTCTCTACGACGAACCGACCACGGGGCTCGACCCGATTCGCTCGGACGTGATCAACGAACTCATCCTGAAGCTCGCCCGTCAATTGGAGGTCACCAGCATCGTGGTCACCCACGATTTGGCCAGCGCCTTCAAGGTTGCCGACCGCATGGTCATGCTGCACGAGGGCCACGTGATCCTCGAGGGCCTCCCGGAAGAGTTCCGTAAGGCCACCGATCCTGTGGTACGCCGATTCCTGCGCGGCGAGGCAAGCGACGAGGAGCTCGCCGCCATCCGCGCGGCGGGCACCCCCCGTCGCTCATAGCGTGGCGTTCGAAAATCCGACGAGCTTCAACGTGGCTTCAGACTGGCATTAGGCGGGCACTGGCACCCGAAGCAGCCTGACGAGCTCCACAAGTTCGATGGTCGCTGGGTGTCCACCTGGATTGACCACCGCATGCCTTGGGCCCTCGGGCTCGACCAAGAGCGCATCGATGAGTTCGGCGAGCTTGTCTCGCTGCACCGGCCCAACGCGCGGCCTGGCATCCTTGGCTGCTTCACCCACAACCCTCTGGAAAGCACGGACCGCCGCGTCGGAATGGGTGGCGACGACCAGATACTTCTTGTCGGCGTCGACGGCAACCAACGGCATGTTCGCGCCGCCCGGATCAGCAGGAAGCCACCACGTCCGAATCGCCGAGAATCGACGGCCCAAGCGAGCCCACGCCTGAGAGTGGTTGGCATCCTGCACGGACTTGATATAGCCGTCCCAAAGTCCATCGGGGAGCCGATCGAGAACCCACTCATACAGGGCCGGGAGACTCTGGATCGGCTGGTAGGCCACGTTGACGTTCGAGCGCCGGTTGACCACGATGTCACTCACCCTGTCAGCCGGAATGGAAAGAAGCCAGCGAATCGCGTCCGGCACGGGCATGGTGAGGATCGCCGCCGGCGGCAAGTCACTATCCTTCGTCTCTGGCGTCGCGTTGTGGATCTGCCGGTGTGTCTCCATCGCCGCAGACTCGGACGTGAAGACGCCGACCATCGTCTTGTCGTTGATCCGCCACAGGAGCGGTTGGGGAGCAACCTGCTGTCGATCGGCCTCAGGCTTCTCGATCTCGGCCTTCACCGGGTCGGCATTGCACAGGAAGCACCAGTTCGGCCGGTCCATCACTGCGCGCCAATACTCACGCTGGGCACCAGGAGCACCCGACTGAGCCGAGTTGAGAATGCGGTCCAAGGCCGCCGTGGTATCCACGGAGGCGCCGATCGGGCCAGCGAGTCCGGGGACGTTCCGCCCAAGATTGGGGGTGCCCATCGAGCCACCCGACGATCCGCCATAGACGCTCCAAGCCATCGTTCCCTCCGCCCTTCGAGCAGGCGCAAACCTTTCGAGCCATCCGGTCAGCCAGGTACGACCCACGTCGCACCTCGGTGCCATCAGGAACGGGAATTCATACCATCCCCGTGCCTTTCATGCTCCTGTCGCGAATCAGCGACGGCCCGCATAGGCTCCCTCATCGGCGACAATTCCCCTCCATGCGAGAGAACGTCCGCAACTTCTCGATCGGGATCGTCAGTGCCACCGCGCTGGGCGGATTGGCATTCCTGCTGTTGAAATTCGGCGAATTGACCGGATTTCTGGAGCAACGAACCCCTGTTTTGGTCGCCCTCAATGCGGCCGGGGGGCTTCGAGAAGGGAGCTTGGTCACGTTGCACGGGGTTCCCGTTGGGCTTGTCGAGGCGATCGGTTTCTCCTCCGACGATGCCGCTTTCCCCGTCCGTGTTCAAATCCTGGTCGATCGCGACACCCCCATTCCAATCTCCTCAGCGCCCGTCGTGGAGTCTTCCTTGCTGGGCTCCGGCGCCAAGCTGGAGTTGCATGCAGGCTCGACACTTCCGGGAACCTCGGCGTACCCGATCGATCGGGTACCCCTTCTCAAGGGGAGCTTCCAGCCCTTTGACGTCAAGATCATTGCCGCCGTCGATGAGCGATTGGGATCCCTTCGCACCTCGCTGGAAGAGTCGCTCGCTGATTTCCGCACCTTTGCCACCACCTACACGGCGATTGGGCGAAACATCAACGACCTGATCAAGCCAGTCGATCCGGCCTCGCCGGACGCGGAAGGGAATCTTCGAACCACCGTCGCACGCCTCAACCAGGCGCTGACGGACGCCCGAGACGCGATCCGTCTTGCCCGCGAATGGCTCAACGACGATGCCCTGCGTGCCAACGTTCGGATGGCCGTCGACAACGCCAACGAGCTCCTCCTGCGGGCAACGGACGCGATGAACGCAATCAACGGATTCGCCACCAATCTCGATGCCGATCGCTCGGTCCTGGTGGCACGATTGACCCCAGTGTTCGATGAGGCCCGGGGAGCGATGAGCGACGTCCGTCGACTCCTGAACGTCGCGACGACCGGCGACGGGACGATCGGACGGCTCCTCAACGACCCTGCCCTGTACAAAGATCTCAGCGAGAGTGCCTGCCACCTGACGGCTACCCTCGACGCGCTCCAAGCCGTCGCGGAGAAGCTCAAGGCCGAAGGCATCATCCTCCAGTTTTGAGGCGAATCCACCTCTCCTTTCCGTACAATCCGAGGCATGCCGGACCCGGAGCGACCCTCCATACCTAACCAAGCCGAGCCGCAGCAAACCACCGCCCTTCTTCGCCGACTTCGAGCGGATGGCAGCCAGAGCGAGGATGAGCGGGCGGATGCGGCGCGGCAACTCCTCCATTTCCTGTATGGGGAGTTGCGCGCACTGGCCGGTTCCTTCTTCCGAGGTCAAGCCGCGTCCCACACGCTCCAACCGACCGCACTGGTCCATGAGGCGTGGCTTCGCATGATCGACAGCACCTCGATGGACGTACGGGATCGAGCCCACTTCCTGGCATTGGCCGGCACCGCCATGCGGCACATTCTGGTCGACCACGCTCGGGCCAAGTCGGCAGCGAAGCGCGGTGGGGCTCGCGAACGGGTCCAGATCGAGACGGATTGGGGCCATCTGGAGCCCGCGAGCGGCGAGGATCCCGCGGACGTCGTCGCCCTTGACGATGCGCTCTCCCGGCTCGCAGAGCTGGATGGACGTCAGGCACGCATCGTCGAGATGCGCGTCTTCGCGGGCATGACGGTGGACGAGACGGCCGAGGCGCTGGGCGTCTCGCCGCGAACCGTCGACCTGGACTGGCGCATGGCCAGGGCGTGGCTCTCGCGCGAACTGAACGCCCAGGACTGAACAGCTAACGATTCGTTCGGTGCCGATCGCTGGCTCCCATTGACCGAGTATGGCAGACTCGCTTTCGCGATCGCCACATGTCTCTTTCGCACTTTCGCGCGTGCACAGATCGCTTCGTTTACGGTGAATGCTCAGGCGACCCTTCGCAATGACGTGTCGTTTCCTCACGCGCCGACCTACCTCTAGGAGCCCCCGTGCGACATCACCAATGGACCAGGACCTTTGGGACCGGCGAACGCTGCGTGCGATGCCGCCTTCCCATGCTTCGCGCTTCTCTCGTCGCTTCGGCCATGGTGTTCGCCATCATTGCCCCCGGTTGTGACTCTCTCGCCCGTTCGCAAGGGAAGTTCCCGGTGGCAAGCGCCTTTGGGCCAACGGCCATTGCAGCCTATGGCGAGCCATCGGATCCGCGCCTCTACGCGACGCCCATGGACGTTCGGGACGGAAAGCCTGTTCCGCTGGTGCGAATCGCCTATCGCTCGCCATGGGATGGCGACGTGATCAACACGCCCGATGCCAAGACCGGCTGGTCGGCCGAGAGCTACTACATGGTGATCGACGTGACGAATGCCATCAAGCATCCGTCCTTCGGCACGTCGACGCCGGCCGAATACCGAGCGAAGCTCGCCCTCATCGCCGAGATGCTCCTGACCGCCGCCGATTGGAATGGTGAGGTCTATTGGCGTCATCTCACCACGTTCCTTGAAACCTACGACGCGCTGGACGCCGCGGCCCGCGCCGCGTTCGGGGCGTCCATTGCCGGGGCGTTCATCTCGCCGGTGCTCGGCGCTTCACTCGCTGGCGGCGCTCTCCTGGTCGACACCTTCGTCGGCGAGTACACCAGCAATCTCAATGTCGACGAGTACGCAGCGCTGCGAGACGCGGCGTCGACCTATCGACAGAAGCTCAAGGGCGAGATCCTGCAGTCGATCGAGGCAGCGAGGCCCGGCAGCACCGCGTTCAATACCGTCCTGCACAAGTCCTACGACTATGCCTTCACCTACTCGATCAAGGGAGCCATTCACGCTGCCCAGCAGCAGAATGCCCAACTGAAGAACCTGCTCATTTCTGGCGAGTCCTCCTGGAAGCAGTACTTCAAGGACGAGATCGACGGGCACCTCAAGCAGAAGCTGCGCGAGAATCCCAGCTCGGGTCACCTTGAGGGCCTCAAGAAGGAGATGCAAAGCGAGGATCGCCAACGGCTCAATGAGATGGAAGCGTCAGAACGGGAAAGCGCCCGCCAGCCGTCTCCGCTGCCTCCCGACGCGACCCCGCCCGTTGGCTCGCCCTCTGACGACGCATGATGCTCGTCCCAGGCCATCTCTCCGACTCGCACCTCTCGGCGTGGATGCTTCTCCCCCCGGGCGCCTCCGCCCCGAACCTCCGGGCCCGGGCTTTGGCCACCCAAGCGGTCGTCGACGCCACGCTTGGTCCGCCTCGAACGCTCCCCGAGTCGCTCTCGGGCTGGCGCTGGCACGTCGCGATGTTCACGGGGCTGACTGGCGATCGGGAGTACGTGATCGAATCACTGCAACCCGGCGCCGCCTGGAAGGACGAGTGTGTCGCCCGAACGTTGCCGTCGGCGCTTCCCGCCGAGGGCCTGACCTTCGCGATCGGTTCCTGTTTCTACAAGGAGAACGATCAGGGCGTCGGCGCTGCGTTTCGTCGCTTGGCCAGTTCGCATCGCCCTCGCTTCAAGCTTCTCCTTGGAGACCAGGTCTACGCCGACGTCCCTTGGCACGCAGGCTCACCGATGGATCGCATGCGGCGAGACTACTTCGAACGGTATCTGGAGTACTGGCGTCATGGTTCCTATGCGGGGTGGCTGCAGTCGACGCCGAACATGACCACCTTCGACGACCATGAGTACTGGAACAACTTCCCGGAGCGAGCCATCTGGCTGAGCCGTTCGTCCGCCGCGAACGCGCCGCTGACCCGGGCGGCAGCGCTCGAGGCCCTCGAGACATTTCAGATCCCGCTCAATCCGCCCTCGCCAAGACATCAGACCTGGTACTCCTTCGAGGCGGCAGGCCTTCCCTTCATGGTCGCCGACGTGCGCTCCTGGCGCGACGCCTTCGGGACGACGGCACAGCCGGGCTTTCTCGGGGCGGGCAGACAACTCGCCGACATCGAGCGTTGGTGTTCCAGCTTGCGCACGCCGGGAGTGCTCGTCCTCGGCCAGCCGCTTCTCCAGAGTCCCGCGGGGTCCTTCCAGAGTCGCATCGCTGATGCGGCCCTGGCCGACTTCCCCGAGCAATACGCGGCACTGTGGCGTGCCATCGCCAGAGCCCCTTGGGACGTCCTTGTCCTCAGCGGCGACATCCATTGCGGCCGACTCGCCGTCGCCAGTTGCCTCGTGGACGGCCGGGTGCGCGACATCCACGAGTTCATCGCCTCACCCTTGAGTCTCGTAGCGAGCATGCCATTTGGCGGATCGGGAAGTCGGGGATCGTTTGAAGCGATCCTCCCCACGAGGGTTGACATCGCCGTCACCCCCGCCGAGCGGATCGGTCCGGTGGTCTATGAAACGAAGGGCGGAACCTGCCGCGACAACGTCGGCCTCATCACCGTGGCGCCCGATCCGAACCAGCCGCCCTCCTCTCGCGGCGTCGAGGTGCACTGCCGGTTGATCGACATCGCGACCGGCTCGATTGCCGAGGCGGAAGATGGTCCGCACGGCGCTCGTTGCGACTGGACCTACAAACTGCGACGTCGATTCTGATGTCATCCACACCCGGCGCCGCCTCGCGCGGCCCCCGCCCTTCCGACGGAAGTTCCCATGCGAAGCTCCAACGCGTTTCAGTTCTCGATCGCTCCCGTGGCTCCTGCCGCTTCCGACGTCGCACCCACCGGCGGCGACAATCTCGCCTTCCTCAAGGTGCTGGCGGAGGAACTCACCAAGGAGGAACGTCGGCTCGCCCCGAAGAGCCCAACGCGGGCACGCCGAGCCACCACGCGAGCGAAAGCAACGCCCGACGCCGCTCGTCCCCTGACCTTGGATGGTGGACGCGCTGCGGTTCTCCTGGTGGGCGGGAGCGACGTCTTCTCGCGCCACCTTCGGCAGGCTCAGGCGATCGTGCGCTGGGATCGCGAGGCGAGTCACTGGTCGCACGCTCTCCTTCTTGTGGATCCCATCACCAACGATGCCCCGATCGCGTCCGCCCGCATCCTCGAGTGCTCGATCACGCATCCGGAATCGACGCTTGAACCGAACGGCTTACCCATGCCCTCGCTCAACGGCGTTCGCCTCGGCACGCTCGGCCAATATGCCTCGACGGCGGCGTGGCCCCATATGGCGCTCCTGGCATTCGCCCTTCCCGCTGGCGAACACGCCCGCATCGTGGAACGTGCCTCGATGCCCAACCTCGATCGGGCCCGCTATCCGTTGTGGGACCTCTTGGGTATGTGGCGCGCCTATGCCTGGGGCCTCGGCACAGTGACCAATCCGCTTCTCGAGGGACGGGCGATGCCATCGGCAGCCTTCTGTGACTTCGCCTACGAGGCCGCCCACATCGATCTCATTCCGGCCGCGGAAGAGCGCACTACCTGCCCCGAGTACCTGTGGAATGCCGGCCGGTGGTGGCAGCGACAGTATGCCGAGCAGGGTCGACCAGTCCATCTCTGGCATCGCCTCGGCAACGACCAGCATCGCAAGTCGGGCGATACGCCGAACCAGATTGATCTTGCAGGCTGATGTCGTACGCGAGAATCCCTCGCCACGGCTCGCTCAAAAACTGCCAAGGAGCCCGACGATGGTCGGACTCCTTGGCATGATCGAGTCAGCCATGCCGCAGGCGTCGTGCGCGGCGATCGACCGAGAAGCGGTCGGGGCCGGGCGTTGCTGCGCTGGGTTTGGACTTACTGGGCGTCGACGATCGCGAGCTCGACGCGTCGCGATTCCTTCTTCGAGTTCTTCGGGTCGGTCGCGCCGTAGCTAACGTAACGGAACTGCGACTCGGAGAAGCCCTTCGTGCCGAGGTACTTGCCGACGGCGCGAGCTCGCTCGTACGCGAGTTCCCAGTTGTCGGCCCACTTGCTCTTCTTGATCGGATCGACGTCGGTGAAACCCTCCACCGAGATTCGCTTGCTCGGGTAGCTGTTCTTGATGCTCTTCGCGACGGCATCCAAGGTCTTCTTGGCGTCGGTCTTGAGCACCGCCTTGCCGCTGTCGAAAAGGACATCGCCCGGGACGTCGATGATGACGGTGTTTCCTTCGGCTCGGGCAGTCACGCCCGCCGGAAGGTCCTTGGGCAGTTCGGGACCGCCGCCGGCGCCCGAGCCAGCTCCCGGATTCGCTGCGGCGGCGTCGGCCGCGGCGCGAAGTCGGGCATTCTCTTCCTCAAGCGCCCGACGCGAGGTCTCGCTGCCGTCGAGAGCGCCCTTGGTGGTGTCGATCTCCGACTGGAGCTGGGCGTTCTTGTCCTTCAGGATCGCGTTCTCGTCCTTCTCCTTGTTGTTGCAGCCGGTGAGGAACACGGCGGCGCCGACAAGCAAGCCGGCAAGGCGAAGGGAAGAACGAAGGCGAGACGATGGGCTGGTTATCGTGTGCATCGGAAGCATCGGAAGCAATTGGGGCGTGGGCATTGGTGCGAGTCCTTTCTCACCGGAAGAGCCCCTGCGGACCGGACGCTGGAAGGCGCCGCCGAGAGGCATGGAGCGCATTTCATGGTGAGGCGAGGAAAAAGGCAAGCGGGACGCCGCTGGCCCCTTCGTCCAAACGGGACGGCCGCTCGGGGGTTAGAAGCCCGTCTTGATCCGGAACCCCTGCCACGCCGCCGAGAAAACGTCCGCCAGTGTGGGATCGAACGAGCGGAGGGTCGGTGTCAGGAGCAGGGTCAGGATCGCCGCAAAGGCAAGGTGCGGCCCCAACGGCAGTTCGCGGATGGGGAGTCGTATGAAGGGTCGCACGCAAAAGGCCAGAAAGGCATACCCAAGCGAGACGGGAAGGCTGAGGGCGAAGGTCCAGACGGCTGCTTTCCAACCCAGCACCATGCCGACGGACGCCAAGAGGTGGACATCTCCGAGTCCCATGGCCTCACGACCGAAACCGAGCGTGCCCAGGATTCTGACCATCCAGAGGGTCGCTCCGCCGATCAGGAAGCCAAACAGGGCCGACGCCACCGAGCCAAGCCACACCGGGGGCTGACTCTCCGACCACTGCGAGGCGACCCAGCCGCCGATCAGGCCGCAGGCGATCGTCGGCAAGAGGTAGACGATCTCGCGAAGGGTCTCGCGGCGGGCGAATGGGTACGACGAACGGGGGTCGTCGGGCTTCACGTAGGCGTCGTAATCGGCGTAGCTGTAGCGAAGGACGCCGGTCTTGAGCAGAATCGTGGCGATGAGGAGGCCGAAGCAAGCGCCGAGGGCAACCCCACAGGTCGTCGGTGCGACCTGCTCGATCGGCGGCGTGAGCAGTCGAGCCCGGCCGGAGACTGGGAAGAAGGGTTGGACCGCCGCTGCAGCCAGCCCGATTCCGCTCATCGTCCAGGTGATCTCGCCGGGAATGATGAAGTGCCGCGCGTCAATGATGGTCGAGGCGACGAGCCCGGCGACCAGCAACAACACCGCGACAAAGAGCGGCCAGGACCAGGCGAAGCCTTGGGCCTTCCACCATGGCAGCACCAGAGCCGAGAGCCACGAGCCATTCCCTCCCGTTGTCGAGTGGTTCCCGGGCAGGATGTAGAAATGCAGGTAGAGGAGGGCGAAGACGATGCCGATCGCGGCCTCGATGAGCGGGTACTGGATCGAGATCGGTTGGCGGCAGAAGCGGCACTTTCCCCGCAACAGGAGCCAGCCGAGCACAGGGAGGTTCTCGCGCCATGTCAGCCGCCCGCCGCAGGTCGGACAGCGGCTCGGCGGCGTCACCACCGAGAGCCCCGCCGGGATGCGATAGACGACCACGTTCAGGAAACTGCCGACGCAAGCTCCGAACGCAAAGAGAAAGAGGCAACTGATGAGGCGCCCGACAAACTCCAGCGTCGCGAGCGATCCGCCGTAGGCGGTGAGGTCAACGCTCGCCAACCGACTCGCCACGGAGGGAGCCGTAGAGACATCGAGGAAGCCTCCAACGGTCGCCCCCAAGCCGAACAGATGCTGAGCGATCTCAAGAGGCACGGTGTGATGGCAGCCAGGAGCGTGAAGAAGGCGGAGTCAGGTCCGTTCCGTTTCGGGCGTCACGAAGTAACGACGTTGGGTCACGGCGAGGCGGAATCACGATTCGTCGTCATCCTGGGAGCCATCGCTCCGGCCGGACGCACCGCCCTCGGCGGATCGTTCGAGGTCCGCCAGCGACAGGCGACGGATCTCCTGTTCAGCGGTGTCGAGAATGCCCTGGCAACGGCGAAGGAGCGCCCGACCACGGCGATACTCATCGAGCGTCTCTTCGAGACCGATCTCGCCATGCTCGACCCGTTCGATGATCGACTCGAGCCGTTCGAGGGCATCTTCGTACTTGAGGGCGGCGACCTCGCGATCGAGCGGGTCGTCCTTCGGGTCCAGAGGCGTGGCGGGCGAAGAACCTCGCCCTGCCGCGGAGCTGCGTGACCGCTTGCGCTTCTCGCTCTGCCCGGATTCCTCGTCGGAACTCATCGCCGCACTCTACTGCGCTTCGCCGAAGAGGTCGAATGTCCCAGAGCCGGCTGCGGGACCGCGTCCCTTCGGGCTCGACACACCTGTCGGGCGACTCGGTCGAGCCGGCAATGCCCCGTGTTCTTCCACGCGCGAACGCACGGTGCCATCCACAAGTCTGGTTTCGAGCAAGGTTCCGGTCGGCGCGTCGGCGACGTGGCGCACCAATCGCCCGTCCGTGGTCATCGTGTAGGAGTACCCCCGGGCAAGCACCCGCTCAGGCGCGACCGCCTCGAGTTGGCGGCGCATCGATTCGGTCCGCTCGGCCGCCCGACGGAGCCGTTCGAACGCCGCCCGCTCCAGTCGGCGGGCCTGGTCGGCCAGGTCCTGCCGGGCGCGTGCCATGGTGAGCGCCGGTCGAAGGCTCTCCAACATCGTGCGGCCCCGCTCGAGGGCGCCTCGTCCAACCACTACACGCGACTGAGTCGCCCGTACCAGGCGCTGCCTGACCTCCTCAAGGCGGCGGCGGCGTTCCACCAGCGGCGCCAGCGGCGAGCGCAGGAAGGCATGCCGGGCCGTGCGGGCCAACAGCTCGCGCCGTTCACGCACTGAGCGGCGAAGCGAACTCACCAGGCGATCAGCAAGCGACTCGACCTGTTCGGCAAGCTCTGCCCGATCAGGAGTCAAAAGCATCATCGCCTGGGTCGGCGTCGACGCCCGACGGTCCGCGACCAGTTCCACGATGGTCGTGTCCGACTCGTGACCGATGGCCGCGACGATCGGAACGCGTCGACGGGCGAAGACGGCATCGGCGACCTCGCGTTCGTTGAAGGCCCAGAGGTCCTCGATCGAACCGCCGCCGCGGGTGACGAGGATCGCGTCGATACCCAATGCTGCCGCGTGCCTGTCTAGGAGTGTCACCGCCCGGGCGACCTCCTTCGCCGATCCGTCGCCCTGCACGCGGACGTCGACCAATACCAGCCCCACCGCAGGACAGCGATGGGCGGCGGTGCGCAGGCAATCGTGGATCGCCGCACCGGTCGCGCTGGTGACAATCGCCACGCGGCGCGGGAAACTCGGCAGCGGCCGCTTGCGGGATTCCTCGAAGTAGCCAAGGCCACGCAGCTCGCGGCAGAGGGCTTCGTAGCGCTCTTGCAGCGACCCGACGCCCACACGTTCGATCGATCGCACATAGAACTGGGCCCGCCCCTGCTTGGCGAAGAACGAGACGCTGCCGGTGGCGACGACCGCATCGCCCTCTTTCGGCGTCCAGCCGACTCGTCGGGCCTGTTCCTGCCACATCGCACAACCGACCACGGCTCCCTCGTCCTTGAGCGAGAAGTACCAATGCCCCTTGTCGAGGAAGTTCGAGATCTCGCCGCGCACGCGAATCGGGTCGCCCAGCGACTCCAGCGCACCCTTGATGCGGGCCGCCAACTGCGTGACGGACTCGCTCGGCGGACCGTTCGCGGGGCGCGGCGGGTCGCCGCCCGTGCCATGTGCGCTCCCGCTGCCGCCCGCCCCGCCGAACAGGCGCATCGCATCGCTGAAGCTCACCGTTCGTCGTGCCACGCGATCCACTATATTCGCTTCCGTGGCCGAGGAACCGATCAGACTCTCCTCCGACGTCGGCACCCTGCCCGGCATCGGTCCGCGCTCGCGGCCGCACTTTGTGCATTTGGGCATCGCGACCGTCGGTGACCTCATCAAGCACCTGCCGCTTCGCTACGCCCGGCACTTGGACGAGAGCTCGATCCGCGACGCCGACCAGCTCGTCCCCATGCAGGACGGTGCGAAGTCGCAAGGCGTCATCGCAGTGCGCGGAGAAATCGCGGCTTTGCGGGCGCCGCCCGGACCGCAGCGTGGCGGCCGCTCGCGGATCGAGGCGACGCTCGAGGACGACTCGGGCCGCGTGCGTTTGGTCTGGTTCAACGCCCCATGGCTCAAGCAGAAGCTCCATCCGGGCTCCCGCGGCCTGGCCCAAGGCGAGGCCAAGCGCTTCCACGGCTACTTGGAGATGATCAACCCCAAGTGGACGCCGCTTGAGGAGGACGAGGCCCCCTCGGCCGTCACCGCCGCGTTGCGGCCGGTCTATCCGGCGAGTGAGGACCTCTCGAGCCAGAAGATCGAGAAGGCCGTCGCGGCCATCCTCGACAGCGCCGTCCCCCTCATCGTCGACGCCCTTCCCGAGCCGATCCGCCACGCCCGCGGGCTCCTTCCGCTGGGCGAAAGCTATCGGCGAATGCATCGACCGAGCTCCGAGGCGGAAGCGAAGGAAGCTCGCCATCGCCTTGCCTACGACGAACTCTTCCTCCTGCAGTTGGGGGTGATGCTGAAACGATGGCACCTGCGAACGACCGCCAGCGCCACGGCCCTGGCGATGTCCGCAACGATTGACGAACGCATTCGTCGACGACTCCCCTTCACGCTGACGCCCGACCAGAGTCGCGTCTGTGCGGAGATCGCGAAGGACCTGGGGCAAACGACGCCGATGAACCGCTTGCTGCAGGGCGACGTCGGCAGCGGCAAGACCGCGGTCGCGGCGTACGCGATGCTGACCGCCGCCGCCCACGGCGCCCAGGCCGCCCTGCTCGCCCCGACCGAGATCCTCGCCGAGCAGCACGTCACGAATCTCCGGGCCATGCTCGCATCGAGCGACGTGCGGATCGAGCTCTTCACCGGCGGACGCAAGACGAAGGAACGAGCCGCGGCGCTCGAACGGCTGGCAGCGGGCGAGGTGGACCTGGCGATCGGCACCCATGCGCTCCTCGCCGAGGGCGTGCACTTCAAGAACCTCGCCGTCGTCGTGATCGACGAGCAGCATCGCTTCGGCGTCGCCCAGCGAGCGGTGCTTCGCGAACGCTCCTCGCGCCGCGAGGGCGAGAAGGCCCAAAGTCCGCACGTCCTGGTCATGACGGCGACGCCCATCCCGCGCACGCTGGCCCTGACGGTCTTCGGCGATCTCGACGTCTCGACGATTCGCCACGGCCCGCCCGGCCGTTCGCCGGTGACCACGAAATGGGTGCCGCCGCAGGCCGCGGGCGAGGTCTACCGCTGGCTCGCCCCGAAACTCGCCGCGGGCGAACGTGCCTTCATCGTCGTGCCGGCGATTGATCCACAGGGCCCGGACACCGAGATGGTCCTGGCCGATGTGCAGACGCATCTGGAGATGCTCAGCCGCGGCCCGCTCGCCGGACACCGCCTCGCGGCGATGCATGGCCGACTGCCAGCCGCTGAGCGCGATGAGGTCATGGGTCGCTTTCGACGGGGAGAGCTGGACGCGATCGTGGCCACCACCGTGATCGAGGTCGGCGTCGATGTCCCCGAAGCGACGGTCATGATCGTCGAGCACGCCGAGCGATTCGGCCTCGCCCAGCTTCACCAGTTGCGCGGCCGTGTCGGGCGCGGCTCGCAACCGGGCACGTGCATCCTGATCGGCGAGGCGGTCACCGACGAGGCCCAACGGCGGCTTCAGGCCCTCGTCGACACCACCGACGGTTTCCGTGTTGCCGAGATGGACCTTGAGATCCGCGGACCCGGCGAATTGGTCGGGGCCCGCCAATCGGGCCTCCCGCCCTTCCGCGTGGCCGACCTGATGGCCGATCTGGACCTCCTCCGCCTCGCCCGCCAAGATGCATCGGAGCTGGTGGCGGGCGACCCGGCATTGACCCGGCCTGAACACCAACTCATCCGAAAGAAACTCCTGCACAGCTACGGCGAGGCCCTCGGCCTTGCGGATGTCGGCTGACGAACCGAGGCAACGAGCACCCCATGGCCAGCAACGCAGACCTGAGTGCCCTCTTCGAGGAATTCGCCTCGATCCTGGAGATCCTCGGGGCGAACAAGTTCAAGGTGATCGCGTTCCAGAAGGTCGCCCGCGCCCTGGACGCGATGGCCGACGACGCGGCAACGCTGGCCGCCACCAAGGGCGCTCTCGAGGCGATCGAGGGAATCGGGGCGTCGAGCGCCGCAAAGATCCGCGAGTATGTCGAGACTGGCACGATCGCAGAGCTGGATGAGCTCCGCTTCCAGGTGCCGCCGGGGTTGCGCGAACTGTTAGGGATCTCCGGCATCGGACCGAAGACGATCTCCCTCCTCTGGAAGGAACGGGGCGTCACCGACAAGACCACGCTGAAGGCCAAGCTCGCCACAGGCGAACTCGCCGGCATCAAGGGGTTCGGCGAGAAGAAGCTGCAGAACATCGCCGAGGCCCTGACCCTCGCCGAACAGTCCGCGGGGCGCATCCGCCTTGGAGCGGCCCTCCCGATCGCCGAGGCGGTCGTGGAGCGGATGGAGCGCGTTCCGGGTGTCCAGCGCGTCGCCTACGCCGGCAGCCTGCGCCGCGGCAAGGAGACGATCGGCGACGTCGACATCCTCTGCGCCTCGAGTGACCCGCCCTCGGCCCACGCGGTGTTTCGGTCGATGCCGGAGATCGTCAAGGTGCTCGTTTCGGGCGACACCAAGACGAGCGTCATCACGAGCCGCGGCGTGCAGATCGACCTGCGCACCCTACCGCTGGCCAGCTTCGGCGCAGCCCTCATGTACTTCACCGGCAGCAAGGAACACAACGTCCGCCTGCGCGAACGGGCGATCTCGATGGGCTACCGCCTCAACGAGTACGGCCTCTTCGTCGACGACGGCAAGGAAGGCCCGCAGCACCGCGGGATTGAGCCGGTCGTCAGCGCGACTGAAGAGGAGGTCTTTGCGAAGCTCGGGCTTCCGTGGGTGCCCCCCGAGTTGCGCGAGGACCGGGGCGAACTCGCCCAGGCGATGCCGAAGCTCATCGAGCTCGGCGACCTCAAGGCCGAGCTCCACGCCCACACCCGGGCGAGCGACGGCTCGATGACCATCGACGAGCTGATCCTCGCCGCCCAGGCGAAGGGCTTCCACACCGTCGCGATCACCGATCACTCGAAATCAAGCTTCCAGGCCAACGGCCTCTCCCCGGAGCGGCTGCGTGAGCACATCAAGGCCGTCCACGAGGCCGCGGCACGCCATCCCACCATGACCGTTCTCGCCGGCAGCGAGGTCGACATCCTCATCGATGGGCGACTCGACTACGAGGACGAACTGTTAGGTAAGCTCGACATCGTCGTGGCCAGTCCGCACGCCTCGCTCCGACAGGAGACGGCGGTGGCCATGAAGCGATTGCTCAAGGCGATCGAGCATCCCTCGGTGCGAATCCTCGGCCACCCGAGCGGCCGGATCGTGAACGGACGAAGCGGACTCGATCTGGACGTCCGGGAGCTGGTGGCCGCCGCGAAGGAACACGACGTTGCCCTGGAGATCAACGCCAACCCGCTTCGGCTGGACCTCCGGGACAGCCACGTAAAGGCGGCGATGGAGGGCGGTGCGCTCCTGGCGATCAACTGCGACAGCCACGAGCGCGACAACCTCGACCTCGCCCGCTATGGCGTCCTGACCGGCCGGCGCGGATGGCTGACCGCGGAGCGTTGCGTGAACACCTGGGACCGTGAGCGGCTCCGCCGCTGGCTCAAGCGAGGGTGACCGTCATCGCCCGACGGATGTCGCCAACGGCCTGGCGATCTGGCCGGGTCGCAGCTCCTCGCCCGCTCCCTCGATGAGCGTGCACTGGCTCTTCTTCGCGTCAACGCTCACGACCTCGATGACCGCAAGCATGCGCTCCGCCTGCCCCAGGCTCTCGCCGGTGTCCGGATCAACGACCTCCATGCCGCCGCCGCGCACCTGAAGGCGCATGCCCGGTTCGAGTCGGCCCGTTCCGCGGTTCAGCCAGATCGTGTTGCCGTCGACCAGCGCGACCTTGATCGGCGCGACGTTCTCGACGACGGCCCCGACGAGGGCCATCGACATCTCGTCGTCGAGGGCGATGAGCGTTCCCGATGCGTCCGGGGTCCCGCCGCCGAACATCCGACTCAGTTGGGAGTGGTCGAAGCCGATCCGCAGCGTGTCAGCCCAGGTGATCGCACCGGTTTGGACATCCAGGAGTCGGGCAGCCACCGACATGCCCGCGTACGAACGCGAGAAGGAGTACCCCGAGGCTTCCACCGTCTGGCTGGTCGTCTCGAGTCCGGCGGTCTCGATCGAACCGACCAGGAGGAGATCCGCCCCGAGCATCTTGCCGAAGCGGGCCAGCTCCTCGGGCGTCCGACCGTAGAGTTCGACGAAGTTCCGCTCCTTGGCGACCTCGTCGATGTGCTGCCGATCGAGGACCGTCAGGACGCCGGTCTGGACCATCCGCTCGGTCGTCTTGTCGGCGAGCGTGCGGGCGAGGTCAATGCCCTGCACCGGGCTTCCGCCGAAGGAGAAGGTCGAACTGGCCGGACGGAAGGCCATCACCGCGATCGACTTTCGCGTGGCCAGCCGCGTCTCGAAGATCGCGACGCCGACCAGCGCGCTCACTTCGCGTTCAGGCGCCACGTCCCGCTGCTCGAGAATCGTGACGCGGTCGACCAGCCCTCTGCTCAAGAGACGGATGTTGGTTGCGATGGAACCGACGGCCAGGTCCGGAGCGGACAGGGCCGCATCGAGGTCGCGCAACGAATCCTCGAAGCGCTGGGTGCGCGTGGCGTCACCGGCGATCAACGGACCGTTCACGGATCGCGCCGCGTCAGCGATCGCCCGTCGCAGGGCCATCTCCGCGGTCGGTGCCTTCGCCTTCACCTGCATCTCGACGATCCGGCTCGGCGAACCTGCCGATTGGGCAACAGCGGAACCGATCGACATCATTACGGTCAGCAGGACAACGAGCGTCTGAACGAGTGTGCGCACGGGAGAACCTCCGGAAGTCGATGTCTCAACATTCGCGCCGCATGCGCGGTCCGTCGTGGCTGACCCGCGGTCGTTACTGCACCTTCCCGACGGTGTTCGAGAAGCCTTCCCACACCGTCTCGCCGGTGCGAAGGTCGACCACGTACATGCGCATCTCGTAGTTGCGCTGCCGTGCGGTCTGGGTCCGCTGCACCGCGGAGAGGATCTCGCAGTTGACCGAGAGGTTCGGCACCGACGCCGTCCCCTGGGCGGTCTTCTCCGCGACCTGCTGCTGGTTGAACATCGGGTCGTTGGTCAGCTCGCGGTTTTCGCGAACCGCCTCGTCGCGGGCGTCCGAGCCGAGCGTGGCCACGAAGCGGACGCGGTTGTCCTTGCGGAGGTTCGAGCGGATCCGACCGAGGACCATCTCGGTGTTGATGTCAGGGATCGAGGTCTTGTTCTTCACCGTGCTCACCTGCATGAGCACCGGCTTTTGGTAGTTCTCGAGGTAGCCGTCGTTGAGCATCTCTTGGGTCAGGCTGTCGGCCCATTCGCGGAGATCGCTGTAGTCAAGCTGGTTCGTCGTGATCGCCTCGGGCCCGGTCGGGTCGATGCGGCGCGGCGGCGAGTTGCAGCCGCCAAGCGTGGAGACGATCGGGGTAAGCAGCACGGCAGCAGCGAGAGATGTCCAGATCGGGCGGGAGAGCATGTTCATTGTGGCTCCGTTGGGGAGTGGCCTTTGGGGGAGTAGCCTGCGGTTCGAAGGGCGATTGGGCGTGGCAGATCACTTGTCCCAAGGACGGATCTCGAGACGCCAATCGACGGCGTTCTTGGTCGGTGCGAGACCCGGGACTTCCCCGGAAGCGCCTGCGTTCAGTTCGCGCCGCGTCCAGAAGTCGTGGTTGTTGCCGATCTTCAGGCCCGAGCTGTCGAACCAGGTGAATGCGTACATGTACTGGGCGTTGCCGCCGCTCTTGTTCTGGATGTTGCACTGCACGCGCAACACGCCATCGGGCGTCTGGCCCACATAACAACTCGTCACGTCCAGCCGACCCTTGAGGAAGGGGTTGGAGATCTTCGAGTCGAACTCGATCGCGTTCGGCCGGGCGTTGGTCGTCTCGTAGACGTTGCTTGAGTTGCAGCCGCCGAGGTGGGCGGCGATGAGCAGGCCGGAGGCGGCGAGGACAAGGGCGGTCGGGGTGGTGCGTCGCAGACGTCGCATCATGAATCTCCGTTGGAGGGTTGTTTCGGTGTGGTCTCTTCGGCGCTCTCGTTCGGCTCCGGCTGGCTTTCGTCGGCGGCGCCCTTGGGGACTTCGTAACTGGCCTGGAGCGGCGCCGCCCGGACCAAGAGCTGTCCCGGCACCGCGGCGCGGGCCCAGACCAAGGTCACTGGCACCTGAGGCAGGTCAACGCGGGTCGAACCGAATCCTACGCCGCTTGGGCTCACCAGCGAGAGGTTCAGGACGCCGTCGGCGGGTCGCGCCAATTGACCGATCTGGACCTCGGCCGGGATGCTTCGCCAGGTGCGGAGGTCGGACTTGTTGGTCGTCGCCTTGTAGATGCTCGCCCCGATCAGGACCGCGATCTCGCCGATCGCGGCGCCATCGCTCCCGCCGCGGCGCCGCTGGCGAAGCGGCTCGGTGGCCGCGAAGGTCGCCGCTTCCTTGGCCGCCACCATGACCACGGTGCGGAGGATGATCTCGGGCAGGCGCTGCTTGAAGTCCCGTTCCCAGATCGCGTCGTAGTCGGCTAGCGTCTCGGAGCGAACGGTCGAGCCGCCGCCGCTGGCCTCGATGGCGAAGGCCGGCCTGGGGATGCGCCGCTGCCGCGGATACGGGATCGTGCTCAGGCCCAACCACGGCGTGATGAGCGGGATCGTTTCTTGGTCGAGCCTTGGGGCAAGGCCGTTCTCGAAGAGGACGATCACTTGCGGCTGGCCGTCGCGGGCGAGGTCGTAGGGATTGCGTTCCACCTGGGCCAGCAGCGTCTTGTTGTCGGGCACCATCGCCAGGGCCCGGCGAAGCTCGGTCTCGCCTCGCTGCCGGTCGTTTCCGTCGCCGGTCGAACACTGCAGGATGCCCGAGAGCCATGACCCCAGCGGATTCAGGTAGGCCGCGTAGGCCGTCGAGAGGTCCACGCCCTCGCGGGCTAACAGTTGGTTCACCGAGCTGGTGCCGCCGCGCTTGGCGATCTCGTCATTCACCTGCTTGATGCGCCTGGCCTGCTCGACCTCGGCATCCTTCTGCCGTTCGGCGATCCGCTTCGCCGCGGTCGCGGCGCCGAGCGCGTCACCCCTGGACAGCGCCGCGATGACCCGGGCGTTCTCCAAGGCAATTCGGTCCGCGTAGGAGCCGCGGAAGACCCGCAGCCGATCGTTGACCGCCACCGAGCCGAGCTCTTCGCCCACCGACGTGGTCGCCCACTCCAGATCGAACCGGTCGGCAAGCTGGCTCGCCTCGGTGAGCGTCGTCCAGCTCTCCTCGAAGTGGCCGGAATCCTGGGCCATCTTCCCCTGCTCCAGCCGCCAGAGGAGCCCGTCGCGGGTCTCGTCGCGCAGCGAGCCCTCCCCCGCCAGGAGTTGGTACGCCGCTTCCGGATTCCCGCTCGCGTGGGTTTCCTGGGCCTGCTCGATCCGCTCTCGCGCGGCGCCGCAGCCGACCATGAGGAAGAGCGCGACGAGCCCCGCGGGACGGGCGAGGCGAGGATGAGCGAACGATCTCAGCATGATCTCAGGACGGCGCGGCGGCCGTTCGACCCGGCCCGCGCCGGAACGATTCCACTGTAACGCAGGCTTCGCTTCAGACCGTCGGCCGCCCCATGGCCCGAACGGGTCGCTACGATGCCAACCGGTCAAGCCCCGACCCGGTCATCCACTGGTCGGCGCTGTCTGTTGCGCCCAGCGGATAGTGCCCTTCTTCCGCCCACAGCCCACGAGGTTTCCGTGTTTGAGAATCTGAGCGAACGGTTCGGCGAGTTCTTCCGCAAGGTGAGCGGCCGCGGCACGATCACCGAAGCCAACGTTCGCGAGGCGATGGCTGACGTCCGGACCGCCCTGCTGGAGGCCGACGTTCACCAGGATGTCGTCGCCAGCTTCAGCGAGGACGTCCTCCGCGAGTCCGTCGGCCGCGACGTCACCAAGAGCCTGAAGCCGGGTCAGGAGATGATCGGCATCATCCATGACCGGTTGGTCACCCTGATGGGCGGCGACCCGGCCCATCCTGACCAGCGCACGGAACCGATCGAGTTTGTCGCCCCAGGGCCCACCGTCATCATGATGTGCGGCCTTCAGGGTTCGGGAAAAACGACCACCTGTGGAAAGATCGCGGCGTGGTGTCGCCGGCGCGGCCTGAACGTCCTCGTCGCTGCAGCCGACCTTCAGCGGCCCGCGGCAGTCGAACAGTTGCGACAGGTCGTCGACACGGTGAAGGCCGAGGCGCCCGGCGGCTCGCGGGTCGAGTTCTACGGCGAACCGGACAAGTGCGCCGAGTACGGCAAGGCGGTCGGTGTCGCGATCAGCGTCTGCCAGCGGGCGTGGAAGACCGCTCGGGACGGGCGCTACGACGTCCTGCTCCTCGACACCGCCGGACGCCTGCACATCAATGACGACCTGATGAAGGAACTCCAGGGAGTCAAGTCCGCGGTCCAGCCGCACCAGATCCTCCTCGTCGTCGACTCGATGACCGGGCAGGACGCGCTCCGCAGCGCGAAGGCTTTCCACGAGCGACTGCACGTCGACGGGCTCATCCTGACCAAGTTCGACTCCGAGTCGCGCGGCGGCGCGGCCCTCAGCGCGAAGTTCGTCACCGGGGCTCCGGTCCGCTTCGTCGGCACGGGCGAGAAGTGGGACGCCCTCGAGGAGTTTCATCCCGAGCGCGTTGCCGGACGCATCCTGGGGATGGGCGACGTCGTCTCCCTGGTCGAGAAGGCCAAGCAGGAAGTGAGTGAGGAAGAGGCGGAAAAGCTCGCCAACAAGATGGCAGCGGGCCGCCTCACGGTCGACGACTTCATTAGTCAGATGAAGTCGATTCGTCGCATGGGACCTCTCAAGTCGCTCATGGCGATGCTTCCCGGCGTCGGTGCCGCCCTCAAGAACGTCAACATCGACGACAAGCAGATCGATCACATTGAGGCGATCGGCGCGTCGATGACCCAGGCGGAGCGCGACAACGTCAAGATCGTCAGCAAGAGCCGGTCGCGGCGCATCTGCAGCGGCTCCGGCACCAAGGAACACGAGGTCAACCGCTTCGTCGACAGCTTCCTCCAGATGCAGAAGCTCACCCAGCAGATGGCGTCCGGCGGGCTTTCCGCGAATCTCAAGGCCGCCAAGGAGATGGCCAAGTCCGGCGCCCTCCCGGGCATGGGCTCGATGCCCGGTGTGAACACCAAGGGTTCGTCGGCGACGGTCAGCCCCAAGGCGAAGTTTAAGAAGCGGAAGTGACAGTCAGAGGATGAGCATCGCGTCGCCGTAGCTGTAGAAGCGATATCGCTCGGCGGTGGCGATCGCGTAGACACGCTTCAGTTCGTCCAGGCCGATGAGCGCCGCGACGAGGGCCAGCAGCGTCGATCGCGGCAGGTGGAAGTTGGTGAGCAGCGCATCGACATGCCGGAAGCGATGGCCCGGGGCGATCAGGATGTTCGTGTCCCAGACCAACGGCCCTTTGCCCAACAGTGAATCGGGCAATGGATCGGGCAGCGGGTCGGGCAACGGATCGGGCAGCGACTCGAGGGTGCGAACGCTGGTCGTGCCCACAGCGACGATGCGCCGCTTGGCCTGCTTCGCGGCGCGAAGGGCCGCGAGCGAGCGATCGCTCATCACGCAGCGCTCGGTGTGCATCGGATGGTCCTCCAGGCGCGGCGTCTCGACCGGCTTGAAGGTCCCGGCGCCGACCTGAAGCGAGACGCAGATCCGCTCGACGCCGCGGGAAGCCAGCTTTCCTAACAGTTCGTCCGTGAAATGGAGTCCCGCGGTCGGCGCGGCGACGCTCGGAGCGTCGGTCGGAGCGGCGAAGACCGTCTGATAGCGGCGGCGGTCGGCGTCGTCCTCCTCGCCCTCTGGATGCACTTCCTGGCCCCCCACCGCTCGCGACCTGGCCTTGAGGATGTAGGGCGGCAAGGGCGTCCAGCCGAGCGTCGCGAGCACTTCGTCGGCGCTTGCCCCCCCCTCAACCTCGACGATGGCCCCCTCTCCCTCGCGAGCGATGAAACGGAGCGTTCCAGTCAGCGACGAGGGATGCGGGCCAACAAGCCGAAGTCCCTCTCCGGGCTTCACACGCTTCGCGTTCTTCAGGAGAGCGAGCCAGGTTCGGGGCCCGCGGCGCTCGAGGAGGAGCCCCTCGATGTGGGCGCCGTCTCCTCCTTTGGACGCGGACCGGATCGCTTTGAAGCGGGCCGGGGCAACAGTCGTCTCGTTCACGACCAGCATGTCACGGGCGTCGAGTTCCTCCGGCAGGTCCGCCACACGGCGATGGTCCAATTCGCCGGTGGCTCGACGGTAGACAAGAAGCCGGGCACTGTCCCGTGGCTCGGCAGGCGTCTTGGCGACGAGCGATTCGTCGAAGGGATAGTCCAAGTCGTCGGTGCGCATCGGCGCTGTGGCATCCAATCAACACATGAGGCGATTTGGCGTCGCGCCCGCACGACCCTCCTGACGGTCTGAGGGCAGGCCGATCCGCCAACCGTCGCGGCGACGCGCGGCGGGGCATCTTATCGGGATCGACGGAACGATCCGACGCCTGGCACACCTCTCGCGACGGTGATCCGCGATGCCAGTCAACGGAATAGCAGGCGGAATGGGTAGCGGTCTCATCGGCTTCGGCGGTAGCACCGGCGCAGGTCACGGAGCAACCGCGACACCACCAGCAAGCGGCCCAGGAAGCTCAAGCTCAGCCGGCACTGGCAGCACCGGCACAACGTCAGGCGACCCCTCAACGCCGTCGGGCGGCGGCGTCACCTTCGGTACCTACGTCTCGTTCGCAAACTACGGCTCGACCCCCTGGATCTACCCCGGGAACAACGGCCTCCCGTCGACCCAAGGAAGCGCTTCTGCGGCCTTCCCAACTTCCTTGGCGTCGACGGGAGGCGCAGACAAGTCCCTCCAGGCGCAGCTCGACCGGCTCCGCGTGGCCCTCCTGACCGCTCTTGTCGGGATGGCACGGCAGAACACCCTCAGCATCCTGATGCCGCCGGCGTTCGGCGTCACCACGCCATCGAATCGGAACCTGACCATCAGCATGCAAGTCGCTCCGCCGAGTGCCGCGACAATACAGCAGGCCTACCAGCCCAGCGCTACGACCGGCGGCTCGATCCTCTCGATCGTCGCCTAACGCTTCGCTGCACGCGCCGTCGGAAGAAACGGCAGCAACTCGATCGGAAGCTCACGGATCCCGCGCCGCGCGGCCTTGGCCACGGCATATTCCATCGAGCGACGAAAGCGATCGCGGACCTTGGCGTCGATCTCCAAGCCGCGCTCTTCCATCGCAGCGAGCGACCATTCCCAGGCCCGCAACTCCTCGAGGCATCGCGGGCGCACCACCCCAAGGCCGATCGCGTGGTGCCCCACCTCGTGCAGGAAGATCGAGCAACTCAGGGGGCTCTTGGGGTATGGCGACTCGAGCATGCGCTGGCGACGGCCATCGCTGAATCGCAACTCCCACGCGCAGCCAGACATCGTCCTTCGCCACTTGCGGACCCGAAACCCGTGAGCCGCTTTCATCTCCTCCACCAGGGTGTCGTAGCGTGTTTGCCGCTCACCGGTCTTGCCTCCCTTTCGCGACCGAACCCGGGTCGGTCGCCGGCTCGCCTTCGCGACCGGCGGCGACGGATCGGGCGGTGGCATGACCCGTTTCCGCGCCGCGGCTGGCACCATGAACGGGAGGAGGAGTTGGACAAGGGATCGCAGCGTCACCCGCCCACCTTCGACTCGGACACTCTCGTCACGCGCATGCCGCTCTCCCATCGACGTCCGGCGCAGAATGCATCCAACGTCATCGCCCGTCCGCCCGGCGGCTGCAGTTCGAGCACCTCGAGCCGCCCGCTGGCGCAGGCGATGGTCCGGTCGGCCTGGATCGTGCCCGGCTCGCCACCCCCCTCCGCGTGGTCGCGTACCCGAAGGAGGCGAATCGCCTGACCGCCGACCTGAACATCGCAGCCGGGCCACGGGGTGAGGCCATGTATCCAACCGCGGAGGGCCCGGGCACTCGACCCGGTCACGTCAATCCGCCCATCCTCACGGGAGAGCTTACGGGCCTTCGAGACTCTGGATTCGTCCTGTGACTCACCGACCAGGCTGCCCCGGGCGAACTCGCCGAGGGTCGCCAACACTGCTTCCGGTCCCATGGTTGCGAGTCGATCATGGAGTTCACCGCAGGTCTCGGTGGGTTCGATCGCCGTCGTACGGCGGGCATAGACCAATCCGGCATCCATGCGCTGGGCAAGGGAGATGACACTGACGCCAGTCTCGTCCAAGCCGTCCATCATGGCCCAGTTGATCGGGGCGGCGCCGCGATAGGCCGGCAAAAGCGAGGCGTGGAGATTGATCGCGAAGGTCGTCCCTAACAGTTCGCTCGAAAGCTTCTGGCCGAAGGCGATGACCACGAACGCATCCGCACCGACCGCACGCAGGGCCGACACCTCGATTGACTCGTTGGCCCGCTCGGGCTTACGAACAGGAATGTTGCGCTCCTGGGCCCAGGCGGCGATGGGCGTCGGCGTCATCGCACGCCCCCGACCGGCCGGTCGGTCGGGCTGACTGATGACCAATGCAACGTCGTGGCGCTGACCAATGGCATGCAGCGTCGGGAGTCCAAAGGACCCCGAACCGAGAAAGACGAGGCGCAAGCGCCGCTCGGCCGCTCCGGCGCCTGCAGCGTCGCCCCTGGGGTCGAGTCCGGGAGGGCTCATCGTCGCTTGAATCCCCGCAGCACTCGCCCGATCCCCTTGGCCGGCGGCGGCGTTTCCTCCGGCTTGGGGACGGGCGGATTCGCCTCCTCCCAATCGGCCTGAAGTTCCTTGAGTGTTCGCCGGCAGGCTATTCGATCGATCGATGTCATCCGATCGAGGATGAGCGTCCCTTCGAGATGATCGAACTCGTGTTGCCAGACCCGCGCCAAGAACCCGTCGGCGGTGCGGGTGAAGGTTCGTCCTTCGAGGTCCGTTGCGCTGATGGTGATGGTCGGAGGCCGGCGGATCTCGGCTCGGATATCAGGAAGACTCAGGCATCCTTCCTCAAAGGGCTCCACCGCCCCAACCGGAAGGCTCAGAACCGGGTTGATGTAGACGCCCAGCGGTTCGGCCGGCTCGCCGTCGTCCGCCTGCCGTTCCTCCACGACGAAGATCCGCACGCTCTCGCCCACCTGCGGGGCGGCAATGCCGGCCCCCTCGTGGTCGCGCATGACCCGGATCATGTCCTCAACCAGCCGCCGGACCCATTCGTCAATCCGCTCGACCGGAGCGGCCTTCCGGAGCAGCACCGGAGCCGGGTAGAGGACAATTCGGCGTTGTGTCGATGACGGTTCGGGCATTCGCTCATGCTACGCGGCACGTCGGGAGAAGGGCCACGGCAGCAATGACGTTGACCGAAGGCCACTCGACACCGTACCTTTCACGTTTCGGCCCACGCCGAAGCCTCGGCGACTTGACACCCACGCGGTGGTTCGGGGTCCCAGCGCCGACCCCCACCGACCGCCCTCCCCCTGAGATCCGCAGTGCTGAACTTCTTCAAGAAGAAAGACCCCCCCTCCGGCGGCGAGCCGCCGAAGGGCAACACCCCCGGCGGCGCTGGGGCGTTCCAACCCGATCCGGAGAAGGCCAGTAAGTGGTTCAACCACGGGCGGGTGGCGATCGGCCAGCAGAACTACCCCTACGCGATGTTCTGCTTCGCCATGGGCATGCGGCTTGACCCAAACAACATGACCGCCCACGAGTCGATGTACGACGCGGGCATCAGGCATTTCAACGCCGGTGGCAAGCCCGCCGGACGGGATGACATCAAGAAGGTCCAAGGCCCGGGTCCGGTCGATCGATTTGCGACAGCCGAGTTCATCTGGATGCATGACCTGAACAACCTCTCGGCGGCAATGGACCTCTTGGAGGCCGCAGGTGTCGTCGGGCAGTTGCAGTTCGGCCGGTGGATGGCCCCTCGCGTGCTGGCCATGATGCGCAAGCAGCAGGTCAAGAAAAAGGGCCCATGGGTCCAGGTCAAGGACCACCTCATTCGCGTCGAGTGCTGGAACGAGGCGTTCGCGGCGGCCGAGACCGCCCTTCAGATCGATCCGACCGACGGGCAACTGGCCAACCAAATCAAGGAGCTTCAGGCCCAGCAGGCCATTGAACGCGGCGGGTTCAACAACCCCAACGCGGCCCAGGAAGGTGGATTCCGCTCCAACATCAAGGACGTCGAGCGTCAGCGAGCCCTCGAGGAGCAGGAGACACGCAGCGGCGGCGCGGATGTCATCGACCGCAACATCGATCGGGCACGCCGCGATTTCGAAGAGAACCCGATGTCGCCCGAAGCGATCTCGAAGTTCGCCCAACTGCTGAAGACCAAGGCAACCCCGGAGAGCGAGGATCAGGCCTACGAGGTCTACATAACCGGATACGAACGACTTGGCGAGTACCGCTTCCGCATGGCGGCCGGCGACATCCGGATCATGCAAGTCCGTCGTCGCCACACCGCGGCACGGGCAAGGCTTGAGGCCAACCCGACCGACTTGGTGCTGAAGACCGAGGCTGATGATATCCAGCGCGAATTGCGGGAGCTCGAGCAGCGTGAACTGAGGGAGCGAGCGACCCGCTATCCGACCGATCGAGGCCTGAAGGTCGATCTTGGCCGGATCGAGTTCGAGCTGGGCAACTACGAAGACGCGATGGGCAACTTCCAGAACGCAAAGGAGGAAGGCAAGTACCGCGTACGTGCCACCTTCATGCTCGGGAAGTGTTTCGCGGCGATGGGCTGGCATACCGAGGCGATCAGCGAGTTCCGCGAGGCGCTCACCTCGATGGACGTGACGACGAAGGAAGTCGAGCTCGACGTGAAGTACGAGTTGATGCTCTCGCTCATCGAACTGGCCAAGGCCGAACGCAGCGGCGGCGCCGCGAAGGAGGCCTTCGACATCTGCTCGGCCATCGTGCGCACCAACATCGGCTACCGCGACATCCGCGACCGGCGCAAGGAGATCGAGCAGTTGCGCAAGGACTTCGGCGGCTAACAACTCGCTCAGAAGGCTCGGAGAAACGCATGGGCGCTGTCGCCGTCATTCCCGCCCGCTTCGGATCGACGCGATTTCCCGGCAAGCCGCTGGCGGCCAAGACCGGCAAGCCCCTGATCCAGCACGTTTGCGAACAGGCGGCGCGGGCGAAGTCGATTTCGCGCATCATCGTGGCGACCGATGACCAGCGGATCCTCGAGGCCGTGTGGGGATTCGGGGGTGAGGCGGTCATGACCCGCAGCGACCACCCCAACGGGACGTCCCGCATCGCCGAAGTGGCTGCCACCCTTCGCGACGCGATCATCGTGAACGTGCAGGGCGACGAGCCGGCCATGGAGCCGGAGTTGATGGACGCCGCGGTGGCGGCGCTGGAGCGGCATCCTGGGGCCCCCATGTCGACCATCGCGAGCCCTTTCGGGCCGGGCGAGGACGTCGGCGACCCAAACATCGTCAAGGTGGTGCTACGGCGGGACGGGACGGCCCTCTACTTTTCCCGTGCTCCGATTCCCTTGTGGCGGGATCGCGAACGGGTGATGGCGAGCCATACCCAATCCGGTCTGCCGGCCATTCCGCCGGCTGCTCCGTTGAAGCATGTCGGACTCTATGTCTACCGACGGGAGTTCCTGGCAACGTTCCTTGGCCTTGCCCCGACCGCCTTGGAGATGACCGAACAGCTCGAACAGCTTCGTGTGCTGGAACACGGCTATCCCATTGCGGTCGCCCAAGGGGTCGCGGCGTTCCATGGGATCGACACACCGGAGCAGTACGAAGCGTGGGTGCGGCGATATGCGGAGCGTTCGTCCGGGTGATTTCGCTCTCAAAACACCGCCGCCAAGCTATGGAATGAACCGGAGCGCCGGGAAAAAAACCAGAGCGTGAGGCCCTCACCCTTTCGCTTGGCGAGGACCCCACGCTCCAGGAGGAGGCGCGACGAGTCCAGTCAATGCGGACCTCGCTCGCCGATCTCACGGTCAACTTCCAAAGATCCTCCAAATAGTCCCTGCCCGGGGACGCTGGCCTGTTTCCCCTTCTCTTCCTGCGTCCTGCCCACTTTCGGCAACTTGACGAGGGGACGCCACACCGAGACCGCCTCCTTTGGCGAGGTCCTCAGGCGCTCAACCCCTTCCCTCCGATGCCCCCGCGCGGTACGGTAGGGAATGCCCCTCTCGGTTACCCCTCCGACTCGATACCGCAGCAACCACCCTCTCAGCGACATCCTTCTCGAGTGCAGCCACGCCCTGCCCGAGATCCAAGCCGCGGCCACAGCTGCTGCGGGCGACGCCGACGAGGACCTAGGACAGGGCCCTGAAAGGGGGCTTGAAAAGGGCCTTGAGGCCTGCGGCTTTCTCTCTCAGTTCGGCCAGAGCGAGGAGAGCACCGAGTGGTATTCGCCCGCGCCGCCCGGCTATGAGCGCGGTCGCACCAAGTTCGTCGCCGTCATCGGCACGGTCATGAGCGGGCTGGGCAAGGGCATCTTCTCGAGTTCGCTGGCGAAGCTGATCCAGGACAAGGGGCTGTCGGTTGCGCCGATCAAGCTCGAGGGCTACCTGAACATCGACGCGGGCACGCTCAACCCCTACCGACACGGCGAGGTGTTCGTGCTGGAGGATGGGGCCGAGACCGACATGGATCTGGGCACTTACGAGCGTGTGCTGGCCCAGAACCTCACCCGCCGCAACTTCGTCACCGCGGGTCAGATCTACACCGAAGTGCTGGAGCGCGAGCGGCGCGGCGGCTACCTCGGCCGCGACGTGCAGATGATTCCGCACGTGACCGGAGCGGTGAAGATGAAGCTGCGCGACCTGGCGATGCACGGCAACAACGGGAAGCCCGTCGACGTCGTCTTCGTCGAGGTCGGCGGTACCGCGGGCGACTACGAAAACGGGTTCTACATCGAGGCCCTGCGCGAGCTGGCCTTCGAGGAAGGCACCGAATCGACTTGCTTTGTGGCCCTCACCTACATCCTCGAGCCGTCAATCCTCGGCGAGCAGAAGTCAAAGGCGGCGCAGCTTGGCATCAAGCGGTTGATGGAAGCGGGCATCCAGCCGCACATCGTCGCTTGTCGGGCGAAGAACCCCGTGAACGAGACGGTGCGGGAGAAGATCGCCATGTTCTCGAACGTGCCGATGCGGCGCGTCTTTTCGATGCACGATCGCGAGTCGATCTACGTGATCCCCGAGGCGATGCGTGCGTCGGGACTTGACCGCGAGATCCTCTCCATTCTCGACTTGCACGATCGGGTGAATCCCTCCTACGAGGATCAGGCCCGGCAAGCGTGGCTCAACTTCTCCAACAAGCTCACCGGAACGAGGCGCCATCGAATCGAAATCGGCATCGCCGGCAAGTACGCGTCGCTCCGCGATGCCTACGCCTCGATTGAGAAGGCCATCGAGCACTGTTCGATTCACTTGAGTTGCGACATCAAAACCCACTGGTTTGATACGACCGAGATGAACACGGTCGAGCAGGCGAGAAAGACGATTGGACACATGCACGCGGTCATCGTGCCCGGAGGATTCGGAACGCGCGGCGTCGAAGGCAAGATCCGATGTGTCCAGGTCTGCCGGACCTCGAAGATCCCGTTCCTTGGGATCTGCCTCGGATTCCAGGTGGCGACCTTGGAATACGCCCGAAACGTGCTGGGACTCGTCGATGCCAACTCGACGGAGTTCGACGCGAGAACGAAGAACCCGGTGATCAGCGAGCTTCCCGACCAGAAGCGGATCGAGGGCATCATGGGCGGCACGATGCGCCTCGGCGGGCAGGACGTGATGCTGGAACCCGATTCGCTCGCGAGCTTCCTCTACGACGGAAAGCCCAGCGTGCGCGAGCGATTCCGCCATCGTTATGAGGTCGAACCCCGCTATATCGAAGCCCTTTCCGGCGCGGGGCTGATCTTCTCCGGACGGCATCCGAAGTACCCGATCATGCAGGTGCTGGAGCTGCCGCAGACCGTGCACCCCTACTTCATCGGCGGCCAGTTCCATCCCGAACTGACCAGCCGCCCGCTCCGTCCGCAGCCCCTCTTCATGGGATTGGTCGCCGCAGGCATTCGACGGGCAAACCCGGATCTGGCCATCGAGGCCATTTCTGCGAGGTGGCTCCGCCCTAGCCCCGCGGTCGCGACGGTGTGAGCCGCGTCCGCCAATCCACAGCGCAGCCCACATGAGGGCTGTATGAGGGCCATTTGAGAGCCCGAACGCTTCGCGTATACTCCCCCGCTTCGGTTCGACGGTCCGCCCGTCGAACGTGGCCGATGTAGCTCAGCTGGTTTAGAGCGCTGGATTCATAACCCGGA
>JAEUIU010000003.1 GCA_016795065.1 Phycisphaerae bacterium
TCGCGCAGCGTCGCCCGCGCCGCGTGCACACACGTTCCCCCTCGGCGCAGGGCCTCTCGTCGCATCGACTCCTCCGAGCCGACGACCGTGCCGCGGTGACGGACGGGAAGGGGTCCGGGGGCTGCCCCTTCGCCACCGGCCTGGCCGCGCGCACGGTCAAGGAGCGCCGCCACTCCGTACCGCACGGCCGCGGCGAGCCGCCTCGCCTCGGCGATTGCCGGCGGATCGCGATCCGAATGGGACAGGCACAAGGCTCCCGCGTGCCCTGGCATTCCGGCCCCAATGGGACACCGCTCCAGAAGGGACGGGGGTCCGAATGGGACAGGCACATGGCTCCAGAAGGGACAGGCACCTTCGATGGAGCCGATTGAACAACCGCCGCGTCACGCGCGTGCCTAGCCCACGACTCGGACGTCAGGAACTTGCCCCTAACCCCGAATGTCGTGCCTCCCCGCAGCACGCACCCGCGAGCAACCCCAATCTGGATAGCGAAACACTGATCAGCCCGCGGAGAAGCTGCCATCGCGAGTTCCTCGCCACCCCCCCTGGGGTCCGAATGGGACAGGCACACGGAGTCCGAATGGGACAGGCACACAGGGGCCCGTTCTGTGGATACGGCGTGCAAGATGGATCATCTTGGAATGGCGCGGCGTTGTCGCCCAAACTCGAACACGCATGATCGACACCGACCCCATCCCGAAGCAGATCGCCGCCCTTGAGCGCATGACCGTCGGCCAGCTCCAGAAGCGCTATGCCGAGGTCTTCGGCGAAACAGCTCGCTCGGGAAACAACCGGTAGCTCTTCCGCCGGATGGCGTGACGGATCCAGGCGCTCGCCGAGGGCGACCTCGCAACGCGGGCGATCGAGCGGTCCCGGGGCCGGCATTTTGGACACCCACATTGTGCGTGGTTTCGTGACAGAGAGGATCCCATTAGGGACAGGCACGTTTTTTTGGGGCGCCGACTGTGCCTGTCCCGTTTGACGTTGAGGAACTCGACCCCGGTGGCCAGATGCCGGGTGGTTCGCCCTTCCCCATGAAGATCGAGCCGTGGCCGGGCGGGCGTTGGTATCGCGACCGTCGGGAGAGCGGCGGGTTCGCGTATGGCCACCTCTGGGGACACGTCCAGGTCATCAAGGCCCCGACCCTGCTCGAACTCGTCGGGCCGATGCCCATGTCCTTCCCCGCCCACAACCACGTGCAGTACCGGCTGACGGCCGAAGGGAACGGGACGCGGCTCTCGCTGGTCCATCGCGCGATGGGCCTGATGCCGCTTGAGTTCCTCAGCGGCATGCCCGAGGGTTGGGCGCACGGACTTCAGCGCGTCAAGCGGCTCGCCGAGGAGCGTGCCGGCCGTCGCGGATGAACGGCTTGCCGCTCGCCGCACCGAACCGAACCCGGAACGCAACCGGAACGCAACCGGAACGCAACCGGGGCGGCGCATTCGCGCCGCCCCGTCGTGCGAACTCCGGTGGTCGGGTGGGGCGTCTCCCCTCAATCACCCACCGCACTGGCACGCGGCGTTGCAATCGGTTGCGGCTTCCATCGCACAAAGCGAGTCCCATTGCACCGTGCAGCAATACGAATCGAACTGACAGATGCACTGCGTGCAGCCGGGCTGATCCGAACCGGGACCATTGTGGGAGACGCACGCGTTGCTCCCGGCGCAGGTCCCCCATGCTCCGAGCAGGATGGCGAGATCCGCTGCATCGGTCTTGGCATCGGTGTTCAGGTCGGCCGCGGATGCGGCGCTTCCCCACGCTCCCAAGAGAACCGCCAGGTCAGCCCCGCCGACGACGCCGTCATGGTCGAGGTCACCGACACACGGAATCTCGATGACGGCCGCCATCGTGGTCGCACCGGCGATGTCGTTCCACTTCCCGTTCGGGTACATCATGCCGAAATCCTCACCGCCGGCGTTGTTGGGTTCGCCGTTCAGCCAGTTGGTATAGGCCATGGGTTGGTGATTGACGGTTTGGAAGGCGCCTTCGATGGCCTGGTCGTGCACGCCGATGTGGATCTGGGACGGCGCATTGGGGAGCGTGAACGTGTTGATCCGCAGCCACTCGTTCTCGGCGGCCGAGTTGATGACGACCAGGTGTCCGCCGAGTGACGCGGCGATCTTCTCCGCCTGCGTCCAGGATCCGCCGCTCAGCAGAACATAGGTGTGATGCGTCGCCGGATTCGGGATCGGAGTGCCCACCAGCGTCGCGGCGCACCACGCCTGGGCTTCGCCGACACAGACCACGTCCCAATAGGAGTCGCAGCAGTACGTGTCGAGGAAGCAGATCTCGTTGCAGCAGGACTCATCGTTGCACCCCGGCCCGTGCTCTTCGAAGCACCCGCCGCCCTGCCCGCAGATTGCGAAGCCGCTCTCACCGACCGCAAACATCGGGGACGCGTCCGGTACGTCCTTCCACAGTCCGTTCGCACCGAAGAGCTCCGTCGAATCCTCATTGCCGAGGTTGTTCGGCTCTCCGGGAGCCCAACTCAGGAAACTCACCGGCTCTCCGCTCTCCCAAAGGTACTTGCCTTCGCGGGCCATGTCATTCAACCCGATGCGGACGGGAATCGGCGCGAATCCGGGCACGTTGGCCGACATGTTCCAGCTCAGCCAGGTGTTTTCGCTGGCGTTCTGAATCGCCGTCCATCCGAGCCCAGAGGCGCTCAGGAAGCTCGACGACTCAAGGAAGGAACCGGGCGAGGCGAGGCGGTAGTGACGACCGTTAGCGGGATTGGTGACCGGATCGGTGATGAACGACGGCGCACATTGGCTGCTGGCAAGGCCGACGCAGATCCCGTCCCACCAGATGCTGCAGCAGAAGCTGTCAACCTCGCAGACCTGGTCGCAACATTCGATGTCGTTGCAGCCGGGGGCCTCGCGCGCGGAGAAGCAGCTACCGGCACCGGAGCCGCACGACGCCGGCGGCGGCACCTTGGCCAGCGTCACGTCGAACTGGATGGAGGAGCTATCCGACGAGAAGCCCGTGGCGAAAAGATTCGCATCGATCACCAGCGTGTAGGTGCCCTCGTGGAGATTGACGCCCTGGTACCACGAGGTTGTCGTCGAGAAGGCGAGCGAGACCCCTGGACCGGTGAGTGAGACGACCCCCTCGGCGACCGAGCCGAACTCCGCGAGGGAACCGGCGAACGTGAAGGGAATGGTCTCCCCGGGGTCAAGGCCGCTGACCTGAATCGCGAAGGAGAGGTTGCCGTCGGAGAGCGCGTGGCCCGGACCGAAGGGCCGAGTGACCTGCAGCTCACCGCTGGCATGCATGCCGTCGGTGGTGAGTCCCGGGCCGAGGTTCAGGTAGGACGACGTCACGTTCATGCATGCCCAATAGCCTTCGTTGACGAGGCACTCGTTGAACGTGATCGGGTCGAAGTCGTTCCCCCCTGGGGTGATGCTGAAGCTGTCCTCGAATGGGTCGCCGACCCCGCTGTAGACGGAAATGAGGCCCGACCGGTTGTCGGCAACGGCGGTGATGGTGTCGGCGAGGCAGCGATTGGAGAGCCCAACACAGAGGGGAGCACCCAGGGCGGTGGCGACGGCGAGTCTGGCAAGACGCATCGGGGATTCCTTCGACGTAAGTGGAAGTCCTCGGCGAACCTCGTGGCATCGCCGGTCACTCACCCAGCCCCGGCCTCCCTTCCCCGGCCGACATGAATTCCGCGTGATTCGCCGAGAAGGGGCGAATGCCCGCTCGCCCGGCCGGTGATCGTCCGGCTCGCGCAAAGTCCCATTAGGGACAGGCACGTTTCTTTGAGTCCCATTAGGGACAGGCACGTTTCTTTGGGCCCATGTGGGCCAGCGAGAGATTCCGTTGGGGTGAGGCCGCATGCCCGTAACCGCTACCCAGCTCTCGCGCCTTCAGTTCAGGTAGCGTCGCGCAGCCGATGGCAGCGGGCGTCGTGCACCACGCAATCTACGCATGTCTGGTCTGCACGGCCGCGTCCACTATCGAGCGACTGGACGCACGCCGACCACTCTCACGCTTCCGCGGCGGGAGGCCTCCGATCGGAGCCGCTCCGTGTCCCCGAAGGCGGTTCCGAGCCACCGCACGCGATGGGATCTCGCGCCGCCCGCGACGGCGCCGGCAGGTGAGATCAGTTCGTTTGTACCCGTCTGCCCAATCAGTTCCCCGATCTCCTCACGGTCACCACGAAGCGAGGCAAGGGCCAGTTCCACCACGGTCCGCGCGAGAGGCGGAAGAGCGGTGACCAAATCCCCTATCGCAATTGACGCGAGCCCATCTGCCTCCAGGCGTCCCTCATGTCCAGCGCTCGTGATGCCGGATGGGAACACGACGGCTCTTCGTATGCGAGCCATCGCTGGCTCCGCCTCCGAGGCGATCTCGCGCGGCTTGTCCGGCCGCCGCTGCCGGCCCTCGTAGTCGGCAAGCATGATCAGTCCCGAGAGCGTCATGCCGGGCAGCACCGGCACCGCCCCTTCCGTCAGGCGGCTTGTGGCAAACGGGTTCTCGAGGTGCGGTATGCGGTCTTGCCGTAGTGATTCGCGGTCGACCGGCGCCCGACCCTCCGAGCGTCGTCGCTGATGGCGATGTCGCGGGACAGACACTGTTCGAACCACGCCTCCAACGTTCTCGCTGTCAATTCCGCGCGATGCCAATTCTTCAACCGTCGCGTCCGTCGCTTGCCATAGGAGCATCTCGGCGTCCTCCCGTGCAGCCAGCCGCATGACCTGTCGGCTGCGGCCTCTCGCAACCCTCGCCGAGAACTCGCTGTCGGAGAGCGTCGCTGCACTGCCCGGGTTCGCTGGGAAGACCGGCACCCAAGAGCCGTTCACCAGTCGACGCTCGAACGCTTCCTCTGCATCGGCGTGCTTCCCCTCGCGCACCTCCCGAACCAACCTTCGCACACGGATGCCGATCGATGTGAACTCGTCCTCCCCGACCTCTTCCTCCAGCCCCGCACGCACTCGGTTCAGCAGGACATAGATCGCCTGACTCACGAGTGCCGCGTCCTTCAGAGCGACCTTCGCACTATATCGGCCCTGCCAGAACGGGCCCGGAATGTCGTCCTCGACGTTCCACATCCTCGCGCAGGGTTCCTTCAGTTCCTTGTGGAACCAGCCGAGGTCGGCCAGCCGCCGTCGCCACTCGTCGATCAGCGCGCTGTCAAGGACCGCTTCCGCGACCTCCTCGCGAGGGCACTCGAGGACCGGAGACGCGACCCCTGACTGGCCAGCGCCGCGGAGGGTGAGCCAGCGCTGCGCAACTTCCTCGTCGGTCCAGCACCACGCGAGCTCGGGAAGCGTGCGGAGGAGAAGGTGAAAGTGGCTCGGAAGGACGGCAAACTCGAGGACCTCGATTGCGAAGAGCGATGCGAGGAACTCGACTCGTGCAGCGAGCCAGTTAAGGCGCACGGCATCGGCCATGAGTCGGCCGCGACCAACGCAGCGAGAGACGGTGTGCACAACAAGCGATGCGGTCGGATCGATGACGCGGGACCTTGCTAGGGCCAATGGACTCCCCCTTGGACAATTCGGCCCGCTGCCCAAGCTGCCGATGCCCGAAGTTACCGTGCAATGGGGCACTACCCGAAAGAATGGGCTGGCTTTTTCCTTGGTGAGTTCCACCATCCGTTCCCCCCTCATCCACAGCCGTGCCTGTCCCTTTCGCGTGCTTTCGCGTCCCCCGACGATGCATGTCCCGTCTAGAGAAGTCGGGCGCCGACTGTGCCTGTCCCGTTTGCCGGTTTGCCGCGCGCCGGGTGCCTGTCCCTTTGACCGTTTTGACGCCCTTGACGAGGTGTTCCGTTTGACGGGGTGTGCCTGTCCCTTTGACCGTGTCCCTTTGACCGGGTGTGCCTGTCCCGTTTGACGTGTCCCGCTTGACGGTTTGACCGTTTGACGAAAACGCCGACTGCTGGGGGTGAAGCCGGAGGATTCCTCGCTGTCGCAAGCCAAGCGTCGTTACGATCCGGCCGCCACTCAGCCGCCATCCGAGGCATGCCGCCCGCTAGGTCCCGTGCCCACCGCGCCATATCGTGATTCTCCGGAGACCCCCAATGACCCACCCCTCCCGTCGAGAGTTCATCGCCAGCACCGCAGCCATGATGGCATTCGCCGCTTCCTCCCACACGGGACACGCCGGCGCAGCCACCGCCAAACCTCCGGTCAACGCGCCGCCGACACCCTCCCAGCTCGAGCGGCGCAAGTTCGGTGCCACCGACATGACTGTCACCGTTCTTGGCTTCGGCGGCGCCGAGATCGGCTATCAAAAGGTCGAGCAGGAGATCGTCGACCGCCTCCTCAACGCCGCGCTTGATGCGGGGCTCAACGTCATCGATACCGCCGAGTGCTACGCGGGATCCGAAGAGGCGATTGGCAAGGCCGTCTCGATGCGTCGTAAGGACTTCCACCTCTTCACCAAGGTCGGGCACATGGAGCAGGGCGACGCGGGCTGGACGGCTGGATCGATCGAGAAGTCGATCGAGCGAAGCCTCCAGCGGCTTCAGACCGATCACCTGGACTTGGTTCAGCTTCACTCCTGTAGCCGCGAGCTTCTCGAGAAGGGCGAATGCATCGAGGCCCTCGAGAAGGCGAAGAAGGCCGGCAAGACGCGCTACATCGGCTACAGCGGCGACTCGACCGCAGCCCTCTATGCCGTCGAGAGCGGTCGTTTCGATACGCTCCAAACCTCGGTCAGCATCGCCGATCAGGAGTGCCTGGAACTCACCCTGCCGAAGGCCAAGGAACGCAACATGGGCGTGATCGCCAAGCGCCCGATCGCGAACGCCGTCTGGCGCTATGACGAGGAACCCAAGGACGGTTACGTCGTCGAGTATTGGAAGCGTCTTCAGAAGCTCCAGTACGACTTCACGCGCGGGGATGCTCGCGCCGACGCGGGACCCGACGGCGCGGCAGGCGTTGCCCTGCGGTTTACCCTTGCCGTACCGGGCCTGCACGTGGCAATCGTCGGCACCACGAAGCCCGAACGATGGAAGCAGAACGCCGACCTTCTGCGGGCGGGAGGCCCTTTGGCTCGCGAACGCATCGAGGCCATTCGTGCCCGATGGAAGGAAGTTGTTGCCGCCGACTGGACCGGCCGCACGTAACCCGAACGAAGCTCGAGCCCGCGCGGCGAGCGTCATGATGGCTGCGGGGCGCTGTTCGCTTGCATCGCGACCCAGCGGCGTCGCATCCGCCTGTCGTGCGCAACGCCTCCGACCAGGCCGATGACGAAGGCGACACTGAGCGCGATGCCAATGACAAGGCCGTTCACGGCGTAGCCGGAAGTGAGGATCGCCAACCCGAAGAGCGCCGCCCATGCGATGGAAAGCGCCACCGCGAGCGACCACGCCATCGATGTGAGAAGGCTGGGGCGATGGCGATCGAAGAGAAGCGCCAACGTCCGAAGCGTCGCACCCGTCACGATGATCCCGAAGGCGATGCGCATGACGACGCTGGAGAGGACGATCTCGATGTGCTCATGCTGAAACGGGCTCTGCCACGGCCAGCGCACGGCAGCGTGGATCACGTCGGCATGGGGCGATGGTGGCTCCCAGATCGGGGCCTGCTTGGTGAATCCGCTGGCGTCCTGAAGCCCGAACACGCCACCCGGAAACCACGTGGTCGAACCCGGCTCATACTGGTTGTAGAAGCAACCCACCCATTGGGGATAGAGAATCACGTAGACGCACCAGGCGAGAAGCCCCGCGACGCATATCGAACGGGCAAGTTTCATCGCGGTGCTCCTTGATAGGCCTGCTGCTGTCGCCACGCCACGATTGAACGCCCGCACGGTCAGCCATTCGATGCGACTCCACGAAGCACGTGACCTGACTACAAGTCTACCTAGCAGCCCGCGTACCGCGCTCCTACAGGGACGTCAGCCCCCCAGCGCTATCGTGATTGCAACAAGCAACAGCCCGACACCAACCATACCTAGACCCGCCCTCCATGGCTGACCACCGGTCAGGGTGCCCCATCGAAGACCGACGAGGAAGAGCATCGCGAGTGCAATAGCGTTCGATGCCCGTGCCGCGATGTGCGGCTGATCGAGCATCGCAAAGGGCAACGCGACCGGCACGGTCAGAAGCGTGAGAAGGACAGCGACCGTGAGACCGCCGAAGATGTCGTCGGCTCGCACGCGAACCGGCCGAACCTCCGAACGACGCACGCCGTCCAGGAGCGTTCTGTAGATCTCATGCCGCTCGGCGGTCGAGGTGATCTGCTGGATCGTCGGATCAAGCTCTCTTCGAATCGCCTCGATGGCCTCCGCATCGCTGGCCCCGCGAATCGCCATCGTGATCCGCGCCGCCCGGCCCCGTTCAAAGAGGGCGAGCATGACGTACATGACGCCGTCAACGATCCCCCATGCGATGTTGCAGCCGAGGATCGAGAGGAAGAGCTGCCAACTGGTCGCCTCCTCCATGCCGAGTTGGACCGCGCCCGTCACGCCGAGCGCCATGATGAGGCCGAAGATGGCCTCACCAAACCGGTCGACCGGATCGAGATAGCGCTGGAGCGGTCCCATGAGAGGAGCAGTCTGAAGGAACGCCGTGCCGGACATTGTCTCCGCCCACGACCCCCGTCGACGAGAGGCTACCACGGACCTTCTCGTCGGCACATCGCTACGAGGGCCTGCATCACGGGTTCCTCGCCCAGCCACAACCGGCAACCGAAACGCGATTCACCGATACGCTGCATCCTGTGGCTCGCCCGGGCGACGCCTCGTCGCTCGATCGCGAGCGATCCCATTCACTTGCCTGAGGTTCTCACGTGTCGGCCAAGCCCACCAAGCTCACCACCGCCGCTTCTGTTTCCACCGATAGCTCGACCTCCCGACCCTACCGGGCGCCCTCCGGCTCGGAGACGAGCCTCGCGTGGCCCGGCGGCGGACGCGGCCGCGTGCAGGCAAAGGCCGACTGGATTCTCCTCCGCGAGCACGGCGTCCCCAGCGCTGAGGTTTTCTACGTCTCGTATGTGAAGGAGCCGCGCGATTCGAAGCGGCCCGTGACCTTCCTTTTCAACGGTGGGCCCGGCGCCGCGTCGGCGTTCCTGCACATGGGCACGGCAGGACCGCGCCGCATCAGCTTCTCGCGTGACGGCCAGGCCCTACCGCCGCCGGTGCGCATCGTCGACAACGCCGAGAGCTGGCTTCGCTTCAGCGACCTCGTCTTCGTCGATCCCGTCGGCACGGGATTCAGCCGCACCGTCAGCGAGTCACGCCTTGAACAGCAAGGTATCGATAGCGATGACGACAAGCGAGAGAAGCGCACCAAGGAGCTGCCTGATGCGAAGAAGGGCTTCTTTAAGATCAAGCGCGATATCGATACTCTGTGCGAGGTTGTGTGCACATATCTCTCGCAGAATCGTCGCTGGGACAGCCCCGTCGCGATCGCGGGCGAAAGTTACGGCGGATTCCGCGTCGGAAAGCTGATGCGGGCCCTTCCCGAGCGCGGCGTCGGCCTCTCGTCGGCGGTGATGATTTCCCCTGCCGTCGACTTCCTCGGCATCAACGGCTCCGACTACGACCTCCACACTTGGATCAACGTGGTTCCGACCATGGCGGCGACGGCCCGGCATCACGGCAAGTGTCGCGGACGGTTCGCGGGCATGAACCCGGGCGAGCTTCGCGCCGCCGCCGAGCGCTTCGCCGAGTCCGACCTTGCATCGTGGTTCCTCCGTGGCGAACGTGTCCCGGAGAGCGAACGAACCAAGCTCCTGGCCACGCTTGCGGATCTCATCGGCCTGCCGGCGAAGCTCGTCGCCCGGTACGGCGGGCGCATCACGCTGGACCTCTTCGTGCGTGAGCTTCTCCGAGACGAAGGCCTGATCTGCGGCTACTACGACGGTTCGGTCACGGGACCGGATGTCTTCCCCGATCGGGAAGGGCAGCCCAATCCCGATCCGACACTCGCCGGGATCACCACCTGCTTTACGGCCGGGATCAACGCCATGCTGCGACAGGAGCTCGGCGTGAACAGCGATCGCGAGTATCTCCTGGTGAATGACGAGGCCTGGAAGCACTGGGCCGATGATCGCGCCCAAGGCTACTGGGATCGTCACCTCCAGTGTGCCGACGACATCCGGTACGGATTGGCCCTCAATCCAAGCCTCCGCCTGCTCGTTGCCCACGGCTGGTTCGATCTCGTGACCACCTACTTCTCGTCGCAGCAGACGGTGGCGACGTTGCGCTTGCCCCCCGCCCTTCGCGAACGAGTCCGACTGCAGAGTTACGACGGCGGACACATGTTCTACACGTGGGAGTCCTCGCGCAAGGCCGTGTCGAAGGACGTCTCATCGACGTTGGCTCCCTGATCACATCCCTGCCGGACTGGGTAGCCGCCTTAGGTCAACGCCAATCATTCGTTCACTGCATACCCTGACCACTCCGGCATCCACCTGCTCCCCTCGCGAGGGCGATTCGATAGCATCGCTTTCGGGTGACACCAATGTGAGCGGCTCGTAGCGCCATGGCGGCGCACGCGTCCCCTTCCGCAACAGGCGTCTTATCGCTGCGGTCGGTCTCGATCGCTTCGGGAGACCGCTACACACCTCTGCACGTCCGCATAGGAGGTACCCGATGTCATGGCTTGTGTCCCGTCGACTCGACTTCGTCTCGTGTCCGCCGGCGTCTCGTCGCGCCTTGCGGGTCGCAGCCCTGATGCTCGCCGTGGCCGCGAGCTCGGCCACGAGTGCTTCGCCCGACACGAACCCGCCGGAAGGTCAGGTGCGACTGGAGCATCTCGGCCGCTACAACCGCCAACCGATTGGTCGCGATCACCTTGTTGGTGCGATTCCGATTCTGGACCACTACGCACTGACCTGTTCCTACGACGCCTTGCGCGTGATTGACTTGAATGCGCTCCCATCCGGCAACGGGACCGGTGCATTTGTCAGCGAACTCCGCGGCAACGACGTCTACTCACTTGTCGCATACGACCAGACCCATGTCTATGCCCACCTGCGCCTCGGCGGCTTTGGCGTCGTGCGCATCGATCCGATCAGCAAGGCGATCACGTGGGTGAAGACCATTGCCGAGGCGGGTGTTTACTACGAATCGATGAGCATCGCCGGCAACCGGCTGTATGTCGCTGCCCACGCGGATGGTCTTCGCGTCTTTGATCTCTCCGACCCCGAGGACCCCGTCCTGCTCGGCGCCGTCACCAAGGGCCTCGACGACGCATTCGCAGTCGACATCCTCAATCGTCACGCCTATGTTGCCGATGGGGCGGGCGGACTCAAGATCGTCGACGTGCGCGACCCCGGCGCGATGCATGTGGTCGCCGGCGAGCACGTCGGCGCGAGTGCGATCGGCACCGCTGAAGATGTGCTTGTGATCGATGGCAACGTCTACGTCGCCGCGGGCTCGGAAGGCGTTCTCTCCTATCGACACGGTGACCTCTCGCTTCGAAGCCAGTTCCAAACTCCGGGCATCGCGAAGGGCCTTGCGAGGATCGGCGAACATCTCGCCGTCGCCGACATTACGGGCATCACCATCATGCGACTCGGGCCGCAAGCCAGCCTCGAGATGCTCACCTCAGAAGGCGGCTTGCGTCGCTTCCTGCCGGACAACTTGCTCTCGCTGCGACTTTGGCACGGGGTCGCGGGTTGGGGTGAGAATCGCGTCATCGCGGCGAACTGGGATGCGGTCGACGTCTACAGCATCATCCCGCTGGAACAAGCAACTCAGCCTGACGCGACGCTCTCGGACCAGCGCCTGCGTTTCCACGTGGATGGCAGCGCCAAGACCATCTCGCTGCAGAACCGTGGCGGCGGCCCATTGCAGGTCTCCACCATCACCAGTAACGCTCCTGCGAACTTCTCGGCGACACCCACCGGGCCGCTGACCATCGCTCCGGGCGGAGCTGTCGACCTGACCATCACCTATACCCCTGGCACCCTCGCCAAAGGCATCGTTCACGTCAATTCCAACGATCCCGATGAGGCAAAGCTGCCCATCGAGGTCTTCGGAGACACGTCCTTCCTTGACCCGGGCGAACCAGCGACACCCTTCACCCTTCCGATGTGGAGTTTCGACCACGCAAGCGGGACCTTCGCCCAGAGGACATTCAGCCTTGCTGCGCAGGAAGGGAAGGTCGTCTACTTCCAGATCTTCGGGACCTGGTGCCCCGCATGCCTGCCTGTCATCGCCGACGTACAGAATGCCTTGGCGTCGCGCTTCGAGACCCATCCGCAGGTGGTACTGGCCATCATGAGCCAGAAGGAGAGCGCGTCGCTCCTTCAGCAGTACTGGTCGAACATCTACCTTCGACTGCCACTCCTCTTCGACCTTCCCGGAACTGCCTCGTTCGTTGCCTACGCACAGCCCCCGTCCGGCTTGCCCTTCTCACGGGGCTTTCTGGTCGGCCCCGATCAGGTCATCAAGGAGACCTGGTTCGGCTTCAATGCAGACCGCGTGGTCAAGGCGATCAATCACCAACTCCTTCGCATCGCAATCGATGGCGACGCGAATCTGGATGGGCACGTCGATAGCGGCGACGTTCTGGCGGTCATCAACGCATGGGGCTTCTGCGACGACCCGGCCTTCTGCCCCGCTGATCAGAATGGCGACGGCATGATTGATTGGTTCGACCTCGCAATGGTCTATCGTCACTTTGGCGATGTTGCCGAATGATGGCTTGGCCCTGAATGAGGCGAGTGCCCGAGAGGCCGTACCACCGCGAGCGATGAGCATCTGCCTCGTCGCCCTTCGCGGAGTACTGGCATGCCCCGACCAATCTGGACAGGCACCATCGGCTTCGGCCTCGTGAGCGTACCGATCCACCTCATGGTGGCGGTGCGCGAGAAATCCGTTCAGCTTCACCTCCTGACGCCAGACGGGACCTGCCGACTTCGCCGCAAGCTGGTCTGCCCCGAGACCGGCAAGGAGTTTGACTTCCGCGAGACGGCTCGGGGCGTTGAGATCGCACCGGACCAGTACGTCGTTCTCGACGAGAAGGAGGTGCGCGACCTCAAGCCCGAGGCGGGACGCGATCTTGAGATCCGCCAATTCGTCCGGGCCGGCGAGGTCGATCCGATCTACTTCAATCGGACCTACTACGTCACGCCGGCGGAAGGTGGAGGACGGGCCTATGGCCTCCTCGTCGAGGCAATGGCCGCTTCGCAGCGACAGGCGATCGGCGAATTCGTCTTGCGGGAGAAGCAGCACATCGCCCTGCTGCGGCCCGTCAACCGGCTCCTGGTCCTGCACACGCTCTTCTATCACGACGAGGTCGTGCCCACCGACGAATTGGCTCCGCGATCGACTAAGACGCCGACGAAGGAGCTGGAGATGGCCAAACAACTCGTCGCAACGCTGGACAGCAGATTCAGGCCGGAGGGATTCAAGGACACGTTCCGCGCCAAGCTCACCAAGATGGTCTCCTCCCGAAGCAAGCGGGCCAAGACCATCGAGACAGACGACACCCCTCCTCCCCGCGTCCTCAACATCATGGACGCGCTCAAGCAGAGTCTCGCCCATCGCAAGGCGGAGCCGGCCGCTCGTCGCCGACCCTCCCGAAAGAGCGCGTAACGACGACGATGCCCGCCCGTCTCAAGGCAACCCTGCTCGACGAGTACCGGCGCAAGCGGGATCCCGCGCGCACACCTGAGCCGTTCGCGGCGGAGGCGTGCCGAATGGGGCTCGAGGGGATCATCTCCAAGCGAGCGGACGCACCCTATCGCTCGGGACGTTCCCGTGCGTGGCTGAAGATCAAGTGCGGCAAGGGCGGCGAGTTCGCGGTCTGTGGGATGACCGCCCCGCGCCGCAGCCGCGGCGGGTTCGGCTCCCTTCTCCTGGCACGGCCCGAGGGCGATCGGCTTGTCTATTGCGGGCGCGTCGGCGCGGGATTCTCCGAAGCTGACTTGAAGTCGATCGCCAATCGCCTTCAACGCATGCGGCGAAAGGACGCTCCCTGCGAAGGGGTCCCGCGATCGGTGCGTCCGAAGCTCTGGTGCGAGCCTCGTCTTGTGGTCGAGGTCTCCTTCGCGGCCATCACGACCGAAGGACTCTTGCGGCAACCGGTGTTCAAGGCGCTGCGCGAAGACAAGGAGGTGGCGGAACTCACCAGCGACGAACGTGCTCCCTCGCCAGCTCCCGAGAAGGCGCCGCGGCGTTCGAGGTCCTCGCCTTACCAGGTCGCTGGAGTGAAGTTCACCCATCCCGATCGGCTGGTGTTCGAGTCGCCGCCAGTGACCAAACTTGAACTCGCCCGCTACTACGAACTCGCAGCCCCGCGGCTTCTCCCGTTCATCGCCGGCCGCCCGCTGGCACTCCTTCGATGCCCCGACGGCGACGGGGGCCCCTGCTTCTTCCAAAAGCACTTCCGGGAAGCGCTGCCACAGGCTGTCCGGCGCGTGGGAAGCGCGGCGTCAGCTCACCACCTGGTGGTCGATGACGTCGAAGGTCTCGTCTCGCTCGTTCAGCGCGGCGTGATCGAATTTCACGTGTGGGCCAGCCGGGCCGATCGGCTCGACCATCCCGAGTATCTGGTCCTCGATCTTGACCCTGGGCCAGGCGTGACGTGGGACGCCGTGCGCGACGCAGCTCGCCTGATGCGATCCATCATCTCGAAACAGGGGCTCACTCCCCTCCTCCGCACGACCGGCGGCAACGGGCTCCATGTCGTTGCGTACCTCCCGGTGAAGCTGACATGGGAAGACCTGAAGGCCCTCACCAAGGCCATCGCCTCTACCGCGGCGGCTGCCGCGCCAGATCGGTTGACGACCGTCGCCGCCAAGGTCCGGCGCCAGGGTCGGATCTACATCGACTACCTGCGCAATGGGCGCGGCGCCACCGCCATCGCCAACTACTCCGCCCGAGCCCGAACGGGCGCTCCTGTCGCCATGCCCATCGCGTGGGCGGCTCTCGGTCGGCTCGATGGGCCGGCCCCCTTCACCGTTCCGAACATGCTCCGGCGACTCCATGCACTTCCTCGGGATTGGCGAGAAGCCATCCCTCACGGCCGGTTGAAACCCTCGTGAATCTCCGCACGACCCAACCCTGGTGGCTCCTCCGCAACGGGCTGCTCCATGACTACCCGCCCTTGGAGCATGACATCGACTGCGATGTTGCCGTGGTCGGCGGCGGCCTCACCGGCGCGCTGATTGCTGATCGCCTCAGTCGCGCGGGCATGTCCCTGACCGTGATCGACTCGCGGAGCATTGGTGAGGGGTCTACCGCGGCGAGCACGGCCCTCCTTCAATACGAAGTCGACCAACCGTTGCGACAGCTCTCGAAGAGCATCGGCCTGGAGGCCGCGGTTCGGGTCTATCGATTGGGGAGCGCCGCCATTGACGCGCTGGAGGTCCTGAGCCGGGAGATCGCCTGCCGATTCGCCCGGCGTCCTTCGCTCCAACTCGCGTCGCGGCCGACCCACTCGCCGCGGCTGCAACACGAGTGTGGACTTCGCCAGCAGCACGGCTTCGCCTGTCACTACCTTGGGCGGCACGAGCTCGTCCAGCGTTATGGATTCGATCACGCCGGCGCTCTCTTCACCGAGGTCGCTGGCGAGCTTGATCCCTATCGCCTCACCCATGGACTCCTTCGAAGGGCGCTCGGTCGCGGCGTCCGTGTCTTCGATCGGACCCTGGTCACGAGCTATCGCTCGCAGGGCGACACCGTCACCCTCTCGACGGACCGCTCCCACGACGTTCGGGCGAAGCGGGTGATCTTCGCGACTGGCTACGAGGCGCTCGAGTTCGGCCCGCGCCGGCTGACCACGCTCAAGAGCACATTTGCGATCGTGACCGATCCGATTCCCGACCTCTCGCGATGGCCCGACCGCTGCCTCATCTGGGAGACGTCACTCCCCTATCTCTACCTGCGAACGACGGATGATCAACGGATCATCGTCGGCGGCGGCGACATCGACGGGGCGGATCCGCTCGTGCGCGACCGGCTCCTTCCCCGCAAGGCGAACTGGCTTGAAAGTCGACTGCGACGCCTTCTTCCGTGGCTCACGTTCGACATCGCGTTTGCGTGGGCAGGTGCGTTCGCCGAGACCGCCGACTCGCTTCCGATGATCGGCCCGGCGCGGGGATTCCCGAACGCCCATTTCGCTTTGGGCTACGGAGGGAACGGGGTTACCTTCGCCGCCATCGCCGCGGATGTCCTGTGTGGGTTGATGACCGACGGCGACCATATCGACGCGGCGCTCTTCTCGCCGGATCGGGTAGCGCCTCGGAAGTGACGAGCCATCTCAGCCGGTCCAGCCACCTAACAGGATGCTCAGATCGGCGGCGTCAACCACGCCGTTGTGATCAAGGTCCGACGTGGCGTTGGACGTCCCCCACGCTCCGAGCAGGAGGCCAAGGTCGGCAGCGTTCACATGGGCGTCGCCATTGATGTCGCCGACGGGGCTCGGCGCGAGCGTGACCACCATGTTGTCGGCCATGAAGATCGGTCCCCAGTCGCCACAACCTGGCGGGGGCGACTGGTAGTGCACGGTGACGCTGTTGAAGCCACCCGGCACGGTGATGCTCAAGGTGGTGGTCGGCCAATAGAAGTCAGGCGGGGCCGTGGCGGTGGCGGTGCCGACGATCGTGCCGTTCATCTTGGCGGTGACCTTCATGGTCGCACCATCGTCGCAATAGAGGTCCTGGACGGCGCAGAGGATCGAGAAGCTGGTGAGCGTCTTCGTGAACGAGACGTTGAGGTCTGCGGGGAAGACGCTGCTTGGATAGATGCAAAGCCCCGAGAAGCCGACCGGCGTGAACCCCATCACGTTCGCCTGCTGAACAGAGAAGCCCTGCATGGTGCCGCTCAGGTTCGCTCCGATCCCACCGGCGTTGACCGTGATGGGGAGAGGCGTGGATGGAGGAGCGTTGTTGAAGTTGAAGGTCACGCTCTGGGCAAGCGCTGGCGAGGTGAGAAGGCCAACGAGAAGCGTTGCAGCGGGTGAGAGTTGCATGGTGAGGATTCGCGGGGAGGACTTATCGGAGAGGGCCCACCGGGGGCCGGTGTTGCCCCTTACATCAGGCACGTACAAGGTCCCGTGCGTCGTCGGCCTGATGCAGGCATCCCGACGACTCGGGCAATTCATGGTCAGCTCACCATGCATGTGAATCAGCGCCGGTTTCTCCGTGGCAGCGGCCGAACCTCGTGGGCGGCGTTCTGCCCCTACAGCCTGTCCAAAGGCCTGAAGCAACGCGCCGTGAGATCGATGGCGGACTCAAAGCGGTTGATCAGCCAACCGATAGTCCCCACCATGCCCTCGCTCCGAACCGCTCACTCACTCACCCTCACTTTGTTCGTCGCCAGCCTTCCGCTCTTGTTCGCCGAGACAGGATCGGCCCAAACAAAGCTGCTCGCCACGAACGTGGCCCCCTACGACATCTCCGGCTTCGCCGTCGCGGTCAGCGGCAACATCGCTGTGCTCGGCGCACCGCTGGATGACACAAACGGAAGCGCCTCTGGCTCGGCGGCCGTCTTCCGCTGGAACGGCACGGCGTGGATCCAGGAGGCGACCCTGCTCGCCGCCGATGGCAGTGCCGACGACCGCTTCGGGGGTGCGGTGAGTATCGATGGTGACCTCATCGCGGTGAGTTCGCTCTTTGAGGACGGCGCCGCCACCGACGCCGGCGCGGTCTATCTCTTTCGATTCAACGGGAGCATCTGGGCGCCCGAGGCAAAGCTCGTCGCCCCCGATGCCGGTTCCTTCGACCAGTTCGGCTGGTCGATCAGCGTCGAACAGGATCGCCTGCTAGTTGGCGCCCGGCACGACGACGACGGCGGTTTGGACGCGGGCTCCGCGTACGTCTTCCATCGCCTCGAGAGCGGCTGGCAGTTCGAAGCGAAACTCTCCGCCTTCGACGGCGGCCCCTACGACCTCTTTGGGGCCTCCGTAGCCCTGAGCGGCAACAGGGCCGTCATCGGAGCGCCGAATGATGATCTCTACGGATGGGGATCCGGCTCCGCCTATGTCTTCCGCCGTTCCAGCCGGGGTTGGATCTCGGACGCGAAACTGAAGGCAACCGACCAATCATGGAGCGCTGAGTTTGGCCAGGCAGTCGACATCGACGGCGGAACCATCGTGATCGGGGCATGGGGTGACGATGAGGGCGGCCCGGACGCGGGCGCCGCCTACGTCTTCCGTGAAGAGGACGGCGTCTGGGCCGAAGAGCAGAAGCTTCTGTCCGATGACGGAGTCGCGGGCGACCTCTTTGGTTGCTCCGTGAGCGTACGCGGACACAACATCCTGGTCGGCGCCCCGCTCGCGAGCGCCACCGGGCCGGCTTCCGGAGCAGCGGTTCGATTCCACAAGCAAGGGGTAGCGTGGAACCAACAGGAGACCCTGACCGCTGCGACCAACGACTCGCTCTTCGGTTTCGGATACTCCGTTTGCATTGACGACTCTGCCTATCTTGTCGGCGTGCCATACGACAACGACGCTGGAAGCGAAGCGGGAGGCGCGTATGTCTTCACCTTCCTGGAGCCACTCTTCGCGGACCTGAACGCGGATGGCTCGGTCAACCAACTCGACTTGGGGATTCTCCTCGGCACATGGGGCGTTCTCGGCGGCCCGGCAGATCTGGATGCGGATGGGATCGTCGGACCTGCGGACCTTGCGTTAATGCTTGGGGCTTGGACTTGGAAGTGACGGATCTCGCCCGCGATTGAATTGCCGAAGAGCCGCCTGTCCGAGCGACCTCGTATGGATCTGGCTCGGTGGACGCCGCTGACCTTGCGGTCCTGCCTGGCGCATGGGGCGCTTGCTCCTAACAGTCCGATCAACCGTGGACGAGGCCCCGCACGACGCCCAACGTCGGGCGGGTCTCTTTCATTCAGATCATTCGCCTCTCGCTACGCGTCCGCAGCCTGCTCGACCGCCGGGTCGAAGGCGGCGAAGAGCCGCGAAACGATGAGGACCGTGACAGCGCTCTCCAAGGCAAGCACACTGGCCACCGCGACCGCCGCCAGCGGGACCGACCGACCGAGCAGGACGAAGGCTCCGACACCGACCGCGACCGCCGACCCGACGAGGATCGCCAGGGCAAGGAGCTTCAGCATCTGACCGACCACCTGGCTCATCGCGAACTGGACGCCGGCCCCGCGGGTCGTTCGTTGCGGCCAGAGAAGAAACGCGATGTTCTCAAGCGAGGCGATCAGGAGGTTGGCGAAAAACGCAGCCGGGATCCAGTAGGCGAGACCAGGGATTTGCCATCCGAGCGTTTGATTCAGCACCAACCCCAGCGGAGCTTGGATGCCGGTGATCAGCGTCGCTGGCACGATCACTTGAGCGAGGCTCACGAGGAAGGGCGACACGGGCAGACCCTTGAGGAGATCCAGGCGATCCACGTCGGCGCGGAAGTCGAGCCTCAAGACCTGCGGAAGGAAGAGGCTGATATAGCAGAGGAGAATCGCCCCAATCGGACGGAGTGCGCCGGGAAGCGAATTGGTCCGGTTGGAGAGGAGCGGCGGCACAACCATCACCGCCACCATGATCGCAAGGACGAAGAGGCCGCGCAGCCCTTGGCGGATTCCCGCCACGCACTGACGCCACGCCAGCGGGCCGAGCCCGCCGAAGCGCGGGAACATCGGCATCCGCAGACCCGAGAAGCTCGCCCCACCACCGAAGCCCCCCGTTCGGCGGATCTCGTCGGCGCGGGCCGCGAGACGCTGGCTTGACTCCGCACCGGCCTCGAGCCAATGGGCATTCAACCGGATGGCCACGACGATGAGGGCGACGTTGATCAGGAGCGCCAAGGTGACCGGCAGCAGGCCGTCGCTGGTCAGCCCTGCGGCGCAGATCGTGCGGGCGAAGGGAAGCGTGGGGAGCGTGAAAAGCCAGCCGGGCGTCGAACGGGCGAAGGCCTCGACCATCTCCAGCGGCTTCCCGCTCTCGACCGCTCGCCCCGCCCAGAGCACCCCTGCCACCACCACAACCAGCGTCACGACCGCCGCCACGCGACGCCACAACGCGAATCGCCGGGCTTCGAATTTCTGCCCCGCCAAGGCCAGGCAGAGCGAGAGGATGTGGACGAACCAAAGGGTCAGCAAGAGTCCGACCCAAGTCGGGAGCCATGCCTGTCCCAAGCGTCGTACCCAAACAGAGACAAAGAGCGAAAGCCACAGGAGCGGGACGACGCGTTGGGCGAGTTTGTAGAGAAGAAGCTGGGCCCGCGTGAAGGGCGCCGGAAAGAGGAAGTCGACTTCCGCTTGGAGGAATGCCAAGGCTCCGTCGCCTGCTGTGCGCACAACCGAAAGGAGGACCAACCCGAGGATGCCGAAGGGCAGTAGCAAGAGCGACCGCTCCCGTGTCGCAGCGACCGCCTCGGGCGAGGGCGGGCGTTCAATGAACAGGCTCAGGATGAGCGGCACAAAGCCCATCGCGATGAAGACTCCGCCAACCAGAAGAACCGCCAGACCCTTCGGCGTCCTCGCGGTTCGCCCGAGCAGTCGAAGCGATGCCCGCAGCCGCAACCAGATCAGGAGGATGAGCGGGCGCGGCAGCAGGCTCACGCGTTGTCGCTCCCGTCGGCGGAGCGCAGCTCGCGCGGCGTGGCATTGGCGATGGAGCCTGGCGCCGCGGTGGCCCGGAAGAAGACCTCTTCTAGGCTGGCGCCGTCGGTGGCGTAGCTGGCCCGGGCCTCGGCGAGTGAGCCGGCGAATCGTCGCACGCCAGATTCGAGAATCAGGAGGTGCGTCGTCAGGTCCTCAACCAGGGCCAAGAGATGGGAACTGATCAGGACGCTCGCCCCTCGGGCGGCACATTCCTGAATCGAGATCTTGAGCGTGCGAATCCCCAGCGGGTCAAGTCCGGTCATGGGCTCGTCGAACATGACCAGCTTGGGCTCATGGAGGTAGGCGCAGCAGATGGCCAGCTTCTGCCGCATGCCCCGGGAGAGCTCGCGGGCCAACGCCGATCGCTTCGGGGTCAGTTCGAAACGCTCCAAGAGCACCTCGGCCTTCGGCTTCCAATCGCGGACGTCGTAGATCGATGCGGTGAACTGGAGGTGTTCCTGAACCGAGAGCGTGTCAAAGAGCTTGGGGTCGTCTGGCACGTAGACGAGTCGGCGCTTGGCCTCGACCGGGTCGTTCACGACGTCGTGGCCGCCGACCCGAATTGTGCCCGAGCTCGGGGGAATGATCCCCGCGATGGCCCGCATAGTGGTGGTCTTGCCTGCCCCGTTGGGTCCGACGAGTCCAACAACCTGCCCGGCTTCCAGGCGGAAGCTCAGTCGGTCAACCGCTAGGACGTCGCCGTACCGCTTCGTGTAGTCGCTGACCTCGAGAATCGCGTCGGGCATGCAGTGAGCTCGTTGACAGCCAAGGGCGCAAGTGCTTTGGAAAGCGAGGATGAGCAGTCCGCTGGACGTTGGTAGAAGGCTGTCTAGGCGGTCGGAAACGGGGAGCATGGTACGTCCCGCGGCGGAAATCGCCCGCGTTGGCGAGTTCGGGGACTATCCTGTGTCGCATGTCAACCGGTGCGCATGGACGGAACGGACACGACCCCTCTCAGATTGGGTCGCCAAGTGGAGATGCCCGCCGTCACTGGCTCGCTGACGCCACCAGTGAACAGCGTCAGGCCGCGGTCCATGCCCTTATTGCCGTGGCAACCGGAGATGGGAAGCTCCGAGCCGAAGAGAAAGCGGCCATCGCTGCCGCCTGCGAGCGCCTTGGCCTGACCTCGATTGACGTCGCTCACGCCCTCTCTACCAGCATGCCGGCGTGCGTGGAGCCCCCGGCCGAGATGGGCGCGCGGACCCAACTCCTTCTCGATTGTGCAGCGGTCATGGTCGCGGACAACCGCATTGACGATCGCGAGCTTGCGGTTCTGCTGATGGTGGGCCGTTCGCTCGGATTCACGGCGAAGGAAGTGGGTAATATCGCGGCTCGCGTTGCCCAAGCCTTGGCTTCGTCGCAACGACGCCATTCGGTCATCGAACGATTGCTCGACGAGATGGGCGCAGGCTGATCAGTGCGGCAAGCTCCCACCCAGAGCACCGCCGTGCTGGCTCTATGCAGTATGCAACGCCTTCTCATGTCAATTTGGGTATATTGACTGTTCCAATTGGTTGAGATCTGACGTATCTATTGTGAAGACGCGACTGGCGTAGCCGCGACTGGTTCGGGTGAACACTTGAGCCGGCTACCAACCGCATCAGCCGCCTGACGTTTGGGAACACGCGTCGGGGCCGAAGCGCTGGATGCAACTCAAGTTCGAGCCTATCACCTGAACTCGCCACGGCCCGTTTTTGCCACGCGGAGCCGGTGTCGTGGCGCTTCGAGCCAGAATTCTCGATCGTCACGCAACGCGTCGACCTCTCTCTCTCTTCTCCCGGTCACGCCCCGCATTTGTGCGGGGCGTGACTGTTTTTGAAAGAGATCAATTTGCTACTTCTTTGCGGCTGCGACCATGAGAATCGGTCCTTCCGAAACCACGACGCCGCCTGGACGCTCTGCCGTGATCGCAAATGCGTCGGGGCGAGAAACGGGCAGGCGAGGCTCGAAGACGATTGCGCCCGCCCCGCCGGCTGCGACATTGAACACGCCGCCGTCCACCGGCTCTGCGTCGCGGTTCTTGTCGACGATCCAAAGCTGGTACTGGGTCTTGCTGACGTCGTTGTTGGGTACACCGGTGAGGCGCATGTAGCCCCGCTGGAGGCTCTCGCTCCAGACCACTTCCCCGGTCGATCCGGCAAACCCGTCGGGAGTCGGGGTGAAGGCCAACCGCACGACGTCTGGTGCGGCATCCACCAATTGTTCAGTCGATGGGGGCGGTCGTGTCCCCCATGATCGAGAAAGGAGGATCGCGGCCGCAACCAACAGGCTCGCGGCCGCGACAAGCCAGCCAGCCCGAGCTGTCCGCCGCAACGAAGCGATCATTGCCTCACGCTGCTCAGGCGGTGGCTCGGTGGAGGCCTGATTGACCGGCCCCTTCCGCACGTTGGGTGCCGAAGCCAGAAGGGCCAGCCGCACCGCCTCTGGCATCGGCTCCTCGTCCATCGGGACATCGTCCGCTTCAAATGCTCGTGCGAGCGCCGCAACCGCCTCAGCGATTGCTGCGAGTTCCGCCGGCGAAACGCCCGACGAAAGCTCGGCGTACTCGCGATCCTCGCTCGCTGAGAGGCCGATCGTCGCCCGGGCCACCGCCAGGTCGTAGAGACGTTCATCGCGCGGCGACATGGGAGGCAGCTCGCTCATGAGAGGCCCTCCCCTGAGCTATCCATGGGCGAGTCGGATCCGTCGCCTTCGACCCCACGAGCAGTCAGCCGATCGCGAAGCTGCAGGAGGCCCCGCCTCAGGTGTGTCTTGACCGTACCGACCGGCATTGCCAAATGCTCCGCGATCCGCTCGTGCGTCCAATCCTCATGCACGGCAAGACGAATGACCTTTTGCTGCTCTGATCGCAAACGTCCGAATTCCTGCATCGCCGTGCGGGCCCGTTCATCGCGAGCCAACCGCTCCAATGGCGTCGCCCCAAACCCTCCCACCTCCTCGGGCAGCGTTCCTTGGGCATCCCGATTCATCCGTTGACGCACGCGACCTCGATCGATGAGGCGGCGGCGGGCGATGGTCGCGACAAAGGACCGCGCTGACGCGATGGCTGGATCGAATCGATCCGCCACCCGCCAGAGTTCCGCGAAGATCTCCTGCACAGCGTCCTCGGCATCGCCGCGATCGGCCAGCATCTGCCTGGCCAACGTCCATACCAGCGGGCCAAAGCGATCAATGCACGCTGAGAAGGCGTGACCTTGGCCATGGGCGGCGCTGCAGAGAAGCTCGGAGTCGGTCGGTGTCAGGTTCATCCGCTCCGATCGAGCGGCCTCGGATTGTTCCCGAAGTCTCGGGCACTTCGCTCTTTTGGTGTGCGTCGATTCGACGAAGGTGCGGAAAGGTGCCGTGGTGCGAACGGTCGCTGGACGCCTCGCCGGCGCTCTGATTCGGTCAGGGGAAGATATTCCACTCTGGGACCGGCGCGTCGGTCCGGCTTTTCTGCATTCGCTCACGAAGGTCCGCCACCACTTCCGGATGTTCGCTGGCGACGTCTTTGGACTCGCCTGGATCATCAAGAAGGTCATACAGCTCGATCGGGGCATCGGAACGTTTCGCGACGCCCTTGCGGATTGCCTTCCAACGTCCCCAGCGGATCGCTTGCCAGCCACCTTCGGAGGGGTATTCCCAATAGAGCACCCGATCGGGTAGCGGAGCGCGGGCTCCGAGCCAGGCCGACAGATCGATCCCATCAACGGCACCGCCCGGGGTGCTTTGGGTGGAGTTCGGCGCGGCTCCCATCGCCGCCTCAAACGTCGGCGCCAGATCCCAAAGGCCGACCGGTTCGTCCCGAACCAATCCCGGTGTGATGTGACCGGGCCAACGAACGATCAATGGCACGCGGATGCCGCCTTCATAGAGCTGGCCTTTCAAGCCGCGTCGACCGTCGGCGCTCTCGAAGAACGTGCTGTCCGTCCCGCCTGCCCACGTTGGGCCGTTGTCGCTGGCGAAGACGACGATCGTCTCCTCGGCAAGACCCAATCGATCCAGCTCCGCAAGCAATATCCCGACATCGCGATCCATGCGGGTCACCATCGCCGCGTACGCCGCTCGGGGCGTCGGATGCTTCGTGTACCCCTTGGTTCCGTCGTATGGAGTCTCTTGAAAAGCCCCTGCGTACTCGGCGAGCGAGTCGTCGGGTACCTGCAACGCTACGTGCGGAATGGTCGTGTGGTAGCAGAGAAGAAATGGTTCGGGCGCTGATCGACGGACGAACCCAATCGCCTCCTCCAGAAAACGGTCAGGTGCGTACGTCCCCGGCTCCAGCGGTTCGCGCGTTTCGTTGCGATACAGGTACCCAGGACGATGGTCGTGGGCATGGCGCTGGCAAAGGTACCCGTAGAACAAGTCGAAACCATGTCGAGAGGGAGCGCCTTCGCCCCCCGGCGGTCCGAGTCCCCACTTGCCAACCAAAGCGGTTGCGTAGCCCTGTTCGCGAAGGCGTGAGGCGAAGGTGACTTCGCTCGGCGGCAAGGGCATCTGCCCCTCGGGCTGCACTTCGAGGTTGGTGCGAATGGCGCTGTGGCCGGTGTGACGACCGGTGAGGATGGACGCCCGTGTTGGGGCACAGACACAGGAGCCGGAGTAGGCCGATGTGCACCGCGCCCCTTGTTGTGCCAGACGATCAAGGTTGGGCGTTCGAATCTGCTCCTGGCCGTAACACCCCAGCTCACCGACACCCAAGTCGTCAGCCAGGATGAGGAGGATGTTGGGGCGGCTGGGTTGGCTCAAGCCAGAAACCGGGCACGTGGTGCAACCGCACACTACAGAGAGGAAGACGCCCCAAGCCAAGGCGGACCAAACCGTGCCCAACCACCGATTACGCGTCGCACTTTGGCTGTTCGCTTCGACCATGAAACGCACGCTACCAGTGTTTCGAGACCACGAAGGAGCGGTGTGATGCACCCCAGGGAGGCGAATGAGACAGGCACCTCCCCGGCGCGAATTGGACAGGCACATCCTCCGAATTTGCGCGAATTGGACAGGCACATCCCCGGGGGAAGGACGGGCGGTAAGTGAGGCAAATGGGACAGGCACCTCCAGGCAAATGGGACAGGCACCTCGGCCGCGACGAGGCAGATTGGACAGGCACCTTCACTCGGGCAATATCTCTCGGGGGGAGGCGAATGCCCCTGCGCGAATTGGACAGGCACATCCTCTCGGGGGCAATTGGGACAGGCACCTCCCCAAGAACCCGGCATGGAGTACCTCCTCGCGGCAATGGTCGGTCTTGGTCTGGCGGCAGCCTGTGGCCTTCGCGCCTTCGTGCCTGTCCTCGCCATGGCCGTTGCCGCCAAGGCTGGTTGGATCGAGCTGGGCGAGAGTTTCGCCTGGCTCTCGAGCTGGCCTGCCATCGCGGGTCTTCTCCTCGCCTGCCTGGCTGAAGTCTCCGGTTCACTGATCCCTGCCATCAATCACGCCCTTGACGCGATGGCCGCCCCCGTGGCGACGGTTGCTGGTGGTGTCGTCATGGCGACCCAAGTCGGCCAACTCCCGGGCATTCCTGACGTCGTCAGCGCCGATCCGATGCTCACCTGGGGTGCTGGGCTCATCGCTGGCGGTGGCGTCGCTGCAGCGGTTCATGCCGGCAGTGCGACCTTGCGTGCGGGCTCTTCGGCAATCTCGGGTGGCCTTCTCAGTCCGCTCTACGGCCTGGCCGAGTCGATGGCCAGCGTCGTCGCCAGCATTCTGGCGTTCGTCGTGCCTGTCCTCTTTGCCGTGGCCTTCGGCGTGATCGCGTTCATCCTTCTCGGGGGAATCATCTGGTGGTTCCGTTCGCGGTCCTCGGTGTCGCCAACGAAGCGTCTCGGGTATCACTCCACGTGTGACGCCTCTCGTGCCACCCGTCGAGAATGCGGTCGCCGAACGGCACTCAGCTCCTGAACCGATCCGTGACGAAGGCGGCCTTCCCGGCCGCTGGCGTATCGCGGCCATGTTCCTCGGCCCGGTGATCGGATCGGCGGCGGCGTTCGTTACGTGGGACGCGATCGGGTCCAAGGGAGCGATCGTCCTCGGCGTCCTGACGCTCATGGCGATCTGGTGGCTCACGCTGGCGGTGGAGCTCGCCGCGACGGCGCTCCTGCCGGTTGTTCTCCTCCCATCCTTCGGCATTAGTACCTTCGCCGAGAGCGCCGCCCCCTATGCCGATGGCGTGATCTTCCTCTTCGCCGGCGGCTTCGTGATGGCCATTGCCCTCGAACGCCACGGCCTCAGCGAACGATTCGCCCATGTTGTGGTCGGTTGCGCGGGTCACACCGGCGCGAACATCGTCGGTGCGATCATGGTCGCGACCGCTGCCCTCTCAGCGTTCGTCTCCAACACAGCCACCGCTGCGGTGATGTTGCCGATTGCCCTCGCCCTGACGCGCCCGCACTCGCAGCACCATCATGAGTACGAGCGGAGCCATACAACGCATGAAACAGACCTTCCGACGGAGGACCATCTCCCCGATCTCGGTCGTCGTCGCTTCGCTACCGCGGCACTCTTAGGCGTCGCCTACGCGTCGACGATCGGCGGCGTCCTCACTCTCGTGGGCAGTCCACCCAACGCGGTCGCGGCCCGCTTCATCCAAGCGGAAACCGGGCAGAGCCTCTCCTTCGTCGCGTGGCTCCGCTTCGGGCTCCCAGTGGGGCTGGTGTTGCTCCCAATCACGTGGTTCATCCTCACGCGGTGGTTCTTCCCATGCGCCGATGTCCGCATCGAGGCGCGTCCGAAATCCGCGCACCGCCCACTCGACATGCCGGCCCGGACGGTGCTGGCGATCTTCGCCCTCACCGTGGTTGCCTGGTTCACCCGCCCCCTCTGGAACGGGCTGGCGCCTGGTGTCCGTGATGAGTCCATTTCGATCACCGCAGCGCTCCTCCTCTTGGCCCTCCCCGCCGGAGTGAGACCCTTCGGCGGCCTGGTCACCTGGCACGACCTGCGGGCCTTGCCGTGGGCGGTACTCATCCTCTTCGGCGGCGGCCTCAGCATTGCCGCGGCGATCGAGCAACATGGGGTTGCCCTCTGGCTTGCCTCGCATTCGGGGAGTCTGACGGGCGCACCGACCATTCTCGTCCTGTTGGCCATCACGGCGGTGACCTGCTTCGCCTCCGAAGTCGCCTCGAACACCGCTCTCGCCGCGACAGCCATGCCGGTGCTGGGAGCGCTCGGAGCGGCCAGCGGCGCACCCATCGAGGGGCTTGCCGTGACAACGGCCCTCGGAGCCAGCCTCGCCTTCATGTTGCCGGTGGGCACGCCACCGAATGCGATGGTCTACGCCACCGGGCAGGTCTCACCTCGAGACATGGCCCGCGTCGGCCTCCTCCTCAACGTCATCGCGATCGCCGTCGTAACCGCAGTGAGCGCCCTCATCAACTAGCCTTCGGCTCCTCGTCGCCCGCGTCATCGACCTCCTGATCCTTGGTCCGGGTCATGTCGAGATTCGCGGCGAGCCGGCTCACCTCCCGTGCGTACTCGTCGATGGCTCGAAGCATGTCGAGTGATCGATCCGCGACCACCGGGTCGATGCCGCGCGTGAGCGTCTGCCTCAGGATCGCTTGACGGAGCCGCGGTCGTGCCGCATGAATGCGACGGGCGAAGGCGAGCCCGTGATCGATCGGCGACTCGGCATCGGTCTCACCACCAAGCCAGTGCATGATCCGAACGGTGAGGCCAAACGCTTCGCTTCGGAAGTCATCGAGCCCCTCGGCGAGTCGCCCGTCGGCGGCCAATTCAAACCGCTTGAGCGAGCGACGGATGTCCCGCACGTGATCGAGCGCCTGGAGGCAAGCGACCTGCCGCTCCGCGTCCGCCCCGCTCAACGAGTCGCTCCGCAGGCTACCGAGAAAGTGCTCGATCACACCCTCGGCATCCTTCACCCGCTCGAGGCGCACCGGCACCTCGCCGATCGCATCGCCTAACTGTCTGCGCGCCTCCCGTAACACTTCGATCGACGCCAACACGAGGGACCGGCGCGCCGACTCGAGGCCGATCGATGGCACACCCGCCAATCGCGGTTCCAAGTGCACCGTGAGACTCGGCTCGCGATCGGGGATCCACCGTTCGACGCGCTCCGCCAACGGTCGGCAAATCAGGACCACCACGAGCGCCCCGAGGAACGCGAAGGAGGAATGGAAGGCCGCCAGGGCGATCGGATCGGTCGCGCTCAGGAACCGGGTCAGGCCGATGGCCTGTTGCTCAAGAAAGGGCAGCAGGGTCAAGGCCACGGCAGCGGCGATGACTGACGATGCGATCCAGATGATGCCGACGCGCCGCCCGGGCACGTTGACGGTGGGCAGGGCGATGAGCGCGGTGCTGGTGGTGCCGACGCTTGCGCCAACGACCAGCGGCGCCGCCTGGGTGAAGGTCAAGGACCCGTCGGCCAGCGACGCCATCGCGAGGGCAACCGGCGCTGCCGAAGACTGCATCGACGCGGCGAGTATCGCCCCGATGACGACCAGAATCGAGGTTCCGGCGGCGCTCGAAGCGTCGATTCGATCCAACTGCACCAGCGTGATGACTCCGGCGAGTGAGTCCTTCAGCGACGCGATACCAACGATGATGAGACCAAAGCCGGCGATGAGGAGGCCCCATTGGGCAACCCGACCGCGACGGAGCATGCGAAGGAGCGCCCCGATCAGGACCAGCGGTCCCGCGAACGCCGCGATGCTGGCTTTGAGTCCGACCGTGGCCATCAGCCAGGAGGTCGACGTCGATCCGACCGTCGCTCCGGCCACGACCGCCACCGCCTGGGTGAGGGAGATCATGCCCGCCGCGACGAAGCCCATCGTGGCGAGCACGGTGGAACTGGATGCCTGCATGGCCACGGTGAGACCGAAGCCGGTGGCGAGTCCGCGAAGGCGATTGGTCGTGAAACGGGCGAGGAGTTCCCGCAGAAGCGACCCGCCGAGCTGCTTGAGCCCGTCGGTCATCATCACCATGCCGAGCAGAAAAACACCGACGGCAGCGGAAGCCATCAGCACCGCGTGGACAGGGCCGTGCGTGGCACTCGTTGCCAGCGTGGCGACCGACTCTGCAACGGGGGGCTCCGCGACCAAGAAAGCCACCTGCTTGACCAATTCGACACCCAGCGCGAGAAACATGGGTTCGGGCAGGCTTGGATCGATCAGCAACACGCGAGGAATATCGCCCACTCGGCCCCGCGGGCTGAAACGCAAACCCGTTGGCCGGTATCGTGTTGCCATGCAGGTCGCACCATTCGTCACCGCCGCAACGTGTTTCGTGGCCGCGCTTCCCCTCACCGGATTCGGCGGCGGGTTGGGTTCGACCGCCCTAGGGCAAACGCTGACCGTCCAGACGGTCGCCACCGGACTCACCAAGCCCGTCTTTCTCACCCACGCTCCCGGCGACCCCACGCGACTCTTCGTGGTCGAGCAGCGCGGCATCATCAAGGTGATCAAGAACGGAACCGTTCAGGCGACCCCCTTCCTGAACATTGACTCCCAAGTGCCCGAGCAAACCTACTCAGGCATGCTCGGCATCGCGTTTCACCCCAACTACCAGAAGAACCGCAAGTTCTACGTGCACCACACGACGGGCACATCCAGCGCGATCACGGTGAACATCCGAGAGTTCACCGCCATCGACGGGAACCCCGATCAGGCTGACCCCGCATCGGGGAAAACGATCCTCAAGCTCAACTCGCCATCGACGCAAGGGTTCCATCTCGGCGGCTGGATTGGATTCGGGCCGGACAACTACCTCTATATCCCCCTCGGCGACGGCGGGTACACGGGCGACCCGCAAGGACCACCCCGTTCGCAGAACCTCGTCGGCCAATGGTGGGGCAAGATTCTCCGCGTCGATGTGGATGGTGATGACTTCCCCGCTGATGCCACCCGCAACTATGCCGTCCCCCCGACGAACCCCTTCGTCGGCGTCGCCGGGGATGACGAGATCTGGATGCGCGGACTGCGGAACCCGTTCCGGGCGAGCTTCGATCGGGCCACCGGCTGGCTCTACGTCGGCGATGTCGGCGGCACCGCCCGCGAGGAGATCGATGTGCTGACGCCTGCCAGCGCCGGCGGCAATGGCGGATGGAACTGCACCGAAGGGTTCCTCTGCGCGAGCAACGCCAACTGCAGTTGTCCGTCGGTCACCCTGACCACGCCGATTTACGACTACAACCACAGCGTTGGGCAATCCATCACCGGCGGCGCGGTCTACCGCGGATGCGCGATGCCCGACCTCGACGGCACCTACTTCTTCGCCGACTACCAGGCGAACAAGGCGTTCAGCCTCCGTTGGGACGGCACGGCGGTCAGCGAGTTCACCAACCGAACCGCGTCGCTAGGTACGCCGAACACCCCGGTTGCCATCGGCGAGGATTACTACGGCGAGCTCTACCTCGTCCTGCACACTCCCGGCCAAATCAAGAAGATCGTTCCCACCCCCGCCTCGCCGGATGCCGACGGCGATGGCATCCCGGATTCATGCGAATCGCCCCTCTTTGGCGACATCAACGGGGACGGACATGTCGACGGCGCCGACCTGAGCATCCTGTTAGGTGCCTGGGGAGCGAGCGTCTCGCCGGCCGACCTCAACCACGACGGCACCGTCGATTCCACGGACCTTGCACTTCTCCTCGGAGCCTGGCAGTAGCCGCGCGTCAGAAGTCAGGTAGGCAACCCATGACCATCCAACGACGTGACTTCCTCGCCGCTGCCGCCATCGGCGCCAGCGGATTGTTGGCTAACCACTCGTCCGCTCGACAGGCTGATGAGGCGGTCAAGCCGACCGGCCGCTTTCGCCATTCGGTCTGCCGATGGTGCTACGGCGGACTTTCCCTGGACGACCTCTGCGTGGGGGCGAAGTCGATGGGCATCGTCTCCATCGAACTGTTAGGCGAGAAGGAGTGGGCGACCGTCGAGCGTCACGGACTCACCTGCGCCGTCGCCAACGGGCCGACCTCGATCCCGCAGGGGCTGAATCGGGTCGAGAACCACGATGCGGCGGTGAAGGAATCAGAGCGGCTTATTCCGCTCATCGCCAAAGCCGGCATCCCCCAGATGATCGTCTTCTCGGGCAACCGATTCGGACGAAGCGACAGCGAGGGACTGGACCATTGCGTCACCGGCCTCAAGCGGCTGGTCCCGATCGCCGAGAGCCACGGGGTCACCATCATCATGGAGCTCCTCAACTCGAAGGTCGACCACAAGGACTACATGTGCGACCGAACCCCGTGGGGCGTGGAGCTCTGCAAGCGGGTTGGCTCGGACCGCTTCAGGCTTCTCTACGACATCTATCACATGCAGATCATGGAAGGCGACGTGATCCGGACCATCCGCGACTCGGCGGCCTTCATCGGGCACTATCACACCGGCGGAAATCCCGGCCGGGCCGAGATCGACACCACCCAAGAGCTCTACTATCCCGCCATCATGCGGGCGATCGTCGAGACCGGCTTCAGCGGATACGTGGCCCAGGAATTCATTCCCCGCCGCGACCCCCTGACTAGTCTCCGTGAGGCGATCAGCCTGTGCAGCGTCTAAAAGCCCCCGACCCCCTTCCCGACGGAACACCAACCATGCGCGTCAACAGCAGTCAGGAACAATGGAACACTCCGTGGACCCGCGGCGACATGATGGTCGCGGCAGAGGCGCCGGTCACCTCGCGCGTCGCCTTCATCCGTCGCACCTACTTGCACCTGGCCGGATCGGTCCTCGCGTTCACCGCGATCATGGCCGGCCTCATGCAGTTGCCGATGATCGATGAGATCGTTCGCTCGATGTCCTCCCGCGGCGTCTGGCTGGTGCTCATGCTCGCGTTCATGGGCGTTGCCTATGGCGCCGACCGGCTGGCCCGCAGCGAAGCCTCGGTCGGCCTTCAGTACGCGGGACTTGGTCTCTACATCCTGCTCGAGGCGGTCATCTTCACCCCGATGATCTACTTCGCGTCGCGATTCGGACCTGAGAACGTCCTTCTCACCTCAGCCGGCGCGACCGGCGCCCTCTTCGCCGGCCTCACGGCCGTCGTCTTTATCACGAAGGCCGACTTCTCGTTCCTTCGCACGGTGCTCTGCCTGGCCAGCATCGCCGCAGTCGTCGGCATCGTTGCCAGCCTGATCTTCGGCTTCTCGCTGGGGATCTGGTTCTCGGTGGCGATGATCTTCCTCGCCTCTGGCTACATCGCCTACGACACCTCCAACATCCTCCATCACTACCGGACGACCCAGCATGTCGCAGCCTCCCTGGCCCTCTTCGCCTCGGTGATGCTCCTCTTCTGGTACGTCCTCCGCTTCTTCATGGCCCGTCGCGACTAGCCAAGCGGACGGCCCGGGGACACGCCCGGGAACGATACGACTCACTCGATCACCCCCTTGGGGCCCGGTTCCGACCGGGCCCTTTTACGTTCTGGGGGCCGCGAAGCGCATCACCGACGCTTCCGGCTTGGCTTTCCCCGAACCGCCCGTACACTCGGTAAAGATCGCGTTGGGTGAATGCCCGGCGGTCTCGGGCCATCGGCAACTCGATCGAATCGTGTGGGCGCGGGCGAGTGAGCCGACTTGTTATGGACGACATGGATGAGTCTCCCTTCGCGGACGACAACCACGACGGCCCTTCTCGACGCGCTCTGCGCGTCGGAAGATGGTGGCACTTGGTCGGTGTTCGTTGCCCGCTATGAGCCGATCCTGCGGGCGGTCGCCTCCCGCCTAGGGCTGGGTTCCGATGACGCCGCCGACATTGCCCAGCAGACCCTCCTCGAGTTCGTCCGCGACATGCGCGGTGGCAAGTACGACCGATCGCGAGGACGGCTGCGGACCTGGATCATCGCCATCGCCGAGCATCGCGGCCGCGATCTTCTCCGTCGTATCGCCCTTCGTCGTGGCGAGACCTCCGACACCACCCTCGCAACGTTGCCCGATCGGGCGGCCCTGGAGCAGGTTTGGGAGGACGAGGAACGCAAGAGTATCGCCCAAGATGCCTGGCACACCCTTCGCGAGAACTCGCAGTTTGACGACCGCACCCTTCGCATCTTCGAATTAGTCGCCCTGCGCGGCGTCCCCGCATCGGCGGCCGCAAGCGAGTTTGGGGTGAGCGAGCAGAATGTCTACGTCCTCAAGCACCGCGTCGCCCGACGACTGCGAGAGCTAGTCGACGAAGTCAGCCGCACCTATCAGGAGGGTGGTGCCGCGTGAAGCCACTCACGGGGCAGCCTGAAGGCAACACGAGCGACACGGGCTGTCCCTCGACCGAGGACCTGGCCCGACTGGCTTCCGAAGGCTCGCTCGCAGCCGAATCGGAACCGGCCCTCGCCCGCCACTTGCGCGGCTGCTCGGCGTGCAGGACCGCCTTTGAGGAACTCTGTGGGACGGAGCGGTTCCTCGCCGGATTCGCGGCAACGCTTTCGGAGAGCGACGACGATCGCCACGCGCGGGCGAATGCGCCAACGGCCAGCATTCCAGCCCTCGACGGTTACCGCATCGAAAGCGAGCTTCGTCACGGCGGTCAAGGCATCGTCTATCGCGCGGTTCACGAGGCCTCGGGCCGGGTGGTCGCCCTGAAGGTCGTGCGAACCGGGTCCCATCGGCGCCGGGCCAGGATCGAGCGCGAGGCGGCCTTGGCGGCGCGGCTTCGCCACCCGAACATCGTCACGATCCACGATTGCGGGTCCCTCAGCGACGGCCGTTACGCGATCGCTCTCGAACTTGTCGACGGCAAGCCATTGGACGAATGGGCCCGCGAGGCGACCGCCCTGCATCCGAGCCGCGAGGGACTTCTTCTGCGGCTTCGGGTCTTCGCCAAGATCTGCGATGCGATCGAGCACGCCCACCGCCACGGCGTCATCCACTGTGATCTCAAGCCCGACAACGTCCTCGTCGACCGCGACGACGAACCGCGTGTCCTCGATTTCGGCGTCGCCCGGGCGACTTCGCTGGATGACTCGCCGCGCATCACCGTTACCGGCGAGATTGCCTGCACCTTGGCCTATGCCGCACCGGAACAGCTTGCGTCCGACCGCAGCGCGGTCGACACCCGGACCGACGTCTATTCGCTCGGCGTGATCCTGTATGAACTCCTGACCTCTCGCCTGCCCTACAACGCCGATCGCGGCATCTCCGATCTCGTCGCCGCCATCAGCCACGCTCCCCCGCCGCCACCGTCGCACTGTCGCGACGGCAGCGAGGTCGTCCAGATCGATCGCGACCTCGACACGATCGCCCTCACCGCTCTCGCGAAGGACCCGGAGCGCCGCTATCCGACGGCCGCCGCGTTCAAATCCGACATCCTCCACTATCTCGCTGGAGAGCCGATCGCGGCCCGGCGGGACAGCGTCGCCTATGTCCTGCGCAAGGCCCTCACCCGACATCGGCGGGCCGTTGCGATCTTCAGTCTTGCGGGCTGTGCGGTCCTGATCGGGATCGGAGCGACCATCCTCGCCGCGATGCGGGCCCGCGAGGCCGGCTTCCGCGAAGAGGCCGAACGAACGCGGATGCGCGCCGAGGCCCAGCGCGACGACGCCATCGCCGAAATGCTGCGGGAGATCATTCCTGCCGCCGACTCTGGCGCCGACGACGCGGGCATGCAGCAGACGCTTGAGTCGGTCAGCCTGTCGCTTGAGTCGGGCACGTTCTCGGGTGATGCCGAAACGGCCGCGGCGGCGCGGATCGCCATCGGCGACGTCTGCGTCGACCAGAACAAGCTGCGTCGGGCCGAGGTCGAGTATCGACAGGCGATCCGTTCGCTGCGAAGCCGCACCCATCCCAGCGACCCGATTCTCGGCGCCGCCGAGGAGCGATTGGCTCGGCTCCTTCTTATGCGCTCGGCGACGGATGAGGCTCTTACACGGGCCCTCACGGCTGATGCCATTCGGCAGGAGACGCTCGGCCCCGACCATCCTGACACGCTGCATGGTCTCTGCACGCTGGCAAACATCCGCGTGGCCCGCGGCGAACTTGATCGCGCTGACGCCGTCCATCGCCGCATCGATACGCATCCGGTGGTCGTCGGCGATTCGGTTCACGAAGTGATGGACGCGGTGCACGAGGCCCGGGCCCGTCTGGCGGCGGCGCGTCAGGACGCTCCAGCCCGTCGTCGTCACTGTGAGGAACGGGTGCGAGCGGTCTGCCGCGCCTACGGTGATTCACACCCGGCCGTGCGGGCGGCGCTCACCGCTCTGGCTGAAGCCCTCCCCGACGACCCCGCGCGGGCCACGACCCTTGGCACGATCGTGACGACCCTCCGCGAGCGAAAGCTCTTTGAGGCGGAGCCGGAGGAAATCCGTCGCCTGCTGGAGGAGAAGCGTCGACTGCTCGGTGACTCTCATCCCGATCTTGTGGAGACACTGGTGCAACTCGCCAATCGCCTCACGTCGCTCGAGCGTTGGGAAGAGACGATCACAACGTGTCTGGAAGCTGAACGGATCGCCATGCCCGACGACGTCATCGAGACCGTCGGTGAGGCGGACCTGCTCGAGCTGAGGGCCGATGCGCTCTGGTTCGTCGGCAAGCCCGCCGAGGCGGCCGCCGTCGGAGCTCGCCAGCTCGCCGCGCTCCGCCCGCTCCTCCGAGGCAAGGACGACATGCATTTGGCTGTGCGGGTCAAGGAACTCTCCTTCCGCTGCCTGGACAACGGCGAGAACGAGAAGGCCCGAGCTCTTGGCGATGAGGCGATCGCGATTGCCCGCTCGATCTCCGAGCATGATCCGCAACTGGGCTGGATGCTCAGCGACATCAGCCAGAACGAGCTGCGCATGGGCAACATTGAACGGGCCTACACACTTGCGTTGGAAGGCCTGTCGCTCCTTCAGCGCGGCGACCGCTCCTACGCCTGGCACTTGGCGATCACGCACTACCGCTTCGCCGCGATCCAGGCCAAACGCGGCGATCCCGAGGGGGCGAAGGCATCCCTCGCGACCGCACGACGGCTTCTTGAGCAGCCGGAGATCACTGCCCGCGAACGGCAGTTCTCGCTTCCTCACGTCGATACGCTTCTGAAGGGGATCCTCGAGGAAGAGAGTGACAAGACGGCTTCCGGCGCAACCTGATCGCCCGGGCTGCGATCCTCCCCCGCTCGACCTGCAACGACTCGACTTCTCGGTCCAAAACGCCGATGAGGCGATCGCCATGACCCCTCACGACGCGACGGAAGCACGCGCGGTTCCTGTACACTCCTCCGCCCTTCGTCACCCGCACGAAGGCCGAACGGTCTCCGCGACCGACGCTCCCATGACCACGACGCAGATTGCGCTTGCTGCCGGCGACGGCATTGGCCCCGAGATCATGAACGCCACGCTCTCCCTCTTCCGGGCAGCGGGCGTGATGGACCACGTCGAGTTCGTGCCGGTCGAGATGGGTCGCTCTGTCTTCGACAAGGGCGACACGCGCGGCATGACCGACGCGGCGATTCGCACCGTCGAATCCTGTGGGCTGCTCTTCAAGGGGCCGATGGAAACGCCCAAGGGCGGCGGTGGAAAGTCGATCAATGTCACCGCTCGCAAGATCTGGAACGCCTTCGCCAACTTGCGGACCTTCCGAACCCTTCCGGGCGTCACCACGCCCTTCAGCAAGGCCGGCATCCCGATCGACCTGGTCATCGTCCGCGAGAACATCGAAGACACCTATGGCGGCGTCGAACACCGCCTCAGCAACGACATGATGCAGTGCAAGCGGCTGATCTCGGCGCCGGGCTCCGAGCAGGTCATCCGCTTCGCCATGAAGACGGCTCGCGCCAGCGGCATCAAGCATGTCCATTGCGGCCACAAGGCCAACATCATGAAGATGACCGACGGGACATTCCTGGATCGCTTCCGTCACGTCGCCCTCGATTTTCCCGAGATCGAATGCAGCGATGTCATCGTCGACGCCCTGTGTATGAACTTGGTGATGAAGCCGCAAAGCTATCGGATGGTGGTCCTCACGAATCTCCAGGGCGACATCGTGAGCGACCTCTGTGCGGGCCTTGTCGGCGGCCTCGGCTTCGCACCAAGCGCCAACATCGGCACCCACATCTCGATCTTCGAGGCGGTCCACGGTACGGCCCCGGACATCGCCGGGAAGGGCATCGCCAACCCTGCCGCGCTCGTTCTCTCGGGCGTGATGATGCTCCGTCACATCGGGCTCCAGCGCCAAGCCGCCCTCATCAAGAACGCCCTGCTCAAGGCCCTTGAGGACGGCGTGCGCACCGGCGACTTCGGAGACCGCACCAAGCAGCCGCTCGGAACCGTCGACTTCGCCAGCGCCATCGCACAACGGCTTGGCGAGAAGCCGCACACCGTGCCGGCCGTCGCCGAGCCGCAGATCGGCCACGACACCGTCACCCACAAGGTCCACCCCAAGCCGGCCCGACCCGAGGTCATTCGCTCACACACCCACGTCACAAAGCATGTCGTCGGTTTCGACGTCTATCTCGACACACTTCAGCCCAGCGCCGCGGTAGCCGAGGAGTTGCGTGCCTTGAGCGCCGACTCGCCCTTCCGGCTGACTGTCATCTCCAACCGCGGTACGCAAGTCTGGCCGACCGGCTCGGCCTTCACCGAATGCGTCGACTACTGGCGGGCCCGCTTCGAACTGGCCAGCGACGCCTCACCGGACGCCGTTGACCAGTCGCACGTCCTTGCCCTTCTCGGCCGCATCGCCGGCCGGTACGCGGTCGGCAGCTACGAACTGCTGCGGACCTTCGACGGCGTTCGCGGATATTCGCTGGCCCAAGGGCAGTAAGCGAAGCGTCAGGGCATGGGCGAATCGCAAGGCTCGGTCAATCATCGTCGTCGTCCGAGTCGCCTTCGGACTCCGCCTCTCCCAATCCGATGACCCAACCCATGCCAGGCACGCGCGTCGTGCGGCTGACGGCGTCGTAACGGAGGAGGAGGCTGGCAGCCCACGCTCCCACCATGGCCATCAGGACGATTGCGGCAATCGCCTGCGACGATCCGATGGCATCTCGCTGATCGACGGCCTTGCGTCCGTCCACCATGCTGCGGGTGATGTTCTCCTTGTGCATCAGCGTGTGCAGTGCGACGCCAGCGAGGTGAAGGGCGATGGTCGCCACGAGGGCATAGGCGGAGATCTCATGGATCTCTTCCACTGCCTCGACGCCTTTGCCCATGAGGACGCCGGTCGTGGCAAGGGTGAGGACCAAGGCGAAGATCAACACAATCGCGTACGAGGAGCCAGGATTGTGTCCAGCATGCCGCTCAGGCTGTCCGCTGGCGATCGCCGTGACATACCGGATCAGTGAACTCGGGCTCAGTGGAAAGGCCACAAGCCGGGCGTGGCGTGTCCCGACCACTCCCCACGCCAGTCGGAGGATGACCACGAGCCCCGCGGTCAGACCGGCAAGCATGTGATAGGGAAAGGCCAGCGAATCCTCGTCACCAAGAAGCCCCACCGCAAGTGCGATGCAGGTCAGTGCGGCTAGGCTCCAGTGAAGCAGGCGTACCGGCGCGTCCCAGACAAGCAGTCGCTCCATGGCGTTTCCTTTCGGCGGTCATGCAGAAAGTGCATGGAGGCGGGGTCCTGATGCTCGAAATGCCCGGGCGCAGGTTCCGGTTGCGACTCGGTTGCGATTCGGTTGCGACTCATGGGCAACGACTGATTCTCGGAGTGTTCAGCGCGGAAACCGCGCGAGCGGATTGCTCGGTTCGACGCAAACACCGTGACTCCTGCGGGATTCGAGATACGTTCCACGTCATGCTCGCGTTCGCCCCGATCGCTCTCCTCTCTCGCGCGTCTCTGTCAGCGCTGGCCGTTGCGCATGCGTCGGGCACGTCTACAGACCTCGGTGGATGTCCGCTCTTTCCGCCGGACAACATCTGGAACGTGCCGGTTGACACCCTTCCGGTGGATCCCAACTCGGCCGCGTACATTCAGACGATCGGGGCGAACGTGGGGCTGCATCCGGACTTCGGGACGTTTTGGGAGGGTGCCCCGATCGGAATTCCTTACATCGTCGTCCCGCATGACCAGACCCTGGTCGAGATCAGCTTCTACTACCCGACCCAGAGCGATCCGGGCCCCTATCCGATTCCGCCCGACGCACCGATCGAAGGCGGTCCGGAGAGCGATGGCGATCGGCACATCCTGATCGTCCAGGTTGGTGAGGACGGAAGTCCGTGCACGTTGTGGGAGATCTTCGACGCCACCCCCAATCGCGACGGCACCTGGTCGGCGGGCAGCGGCGCCCGGTGGGATCTCTCAAGCAACGTTCTTCGGCCGGACGGGTGGACGTCGGCTGACGCGGCGGGCCTGCCGATCTTGCCAGGACTCGTGCGCTATGACGAGGTCCTTTCCGGCTCGATCGATCACGCCTTGCGCTTCACCACAGTGCCCACCCGCGGCGAGCACCTCTGGCCCGCGCGGCATGACGCAAGCCCGTCGACCAATCCTGCCCATCCGCCGATGGGACAGCGCTTCCGGCTGAAGGCCAGCTACGACATCTCCGGCTTCCCGCCCGAGGTCCGGACGATCCTTCAGGCGATGAAGACATACGGGATCATCCTCGCCGACAACGGCTCGGACTGGTACATCACGGGCACCCACGACACGCGATGGGACGACGAGGTGCTCTCGACGATCTCGGCGGTGAAGGGCTCGCAGTTCGAGGCGGTCGACGTCTCGTCGCTCATGGTCGATGCCGATTCCGGACAGGCAGCCGGACGCGTCGACAGTGACCTCACCGGCGACGGACTCGTCAATGCTGGCGACCTCGCCCTGATGCTGGGCGCCTGGGGTTCCGCTGGCGGCCCCGCCGACCTGAACGGCGACGGCACGGTCGACGCCGCCGACCTCTCAATTCTGCTTGGGGCGTGGACGCTTCCCTAACAGCCCGTAGCGAACGACAGCCGACGAAAACTTGGAAAAGTTTCCATCGCACCGTTGACGCCCAACGACACGCGTAGTAGCTTCCTACGACGTTGGTAGTAGGAGCCCTGCGATGGGACGCAAAGAGACCGAACGCCATCCCGATTTGGGCGAAGCCGAACTCGCCGTGCTGCGGGTCCTCTGGGACCACGGCCCGCAGACGGTGCGCGAGGTCATGGAGCGGCTGCATGAACGTGGACGGCGTGTGGCCTACACCACCGTCCTCACCTTCCTGGCCCGGCTCGAGCAGAAGGGCTCGGTGACCAGCGACAAGACCGATTTGGCCTATGTCTACCGAGCCAAGGCCAGCCGGTCGAGCGTCACCAAGACGCGTGTGAAGGCCCTTCTCGAGGAGCTCTACGACGGCGCCGCCGGCCCCGTTGTGATGCATCTGGTCGAGAACGAACGGCTGACCCAGGACGAACTGAGCAAGCTGCGAAGGCTGATCGACGACCTCGACCGGACGAAGTAGGCACGCCACGCCCACACCGCACATCGGTTGTGACCCAGAATCGACCTGCAGGCGACCGCCCTTTCAACCGCCTCACCCTCAGACGGTATTCCCGCGCCCCAGGCATCGCTTGGGGAACGCCCGGAGCAGAGACATGGACGCCGGTGGATCCGCCATCCTCGCCCTCGTGCCCAACGCCGCACCACTGGAGGCGCTCTGGGCCCTCGCTTGGTCGGGCCTGTGGATGGGCGCCCTTGCGGCGACGCTCCTGGCCGTGGTCGTCTCGGCCCTCGCTCGCTGGACGTCGCTCCGTCCGGCCACGCGTCACGCCCTTTGGTTCGCGGTGCTCCTCTCGTTCATCACGCCAGCCATTGCGGGGAGCATCTGGCGTCCAACGTGGTTTGCCTCTGATCGCCTAGCCCCCCGCACTCCCGTAGTCGGCCTGCCGATCGCCCCGACGCCCGCTGCGGAAAGCGAAGGCAAGTCCGAACGAGCATCCGTCCCGCTATCGCCCGGCAACCCCATCCGACCCAACGCCGAGCCAGCAACGCCCGCGCGAAGGGACGTCGCCGCGAACAATGCGATTCGAGCTCACACCCAGGAACTGCCCGTCGCGAGTTGCGACGCGCCATCGGTGGACACGGCCTGCTCGCCGAGCGCCTCCACTGTGGGCTCCTCGTCGTGCGCTGAAGCTTCGACAACCCCAACGTCCGTCTGCGGTGAAGAAGTGACCGACATCGCCCTCCTGCTCGCCGCCTCGACGACCCGCGCGCCCGACCATGTCCTCGAGCCGATTCCGGAGCCCGCTGAAGAGGCCGCCCAGGCTACCCAGGCTTCGCGATGGAAGTCCGACGCAGCGCGACAGGCTGCGAGCAACTCGCTCCTTCCGACCAGCGCCTCCCTTCGATTCTGGCTCGCCCGCCTGTTGGATGTGCGCGATGCCATCGCCGCACTGCCTCCGATTCCGATGGTCCTATGGGCCGCTGGAGCGATTGCCGTCTGCGTCGCCTATCTGGTTCGCATCCGCCGCATTCGCGGCATCCTCCGTCGGGCAATTCCGGCCGAAGCGCACATCGAACGCGAGGTCCTTCAGGTCGCCCGTTCCCTCGGCCTCGAGCGGGCGCCACACACCCTGATCACCAACGAGGCGATCTCGCCCCTGGTCTGGTGCGGCATGCGGCCCTGTTTGGTCCTGCCGGCCGATCTCTGGGAATCCTTCGATCGCCACGCCCGTCGCACGGTCCTCGTGCACGAGCTGGCCCACGTTCGGCGCGGCGACCATCGCATGGCCTGGCTCGAGGCGGCCATCGCCGTCCTCTATTGGTGGCACCCGATCGCCTGGTGGGCCCGCTCGCGATTGCGCGATTCCGCCGAGGCAGCGTGCGACACCTGGGTCACGGCGGTGTGCCCGCAGAACCGGCGGAGTTACGCCGAGGCCATCGTGTTGGCCACGTCCTTTCTTTCGAACACGTCGGATCGCACGAGCCGCTCTCAACAGGCTGCGTGCGCCTCCGTCAGTGTGGGGTTCGTTTCCGGTCGTTCAAGAAGACTCGCTAGGAGAATCACGATGATCATGACCACCCGATTCGCACCCCGTATGTCCCTCGTGGGCACGGCCGCGGCGCTCGTCGCCATTGGCCTCGGTGCCTTCGTCGCCCCAAGCATCGCCTGTCCGCCGACGGAGTGCGAAGCCCAGGCCAGCGCCGCCGCGAACCTGGCCCGCGCTGCGGCCAAACAGGCCGAAGTCGCCGCGAAGGCCCGCGTGAAGGGCACGCGAGCCCCGCGACCAGCAGCCCAGAGCGGCGGCAATCCGTTCGTCGGCGAGGCTCCGGCGATCGACGCGATGGGTCAGCCCTTCAGTGCCACATCGCCCTCAGGGCTCGGCGGCGTGGCCGTGGTCGGCCAGCCCCTGGATGCGATCATCGTGCAGGGTCAGCCGCTTCAAGGCCTGAGCACCAGCAGCGGCGTCGCCGTGGCTGGTGTCGACCTCTTCGACTCCAGCGAGACGATCGTGCGTCCCTACTCGCTTCCGGAAGGCAAGCTCGAGGCGCTTCTGGAACTGATGGCCCGCGAGGACGTCCCCGTCCTGATCGAGAACGGCGGCGACCAGATTCTCCTTCACGGAACGCCACGCCAGCACGAGATCTTCTCGGCGTTCGTTCACCTCATTCATCCGGATGGACACGCCGCGATGCCTCAGGTTCGCCGCGGTCAACCCCTGTCGGGAAACGCGTTCACGACCGTTCCCGGCTTCAAGATGAGCGCCACCGCGATGGATCAGGCCAAGGCCGAACTTCAAGCGGCCCTGCGCCAGCGCGAATCGATCGAACGTGATGCCGAGCGTCTGCGTGAGCAGGCGGAAGAGGCACGCGAGCGCGCCGACGAGTTGCGGGAAGCCTATTCCAACCTCGCCGAGCAGCGCTCGAACATGGCTCGCTTCGGCGATGAGCAGACCGAGCGGGCCCTGCTCGAGGCGATGCGATCCCTGGAGAATCGAGCCATCAGCGTGGCCCGCGAAGCCGACGCGATCGAGGCGAAGGCCCAGAGCAGCGAGTCGCGCATGGAGTCGCTCGAGAGCGCGATCGAGCGGCTCGAGGAGCGTCTTGAGGCCCTCGCCGAGGCACTCGAAGGAGCCGGCATCGAGGTCGAAGAGGTGGAAGAAGCGGAAGAAGCTGCCGACACTGCCGCGTCGCTTGAGGCGACCGACGTGAGCGCCGCCGCCTTCGAGGCGATTTCCCGCTACCGCACCGACGCCCTGCCGCCGATGCCGGCGAGCCCGGCGGCATTCCCTTCTATGCCGACAACACCGATCCCGCCCGTTGCACCGGCCGCTCCGGTCCCGAGCTCGCGGTAAACAGAGCCCCCACACGGTCGGGGCGGGGCGAAAGCCTCGCTCCGGCTTTCACAACTCGTCTCAGGCCGCAACGCCGACGCCCGCAATCGCGGTGCGGAGCCGTGTCGGCGATCGCATCCCTCTCGCAGGGCATAGACGCGCCATGCCTTCCTCTCGAACTTGCCGCACCTGTCGCCTCACTCCAGCGCTCCTGTTGTCGACGGTCATCGGGGCGATCATCGGCGTGTCCAGCGCCGAGCCGCCCGTGCGGCAAGCGGACCTTCACTATCGCGCCGGACTCGGATTGCTCGAGCGCGGCGAGCATGCGATGGCCCTGATCGAGTTGGACGCGTTCGTGGCCGGTGATCCCACCGGACCCGAGGCGATTTCGGCCCGCTACGCCCGGGCGATCTGCCTCGTGGAACTCAAGCGACCGAAGGAAGCGGCGGAGGAACTCGACAGGGTGCTCGCGGCGAAGGAGTTCGCGTTGCGCGGCGACGCGCTCCTCCTGCGGGCGCGCATCGCCTTCGATGCGGCCGACTACGAGACCGCCGCCGATCGTGCCGGAAGGATCGAGACCGAGGCCCCGACCTTCGCCCATCGTGCCGTCGCCGCCCAGATCGCCGGCGAGGCGGCGCTTCGGGCCGGCAAGGCGGATGTCGCGTTGGCCACGCTCGACCGATTGATGGCGACCAATCCGGCGCCCGAGGTCGCCCGGCGAAGCTCGCTCTTGGCGGCCCACGCCTGCGTGCACCGAAAGGACGACCGCGGCGCAACCGAGCGACTCGGCAAGGCGCCTCGCGTCGGTGCCGGCGCCGAGGAGCTCGCGACGATCGACCTCCTCTGGGCCCAATGCCTGCATCGGCTCGGCGACAACGCCAACGCGTTTCAACGCTACGACTTGGCGGTCAAGGGCGTCGCCAGCGACGCGGCCCTTCTGGGCCTGGGTCAGACCGGGCGCCTCACTGGTCGAACCGACGCAGCGCTGCTCGCCCTGGACACCCTGCTCGACCGGTCCACGATTCCGGCAAGCGTTCGCATTCCGGCATCGATCGAGGCCGCCCGCATCGCCCTCGACGCCGGCAACTGTCAGAAGGCTGTCACTCTGCTCGATGGATTGAAGGCTCCCGCGGCGGACATGAACGACGAGTTAGGTCTGCGGCTCCTCTCCTGGCGGGCCACCGCCCACGCCGCCTGCCAAGACCAGGCGGGCGCCGCAGCCATCCTCGGAAACGCGCTCGAGCAGTACCCCCGTTCGCCCCTCGCTCCGGCGATGCGCTTCGATCGCGCTGGTCATCTTCTCGCCACGAAGGCCTGGAAGGCTGCGCTCGAGGAGTACAACCGCTTTCTCAAGGCTGCCGGCGATCAACCGCTCACCGCCCAAGCGAGGGCGCGACGGGCCATCTGCCTCGCCCGGCTCGGGCAGGCGGAAGAGGCCCGAGCCGAGTTCGCCCTCGCCCTTCAGGCCCTTCCGCCCGACGCGGTCGCCGAGCGGGAGTTGGTCCTGGCCGAGTCGCTTGAGCTTGCAACGGCCGCCTCCGACTGGACGTTTGTCACTCGTTTCGCGAGCGAGTTGTTAGCCATGTCGAAGGATCCGATCCGCCGACGGGAGGCACTCCTTCGACAGGGCATCGCGGCTGCGCGGCAGGAGCGCCCCGCCGAGACGATCGAGGCCCTCACGACGCTGCTGAACGAGGCGCCCGATGGACCACAGGCACCGCATGCGGCGATCGAGCGAGCCGAGGCGTTTCTAACGCTTGGTCAGGTCGAGGAAGCGATTCAGGACCTGCGGTGCGTGGCTGAGTCGAAGCAGGAGTCAGTGCATCGAAGTGCAGCCCGGGCCCGCTTGGCCAACGTTCTCCTCCGCGCCGGGAGGGCCGATGAGGCCCAGGCCCTTCTCGTCGGGGCACCTGCGGATGGAGCCGACGACCTGCTCGTCGATCTGGCCGTTGCCCAGTCGATCCGGGGAGAGCACGACAAGGCCGTCACGACCCTCGACCGCTTCATCGAACAGGCCGGTGCCTCACCGCGCCGCGCCGAGGCCCTCGCCCGGCGGGGCATTGTCCATGCAAGGCTCGGCTCCCATGCCAAGGCCATCGCGGACCTGAACGCTGCCCTTTCGGGACCGCACTCGGCAGCGCTCGCGGCGGACCTTCGATCCGCGGCTTCGTTTGAGCGGGCCATGGTCCTCATCGCGGCGGGTGGAGCTGACTCGATCGGCGAAGGCCGGTCGGCCCTGGTCACGCTTGCGAAGGAAACTGGCCCCTACCGTCCGTTCGCGCTCATCGAATTGGCCCGCTTCGACGTCGACGCGGCGACCTTGGCGAAGCCGGCCTCGATCACGTCGGCCCGGGCGAGGCTCATTGCCTGTACGGAGAGCCTCAGCGACGCCCGCCCCGCCGACCGCGGAGCGATCGAGGAGCGCGTCCTCTATCTCACGGGCCTGCTCGAATCTCGGGCTGGCCAACATGAGGCGGTCATCGACGCCCTCGGCCATTTCCGCGAGAGGCTCGGCGAGCGATTCGGCACGAGCCCCCTTCGCGTCTCGACCCAACTTGTCCTCGCGGAATCGCTTCTGGCCGTGCAGCGCGGCCGCGAAGCCGCAGTCGAACTCAAGTCGGCCATCGATGGCGGCCTGCCCGACGACTCGCTAGAGCCGTCGCTTCTTCGACTTGGCGAGGCCCTCGGCAAGGCCCAGGACTGGACCGGCAGCGATTCGGCGTTCGCCGACCACCTGCGCCGGTTCCCCCGGTCACCGCTTACCCATCAGGCCGCGTTCGGGCGAGCCTGGGCGAGCGAACAGTTAGGCAAGCACAACGAGGCCATCGATCGCTACCGGGCCATCGTCTCCAGTCACGAGGGCCCCACCGCGGCCCGCGCCCAGTTCCAGGTCGGCGAATGTCTCTTCGCCCAATCCAAGCACGAGGACGCGGTCCGCGAGTTCATGAAGGTCGACGTCCTCTTCGCCTATCCGGAGTGGAGCGCCGCAGCCCTCTACGAGGCGGGCCGTTGCCTGGTTGCCCTCCAGAAGGTCGATCAGGCCCGCAAGGTCTTCGCTTCCGTGAGCGAGCGCTTCGGCTCGACACGCTGGGCCGAACTCGCCGCCCGCGACGCTGCCCGACTCGAACCGGACGCGCTCCCGGGACGCGATCGCGGCTCGGGTACCTAACACTTCGCCCGCTCGATCGCGCATATCGCTGACTGCCGCAACGTTTCATACTCGATGGCATCTCTGGTGCTTCCTATGCTTCATACGCTCCGACTTGTCGCTGCCTCACCAACTCCTGGAATCGCCGCCGACGGTGGCCTCGTCGCCACGGTCTGGGAACTGACCTGGAAGGGCGGCGTCGTGATGATCCCGATCGTCATCGCCTCGCTCGTCGCCATCACCTTCGCCATCGAACGGGCGATCGTCCTGCGACGCGAGCGAGTGGCGCCGCAGCGCTTGCTCGCCGAGGTCCTCGCTGCCCTCCCCGGCCATCCGGCCCGTTCGCTTGATGCCTGCCGATCGCTTCCCTCGCCGTTGGCACGCGTCCTTGAGGGCGGGCTCCGAGCGTGGCATCGCAGCGCCGAGGAGATTGAGAAGCGTCTCATCGAGGCGGGGCTTCGCGAGGCGGTGGCGTTGCGCTCCCGACTCAAGGTCCTCAGCTTCGTTGTCGGCGTCGCACCCATGCTCGGGCTGCTCGGCACGATCTTCGGCATGATCACGGCGTTTCGCACCGTCGCCTCGTCACCGGACGCCCTCGGTCGAACCGAGCTCCTCGCCGGCGGCATCTACGAGGCACTGGTCACCACGGCAGCGGGCCTTCTGGTCGCGATCCCGGTCATGCTCCTCTACTGGCTCCTTTCGGCCATGGCCGATCGCCGTCTTGTGGAACTTGATTCCGCGTGCCGCTCGCTACTGGACCGCCATCCTTCCTCGGGGCTCGCGTCGCCTGCCACAACCGAAGTGTCGACGCCGTCCGCCATCACCGAACCAGAACCGGCCATGGCCTAACGTTTCGCCCACGAACGATGCGCTCCCGCCACTCCAAAATCGGCGAACACCATGCTCCTCCAATCCACCGCCCAGGCACTGGTTCCGCGCGATGACGTCGGCTTCGACTTCACGCCGATCATCGACGTCGTCTTCAACCTGCTCATCTTCTTCCTCGTCGCCACGAGCTTCCAACAGGTCGAGCGCGAGGCCCGGATCGCCCTGCCCGAGACGGTTGCCTCCGGTCCGATTTCCGCGTCGCTTCGGGAGATCGTGATCAACGTCGACCGCACCGGCGCGATCATCGTCGGCGGGCGGGCGCTGGAGGAGGAGGCGCTGATGGAACTCCTCCGCGGGTCGCTTGCCGCGAATCCGAATCAAAAGGTCAACGTGCGCGGCGACCGGCTGACGGCCTACGAGAACGTCGCTCGCGCCTTGGACCTCTGCAAGCGCAGCGGGATCACCGAGCCCTATCTCGAAAGCACGCCGCTCCGATGAACCGCCCAATGCCCCTCGGTACGGTCCGCCGGACACTCGTCGCGCTCGCTGTCCCGCTCTTGACCCTTGCGGGCAGCTCGCTCGGGATGTCTCCACACCCTGAGGAGCGACTCACCGATGATCGCACCATCGACGTGGTTGCGTCTGAGGCCGTCCGGCGCGAGATCCTCTGGACGCCCGCCGTGCCGGTCGACGGCACGGTCAATACCGCGGTGGATGAGTATGAGCCGCGGGTGAGCGCGGACGGAACGACGCTCGTCTTCGTGCGGCGCCGGCCCGGCGGCAACGCGGATCTCTTCGCCGCGCGTTGGACCCCTGCAGGCTGGAGCGATCCGAAGCCGATCGACTCGATCAACAGCGATCAGGATGAGCTGGGGCCCGAGCTTTCCCGCGACGGGAAGCGTCTCTACTTCTACTCCGATCGTGAGGGCGGCCTCGGCGGCTATGACCTCTGGATGAGCGAGCGTGCGTCCGAGGGCGATGTTTGGCCGGCGGCAACGAACCTCGGCCCCACGGTGAACTCGACCGCCAACGAGTATGGTCCCGCCCTGGTTCCTGACGGCAGCCGACTCTACTTCGCATCGAATCGCCCGCGGCCGGGCGAGCCCGATGTGGGCTCCGATGCGTGGACGGCCACGATTCGCGAGCAGCGCTCGCGGCACGATTACGACCTCTACGCCACCATCAACGGCGAGGGCGGCTGGAAGGCGGCCGAGGTTGTTGCGGCGCTCGCCACGGCAGCCGACGAGGGTTCGCCCGCGGTCAGTCCCGCCGGCGACTTCCTGTACTTTGCCTCGGACCGAAGCGGCGGACTCGGCGGCTACGACCTCTACCGTGTGCGCCTGGCCCCGGAGGGCGAACCGCTTCATCCGAGCGCCGTCGGCGTGTTGATCGAATCGTTAGGAGACGCGATCAACTCCACGGGCAACGAACTCGATCCGGGACTCGCGAGCGAGGGCTTTCGGATCTACTTCTCGTCGGACCGATCTGGGCTGCAGGCGTCGGGTCCGGTCGGCTATGAGCTCTTCACCTCCACGTCGCGCGAAGTGCGGCGGTTCACCGCCCCTGAGCAGGCCGATCGTGCCGCGGGGTTGAGCGCTTGGTTCGCCTTCTGGGAGACCATCTGGCCGTGGCTTCTCCTATTCGCGCTCCTCGCCGCACTCGCCTATCTTCTCGCCAAGCTCTTTGCCCATCACGAGGCGTGGCGGCAGCGGATCGGAAGGATGGGACTCCTCGCACGATGTCTTCTCGTCTCGCTCCTCCTTCACCTTCTCGTCGCGGCACTTCTCACCGCGTGGAAGGTCGGGGGCATCGTCGTGGATCGCTTGAGTGGCGGCGGGCATCGCGTGCTCCTTGCCTCAGGTTCACCGGATTCGGCGAGTGCCGAGCTCACCCACCAGGTCCTGGCCGACATCACCACGCCCGATCGTGCGGTGCTCGACGTTCCCCTCACCCGCAGCGAGCCGGCGCCGAGTGTGGTCGAAGAGCGCGAGGCAGTCCAGACGCGCCCAGACCCTATGCTCGTCCGCGATGCGACGATCGCCGAGCGTCGGGACGACATCGCACCGATCGAGCCGGGGCCGCCGCAGCCCATCGAGCCCACGAGCATCGTCGTTGAAGCAACCACACCCGTGGCCCCGCCACCCTCAGCGGCAGCCCACGATGATGCTCCGGTCCCCTCCGCAGCCGCTCGCCCGATCGCCGTCGCGAGCCTCGACTCCGCCCTGACCGAGGTATTCGATCGACCGGCCACGGAATCGCCGCTTCCGCTCGAACCGACAACCGCAGGACTCCCACCGGCCCCAACCGCCGCAGCGGCTCCCGCGTCTGAGGCACCTCCGCCCCGTCGCGATGAGAACCTCGAACTCGCCAGCCCCGTGGCGGCGGTCGCCGCGCGGGTTCCGCATGCCGCTACTCCGGTGCCGGCCGCTGCGCCGAGCGTCGAGAGTCCACTGCCTTCCGCGGCCCACTCGGCGTCGAGCAGAGACGCCCTCCAACCCATGCACGCTTCGGCGACGCCGATGGCGCCCCTCAGCGCTCCCGCCGAGCCAACCCGCCCCGCGCCGACGCCGCTGGACGTGCCGTCTGCCACCACAACAACAAGCGCCACCCAATCACTCCTCGACCAACCCTCGCCGCCGGAGTTCGCGACGATGACCCTGCCGGTGCTTGCATCAGGCGTCGGCGCCGTCGCATCGCAATTGCCGGTCGCTCCCGCCCCGCTGGAGGACTTCGCCCAACGCGATCCCTCGCTGCGCAGCGAACTGTTAGAGGGCATGGGCGGCAGCGACGAGACCGAGCGGGCGGTCGTGCGGGCCCTTGAGTGGCTGAAGCGGTCACAGGAAGCGGACGGCCGCTGGAGTTCACGCGGCCATGGCGGGACGGTGGATGCCGACGCGGCGATGACCGGGCTGGCGCTTCTGACCTTCCTCGGCGCTGGACACACCCATGTCGAGGACGGCCCCTATCGTGACGCTGTCGCGCGCGGCCTCGCTTGGCTTCGCGCTCGTCAGCAGCCGAACGGCGACCTTCGCTCGAATCTTCCAGGAGTCGGAGCTGACGCCGCCGTGCCGGCCGACACGATGTACGGCCAGACGATTGCGACCGTGGCCCTTTGCGAGGCCTATGCTATGTCGCGCGATGCGACGCTGGCGGCGCCGACGCGCTTGGCGATCGCCTTCGTGCTTGAACGGGCCGAACGCGCCCGTCGCGGACCGACGGAGGCAGCCGACACCGCCGTTCTTGGCTGGTTGGTGATGACCGTCGAAAGCGCCCGGCGGGCCGGCTTCTCGCCGCCGGCGGAAGTCTTCGACTCGGCTCGCTCCTGGCTCGATTCGGTGTCCGTCTCGCGCCTCGGCGGTCGCTACGCCTACGAGCCGAACCAGACTGCATCACCGGCCATGACCGCCGAGGCCATGTTCGTCCAACAGCTCATTGGGGACGCCGACCGCAAGCCATCCAAGCGCCGCATGGACGAATCCGCCGAGTTCATCGCCGACACGCTTCCGCGCTGGTCCGGCGACGCTCCGACCCATCACTGGTACTACGCGACGCTGGCCCTCTTCCAGCATCAGGGCGAGCACTGGGAGCGCTGGAATGCCGCCCTGCGCGGCGCGCTCCTGGAACATCAGCGCGAGGACGGACCGGATGCCGGAAGTTGGGATCCACAGGATCGCTGGTCGCGAGCCGGAGGGCGTGTCTATCAGACCGCTGTCTGCGCCCTGAGCCTTGAGGTCTACTACCGATATCGCGTTCCAAGCGCGAATCGCCCGTCTTCACCCGGCCAATGAGGACTCATTCGAGCCTCGCTCCCATATCGGCGCCGGTCGCAAACGAGTTTGGCGTCCTACCGAACCTTGCGACGAACTTCCGATTCACATGCTCGATGACCTGCTCGGCCAGGTCTGCGCGCACCAACGCGATCGCGCAGCCGCCGAACCCGCCGCCGGTGAGCCTTGCGCCGAAGGTCCCCTCCGCGGCGCATGCCGCCTCGACGATCACGTCGATCTCCGGCACGGACACGTCGAAGTCGTCCCGCAACGAGGCGTGGGATGCGTTCATGAGCGAGCCGAAGCGGGCCGTATCGCCCTTCGCGAGCGCCTCGGCGGCGCACGCGGTCCGAGCGATCTCCGAGACGACGTGGCGCGCCCGTCGCCATGAGATCGCCTCAAGACCGACGGGCGCCGACGCGGGAAGCGACTCGGGCGAGAGGTCGCGCAGTGCCTTCATCCCGAGGCTCTTGGCCGCACCCTCGACCGCAGCGCGGCGCGACGCGTAACCTCCATCGGAGAGGCGGTGACGCACGCCACTGTCAAAAACGACGACCTGAGCCCCCGCGGGCATCGGCAGGTGCCGCAGTTCAAGGGATCGGCAATCAATGAGAAGGGCATGACCTGCGCGAGCGTTGGCGGAAACGGTCATGTCCATGATGCCGCAGGGCGTCTGCGGAAAGCGATGTTCGGCGCGTTGGCAGAGGCGGGCGATTTCGATGCCCGACAGCGTGCGCTGGGCGAGGGCCAGCGCGGCCGTCGTCATCGCCACCTCGAGGGCAGCACTCGAACTCACGCCGCCACCGGGCGGCACGTCGCTCACGATGGCGCAATCGATCTCGCCGAGATCGACACCCAGATGGCGCAACTCCGCAAGCGGTCCGAGTGCGTAGTTGATCCACGCCTCCGGCGCGGCATCCGACCCGCTGCGGATCGGACGGATCTCCCCGGCGAGGGTGCCCTGCCAGACTCCATCGAATTGGGCACTCGCACAGCGCGATCGACCGGTCGCCGGCCCCAAGGCGATCGCCGTGCGGCGCTCGATTGCCATCGGCAAAACCAGGCCATCCGCGTAGTCAACGTGCTCCCCAATCAGGTTGACGCGGCCCGGTGCCGAGGCAACAACCGTCGGCGCATGCCCCGACATCTGATAGAACGCCGCTCGCACCCGGTCGGAAAGCACGCTGGGATGCTACCAGCCCCGGCTTTCTTGATCATGAATGATCATGGCTGCTCATGCGACGGGCTTTTGTCCAGTTCGGGGGTCGCGACTTGGGCGACACCTCGGAGAACTTGCACGATCCCCCGAACTGGACAAAGGCTCGTCATCCATGAGCATCCGCTTGGGCGGCGTATCGAGATCCTCGAACTGGTCGCGTCGCACGGCCCAGATGAAACCGCACACCGCCGCGACGGCGATGATCAGGGCGATTGGAAGTGCAATGAAAATCCCTTCCATGGTGATCGCTCCTAGCGATTGGTTTGCCGCGCGACGACCGTCGCCGCGATGGCCGGTTGGCCGGTGAACGCATCGCCATCGGTGGTCTGGGCAACACCGGGCTCGTCATTCAGTTCGAACTTGGGCATCGCAAGGGCCAACGCCACGACGGTCAGACCCGAGATCGGCATGAGGATCGCAGCGACCAGCGGGTTGACCAGGCCCATGAAGGCGAGAATGCCGCCGAGTACGTTGTAGGCCACGCTCACGGCGAGATTCACGCGAATGGTGTGCATCGTTCGTCGCGCGCCTTCGAGCAACCGAACGAGCGGCAGCAGGCCGCCCGCCGCAAGGCAGGCGTCCGCGACATGCAATGCCGACTGGGCGCCGTTGCGCACCGCGATGCCGACATCCGCGGCAGCCATCGCTGCGAGATCATTCACGCCGTCACCGACCATCACGACGGGGCCCCGAAGCCGGCTGTTTCGAACGAAGGCGAGCTTCATCTCGGGCGTGCATCCGCCCTCGATCTCCTTTGCCGAGAGACCGACGGCCTGACCCACAGCCGTCGCCACGGCAGGATGGTCGCCTGACGCCATCGCCAAAGCCCAACCGCCCGCCCGCAAGCGGCGAATCGTCGATGCCGCTTCGGGACGGATCGGGTCACCGACGCTCACGACGGCTCGAAGCTCGCCTTGGGCGGCAATGAGAACGGGACTTTCGGCGCGAAGCGCGGCCCGGGCCGCGGATTCGCGGACCCATCCGACGATCGGAATGCCCTGCTCGACCAGGAAGCGCTCGCTTCCGATGAGCATGCGGCAGTCACCCATCGGCGTGGTCACGATGCCTTCGATGCCTCGCCCGCCATGTTCGATGATCTCCGTGACCGGCGGCATGGGTTGGGTGCCGGGGCCGTTGGGGCCAAACGCATCGGCAATGGCTTTCGCGATAGGGTGGGCGCTGGATCGTTCGATCGCAGCCGCCATCCGCAAGATCGCCTCGTCGCCATCAGCGCCGGTGACCGCAACTCGGCCTTCGGTCAGCGTGCCGGTCTTGTCGAGGACGATGGTTCCCGCACGGCTGAGCCGCTCAAGGATGTCGCCACCCTTGACAAGCACACCCTTACGGGCGGCCTTCCCGATCGAGGCAACGACGGCCAGCGGCGTCGCAAGGCCCAGGGCGCAGGGGCATGTGACGACCAAGAGTGCCACCATGCGGGCGACCGCCTCTTCCGCGCCAAGCGACCACCACCACCAGAGCGTGAAGCCTGCGGTGGCGAGCACCGTGAGCAGGAACCAGCCGGCCATGCGGTCGGCGAGTTCGACGATCGGCGGGCGGCGCGTCGCAGCCTCGGCGACCATCGCCAAGAGTCGGCCCGCACGCGTTTCGGCGCCGGCGACCTCCACCATCATCTCGATCGGCCGGTCAAGCGGACGCGTTCCCGCGTACACCGGGTCGCCGTCGAGAAGGAGGTTCGGGCGCGATTCGCCGGTCAGAATCGAACAATCAAAGCGGGCGGAACTCCGTCGAAGCCATCCGTCGCAAGGCACCGTCTCGCCAGCCGGAACCTCGACCATATCGCCCTTGAGGAGGGCATCGATCGGGACCTCGGCCACCGAGCCATCGGCTTCGCGCCGGCGGGCGATCGCCGGAACGAGGGAGGTGATGAGTTCCACCTCCTGGCGTGCCTTCCGCTGCTGTCGGTACTGGACGAAACGTCCGACCAGGAGGAGGAAGACCAGCATCGTCGCCGACTCGCAGTAGATCGAACCGCGGCCGATGATCGTGTTGATGATGCCGGCCAGGACCGCCCCGAAGAGGCCGGTCGCCACCGGAAGGTCCATGTGCGGCGTGCGGGTCCGGATGGCCGCAATCGCGTTGCGGAAAAAGATGCGACCGGGGAAGACCAGGGAGAGGAGTGCGAGGCCGACGGCGATCCACTGGAAGAAGAACCGGAAGGTCGGCGCCATCGACGAGAAAAGGCTGCCGTAGAGGGCGAAGGCGATCGCCATCCCGTTGCTGGCGATGGCGGCGGAGACGCCGATGCGAACGAGCCAGACGCGATCGATCTGCCGGTCGCGCTCGCGCGAGTTGGCATCGGCAAGCGGAAGGAGTTGGTAGCCGAGGGTGTCGAAGCGCTGGGCGATCGCGCTGAGGGCGATGCGACTTGGATCCCAGTCGATGATCGCCGAACAACGGGTCATGTTGATCCGGACCGAGACCAGCCCGGCGACGATGCGCGGCATCGCCTCCAGCAGCCAGACGCAGGCGCCGCAGTGAATCCCGTCGATGCGGAGCTCAACCGACCGGCGGCCGTCATCGGCGAGCCGGACGTGCTTGGTGAGAAACTCGGGCCGGTCGAGATGCTCGAAGCGGCGATGGGTCACCGTCGCCGGTCGCGATTCCCGTTCCGCAGCCTCCTTCGCCGCAAGCTCGTAATACCGCTCCAACCCGCAGGCATGAAGCGACTCGTAGACAGCTCGGCAGCCGTGGCAGCAGAACTGATGCTCGGCCTCGGGCTCGACGAGGCCGGCCGGGACCGCAAGCCCGCAGTGATCACAGAGGCAGGCAGTGGACGTGTCCCGCACGCCGGTCCTGTCGTCGCGAACATCGGTCATGGTTCGGGCTCCCCTCGGCAGCATGCCGGAAGCTCGTCGTCAACGGCCTCGATTGCCTTCTCCATTCGCTCGCCGGGTGACGACGAAGGTGAGGCGGATGCGGTGCCCGTTCCTAACGTTTCGTTCATGTCGTTTCCGACCGGATGGACACTCGACGCGACGATGGCGGCCTTGCCGCCTCGCACGACTGCGAGGTGAAGTCCGACGGCGATCATCAAAAGCGCGGCGACCGCCGGAAGGACCCGACCGAGGCGTGTCGCCCCGAAGCGCACGGCCAGGCGAACGCCGACTGCCACGGCAACAAGGGCCGGCACGGTGCCAATCCAGAATGCTGCCATGACGGCGGCTCCGCCCAACGCGCTACCGGCGCCGGCCGCGATGGCGACGAACGCGTAGAGCCAACCGCAGGGAAGCAGCGGGGTCACGCCACCCAAGGCGATGGCCCGTACCACAGGCGGCCAGCCCATGGCCCGTCGTTGCGTCGCGGCAAAGAGTCGCGAGATCGGGCCCGGCATCGGAAGGTGCGGGATGCGCACGCCAGCGATGCGAAGGAGCATGACGGCGCCGATCAGGGCGATCGTGGCGCCCGCGATGAGGCTTGCCACGCGCTGGACGCCGACCATCGATCCACCGAGGTCCAGAGCTGCCCCAACGGTCCCGGCGAGCAGTCCGAGCGCCGCGTAGCCGACAAGCCGGGCAACGTGATACGACGCCTGCATCGAAAAGAGCGACGGGCCGACCCGACGGCTCTGCCCGATCGACGTCGTTAGCTCCACTGGCTTCGACGTTGACGCCGAGCCAGCGTTCGAACTGCCTTTCGAACCGCCCAGCATGCCGAGCGGCGTTGCACACGCCGAGAGCCCTCCGCACATGCCGGCACAGTGGATACTCCCAAGGAGCGACGCCACCGAGACGGCCATGCACGACGCCAACAGTGTTGGTCCGAGGGCTTCGGCGCTCATTGCGTCGCCTCCGGCTCGGCCTTGCGGCTTGTGAAAGCGAGCGACCGCCGGAATGTGTCCGTGTAGGTCACGTCACCCTTCCGAATGGTCAAGCGGAATTCCCATTGGCCTGCAACACGGGCCTGCAGCCGTCGCTCGAAGCGACCGGTCTCGGTTCGGGTCATGGGGCCGATCTCGCGGATGTCGGCGGAGACAATGGGGATCGCCTCAAGGTCCGCGGACTCGGCATCGATCAGCCCCGCATACTTGTCCCGAATCTCGATCTGAAGCTTCGGGTTGCCGTCAGCTCCGGCGACGATCGCGGGCGCGACGTTCCAACGAAGCTTGTCGTTGACGGCCACTTGGGCCCGGTGCGAATCCCACGCCGCCGCCTTCGCGTAATAGTCCGGCTCGGCCCCGATCGGATGGCCTGCCACCGCCAAGGCGACAGTGGTCAATCCGACGGTCACCGAAAGCGCGAGAAGGCCAATCGGCACGAACATCCAGCGGTTGCGCACCAGGCTGGCCACCAGTCCCAGGTGCTCCGGCCTCGGGGTTGCACGCATGCCGCCGGACGCAACTCGAACCTGTGATGCCGCGTTGGGGACGGGCTCATGCGACGGCTGTTGCATGCTCTCCGTCCGATGATTCGCGTGATTCGCGGCGTCCTTGACGCTCATGATTCACCTTCCTTCTCGGCGTCCTTCTGACCGTTTAGCGAACCGAAGGGCCCGACAAGCGACAGCTCTTTCACTTCGTTGAAATTCTCGCCGTCGCTGACGCGGACACCGACGGTCCGATGCCCGCGACTGAATTCGCTGGGCTTGGAGATGATGTGAAGCGTCGCCTCATTGCTGGCGATGCCGTCGACAGAAACGGTGACGGGTTCTCGCAACACCACGCCTTCGGTCGGCTCGATCGTGTACGCCTTCGAGACCTCGGTGCGATTGTCGACGCGGACTCGAATGACATTGACAATGGAACCGTCGCTCTCCACCGTGTACGGCGTTCCCTGCACGCGAAGCTGGACCACCATTGCATCAGCCCGGGTGAAAAGGAGCGTCACAAGAGCGGTGAGGATCGCGGTGAGGAGGAGCGGATAGGCGATCATGCCAATCCGGACCTTCTTGGTCGCAACGCCTTCCAGTTGGTTTTGGCTCGAGTATCGGATGAGCCCGCGAGGACGTCCGACCTTGTCCATGACCGCGTCGCAGGCGTCGATGCACTGGGCGCAGTGCAGGCATTCAAGCTGAAGCCCGTCGCGGATATCGATGCCGGTCGGACAGGTCTGGACGCAGAGGGTGCAGTCGATGCAATCGCCGACCCGATTCGGATCGATGGCAGCGGGCTCAGCCTTGGTCGCGCAGCCGCAGCCCTCGCCGCAGCCGGCCAGAGGAGGTGGAGCGGGCTCGTCCGTCGCCTTCTTGCGGGCCTTCTTGCCGCGCGGCTCGCCTCGCTTGGCGTCGTAGCCGACGATGAGTGAACCGCGATCGAGCAGGACGGACTGGAAGCGGCCGTAGGGACAGACCAGCGTGCACATCTGCTCACGGAAGAAGCAGAAGTCGAACATCATGAGTCCGACCGTCACGATGAAGACGCCGAAGGCCGTCGGGTGCTCGGTGGGTGCCCGGAACGTCCACTCGACCAAACGATCGGTGCCGACGAAGTAGGCGAGGAATGTGTTGGCCAGGTGGGCGCTTGCCACCAGGAAGACCACATACATGGCCGCCCGCCGCCACGCCGGAACCGTAGCCTTGGGGTTGTTGTATCCGGCGCCGAGGAAGAGGCGCTCGACCGGCCGGTAGAGGAACTCCATGTAGACGGTCTGCGGGCAAGCCCATCCGCACCAGACCCGCCCGAAGAGAGCCGTCAGCAGGAAGACCCCAACAAAGATGCTCAGGAGGAGCAACGCAAGCAGGAGCGTGTCCGTCGGCCGGAAGGTCGTTCCGAAGAAGACGAACTTGCGCGTCATCACATCAAGCAAGATCGCGGGCTTGCCGTTGATGCGAATCCACGGGATCGCCGCGAAGAGGATGATGAGGATCCAAGCCACTGCCCGGCGCCGTCGGAGGAATCGCCCATCCGATGGCTTCGGGGTCATCCAGCGCCGCGATCCGTCCGGGTTCAATGTCGATAGGACCCGTCCCTCGGGCCGCAGGAGCGGACTTTGGGTATCCGTGCCGCCTGAGCCTTGGGCCGGAGCGGTTCGACTGGCTGAACTGGATTGGAGTGCGGGCTGGTTGAGTTGCGGCAGGTGGACCGGTGTCGGTGTCGCCTGTGACACGGTCTTTGCCTTTCAATCTCAGGTCCCGTCAGGCTTCGATGTGCCCGACGGGGCAGGTGCGTTCGCAGGGTCTGCTGGTGCCGACGCGGGCACCGACCACTGCGGGAGGACAGTGCCTTGAGCCTCCTTCGCCTCCGCGGGATTCGTTCCGCGGAGACTTGCGGCGTAACTCGCAAGGAGTACGAGTTGCGGCTCGCTAAAGCGCTTCCCCCAGTCGGGCATGCCCTTACCGGACACGCCGTCGCGGATGACCTTGAAGAAGTCCTCCGGTTGCTTGACGTTGATGTACGAATCGTCCGCGAGGTTCGGACCGGTTCGTCCACCGCCTTCGGGACCATGGCAGGTGGCGCAATTGGACCGGAACATGACCGACGCTCCGGTCTTCAGTTTCGGGTCGTTCTGCACCAGCGAGAGGATCGTCTTCGCATCAGGCTTCAGGTCTCCGAGGGCTGCAGCCTGGGCTTCGACGAACTCGCCCACTTCCGCTTCGAGGTTGTCATTGAGCGTCGGGCCGACACCTACGTGGTAATAGATGTAGTAGGGCACCGAGAAGATGAAGCTTCCCCAGAAGAGGGCGCTCCACCAAAACGGCATCGGGTTGTCGTACTCCCGAATGCCGTCGTAATTGTGGTCAAGGATCTTCGCCTCGCCGGCGGGCCCTGACGAGGAGGCATGTGACGTAGCGGACGTGACGGACGACGTGTTAGCCATTCGAATGCTCCTTGGCGGTGCCGGCTCCGACCGAGATCCCCAGGCGGGGGTTCCTGTCCGAGGCGCGAGGGGCGATTGGATCGACCGGTTCATCCTCCAGTGGGATGCGGGCGTCGCGGGTGAAGCGACCATGACGGTTGCCGAACGCAACCCAGAGGAGGATGCCGAGGAAGAGGCAGAGGAAGAAGAGAAGCGAAACGACTGCGGGAATGCTTGTTGCGGCGAGATGGGTGACGAACTGCAGCGACATCACTCACCCCCCACATGCTGAGACCCCGAGGGACTCAGGTTCGCCCCGTCATGCCGGGCAATCGGTTCACCCATGTCTGTTCCTGCAACGGCGGGTGCGACGTCGACAGGCTTGTCGAGGTCGGTTCCCAGTCGCATGAGGTAGGCGATGAGAGCCACCACTTGCTTGTCCTCCATCCCGTTCGGACCGGCCTCCGCGACAACCTGATCGGCGATCTTCTTCGCCTGCTCCTTGGCGAGGCGCTCCGCATCGCGAACCGTGGCTTCGTCATAGTCGACGCCGAGCGCGACCATTGCGTTCACGTTGGCCGTGATGCGCGACCAATCCATGGCCTTGTCGACCAAGTGCGGATAGGAGGGCATGATCGAGCCCGGGCTCGTATCGGTGGGCAGGTTGAGGTGTCGCAGGTGCCACAGGGCTGACGGGATCTTCTTACCGACGCGAGCGAGATCCGGACCGACCCGGCGAGAGCCGAAGAGGAACGGATGGTCATAGACCGCTTCGCCGGGCTTGCTGTACTCGCCGTAGCGATCGGTTTCAGCGCGCATCGGCCGGATCATCTGCGAGTGACAGTTCGCGCAGCCCTCGGCGATGTAGATCTCACGACCGGTCAGTTCCAGTGGCGAGTACGGCGTCACCGTCTTGATGCGAACGATGTCCGAGGTTCGGGTGAAGAGAGGGATGATCTCGAAGAGAGAGGCGCTCACAACGCCGATCACGACGAAGATCGTGAACAGCAGCGGAAGCCCTTCCCACTTTCGGTGCCAATTGAGCTGGCCAAAGACGTCCAGCTTGTGGGCGACGTCAAGAACGATGCCCTTCGGCAGCGATGAACCGGGAATCGGATGCGCCCGGTATCCCTTCGCCAGCGGGGCGGCCTCGAACACCGGAACGTCGTACACCTTCGGCCGACGGGCCCAGGTGAGGAGGATGTTGACGAAGCAGAGGATGGCGCCAACCAGGTAGATCCCGCCGCCGAGCACGCGGAACCAGTACATCGGGATGAGGATCGTGACCGTTTCGATGAAGTCAGGGAACTGGAGGAAGCCTTCAGCGTTGAATGCCCGCCACATCAGGCCCTGGGTGAGGCCGGCGGCGTAGATCGGGATGATGTAGAGCAGCATGCCGATCGTGCCGAGCCAGAAGTGCAGCCCGACCCAGTTGGGCTTAGCGATGGTGCCCGTCTGGAAGAGACGCGGGGCCAGCCAGTAGGCCATACCAAAGCTCATGAAGCCGACCCAGCCAAGGGCGCCGGCGTGCACGTGAGCGATGGTCCAGTCGGTGTAGTGAGAGAGGGCGTTGACGCTCTTCACGGAGAGAAGCGGCCCCTCAAAGGTCGACATGCCGTAGAAGGTCACGGCGACGACATAGAACTTGAGGATCGGATCAGCCGCCACGCGATGCCATGCGCCTCGCAGGGTCAGGAGTCCGTTCAGCATGCCGCCCCAAGAGGGCATCCAAAGCATGACCGAGAAGAGCATGCCAAGCGTTGACGCCCACTCGGGCACCGAGGTGTAGTGCAGATGGTGCGGTCCGGCCCAGATGTAGATGAAGACCAAGCTCCAGAAGTGCACGATCGAGAGCCGGTATGAGAACACCGGTCGGTCCGCGGCCTTCGGGAGGAAGTAGTACATGAGGCCGAGGAAGGGCGTCGTCAGGAAGAAGGCGACGGCGTTATGGCCGTACCACCACTGCATGAAGGCGTCCTGCGAGCCGGCGTAGATCGAGTAGCTCTTCAGCCAACCGGCGGGCATCACGATGTTGTTGAAGATGTACAGGACCGCGATCGCGATGACCGTGGCGATGTAGAACCACACCGCGACGTAGAGGTGTCGCTCGCGCCGCGTGGCCAAGGTGCCGAAGAAGTTGAGGGCGAAGACCACCCAGATCAGGACGACCGCGATGTCGATCGGCCATTCGAGTTCGGCGTATTCCTTGCCCTGCGTGATGCCCAACGGCAGCGTGAGGGCGGCGGAGACGATGATCGCCTGCCACCCCCAGAAGTGAATGTTGGAGAGAAGCCGACTGAACATCGGCGTCTTCAAGAGACGCGGCGTCGAGTAGTAAATCGCACCAAAGAGGGCGTTGCCCGCGAACGCGAAAATGACCGCGTTGGTGTGGAGCGGGCGAAGTCGCCCGTAGCTCAGGTACTCACCGAACGGCGTGTGGCCGAAGTTGAAGTACGGTGCGGCCAGTTGCAGCGCGATGATCACGCCGACGAGCATGCCGACGACGCCCCAGAGGACAGTCGCCAGAACGAATTTTCGGACGACGGCGTCGTCATACGAGAAACGGTCCAGTTTGACGCCGGACTCGTAACTACCCGCTGACTCAGCAGCGTTCAGACTCAGGAGAGGAGTAGGTGTCGCCATGATTCCTTCTCGGGGCTGGGCTTAGCCAATGAAATTGCTTGCGAGGTTGATCGGGCCGAGGCGCGGACCCTTAGGAGGGTCCGCCGGCGGAGGGTGTTCTCGTGCCCTGTCGCCGGAACGCCTTACCGGTGCCCAGGGCCGGAAGGCGAGGCATCTGATCTGTGCAGTCGGTTCCCGGCGAACGGGCGGGGTGGTGTTTGGACGAATCGGCCAAACGTGCCACGGACCAGCGAGACTCGCTTCTATCGGTCGTTCGATAGTCGGAGGTCTCGGATCGAGCCGCGGACTCCTCATCGGAAAATCCGCTCCTGCCCGTTGCAGGAATTGACGATCTGTATATCCTAGATTCTGAGGAACGTCTAGACCCTCACCCCCGATTCCTCCGGAAATTGGGGTCACCCCCCCGCTCACCGACCTTCGGCGCTCGAGCGATCGCAGCGATCGCATCAAATGCTGACCTGTTGGTAGGGTAACCGAGAGAAACTCCGTGATCCGTGACCGGGAACGCGAACGGGATCGGACAAACCACCCAAGCGGCGACTCTCTCGAGGCGCCGACTGGCGACCGGAGACCTCTCACCTCGGAATCACCGATCGCCTCGAAGGCCAATTCGACGATCGAATCGAGCCGCATAGCGGCTGGAAATGGACCGCACGACATGTACGGCAAACAAACGGAACGTGCCATCGCAGCGTTAAGCCGACTCGCCGAGTCGTGGGATGGCGGCAAGACCCGCCTCTCAGCAAATGACATCGCCGATCAACGCGGGTTGCCTCGGGCGATGGTGGCGAAGCTCCTCACGGTGCTTTCGCAGGCTGGCCTGGTTCACGGCTCGCCAGGTCCAGGCGGCGGATATGCGTTGGCGAAGAACCCCGATGAGATCGCCTTAGAGGATGTCTACGTCCTCTTCGAGCGAGATGACACCAGCCCGCTCTGCCCCTTTGGCGGCGGCGTCTGTGGTGTGGGCGAACCCTGCGCGATTCACGAGCGGCTCGTCGGCATGCAGTCGGCAGTCAAGACAATGCTGCGCGATACGACCTTCGAGATTTTCCGCGAAGCCGCTCAGGACAAGGGACTTCGTCCGACGCCTCGCGACACCGTTCTCGCTGAAGCCGAACGCCCGAGCTACCGTGCGCCGAAGCATCGCGGTGTGTAACGACCTCTCGTCGACACCCGCCTCGTCTCGCCAAGATTGTTCGTGTTCCGACTCGCTTAGCAGCCCGTGGCGAAAGTCACTCGGGCTGTTAGCGGGCGATGACGATTCGTTCGTCTCCTGTATCGATTGCCGCCTCTCGCCCGTCAAAGGCGATCGTTCTCGCGCGACCGAGCGCGTCGAGGAGCGCGTCCTCGAATCGCATGGCATCTTCGGGACCTGCCATCCGGGTGGCCGCTAGGCTGCCGATCAGAAGCACGCCAACGTCACCTTCGCCAAGCGAGTGTGAATAGGGTCCGCCAAAGCGATTGACGCCGGCGTAGCCATTCACCCGGGCTTGGCCATCGACCGGGGCGGCGAACTCCAATTCGACCGGGCGACCCGACGTGGGGGGCACCAAGCGTCCCCCTCCCGCCGTTTCGATCGCCACCACCCTCCACACGCCGAAGATGCTCGGTCGCCGCACCGTCGCCGCCGGCGGTGAAGTCGGATTCTCATAGGCCCTGGGCGAGGCCGAGCACGACAACAAGCAACCGGCAAGAAGGAGCGTAGGGAAAAGGAGCGTGAGCGATCGCATTGGCGGATTCTAGTGGGGCAACTCGGCCGCACACCGATCCCGGAGCAGCCTTCGGTAGGATCCTCGTTCCATGCCCCCAGGGTCGACCACCTCACCGCCTCTCATCACCCACGATGAGCAGACTCATCCGCGACGGTGGCTGGTGCTGTTTGCGATGACGGGCTCCCTGGCCATGATCCTCCTCGACGTCACCGTCGTTGGAGTGGCCCTGACCACGATCGGCGAAGACTTGGGCCTGAGTCACGCCGAGAAGCAATGGGTGATGAACGGCTACACCTTGGCGATGGCCTCGCTCATCGCCCTGTGCGGTCGTCTGGCCGACAGCTTCGGCCGCGTCCGCTCCTTCGTACTGGGCATGCTGGTCTTCACGATCGCCAGTGCGATGTGTGGCGTCGCCCAAAGTGGCCTAATGCTGGTGGCAGGGAGGGCCATTCAGGGAGTCGGGGCCGCGCTCATGCAGCCAGCGAGTTCGAGCATCGTCATCGGAAGTTTCGCCCCCGGCGAGCGGGGCAAGGCGATGGGCGTGTACGTCGGCATTCCCATGCTCTTCCTGACGCTCGGGCCGCTCATCGGTGGTGCCCTCTCCGAGTACGTCTCCTGGCGGGCCTGCTTCTTCCTCAACCTCCCAATCGCGGCTGGCGCGCTTCTCCTGACGGCCCGCGTGAAGCCCCATCCAGGACCGCGGGTTCGCGTCCCCGTCGACACGTCGAGCGTACTTCTCTACCTCGTCGGCCTTCCGGCCCTGGTCTTTGGGATCCAGCAGGGTCCGGAGTGGGGCTGGGCAACCACCACCGTCGCCGTACCGCTCGTCATCGGCACCATCGCCAGCATTCTCTTCGTCGCAACGGAACGGCATCGAAGCCATCCTCTCGTCGCCCTCCGGCTTTTCGACGACCGGGGTTTTCTTGGCGCCGCCGTCGTCCTCTTCTGTTCGCAGTTCGCCATGACCGGTCAAGTCATCTTCATGAGCGACTTCTTTCAGCACGAACTCGGCTTCACCCAAGGACAGGCAGGTGCAGCGCTCCTTCCGATGATGTTGCCCACGCTCTTCATCGTGCATGTCGCCGGACGTATGTACGACCGATCGGGCCCCCGCTTCCCGATTCTCCTCGGAACATTGCTCGCCACCGGGGGGCTCGTGGTGCAAGCCCTTGCCGCCCCACACCTCCGCTACCTCCCGATCGCAGCGGGCATGGTCCTCTTCGGGTTCGGTGTGGGGCTTCTGATGAGCCCTGCGAACACCGACGCTCTTTCGCGGGCCGGACCCGAACGCCGCGGTCAGGCGTCCGGAGTTCTTGGAACGACCAGACAGGTCGCTGCCTCCACTGGCATCGCGGTCATCGGCGCTGCCGTCGCGATTCGAGGGACCGCTGCCGGCCATTGGGTGGCAGCAGCGGCATTTGCCTGTGCGTTCGCCGCCGCGTTTGTCCTTATCACGGGCACGGCGCCCGCCACCGACGCGCGTGCGGACGGAGCGGACGCGTGAATCCCACGACACCTCGCGCCAAGGCGCCGCCACCTCGCGACGAGATCGTCCGATCCGGTGAGCGCGTTTTCCTGCGATTCGCCAGGCGCCGCGACGCGGCCGAACTGATGGCGTTGCGAAAGCGATCGCTCAAGCGGCTGAGGGCATGGGACCCGAAACCCGCCAAGGGCATGACGCTTTGGGGCGAGGACTGGGTGAATCGACTTCTCGCCTCGCGACGCGATGCGGCGTACTGCAAGCTCCTCATCTGCCGTCGTGAGGACGAGTGCATTCTCGGGGGCGCGAGCATCAACTCGATCATCCGCGGCCCCTTCCATTCGGCCTTCGCCGGCTGGTGGCTGGGCGATCCCTTCGAGGGTCATGGCTACATGACCGAAGCGCTCCGGCTCCTTCTGGCGCATGCGTTCACCGCGCTCCGGCTGCACCGAGTCGAAGCCAACATCCGACCCGAGAACTCCCGCTCCATCCGACTTGCGAAGCGGGTTGGTTTTCGGCTGGAAGGGTATTCGCCTCGCTACCTGCAAATCGCTGGGGCGTGGGCTGACCACGAGCGCTACGCAATCGTCGTCGAGGAGTGGAAAGCCGCGGCCAGGAAAGGCGCACGACCACGCCGATGAGCGACGACACGCACCAGCCCGCCCCGCCCACGCCAGCTGAGCATGACCGGCCTGTGGAGCTGCTCCTCCGCCTCGCCGAGCAATTGCACCGGTATGGCGCCCCGTCCCACCGGATCGAGGGCATCCTCACCGGCTTGGGCGAACTGTTAGGACTCGAGGTCTCCATCTTCTGCGTACCGACCATGATCGAGGTGGCGGTCGGACGTGACTCGCGTCAGCGTAGCCTCATGCTGCGGGTGGAACCCGGCGCGACCGATCTGGCCCGTCTCGAGTCCATGCTCCAGATCATCGACGACCTTCGCGCCGGCAGGGCGACGCCCGAGATGGCCCTTCGGCGAGTCGACGAGGTCGCCGCCCGTCCTCGCCACATGAACCTCCTGAAGGTACTCGCCGCACTCGGCGTGACTGGCGCCGCGGCTGCCCTGATCTTCGGAGGAGGTCCTCGGGAGATCGTCGCGGCCTCGATCATCTGCGCGACCGCAGGCTTCGCTTCGAGTCTCCTGAGCCGCGAGCCATCGAAGATTGCACTTGCGGACTTCGTGGCCGGGGCGATCGTCACCCTGCTCGCTCGCTGCGCCTCGGGCTACTTCCCGACCACCTCGGCCTCGATCGTCACCATCGCCAGTTTGATCGCGTTCCTTCCGGGCCTGTCGCTTGCAACGGCCATGAACGAGCTGGCCATGCGGCACCTCGTCTCCGGCACCTCCCGACTCATGGGTGCGATCATGACCTTCATCGCGATCGGTTTCGGCGCGGCTATTGGCGATCGAATCGCTGATCAGTTCGTGCCGATGCGCATCGACGTCGCCCCGCTGCCGCTTCCCTCCTGGGCCCTGGCACCCGCCCTTCTCTTGGCAGGGACGTCGCTGGCGATCCTCTACCGAGCCCATCGGCGCGACTTGGGGTGGGTCCTCATGGGTACCACGATCGGATTCGGCGGCGCCGCGTTCGGCGAACAACTTCTTGGCCCTGCGCTGGGCGTCTGTGTCGGTGCAACGCTGGTCGGACTCGCGGGCAACGCCCTCGCCAGAATGCGGCCGAAGCCGTCGGCGCTCCTCGTGATTCCGGGCATCACCCTGCTCGTACCGGGCAGTGCGGGGTTTCGCGGCCTGCATGCCCTCATGCAGAAGGAAGTCCTGAGCGGCATCGACACGGCCACCACTGCCATCACCGTGGCGGGCGCGCTGGTCGCTGGGCTGCTCGTCGCCAACGCGCTTTATCCCTCGCCACGCGGGCTCTGAAACTTGTTTGAGAAATCCGTAGCGCCCTCCGGGCGCACACTCCTTCCAGCGCGGCGGGCGGTTGCGCACGCCGGCGAGCGATGACTCCCACTTGAAGTGGCCCTAACAGTTCGTTCACTCATCCGACGTTGCGACGACTGAGCGGCACCGGGGCCGCGGCAGCGCGACGTTCGGCCATCGCCCAACGGGCCATGCCTTCGACGGTCTCGGCCCATGCGTCCCAGGTGAACTCGCGCCAGGCACGCTCACGGGCCGCGATCGCCATGCGGCGATAGCGATCCGGATCGTCGATCAGGCGTTCCATCGCATCGGCCCATGCCGAGACAGGTTCGCAGACCGAGAGAACGATGCCCGTCTGACCGTCGCGCACCACCGTCGGAAGCCCACCGGCATCGCTCACGATCGCCGGGCGCCCGGCTAGGGCACTCTCGGCCGGGGCGATGCCGAAGGCCTCCCCGATCGATGGAAGGAGCGAGAGGTGCGACTCGCGGATTGCCGCGAGGTGGCGCAAGCGGTCAGCGGCGTGACTGAGTCGAAGAGCGCCGAGCGTCCGCACGCAGGGAGCGCGAAGATGCCGATGCGGGGCGCCGATATGCACCAGTTCCGCCTTCACGCCGCGCCGACGGAGCTCGCGGACAATGTCCACCGAGAACCCGAGTCGCTTTCGCTCGGGATCGCTTGCAACGAGGAGGAGCTTGAGGTCATCCCGCGTGGGCGGAACGATCTGCGGAAGCGATTCTGCATCCGGCACCACGTGGGAGCCGAGGGGCAGCAGGCCAACTCGCTGTGGCTCGATGCCGTAGTCTTCGATCGCGGAACGAACCGCGACTTCCGAAGCAAGCCCAACGATCGATGCCCGATGGAGGGCCCGCCGCTCGCATTCCTCGCACTCGTCCCGATAGGCCTGCGAACGTCGCGCGTACCGCGGATAGGTGGTCAACACGATGCGCGCCGTGGCGTCGCTGGCGTAGACAATCGGAAGATCCGTTTCAAGGAAGGCCAGCGGCACGCTGACGCACATGCCGACGATCGCGTCCAGTTCCCGCTCCCGACGCACCATGGCGATGCGCGCCTGCACGCGCTCCGCGGCGAGTTTCGCCTCGCGCAGCACCAATCCGTCGCCGCGGCTACGCCAACGTGACGGCCATTCGAGCATGCGCTGCGGCAGGCGTCGCTTGAGCAGGGCCTTGAGCTTCCGCTTGGCCCCCGCAATGCCGCCCGAGGTCGGCGCGGACGATGGCCCAGTCGATAGCCCATTGCCGGATTCGAGCGGAATGACAGTCAATCCCCGACGCTCGAGCGCTCGCGCCGCAGCATAGGGCATGCCGGAAATCGCGCCCTGGTCGAGTGGATCGACCGTGAAGATCATCCCGATGCGCAATGAAGGTCCCACGATGGGCGAAGCCTACGTTTTCCCAGTGTGGAGGCAAGCTGGAAGGCAGCCCTCGAGCGCGATTCATCTCACTGAAAGCGCAACCATCGCCTTGCCGAGGCCGGACAGGTCGAACAGTTCATCAGCCGCGTAGCGCCGACGTCGTCGAGCCGTCAACGACCGGGTTCCGTATCGAGCGATTGTCCCAAGCTGCGAATCAGCGACTCTCCCGCTTCGATTCGGCCGGAACTGCGCTTCAGGTCATCGCCAATGGGTTCGGCCCGTCCGCCAAGCTGTTTCGCGAGGAACGCCTCGGTGATGGCCATGAACGCCATGCGATTCTCCGGACGGGCGAAGCCGTGCCCCTCGTCGGGGAAGACGACATAGGCGACGGGCACGGCGCGGGTCTGTGCGGCCTGGACGATCTGGTCCGACTCGAAGCGGGGCACCCGTGGATCATTGGCCCCTTGGCCTATGAGGAGCGGCCGTTGAAGTTGGCCGATGCGCGAGAGCGGCGAGATCGAGTCCAGCCATTCGCCCTCGTCGAGCCGACCGACCCGGCGGTCCAGCATGCCCCGCTCCGCCGCCCAGTACGCCGGGATCGACGAGAGGAGCGAGCGTAGGTTCGCAGGCCCCACGATGTCGACGCCACAGGCGAAGAGCGTTGGCGTGAAGGTCAGGCCTACGAGTGTGGCGTATCCGCCGTAACTCTGCCCCATGATCGCGACCTTCGACGGATCGGCGATTCCCTCGCGGATCGCCCACTGCACCGCGTCGACGAGGTCATCGTGCATCGCCTTCGACCACTGCCGGTCGCCCGCGTTCATGAATCGTTTGCCGAAGCCAGTCGAGCCTCGGAAGTTCACGGAGAGGACCGAGTATCCGCGGTTCGCGAGCCACTGGTGCAGGGGATTGAACCCCCACGAGTCGCGCGTCCACGGGCCACCGTGGACATGCAGCACCATCGGCCCGGGCTTGCTTGTTCCGCGAACGAAGCCCTCCGGAACGGTGAGGTACGCGAGGAGCTGCAGTCCATCGCGGGCAGTGATCTCCGTCGCGTCCATCGGGCGAAGGCGAAGTGCGGCGATGGCATCGCTCGACGGGAAGAGTCGTTCGGTTCGTCCACCTTCCCCGTGGCGGTGGTAGAGCCAGTGGGTCACGCCGGTACGGGCATCGTTGTGCTGTACGGTCCAGAGGCGACCGTCGACGGAGCGGCTGGTGATCTCGATGACGCCGTCGCCAATGGTCCCCAGAAGCAGCAGGTCGCGAGCGATGCTCTCGTCGACCGGTCGCCAGCGAGCCCGCCCGTACTCGAAGCTCACCGCCTGAGCGCGGCCGGTGACCGGATCGCTCAGGAGGCCCCGCGGTTCCGACTGCAGATCATTCGCCAGCAGCCGCCACGTTTGGGCCCCCGCCTCATCCATCGATACCTCGAAGAGGCCACCGGTGTCTGAGAGCGAGGTCTCGTTCATCGTGCAATCGGACACGTAGACCACTCGGCCGTCCGCCGAAACGCCCAGCGGCTTTGATGGCCCGGCATCGTCCGCCGACCAGGTGCGGAACGGCTGCCATGATCCGGTCGGCGTGGGTCGGTACAGGGCCTCCGAGCCGCCGTTGGCCAGGAATCGCCGCACCACGCGAACGTTCCAGTCGCCGTCCGAGAGCATGTCAAACCATGCGAGTTCGTTGCGATAGACCTCGACGGCAGCACCGGTGGCGACCTCGATGCGAAGCACATCGAAGTTGGATCGCTCGCGCCGGTTGTTGGCAATCAGCACCTGCCCGGGATGACGGTGATCGACCGCGAGGATCTTGCTGCGCGTCTCGTCCCACGGCGTAAGGCATCGGGCCCGACCGTGGCAGGCCTGCTTCTCGGTCGCCGCCCCGGCGTTCGGCACCTGTCCGGACTGATCGGTCGCCGGCACTTCGATGTCCGCGACGTAGAGACGAAAATCCTCATCGCCGTCATCGTCCATCAGATAGATGACTTGGTCCGTCCCCGGAAGAAACTCCCACTGACGGATCGGCCGCAGCGATGAGTCCGTCACCGGTCGAGGATCGCCGCGGCGCTCGCCGTTTTCCAACTCCTGGATCCAGATGTTGAGGACGCCGTTGTGCGGCGCCAGCCACCCAAGCCGGGACGCGTCGGGGCTCACCCGCAGGGCGCTCCGATCCGGATTGCCGAAGAGAACTTCCCGGGCAATGAGTGGCGCGGGCTCGGCCGCGGCCGCCGATCCTTCTCCGGTCCTGATCGAGGCGAGCAGAAGGGGAAGGATGGCGAGCGTGGCGTACGGCATCGGTGATGCGGCGTGAGTCTTCGGCAGATTGAACGAACTGTTAGCGGCCGAGCGATGCGGGAGCGATCGGCGCAAACCGGAGGATCCGGAACGGTGGCTCCGTGGCCCGTTCCCCTCCGTTGAGCGCCGCATGCCTGTTGAGCTGGTTCACGGTGACGTAGATCTTCCCGTCCTGGCCCGCGCACATGCCGTCCGGCCATTGGAGAAGCGCGTCATCCCGGTGCAGCACCCGATAGGCTCCTGTCGAATCGGTCACGCCGATCGCATGGGCGGCCAGGTCGGTCACGTAGATGTTGCCCGCAGAGTCCATCGTCATGCCGTCCGAGACCGGCTTGTCTCCGTGTCGCTCCACCCGCTGCTCCAGTTCGGCGCTCGGAAGCCCGGGATTGGAAAGATCGTCTGCCTTGACCTTCCAGATGGACTTGCCGTGCATCGACCCGAAATAGACCCATTCGCCCGCATCATCGATCGTGATCGGATTGACCCCGACCCGAGCAGCGCTACGCGACGCGCCCTCTCCGGTCACGCCGACTTCCTTGCCGTCAATCACCATCGCCGCATCGGGTTCAGCCCGAACGCAGGCGGCGTTCTCAAGGACGCGTCTGGCCATCCCGGTCTTGAGGTAGACGACGATGAGGGCGGGCGCGGCGTCGTCGAATCCCGCCCCGATCCCGCAGTCGGCGATGTAGATCGCATCGCGCTTCGTATCGATGGCCAGATCCTGGAAGAAGCTCTTTGGCCCGCTCACTGGCGGAGGCAGGTGAAGCACCCGCTGGAGCCGCTCGCCCTTGGTGTCCCAGGCGATGAGTTTGGGCGGCGTGCCGTTCGGTGCCGCGAGGTTGCCCGCGTCGAGCAGCCAAAGGACGCCATTCGGATCGGACTTCAGCCCGATGATCGACTGGATGCCGATCCCGTTGGCATCGACGGCGTGGGACCAGTCGTCGGTCGGGTAGGCTCGAAGGCCTCCGTTGCGAAGCACCTCAGCAACGCGAATCTCGGGATCGCCGAACGGATGCAACGAGATGAAGAGCCGTCCGCTGGGTGTGACCGCGACATTTCCGGGGGTGAGCCGCAACTCGAGAAGCGTCTCGAACGGGCCGTTCACGGCACTGGGCTCCGGCATGCGCGGGATCGCCGGATTCTCAGGCGGCTTCAATCCGTGTTGGGAATGACCAACCATGGGTGCCGCTCGGAACGGAATCGCAAGAAGCGCGGCAACAACAAGGGCGTGGGAGAGCATCGTTGGCATGATCGTGAGGCCGAACCGGGCCGACGTGGCCCCGGTCCGGGCCGACGATAGCGTACTCACCGACACCCGGTTCGCATCACACCGTCCATCGCATTCGTTCGTCGGCCGCCGGCGAGCCGTACCTCAGGTCCGATCAGCAGGGTCCCCACGAACCAAGGACGATTGCCAGGTCCGATGCACCGACGACGCCGTTGCCATCGAGGTCGGGGGTCGAGCCGCCCCACGCTCCGAGAATGATGGCCAAGTCGGTCGAATCGACGTCGCCGCTTCGGTTGACGTCTGCGACGCATCCGCCACCAGCGCCAAACTCAATCACGGCGATGTGGGCGAATCCTGCGCCGCTGTCGGGCAGGTCGTTCCATCGCCCATTTGACCCAAGCAGCTCGGCGACGTGTTCGTTGTTCCCGGCGTTGTTCGGCTCACCGTCATTCCAATTGGTGTAGCGGGCAGGATCGCCGCTCGTCCATTCGAAGGAACCCTCGCTGGCGAGGTCGTTGAACCCAATCCAGATCCGGCGATCCACCCCAAGAAGGTTGCCGAACTCGCTCCAGACGAAGTTCTGCTCATCCTCGCTGCCGATTGCCACAAGATGGCCACCTAACGATTCGGCCAAGGCGCTGGCCGATGTCCACGCCCCAGCGTTCATCGCCGCATACACGTGTCCGTTGGCCGGATTGGTGATCTCGGCCAGGAAGCCGGAGGTGACACTCAGCGGTCCCGTTCCGGTGTCGGCTGCCGAGTAGGATCCGACCCGGACCATGTAGCTCTCGCCAGCCGTCGCCCCGAAGTCGACCTTGGACTGCAGCGCACAACTGTCGTCGTTGCAGGCGATGATGGTGCTTTCGTCGGGGCAAGCGCTGCAGCCCGCGTAGACCGCAAGGCGCGTGTCGAAACTCGCCCCGCAGGTCGAGATGCTCACCAGACCGCTCGATGTCGCGGTCCAGCAGAACCAGACATCGTTATGGATCTGGCTCGACCCGAAGGAATTGCAGAGCACAGCCTCGGTGCCGTCGGTGGTCGCCCCCTCATTGGAGAAGCTGAACTCGCCGAGCCCCGCGATCGGCTCCGGCGAGCGGCAGGCGTCAGACCCTTGGGCCATCGCTGGCGTCGTAACGATCAGGGCCCCGAACGACAGCAGGACGGACAGGCGAGCGAAGGACAGGGTCATGCGGGTCTCCCCCAAGGTGAGCAGGCGTGAGCGGAGGTCGGGCGCCGTTGCCCGCCGATTCGACGAGCCTGAAGGTACCCGCTGCCCACCGAAAGGCGACCCGGAATCTCAGCGCTTCTCAGGCTTCGCGGGAGCGCGTGCCGGAGCGGACGCTGGGGCTCTTCCCCCCAATTCGCGCAGCTCGATCTTGCGGAACTCGATGTGAGAGCCCTCACTCTGCAGGGCAATGCGGCCGGGCCGCACCTGGACGTCGGTGGCGCTGTTCTGGAGAAGGTCGTTGACGTAGAGCTCGAGCTTGCCCCCGTCGACCACGATCCGGTAGCGGTTCCATTCCCCGAGCGGCTTCTCGTTGGTCTCCTGCAGCTTCCGCGTGCGCCGCCCTTCGGTGCGGGAGGCATCGGGCTTCATCGGCACCTCGCCGATGTTCCAGATGTCGCCGGCGTTGAGGGAATGCAATTGGGCCTCAATCGAGGTCGGCCAGACCTTGTCCGGCCGTTGGACGCGGAGAAGGACCCCAGAGTTTCCGGCACCCTTCTTCGGATCGAATCGCCACTCGAGCGTGAGTTCGAAACTTTCGAATTCGCGATCCGTCACCAGATATCCAATCGGGTTTCCGGCGCAGACCAGGTTGCCGTCCTCCACCGACCACAGCCCGTCTGCGCTGCCCTCGGGCACGAAGACCTTCCAGCCCTCGAGGGAAACCCCGTTGAAAAGCCTGATCGCCGTCTCATCCCCCGTCGGCTTCGCTTTCGCAGGCTCATTCGCCGGCGCGGGCTTATCGCCCGGCGCCGCCTCGGTGGCGGGAGGCGATCCGGTGGGGCGCTCTGGCTTCGCCTGTGGATCCAAGGCGAGCAGAGCAACGGCGATGGCGGCGGTGAACATGGCATCAGCGTACTGCGACCGTGCCCGAGCGGCGCATCGGCTGCGCCTGTTGGAGACGGCAATCGGCGCCGATTGGCCCGTGCCGGATTTCACGCTGGCTTTCGTCAAAACCTCCGGTAGGATCAATCCTGAGGCGCGGCGGTGTGCGCCCCAACCGCCCCGGACCGCATTCTGGTCGGCGGACTCGTCGGGGGATGTCGGGCGAACGACCCGTTATGGCCTGTTCGCGTGCTGCGTGGGACACGCATGGGCACGCATGGGGCACGCATGAGACAAACGGAGGTGACAGATGAGTCGCACGGAGCTGAGGACCGTCCCGGTCGAGCCCGGCATGTTCTGTTGGTTCGAGCTGACGACGCGTGAGGTCGACCGCAGCCGTGACTTCTATCGTTCGCTGATGCGGGCGGTCACGCGCGGACTCGCTATGGGTGATACCGAATACACGCTCTTCGATATCGATGGCAAGACCGTCGCCGGCCTGATGCCGATGGGCGATGCGTTCCCGTTGGAGAGCCCCTCGCACTGGTTACCCTACATCGCTGTCCAAGACGTCGACGCAGTCTGTCGTGAGGTCTGTCCGCTGGGCGGCCGCATCTGCTGCGGCCCCACCGACATTCCGATCGGCCGCTTCGCCGTCATCACCGATCCGACCGGAGGCAACGTCGCCCTCTTCCAGTCCGCTCCAGGCAAGACCGATGGCACGAACCCGGTCGGCCCAGGGACGTTCGTGTGGTGCGAACTGGTCACCCGAGACGTGCCGATCGCGAGCCAGTTCTATGCGAAGCTGCTTGGCTGGACGCCCCAATTCCGAGTCGCCGGCGCCACCAGCTTCATCGAGATGAAGGCCGGTTCACTGCCAGTGGCGAGCGTCTTCGAGGCCTGTGCCGACGAGCGGACCTCGGTCGCCCATTGGTGCCCCTACCTTTGTGTCGAGGACATTCATGCCAGCCTCGCCGCCGCGGTTCGCTTGGGCGGACGTAAGCTCTGCGAGCCGATGGAGATTCCGGGAATCGGGACCTACGCTGGTCTCACCGATCCGACCGGTGCCCATCTCGCTCTCTTCGAGCCGCTCGACCAGTGACCCTCCCACGCCTCCCCGGACTCGTCGTTCTCGTCAGCCTCCTACCCGGCCTCGGGTTGCCTGCTGTGGCGTCAGCCCCGGTTCAGGAAGCGCCGCCGGCCGCCCCGAGCCAGCCCTCGCCCGCGGAAACCACTCCTCCGGCCGATCCGAAGGCCGGAGAGGAGTCGGAGACGCTGCGGCGCTTCTTCTCCTCCGTTACATCGGTGCTGGGTGACGCGCTGGACCGGATGGACCGCGACCCGAAGCTGCCGGAGAGCTCCTGGAACCCGATCCAGGAGACGAAGGCGTCTAACAGCGACCGTATCAACGAACTGTTAGACGAATGCGCCGAGACCCTCACCGACGGGAAGGTCACCGACGTGCGCAAGCGGCTTCGTGCCCTGGAGACGGAGAAGCGCGAGCTGGATGAGACGGTGCGAGTCGGCTTCGAGCGCCAGGCCTCGGCCCGGCCGAGCTCAGAGCGCGACTGGTATGAGCTCTTCGGCAAGAGCAAGGAGGACTGGGAGGCTGCGATCCTGAAGGCCCGGCAGCGCCAAGGTGAGATCGACAACGAGATCGCCTCGCTGCGTCGCGACTTCGCCTCACGGATTGCCCAACTCGGCCTCGAGCTGGGACCCGGCGGTCACGAAGCCTTGCTGGCGACGGTTTCCGGCGACCGATTCACCGACATGGTCGTTGCCTTCGACAACGTCCGGCTCCTCACCGAGCAGCTTCGGCACATCACCGAGCGCATGAACGAGTCTCCTGAGACGGCCAAGCGCTACTACGGGATGTATGTCCTGCTGGTCCGGATTATGGATCGGATCCAGGACGGTTTCGTCGAGCACATCGAAAAGGAAGCCCTGCCCAAGGTCGCCGAGTTCGGGGCCGAGGCAACCGCCACGGAGAAGCAGGCCAAGTCGCTCCTCTCCGGCTCGGACCAGGCCACCCGTCAGACGCTTGAGAAGAACATCGCCGCGTGCAAGCTGGCCCAGGACGCCGTCTCCAACTACGGCGCCTATCTCAAGGCCCAGGCCGACCGGGTTCGGGAGCTCAACCGCACCGTCGAGAAGCGGCTGAAGGTCGCGGAAAACACCTACCGCACGATGACCGTCAGCGTCGGCATCAGCGAACTCATCCGCCAGGGCGAGCTCGACCTCCAGGCGGTCATGTCGATGGAGCTTCCGGCCTTGCGCGGATTCGACAACTCCGCCCTTCGCGAGCAGTACCTTCGCCTCAACGAGCGCATGCGGGTCGAGTGAGTCCGCGTCTGCTACAACGCCGACATGACCAGCACGTCCGCCGAGCGCGCAGCCTCCGGCTTCATGATGATCGGGTTTGACGGCCACGAGGTCACGTCGCACGTCAGCGAGTTCATCCGAAGCGGCGCTTTCGGCGTCATCCTCTTCGCTCGCAACTACACCAACCGCGATCAGGTCTTGGCCCTGAGCTCCGCGGTGAAGGCTTGCCCCGCTTCAGGCGCGGGCGTGGCCGTGGCGGTCGACCACGAGGGTGGCCGGGTCCAGCGCTTCCGCGGTCCGGGTTTCACCGACTCGCCGCCGATGCGCGACATGACCCGTGAATGGGGCGCCCATCTCAACGGCCCCGAACATCGGGCACGGGCCTTGGGCCAACTGTTTGCCGTGGAGTTGCGACCGATCGGCATCGACATCGACTTCGCGCCGGTTCTTGATGTCGATAGCAACCCGGACAATCCGGTGATCGGCGAACGCGCCTTCAGCCACGACGCCGAGATCGTCGCGGCCCTCGGCGCCGCAGTGATCGAGGGGCTCCAGTCCGGTGGCGTCGCCGCATGCGGGAAGCACTTCCCGGGACATGGCGACACCGACATGGACAGCCATCATCACCTGCCCAGACTCAACCACGATCTTGAGCGGCTCCGCCGGGTCGAGCTGGTCCCCTTCCGGGCGGCGATTCGGGCCCAGGTCGCCTCCATCATGACTTCGCACATCCTCTTCAGCGCCCTCGATCCGACCAGGCCCGCGACGATGAGTCCAGTCGTCCTCCGCGGGATCCTCCGTGACGAACTCGGTTTCGACGGCGTCATCGTCTCCGACGACCTGGAGATGAAGGCCATCGCCGAGCATTTCGAGATGCCCGGCGCCGCGGTCGAGGCGGCGAAGGCCGGATGCGACCTCCTCCTGTGCTGCCACACGCCTTCGTTGCAATGCGCGATCCGCGACGCCCTCGCGAAGGCGATTCGCGACGGCGAGCTGAGCGAGGAACGCGTGGCCGAGTCGGAGCGCCGCCGGGCGACCTTGGCGAGTCGTTATGTGCGAGGCGTTAGGGACCGCTGAGCGGGACGGCGGCAAGCCGTAGCGCCGGGTCGCCCAACACCACGAACTTCATCCCCTGGAAGAAGATGCTCGGCGGATACCAGTCCGCGGTCGGAACGAGTTCGGTGAGACGCTCGGCCGTGCGATAGTGGCGAATTGCCTCGACCCAGGCGTCGCCGAGGGTAAGCTCGCCCTTTGCGGCAATCGTCTCCACAAAGCCGTCCAGGAGCGTGACCGCACAGGGCTGTGAACCGGTGTCGCATCCGATGGCCGCGACCGCGCCACCATCGGCGACCCGCACCAAGGTCTCGGCAATCGAGGTCGTGTTGCGCGGCCCGCTCTGGTAGACGGCCGGTGGCGGCGGCGGCGCGGTGAAGACCTCGCCCGCGTTGGTTCCCGCGTGCTCGGTACCGAAGATGTCCACGTACGGCTGGTACGGCGCCTGGGTCATCACTTCAGCGGTCGAGCAACCCACCGAAAAGTAGATCGGCTGCGCGGGGCCGGGCGGAATGCCCTTGATGGTCTTGAGCGAGAGGCAGCCCTCATAGCCCCACGGTTGCCCGTGGCCGGTGTGGAAGACGAATCGGGGGTGCCGCGCCAGCACTGCCTTCATGGACTCCTCGTTCGGCGGGGACCCGTTGGGCGTGTCGTGAAGGTGAACCGCCACCTCGTGCGAGCCGCTCATCCGCTCGCCCAAGGCAGCGATCCGCCCGCGCACGTCCACCCAGCCGCCCACGGCGAAGAACGCTGCGATCGGGCGCGTGGCGTCCTTCCCGCTGGTCGCCCGCTCGAACGCAATCGTCTTCGCGGCGACGGCGGCGCATTCCTCGGGCGTCGAAACCGGCCAGCGACCGATCGCCAGCTCGGGGTCGTAGTCGACGCGATCGGCGTTGATCACGCCATCCTTGTTCGTCTCGCCGTGCACCTCGCCCCAATAGTCAGCGTGAAAGCCATCGGTGCGCCCGTTCCAGTCATCAAACGAGCCGTTCGCGTCGGCCACATCACCGTAATAGAGGTCGCAGGGATAGAACGCCCAGTGGAAGGCCGGCGCGGTGCCGCGGTCGAGGGTCATCGAGCGCATCGGCAATGTGTCGCAGTCGCCGACCAGCAGGCACGATGTCAGACGGCCCTCCTTCCAGCGCGTAAAGAGGAACCGCTTGAGGCGCTCGGCGTCATCCCGCCCCGACTCCAGCGACAGGGCCCGCTCGAGGGTCACGAACTCGAAGCTCTCCAGGTGCGGCGAGGCCTTCGTCCGATGATCGCAGTAGGCGCGCAGCGACTCTCGAAATCGCTCGGGAGCGATCACGAGGTGTCGATGAGGCGTGGGCGCGTCCATGCCGGAAAGCCCGAGCGCCGCGGTCGTCACGATCCATCCCATCAGCTCGATCATGGCCAAGGCTCCTGTCCGCGGGAGAGACCGCGAACCTGTTCGGCAAAGGGGCTGCCTTCAAACTTCTGCCTGAACTCCGACACGAAATCGGAGAGTTCCGTTGCGTCTCCCCGGTAGGACTCACGGAGGAATGCCTCCGCGCGACGGGCCTGGCCGGAATAGAGAAGCCCTAACACACCGCGCAGCAAGGGCGACATCCACTCCTCGCTGCGGGCCGGATCGGCCGCGGCGATCCGGTCGCGGAGCGCCTGCAGATCCTCGTCGGAGGGACCGCTCGCCCACATGCTTCGGGCATCGACCGTCCACATCCCCGTGTCCCATCCGCGCGGATCCAGGTAGACCGTCGGCCGCGTCGACCCGGCGCCGCTCGTCCAGACGTAGGCGAAGTCACTGATGAACGCCACCACCTCGAAGGCCCCGTCATGGTCGACGTCGTCCATCCAGCCGTTCTCGAGCACCGACTTCGGCCGGAGTCCGCCCGGACCGATCGAGTAGAGAACCGTCGTGACATATCCCCCGCTTCCGCCGCTGGGGATCAGGACGAGGAGTTCGTCCCCCGGCTCCGCGATCGGATCCGCGTCCCGGGAGCGGATCCCACGGGGCACCGCCGCGCCGAATCCCGGCGAATCGTCTGGAGGCATGCCGCTGTGGCGCCCGACGCCGAGTTCGATGTGATCCTCGCCGAGGAGCATCTGGCGGGTCCCGTCGGGCAGCACCGCGACCAGCCGGTCGGGTCCGAACCACTCTGGAAGACCGAGGTCGTTCCAACGGTCGTGCTCCCGCAGGATCGTCACCCGACCCGCCTTCCCGCGCCCGATCTCGACGTAACGGTCGAGGAACGTCCGGATCCCCCAGATGCGCAGCGGCTCACGAAACGGAACCGCGACGAGCGCAAGGGCGACCAGAACGGCCAGACATCCGGTCCAAGGGCGACGGCGACGGCGAAACCAGTCCCGTTCGGAAGCGGCCGCGAACCCGCATTCGGGACACCGAGTCGCTTCCACGGCCGCACCCGCGACGGCGTAGCGGCAACGCGGGCAACAGGCACCCTTCGGACGGCGGCCGATGAGGGCGACAGCCGCAACAACCAGCGCGGCAACCGCACCGGCCAGCCACAGCGCCATCGGCAACCAGACTCCACCGGTCAACATGTCGTGAGTATCGCCGATTCCGCCCCGGCGCGGCACAATCCGGCGGTGGCTCGCCCCTCACCTTTCCACGTCCCGATCGCATCGCCCCAGGGGCGTCTCCTTGCCTCCGTCATCGCGCTCCTGTTGGCCTGGCCGGCGCCGATCGCCAGCGCGGGCGGATGCGCGTTCTGGCTTGACATGGTCCGTCAGGCCCACGAGGAGCAGCTCCGCATGCTCCGGCCGGGCACGACCGTGCCGTGGATGGCCAGTGACGGGCGCTCGCTTGAGCTGAACGAATGGCGCGGAACATCGGTGTCGCTCCTCACGGAACGTATCGACTACGACCCGTGGCTCGTGAAGCGACTGTTGGATTGCCTCGATGCCTACTGGTTGCGCTGCCGCGAGATCTGCGGCAACACGCCGCCGCCGGATCCGACGAAGGGGCCCTTCGTCAAGGGCCGGGCGATCATCGCCGAAGCGGTGCGTCCAGCCTCCGACGCACCGCCCGGGCAGGTCGCCGAGCGCAGCGTTCCGATCGTCGCCATGCCCGGCGTCGCCCGCGTGAGCATCGGCACCGAGGCGCTCGAGGAGCTGTTGCGCGGCTTCACCAACGGCCAGCCCTCCGTACCGCTCGGCGAGCGCCTACCCGTCGCGATCGCCCGCACCTTCGTCTTCTTCGAGTCCGAGCTCGGTGCGGCGACGCCCGATCGGTTCGGCCCGCTCGCGGGAGCCCTGGCATTTCTTCTCGCCGGTGAGGTGCAAGATTCGCTCGGATGGATGGTTCCCGCTGACGCGCGGCAGTTCGATGCGATTCTCACCGCCTATCGCAACGACCCCCAGGCGACGCACGCGACGACGCTAGCCAAGGGCATCGGCGTCTCGACGGCCGATGCCGAGTCGCTTTGGATCGCGATGCTCCTTCCGTTGCGCCACGCCAGCGGCGAGCGAGACTTCATGCGTCGGGTCTGGTCGACGCTCTACGAATGCCCGCCCGCCGGGGAAGCCGACATAGCGGTTGGCAACCTGATCGTCTCGGTCAGCGCCGGCGCGAAGTCGAATCTCGTCGAGGCCTTCCGAGCCTTGCGCTTTGAGGTCAGCGCCACGACGGCAGCGCGCGTCGCCGAAGCGCTCGCCCCGCGGAAAATCGATGTCCAGAAGCGGCGATCAGCCCCACGCTCCTAACAGTTCGGCCAAGTCGGAGGCGCCGACCGTGCCGTCGCCGTTGAAGTCGCCGGGGCCGGTGGTGCCCCATGCTCCGAGCAGAATCGCGAGGTCGGTCGGGCCAACGGAGCCGTCGCGGTCGAGGTCGAAGGGATTGGCCGGAGCGGTCTCGATGAGGACGTTGTCGAGCCCGAGATCCCACTGCTGGAAGATGAAAAAGAACTCGGGATCGCCGTAGAAGAAGAGGACCCGATCGACATCCTGGATCGCGACGTTCCAGTTCGGGGTCGGCGAGCCGGAGCCGAACTGGAAGGTGTTCCAGCCGGCGGGCAGCGTTCGTTCCTGGGCGGGAATGTCGAAGCTGATGCTCTTCCAGCCCTGTCCCTCCTGTGGGATGTCAACACCCTTGTAGTACACGGCCCAGTCATCGTTTGTGTTGCCGACGGTGGCGTTGTTGTTGACCAGCATCAGGGTGCAGGGTCGCTCGGCGGCGGAGAAGTCAACGTCGAAGGTGACCAGATCAACGGCGATCCGAACGACATGGCGTTCGCGGTAGTTGCCGGTGAAAGGATTGGATGTCATCGCACAGCGCGGCTGCGGAGCGAACGTGTCGAGGTTGTCGACTCGCAGGTAGCGACCCGGGTTGCCACCACTCATCGGATAGACCGGCGGGAGGCCGAAGGTCCAGGCGCCCTGCGAACTGCCTGTCTCAAAGGTGTCGACATACGTCTCGGCAGCTAGCGGAGCGGTCGCGAGAAGCCAAAAGGCAATCGACAGCGCCCCGTGGGCAATACGTCGGGTGGTTCGTTGGGTAGCCATGAGGAGTGGTATTGTGGTCCGCGGCTGTCGGGGGGACTCTCGATGGATGCGCGAGTCGGCGCGACACCGGACCGTTGAGCGCCGCCAGTACGAGAACGGGACGAGCCTACGTCAGCCGTCACGCGAGGCAAGTGCTTTCCCGGAAACTGGGTCCACCAGCTCGAGATTGGCCGCTGGGCCACATCGTCGCGAGGGACACACTTCCCCTTGTCGCGATGGGGCGTTCGCAACGCCGATCAGTCCGCTTGAGACCGCCTATACGATGCCGCATCCGTTCGCGACGAGTCGTGCGCCATCAGGCTCCGGCGAGTTCGCCACACTCCTCCCATTCATCGGGAACACGCATGCTGACCCCGTTCTTGGCCATCGCTCTCCTCCAGGCGTCGCCCCGACCTCCCGCACTTCCCGCCACGCCGCCTGACGCGGCTGCCAAGCCCGTCGAGCGCGGTCCCATTCCGGGTCTCGTTGCTGCCGACAGCAAGCCGGTCCAGATCGCCACCGGCTTTCGTTTCACCGAAGGTCCAGCGTCGGATGCCACCGGTCAGTTCTACTTCGTCGACGTCCCCACCGCGCGGGTGATGCGACTCGTCTCGCACGAACTCGATGCCTCAAGAGCGCACGACAACGCAACCGAGTTCGTCGTCAACAACGGTGGTTGCTTCGGCCTCATGTTCGACCATCGCGGCCGCCTCTTCGGGACCCAGGGCGGCCCGCCCGGCCTAAGCGCCAGCGGCGCACCGGCGAAAGTGAAGCGCGGCGGACTCGTCGAGATTGACCTGGCCACCAAGGAGATCCGGCATCTCGACGCAACGGTCGAGATCGACGGCGAATCACTTCCGGTCCAGCGGTCAAACGATCTTGCGGTAGACCGCGCCGGCGGCGCGTATGTCACCGACCCGTCGCTCGGGCGAACCAAGAGCAAGACGAAGGGCGTCCTCTACCGAGCCGAGGACGGAACCGCGACGCGCGTCGACTCGACCATCGAGGCCCCCAATGGCGTACGTCTGAGCCCTGACGGAAAGCGGCTCTACGTTCTCTCCTACGCTGACCCCGGCGTCTATCGCTTCGAGGTGCTCTCTCCGGGCAAGCTCGGGCCCGCAGAGAAGTTCGCGAGCCTCGTCGGCGCGGACGGCATCGCCCCGCGCGGTCGCGGCGACGGCCTCGCCCTCGACATGCACGGCAACCTCTGGTGCACGAACCCGGACGCGGCCGAGATCCAGGTCATCAGCCCCGAGGGCACGATGCTTGGGCGCGTCGGCTTCCCTGAAGCGCCTTCGAACTGCGCCTTCGGCGGGCCGGACGGCAAGACACTCTTCGTCACGGCCGTGACAAGCGTCTATGCGCTTCGGACCGAAGTCATTGGCTTCTGGTTGGCTCGGACCGCGAACGACGCTCCAGCGATTCAGACTCCTACGGCGGTGCCGGAAGGTCAGTAGAAGCTCACGGGCGCTGTCGTGCTAATCAAGCCACCTGCCCGATGCGGGCGGGTCGTTGAAATACTCGACCAGTTCGCGATGCCGCAGGCGCGCGTCGTCGTCGAGGAGCAGGAACGCGGCCTGCATCGCTCTGGCATCGGCCTCCTCGCGGTCGAAGAAGACGCCGGCCAGTTGCGGGTGATTGCGCGAGGCGCTGTCGCGCTCGTTCAGGTCGTTGCCGTCGGTTCGCTGCTCGCTTCGCCAAGCTCGTGCCCAGGAGAGCAGTTGGTCGAGGGCCGCGTCGCGGGCGCGACCGCGATCTTCGATGATGCCCGCCAAGGTCGCCCGCTGGGCGTCACTCAGGAGGGGCTCGTCGCGAAGCCGCTGAAGGGCACGCTCGGGCAGACGCCTCTCCTCAAGGAGACGCGGATACGCGGCCCGCACGAAGGCCTCACGAATTGCCCGGCCATCCTCTTGGGGAAGGACGGCGACGACGTCGGCAAGCACTTGAAGCCTCAGTTCAACGAGCCGCTCGGCCGCCGATCGAACCGGGGACATGATGCGTTTGATCTCGGGACGCGACTCGCTCAGCGCGTCGCGCTCGCGCATGCCTCGAACGCGAGCCTCCATCGCCAAGCCCATCGCCTTGCGAACGGCCAAGAGCACCACGTCGCGCAAGGACTCGGTGGCCTGTTCGAGTTCTTCGGCCTTGGGGGCAATGGCCGCGGCCAGGATCCTCGCCCGGGCCGCGGCGGCTTCCGCCGGTACCGGCACCCGACCAATGGTTTCGATGAAGGGGATGGCCGCTTCCTGCGGGAAACGCATGAGTTCATCGAAGGGCAGGTCACGCCAACGAAGTCGGGATCGCGCTTCCGCCCGCTCCCATCGCCAGAGATCCAGCGCAGCCGGATTCAGGCCCTCGGGAAGTGCGGCCTCGACACCAGCCAGGAGTTCTTCCTCGAGGTGCGTGCGGGCATCACGCAACTCGTCGAAGCCGCCGATGAGCCGCTGGGCGGCGCTGTCGAAGTGCTGAGCACTGACCTCGTTCATGGAGGTCATGATCGGAACCATGAGACTCTTGACCTTGACGGCCGCCGCGTCACGTTCGGCGTCCCATCGCGGCCGCCATGCTGCGACGATCTGTTCGACAACCTCGGTCGACGTTCCACCGATCCCCGAGCGTGCGAGCAGCCGGGCGATCGCCCGCTGGTCCGGCGCCTCCGCCAGCATCATGCGAAGCTCACCGGGATCGCGTGACTCCTGCTCTCGCTCGTTGATCCAGGCTGGCTGCGGCGGATCGCGATCGCCAAAGCCCCGTGGACGGCGCTGGACAAGCGTCGACACCCGACCCGAGCCGACGAGTTCGGCCAGGGCGTTGCTGAACGACTCGCGGTCCTTCTCGCGTAAGGCCTCGATCTCGCCTCGTACATCATCGGGCACAAGCCCAAGAACGGCATCGCGGAAGCTCCTCGCCGCATCGTTGCGGGTCTTCATGAGCGCGGCCTCGCGCTCCTTGTGCCGCTTCACCGCATCCGCGCCGCCAGAACCTCCGATCGGATCGAACACGCCCGGGACATGTCGCTGTCGGCGCACCTCCAGAAGCGAGCGCAGCCGCTCCTCGTCCTCGGCGAGGAACTTGATCCGCATCGCTTCGATCTGGTCGCGGATCTCACGCGGCACACGGATCGTCCGCGCCGCGACCAAGGCCTGAAACGCGCTCGGATCACCGAGTCGGGCAGTCTCCTCGTCGAGCCTCGACTGAAGCAGGCGGCGCCGAAGAAGTGCCCCTTCCTCTTCGTCCAGGACGACCGCGACGCCTTCGATCGCCCGATCGGCGAGCTCGGCGTATCGCTCCAGAAGGACTTCGAGGTCCCGGCGCGATTCCGCGTATCGATCCCACTCGGCTCTCTCCATGGCCTTCTTGCGGGCCTCATCGCGCAAGGCCGGATCGACCGAGCTGGAAGCCGGACCGCGGCGCTCCAGCACCTCCAGATGCGAGAGCGGAAGCGTCGCCTGCTCGTCAGCGATGGAACGGGCCAGCGACGAGGCTTCGGCATCAAACTCGCGGAGGGTCGGCTCGATCATTGCCCGCTCGGTCTCGTCGATGTCGAAGGCGTCTAACAGTTGGCGCAAGTCGAGCAAACCGCGCCCGCCGTCGCCCACCGAGAGCGCACTCGCCCGATCGATCGCCCTGCGCGCCTTCAGCCGCTCGACGAGCGCGCTGCGGCCCTCACCGAGGGCGTCCCCCAGCTCGGCGATGAACGCGTCGTCCATCGACCCAATCCGGCCCATGATGCCTAGGTGCCTGGCGATCACCGACCTCAGCTTCCGCTCGTCGGCGCGAATCGCTTCGGCATCGGTCGACGAGAAGTCGGCCGCGAAAGGAATGAGCTCGGCCTCGCGGAAGGCGGCGAAACTCTGCAAGTAGCGGTCGTGCAGTTCCCGAACCGCCTGCCACTCCGCGCTGGTCAGGGGAACCGGATCGCGGCGCTCGGCGCGAACGAGGTCCCTCGTACCGATCGGTCGCGGCACACGGTCGTACACCGGATCGGGCCGACGGCATCCACCCCAGACGAGGGCGACGAGCAGAAGCGACACCACCGTCGCGAACGCTCGGATCGGGACCGCCACGGAAGTCAGTCGCTGCAGGTGCACGCCCCTCATCATCGTCCTGCCCTTTCGTCGGTTCAAGCCTTCACGTGCAAACCTGGACCATTGCGGCTCGCCCAACGGGCCCCGAGCCGCTCCTTCGACATCGTCTGATAGAGCGAGTTGCGGGTATCGTGCACCGTTCCATGACGTTTCGGAGGCGACAGCGATCCAAGCAGCACCACGCAGCCCACGAGGGCGAGCAACCCCATCCAGAGCCGCTGGTCCTGCCGGGGGTACCTACAGGCGCTGCTGAACTCATCACCAACGCCGCGTCGCTTCAGGCATTTCTCGATCACGCGCGGGAGCTCGGTTGCGTCGCTTTTGATACCGAGTTCATCGGGGAGGTTGCGTACTTCCCGAGAACCTGCCTGATCCAGTTGGCCACGCGCGAACGGGTCGCCCTAGTCGACCCCTTCGCGGTCGAGGAACTCGATGGGCTCTGGCACCTCGTTGCCGACGAACGGGTCAGGACGATCGTCCATGCCGGGGCAAGTGACCTGTCACCGGTCCGCAGGGCGACTCGCCGCGATCCGACCAACATCATCGACATTCAGGTTGGCGCCGGCTTCATCGGAGTGCCTTACCCGACGTCACTGGGCAAGCTTATCGAGCGATTCCTCCAGTTCCAGCTTCCGAAGGGCCACACCTTTACCGACTGGGACGCCCGTCCCCTGTCGATGTCGCAATTGCGTTACGCCGCAGACGACGTGCGCTACCTTCCATTGGTGTGGGAGATCCTGCAAGGCGAGTTGGAAGCGAAGTCACGACTGGCCTGGGCTGAACAGGAAACCCTTGTCCGTCTCGCCGATCCCCACGAATTCGACGCGCGAGCCCACATGCGCCGGGCAAGCCGCGGGTACGACCTCACCGACGCCCAAGAGAAGCTCTTGATGGCACTCTGCACCGCCCGCGACACGATCGCCCAGGCCGAGAACATGCCCCATCGGTCCACGATTCCAGATGGCGCGCTGCTTGAGATGGTGCGATCGCGGCCGACAACCCGACCTGACGTGGCAGCCCTGCGCGGCATGCCCCGTCCGATCGTCGCACGCCATGGCGATCTGTTGATCAGTGCGGTGGAAGAGAACCCCAGCGAACCGGTCGAGTGGTTTGCCGTCCGCCGGCGGCGGGAGGACGATCCGCTGCTGCGCACCGCGATCGACCGCATGCTGGCTGAAGCCCAGCGCCTCGCCAATGTGACGGGCATCGCTGCACCGCTGGCCGCCACTCGGGCTGACATCGAACGCTTCGTGCGCCGCACCTGCGGGGCGCGATCGCGCGGCGAGCCACTCCCCCCGCTCTTCGAACCCAACGACTGGCGCGTCGAAGCCTTCGGCTCGGCGATCGAAGCCGCTGCGGGTGGTGAATGGCTCGGAATCGCTGATGAGGGCCCGCCGAGCGAGCCTGACGCCTAACACGACAGCGCCCCTTAGCTTCTGCTGCGGCCGAGCGGCGAACCTAAGGGGCGCTGTAGTGCAAACAGGTCGTCCGAAACTGGCCGTTACGAACAAGCCTCACTTCGGGGGCGGAAGGACGGTGTAGATTTCGCCCGCGCCAAGCGGACGCTCGACCTTGCCGGCGAGGATGTCCTCAGCCGACCATTGATAGCCGTAGGTTTCGTGGTTGACCTGGTTGTTGATGCGGAAGTCAACCCCGCCGACCCGAGCACCGGCGAAGAGTCCGGCGACCTTCGCATAGGTGAGGACCGTGTTGTTGTCGCTGGTCGCTGCACTATTCGCGGGACCCGCGGTGGCGCTGGCGTCAGCGATGGCGTAGCCGTCCTGGCGGAGAACCTTGGCGATGTCCATTTCGTTGCGGAAGATCATGACGATGTCGCGACCCTGACCGCCGATTTGGGCCCCGATCGAACCGGTCGAACTGTCAAGGGCGACAGGCGCCGACCAACCGCGCTGGGTGCGGCGAACCATGACTCCCTTGCCACCGCCGCCGGCGACGACCACGCCGGCCTCGGTCTCGCGCAGGATCGCGATTGCCTGGGCCTGGGCTAACGTGTCGCGCGGAATCTGGTTGTCACCGGTTTGGAACTCACGGAGGACCGCAGCTGCCTCCGACGAGCGGGCGATCATCGACTGCTCACAACCGGTCAGGCCAAAGGCGCCGACGAGGGCGACGACCAGAACAGGCAGGAGTCGAGCCAACCGTGCAAGGCAAGTGGACGAGGCAACACCCACGACGAAAGCGGAAGCGCGGGCGGCCGAACGGGTATGGGCGAGCGTTGACATGCCGCAGAGAATAGCGTGAGATTCACCTCGCGCATGCCCTCGGGAGGCTCTTGGCCGGATACCTCGTCAGACCCGCGTCGAAACGGCTCCTGCCGGACGGAGCTGACGCCGCCGCCAGTCCGCACCCTTAACCCAAATGCGCCGGCACGTAGTACTTCGCCAGGTACTCCCCGACCATGCGATGGGTGTTGAAAACGCTCGGCACGGTCGACGCGCTGCGAAGGGCCCGCCGGATCCATTTCGTCGGCAGTCCCTTGCGGTTGCGATCGTAGAACTCGGGGATGATCTCGTACTCGAGAAGATCGTAGAGCGACTCGGCGTCGCGGGCGTCGCGGCGGTTCTGGTCGCTCTCGGTCTCGTCCTCGGTGCCGATCGCCCATCCATTCTTGCCGTCGTACCCCTCGGGCCACCAGCCATCAAGGATCGAGCAGTTGATGCCGCCGTGCATGGGCGGCTTCATGCCGCTGGTGCCGCTCGCCTCGTGCGGACGGATCGGGTTGTTGAGCCAGACATCGCAGCCCGAAACGAGGGCCCGGCCGACCCGCATGTCGTACTCCTCGACGAGGACGACCTTGCCGCGCAGCCCCTCGGATCGCATCAACTGGTAGATCTGCTTCGCGTACTCCTGACCGCCCTTGTCGCGCGGATGGGCCTTGCCGGCGAAGATGATCTGGACCGGGCGTTCGTCGTCGGCAAGCAGATCGGTCAGCCGACGCAAGTCGCGGAAGATGAGCGGGGCCCGCTTGTAGGTCGCGAAGCGCCGGGCGAAGCCGATGGTGAGGGCATCCTCGCGGAGGGTCGAGACCGCTTCAGCGGCCCCTTCGGCGCCGTCGCCTCGCTTGCATGCCGCCTCAACCAGACGGCCGCGGACGAAGTGAATGAGCTGGCGCCGCAGCGACGTCCGCAGGTTCCAGAAGTCCTCGGGCGACGCGTCTTTCGCATCCGCCCACCGACTGACCGCCGGGGTCCCGTCGTCCAGGTCGAGCCCGATCTGCCGACGCCAGAAGGTCTCCGCCTCGGGATGGAGCCAGGTGCGCGGGTGGACGCCATTGGTGATGTGCCCGATCGGCACGTCCTTGGCGTTGGCCACGCCATAGACCGACTTCCACATCTCGCGGCTCACCCGTCCGTGCAGGGCCGCCACCCCGTTCACCTGCGCCGCGTGACGCAGGGCGAGGACGGTCATACAGAAGAGTTCGGTCGGATCGCCCGGGCGCTCGCGGCCCAGATCGGCAAACTGCCGCGCTCCGAGTCCGGCCCGATCGAGCACCGACTGAAGCGCCGCGGCGGCCACCGTCGGGTCATAGCGATCGTGTCCGGCGGGGACCGGCGTATGCGTGGTGAAGACGGTCGATGCCAGGACCCGTGCCGAGGCCTGCTCCAGCGGCATGCCACTCTCGACGAAGCGAGCGACCCGCTCGATGCAACAGAAGGCCGCGTGGCCCTCGTTGAGGTGATAGACCGTTACCGGTTCCTTCAGCGCAGCGAGGGCAATGGTGCCTCCGACCCCCAGCAGGATCTGTTGGCGCATGCGGAGTTCCGGCTCGCCCTTGTACAGCCCCTCGGTCAGGATCCGATCCTCGGGATGATTGGACGGAAGATCCGCATCGAGCAGGTACACCGTCGACCGGCCCACCTGCATACGCCAGATGCGGGCCTCGACGTCGCGACCGTTGATCGGGCAGTGGATCCGCACGCCGGTCTCGACGAGCGGCATCAGCCGGAAGTCGTAACGCGGATAGAGCACCCGCGTGTCGCCCTCTTCGGTGAACTCCTGGATGTAATAGCCGTGGCGATAGAGAAGCCCCATGCCGACGAAGGGAATGCCCAGATCGGAGCAGCTCTTGACGTGATCGCCGGCGAGGACGCCGAGACCGCCGGAATACTGCTGAAGACTCTCGTGGATCGCGAATTCCGAGCAGAAGTACGCGACGCGAAGCGTCTTCTCCTTCGGCTTGGCAACGCGAACGAACCACGGCTTCCGCTCCATCGCCGCCACCGTCGCGACCCGAGCGTCCTCAAGCACGGTGAGGAACGAGTGGTCGCTTCCGGCCGCCGAGACACGGGCGTCGTCGACCAAGTCCAGCAGCCGGATCGGGCAGCGCTTCGTGGCCTCCCACAGCACCGGATCGAGCGCCGCAAAGGGCCGCTGGGCGATTTCGTTCCACGTCCACCAGAGGTTCATGGCCAGCTCGCGAAGCCGCTCGCGCACCACGCTTGGGGCGAGGCCTTGGGATGCTGACGTGCTCGTTGATGCCGACATGAGGGAGTGGGGTCCTAACGGCCTGTGGGTGACGGTTCGGCCTCGCCCTCGCGAATCCCCGCGTAGGCGTCAGGGTGAAATCCTGCATCGCCCCGTCGCCACGGTCAGGGACCGCAGGCGGCGCGAGGCCGAAACGGTGAGCATCGCGTCTTCCGCCCGCCATGTCCAGTTGCCCCTCGCTGTTCCGGGCAGGTTCATGCGGCTGGACGGGGGGAGCCCGACGGCGTCCTGGAGTTGAGCGATGACGATCGCCGCCGGCGACTGCATGGTCGCGCGCAGCAACGCCAACCACACGGGTTCCTGGGTGCGACCGACGTAGTTGCGAAACCGTCCGCGGACATCCTTGCCGACCGTTCGCCACCAGCCGGTGATGACCTCGTTGTCGTGCGTGCCGGGATAGGCAACGCAGTGGGCCGGATGACGACAGGGCAGGTCGTAGGAGTCCTCGCCGTAGAAGGCATTCTGCACGATGCGCATGCCTGGGAGTCCGAACCGGTCGCGAAGGGCATGGACCTCGGCGGTCACCATGCCGAGGTCCTCGGCGATGAGCGGCAGTGATCCCAAGGAGCGATAGACGGCGGTGAGCACCTCGGCGCCGGGCGTCGGGCGCCATGCCCCGCGTCGGGCGTCCTTCGCCCCACCGGGCACCTCGTAGGCGTTGTGGAAGCCGATGAAGTGATCGATCCGCACGAGATCAAAGAGCCGGCTCGCCCGTCGGAAACGCTCCGCCCACCACGCGTATCCGGTCCGTCGATGTTCGCTCCAGCGGTAGTGAGGCTGCCCCCAGAGTTGACCCGTCCGCGAGAAGGTGTCGGGCGGCACGCCGGTCAGCACCTCCGGCGAGCCGTCTCGGCGGAGCCGGAAGAGTTCGGGGCGGCACCGAACATCGGCGCTGTCCACGCCCACGAAGATGGGCACGTCGCCGATGAGGCGCACGCCGCGCGATGCCGCATGGCGGCGTAGCGCGCTCCACTGCTCGTCGAAACAGAATTGGACGAAGGCGTGGAAGCCCTCGACGCCGCCGTCGCGCTGGGCGGCGAACTCGCACCAATCGTCGATCCATGCGGCGTTCTCGCGGAGGAAGGTCTGGTACGCCGCAAACGACTCGCCACTCCGCTCGCAAAAGGCCGCGTAAGCCGCGAGAAGGCGAGGCATCTTGTAGGAGCGAGCAGCGTCATAACAGTTCGCTCGCCGCAGAGTCCGCTCGGCGCGCAAGGCCGAGCGCGGCAGCAGCCCGCTGGCAACGAGCGGCTCAAGCGCCACGAAGAGCGGTTCGCCCGCGAACGCGCTCAGCGAGGAATAGGGCGAATCGCCGGCCCCGATCGGGTTCACCGGGAGCATCTGCCAGAAGCGCTGACCTGCCTCAGCAAGCCAATCGACAAAGGCGAACGCGCCCCGCCCGAGGTCACCGATCCCGTGGCCGCCTGGAAGTGAGGAGATGTGCAGAAGGATGCCGCTGGCCCGCTCGGCCAGAAGCGGATGCCTCGCGATCGGCCTCAGTGCTTCCCTCGCAGGTGACATGCGTCTCGTCACGGCCGCACCTCGCGCCAGACGCGGCCGCCGATCGCGGGAATCGTCACCTTCGGGAAACGGTCGCCCGGCGACCGTCCGGCCGCGTCGAGGCGCGGCGACCCGTTGCTGGCGAAGACCTCGCGCCAGGTTCCCTCAACAGGCAGGCGAATCGTCGCCTCGTCTTCGCCGGCATTGAGGGCCACCAGCACGCGCTCTCCGCCGGCTTCGGCCACCTCGCCACGTTCGAAGACCCACACCTGCTGGACGTCATCGGTCAGGACCGAACGGAAGCTGCCCACCGCAAGCGCGGGAAGCGCACGCCGTAGGGCGATGACGTCGCGGTACCAGGCGTGCTGGACCTCATCGACGTGGTTCTCCTCGGGCTTGGCATAGGGTTCAAGATCCTTCCAGACCATCGGCTTGCGGTTTGTCGGGTCGCTCGCGCCCCACATGCCGACCTCGTCGCCGTACCAGACCATCGGCGCGCCGACATAGGTCATCTGGAGCAGGGCCAGCAGGCGCACCCGTTCGTATGCCCACGCGGGCGGCTTCGTCGCGACATAAGCGTGAGCGCCTTCCTGCGGACGGTTCTCCTGGTTGTACTCGCGATCGGGATTCACGATCATCGACGCGATGCGATCGGTGTCGTGGCTGTCGAGCAGGTTCTGGAGGACATACGTCGCTTCGGAGGGATAGGCGAGCCGCAGCTCGGCCAGCCTTCGATCGAGTTCGCTCGCACCGATGCGCTTCTGGCGATTCGCGACCCATGCGAAGGCCGCCTCGGCGAAGGGGTAGTTCATCACCGCATCAAACGCGTTGCCGTCTAACCATTCGTCCGCACGACGCCAGATCTCGCCGACGATGTACGCATCGGGGTTGATCGACTTGACCAGGGCCCGCCATTCACGCCAGAAGCCCAGCGGAATCTCGTTCGGTACGTCCAGTCGCCAGCCATCAATGCCGTCGGCCGGATTGCCATCGCCATCGGGATCCATCCATCGCTTCGTGATCGCGGCGATGTGGTCGATGACCTCTCGGCTGGCGATGCCCTGCTCGTCCTTGCGGAAGACCGGCATCGAAGGGAAACCCGCCCATCCTTCGATCTCGACCGGATCCCAACTCTTCACCGAGAACCAATCGGCGAACCGCGACTCCCTTCCCTTGGCCATCACGTCGCGATAGGCCGGAAAGAGGACGCCGACGTGATTGAACACGCCGTCGATGATGACCCGAAAGCCCTGTGCCTTCGCTTCCTTCACGAGGGCGAGAAACTCGCGATCGCTCTCGGTCCAGGTCCAGGTCGACGGATCGAGCAGGTCTTCCTTCGCTTCGGCGGCCGCATAGTCGCCGCGCGTGCCAAGATGCTCATCGACGTGAATGTAGCTCGTTGCGTCGTAGCGATGGAGTGACGGCGATTGAAAGATCGGCGTCAGATAGATCGCCGTGACCCCAAGCTCCTTGAGGTAGGGCAGCTTCTGCCGAATGCCCTCGAGATCGCCACCGTAGCGCCGCTCAAAGACCGTGTCGTAGAAGTGGGAGCCCCTCGCCCGCTCGGCCTCGGTGCGCTCGTACCAGTCGGAGGTCCAAGGAAGGACGCCGTCCTGGTCGTTTGCCGTCCGGCCGTTGCGGAAACGCTCGGGGAAAATCTGGTACCAGATCGCCCGCTTCGCCCAATCCGGCGTGCGCAGCGAAGCGTTGCGCTCAGACGGGTCCAACACATAGATCTCGGGATCTCGTACCACGGTGTCTCCATCATGCACGCGAAACGTGTATTCGGTGTGATCGCCGCCGAAACCTTCCTCGCCCGGCGGCATCCACTCCGCCTCCCACAGTTGAAAGGGCGGCATCTTCAGCACGGGCCGCATCGCCATCGGGTCGCCAGAACGGACCATGAGATCCACCCGTTCCACGTCGTCGCCAAGCGTTCGATAGCGAATGGTCACGCCGCCCGATGGCGTCGTGGAGCGGAAGAGGTGTCGATGCGGCTCATGTCCCAACGCTGCGTTCTCGATCTTCCCATCGCCCGCCCGGGCCCTGCCGGACCCCACATTGGCCAGCGCCCCCAACCGAAGAAGCGAATTGAAGCCGCCGTTGCGGTCGTCCACGCGATCGGGATTTCGCGGATCGACGCGCCAGACGCTACCGTCGACGACGAACTTGTACTCCCAGGTGCCGGGCGCGATCACCGTGGTGCCCGTCCAGACGCCATCGGCCCCGCGGGCCAACGCCAGCGCATCCCGCGACCAGGAGTTGAATCCTCCAGCGACCGTGACGGTGCGCGGCGTATGATCGAGATCCGCGCCGGGGCGGAAGAGGAAGCGAACGCCCCACCGACCGTCCTCTCGTAAGGTCGCCTCGACCGAGGGAGGCAGCGTCATTCCTGCGGACGGATCGATCGACGCGATTGCGTCGGAGGGTGGCCACGGCGGTGTGGCCGCACATGCCTTGAGCAGCAACGCGGAGGCGAGCATCACCCGGAGGATCGCCCGACCTGCAGCGATCGGTACAGGCCAGAACTCATCTCGAATGGGGAGTCGTGGCATCGCGTATCGGCCTCGGGCGGGTCGGTATAGTAGCGACATGTCCTTGCGCGGCGGTCAGGAGTTCAGCGCGAACGGCACGTTCCGCGTGCTGCGCCGCGTGTGCAAGGCGGCGCTCGGGCTTGCCGCCCTGCTCGTGATCGTGTGGAGCTTTCTTCACGTCGCGTGGCGCGAGGGCTCGCGACTCCTGTCTCGCCCCAACTCGACCGTCCTGACGGTCATGCACTGGTCAGGCGACGGCGGCCCGGAAGAGGACGAGATGGTCGAGCGCTCGATGCGGGCGTTCGAGGCCGCCCATCCGGGCATCACCGTGCGGCGAATCAACCCCGGCGACATGGGCAGCTTCTACACGAAGCTCCAAACGATGTTCGCGGCCGGCGAGCCGCCGGACCTCTTCTATCTCGGCGCCGAACGGGTAGCGAGTTTCGCGTCGCTGGGCCTAGTCGCACCGCTCGACGCGTTCGTGGAAGCCGATGCCTCGAGCTCGGATCCGCGCGCTCTGCATCTGGATGCCTTCTTTCCCAACTGCGTCGAGGCCTTCCGCTACGACGGTACCGGCGTCGGCCGTGGCCCGCTGTACGGCGTGCCGAAGGACTTCACGACCATTGGCTTCTACTACAACAAGAGCCTCTTCGATGCGGCCGGCGTCCCCTACCCCAAGGCCGATTGGACCTGGGAGGATTTCGTCGCGACGGCTCGCGGGCTGAAGCGATTGGATGGCGTCGTCGGCGCCGAGTTCGTCACGTGGCCGATGGTGCTGCGGGCCTATCTTCGCAGCGAGGGCGTCGAGGCCCGCGGCAAGGACTTTGATGACGTGCGACTGCGCGACGAGGGCGTCTTCGCGGCCCTTGATCGGCTTCGCTCATGGCGACACGATGAGGCGAACACGCTCACCGGCGGCAAGTCGAAACTCGCCTCGGGAGGTCCGCTCTTCACGACCGGAAGAGTCGGCATGGTCGGACCCTTCGGCCGTTGGCAAGTGCCGCAGTACCGGAAGATCACCGCGTTCGACTGGGACTTCGCTCCGATGCCGCGCGGAGCGGCCCGCGAGAACATCGTCATCACCGTGGCATGGTCGGTCGCCTCGCAGAGTCGCCACAAGAGCGAGGCGTGGAAGCTCGCCCGCTGGCTCACCAGCCCCGAGTCGCAGGCCGAACAGTCCCGCCTCGGACTGGCGATCCCGACGCTGCGCGCCGTCGCCGAGAGCGACGCGTTCCTCGACCCCAACGCCCTGCCCGCCAACGACGCGGCGTTTCTCGTGCCGCTTCGCGATCCCAGCTACGTCGCGAAGGTGATCGATTGGCCGGCCGATGCGACCTATGAACAGCTTCTCGGTTCGCGGCTTGACGCGGCTCTTCTCACCGGCGCGCGATCGCTCGAGGACGCGATCGGCGACTTCGAGAGGGCTTGGACGCAGCACCGCGATTCGCCGCTGGCACGCGGGAAGTTCGAGCCCTTTCCATGGTCGGCAACGGTCGGCGTCATGAGCGTCCTGTTAGGCGTGGGTGCCATCGCCGCGGTCGTCTTCTACGCCCGCGGGCCAGGCTCGCGATCCGCCCGACGCGAGGAGCGGGCCGGGCTCCTGATGGTCTCGCCCTGGCTGGTCGGATTCGCACTCTTCCTCGCCGTACCGATTGCGACGAGCCTCTTCCTTTCGCTCAGCGCCTGGAAGGGACTCTCGACCCTCGATCAGGCCCGCTACGTTGGGACGACCAACTACGTGCAGCTCCTTGGCCATGACGAGCGGTTCTGGCGCAGCCTCTGGGTCACGGTCTATTACGTCCTCGTTGCGGTGCCTGCTGGGCAACTCTTCGCCTTGCTGGCAGCGCTCCTGATGAACTCGAAGGTGCGCGGCATCGGCTTCTATCGCGCCGCGTGGTACCTGCCGAGCGTCCTTTCCGGCGTCGGCGTCGCGGTCCTCTGGCGATGGGTCTTCGATCCCGAAGTCGGCCTGATGAACGCGATCCTGAGTCCTCTCTTCGGGCTCGTCGGTCTCTCCCTCCCCGAGTGGTTCGGCAAGGACGCGGCATGGCTCGGCCCGCCGGCCTTTGCGATCATGACGCTCTGGTCGGTCGGCGGCAGCATGATGATCTATCTCGCCGGGCTTCAGAACATCCCGCAGGACCTGCACGAGGCCGCCGAGATCGACGGCGTCGGACGGGTGCGCCGCTTCTTCTCGATCACCCTGCCGATGCTCTCGCCGGTGATTCTCTTCAACGCCCTCATGGCCCTCATCGCGGGCTTTCAGGTCTTCACGCAGGCCTTCGTCATGACCAGCGGCGAGCCGGGCGACTTGACCCGCTTCTACGCTCTCTACCTCTACAACCAGGCGTTTGATCTCTATGCGATGGGCTACGCCTCGGCGATGGCCTGGATCCTCCTGGTGATCATTCTGGGCGTCACGCTTCTCCTGATGCGAACGAGCGCCCGCTACGTCTACTACGAGGGGCTCCGCTCATGAGCGCCCGGCGTTCCCTGGTTCGTACCGCGCTCGCCGCCGCCGCTGCCCATGGGCTTCTGGTCGGCGGGATGCTCGTCATGCTCCTGCCGCTGGTTTGGATGCTCTGCGTGAGCCTGCTCACCTCGGAGCGGGCCCAGTCGGCCACGGTCTCCGGCGATTACCTCAAGCTCCTACCGACCGATCCGCAGTTCGCCAACTATCGCGAGGCCCTGGCCCAGATGAGTTCGGTCCGTTGGGAGGGCTTCCGCAACGCTCTCGCCAATTCCGTCGTCGTGACCACGCTCTGCGTCGTCGCCACATCGCTCAGTTCGAGTCTCGTCGGCTTCGCCTTCGCGCGCTTGCGCTTTCGCGGCCGGGGAACGCTCTTCATCATCATGCTCGCGACGATGATGCTGCCCGCGCAGGTCACGCTCATCCCGCTCTTTCTCCTCTTTCGCGGACTCGGCTGGATCGACACGCTGCTGCCGCTGATCGTGCCGGCCTTCTTCGGCAACGCCTTCTTCATCTTCATGTATCGCCAGTTCATCGCCCAGATTCCCGAGTCGCTGATCGAGGCCGCCGCGATGGACGGCTACGGCTGGCTCGGGATCTGGTGGCATATCGCGCTGCCTCTCTGCCGGCCGGTGACGGCGATCTGCGCGGTCTTCACCTTCGTGTTCGTGTGGAACGACTTCCTCGGTCCGCTCGTCTTTCTGCATTCCGACGATCAGGCCACCCTTGCGGTGGCGCTCAACAGCTTTCGAAACCAGTACGGCGGTGTGAACAATGTGCATCTCCTCATGGCCGCGAGCCTGGTGACGATGCTGCCCTGCATTCTTCTTTTCCTCGCCGCCCAGAGACAGTTCATCGAGGGGCTCGGCAAGGGCGCGGTCAAGGGCTAAACCATGGCGACAGTCGAACTGAAGGGACTGGGCAAGACCTACACGAGCGGAGGCTCGCCGGAAGGCGTTCGCGCGGTACGGGACGCGACGTTCTCCATCCGCCACGGCGAGTTCGTTGTGCTCGTCGGGCCGTCCGGCTGCGGCAAGAGCACGCTCCTCAGGATGATCGCGGGGCTCGAACCGATCACCCAGGGTGAGCTGCTCATCGACGGAGCGGTCGTCAACGAGATGCCCGCCCGGCAGCGTGACATCGCCATGGTCTTCCAGAACTACGCCCTCTATCCGCACCTGACCGTGCGGCAGAACATGGCGTTCGGGCTCGAGCGGCGTCGGACGCACGGGAGCCGGCTCGCGGCGCTCCTCTCCGGCGAGTACCGCGGGAAGCGCGAGGACGAGTCGACGGCGATCGCCCAACGCGTCGCCAAGGCGGCCGAAACGTTAGGGCTCGTCGCCCACCTTGATCGCTATCCGCGCGAGCTCTCCGGCGGTCAGCGGCAGCGCGTCGCGGTCGGCCGCTCGATCGTGCGCGACCCGAAGGTCTTCCTCTTCGACGAGCCGCTATCGAACCTCGACGCGAAGCTCCGCCACGAGATGCGGTCCGAGCTGCGCCAGCTTCACCGGACGCTCGGGGCGACGATGATCTACGTGACGCATGACCAGGAGGAGGCGATGGGTCTCGGCGACCGAATCGTGGTCCTGCGTGATGGCCTGATCCAGCAGATCGGCGCACCGAGCGAGATCTACGAACGCCCCGCGAACCGATTCGTCGCCGGGTTCGTCGGCACCCCTTCGATCAACCTGATCCAGGGGCGACTACATCGCGGTGAGGGTACAGCGGGCGTCGAACGATTCGCCGCCGACCCCCTCTCGATCGATCTGCCGAAGGGACGCTTCGGCGCCGCTCAACCGGGACCGATCGTCCTGGGTGTGCGTCCCGACCGATTGCGGATCGGATCCGCGGCGGCGTCTTCGACATGGAAAAGCGAGGCGACCGTCGTGGCGGTCGAACGGTTAGGTGATCGCTCTGATGTCGCTCTGCGCGTCGGCCAGCACTCGCTTCTTGCCCGCGTGGCTCCGGAGCAGGCCCCGACCGAGGGAGCGACCGTGACCGTCGGCGCCGACACCAGCGACATGCTCCTCTTTGCGGCGGACGACGCGGGCGTGCGATTGGGATGATGGGCTACACGCTCTGTATTGCGAGACCGTTCACATGAGGAAGATGGCATATGACAACTGCCCCATGAACACGCCGTAGGCGACCACCAGACAGAGAAGGGTGACGAACCACCAGCGTCCGCGGCCGGAGAGCACCAAGAGCAGTGCATAGAGGATGACCGTCATGCCGCCGGCGACGCAACGCTCGCCGAGCTCACTCTGGACGCCCGCCATGCGACCGACGACCATCGCCGGGAGACCGGGCAGGACGGGCCAGAGCTCGAGCCACGTTCGACGGTAGCTCTCATCGGTGTTGTCGATGACCAGAAGCCAGGAGTACGGAGCGAAGAGAATGAGGGCAAAAAGCGACGCCCGCACGAATGCCGGCGGCGAGGGGCGTGCCGCTGCGGGTCTGCGACTCGCTACCGTCATGGCCGCGAGAGCCAGGACCGAAGCTCCCACGATCGCGAGCGGCCACATCAGGCTTTTCCTGCCCGCCAGCGCCGGGCGATGCGGGGGATGACGGCGCCGACGATGTTCTCGATCCGCGGCTCCGGCCAAGGAACGGGATGCCGCTCGCCGAAGGGAACGCAGTTGCGCAGGAGGATCGCGAGGAAGCGGAGGCTCGCCTGCAGGCGTCGCACGAGCGGGGCCTGACGAGCGCTCCCGTTGTGGCGGAGAAGAAGCACCGTCACGTCATCGTCGGGCGGGGCGCCCTCGCGCCACGCGGCAACGCGATCCAGGAGCGAGGGGATCACCGATGCCGGTGAGTTCACGTCGACCTCGCCGGCGAGGCGAAGGAGGCCCTCCTCACCTAACAGTTCGCCGGAAGAGGAGCGAGCCTCGACGAGGGCGTCGGTGTAGACGACGACCATGTCACCCTTGGCCAGCTCAAGCCCGAACTGCTCGTAGCGCGTCGGCTCGAGGATGCCCAACGGAAGATTCATCACCTCCGTCGACGTCGCGGTGTCCTCGACCGAGGGGGCGTCGAGGATCTCCCATCGCCGCCGGGTGGCGGCGTAACGGAGCGGCCGCGGATGGCCGGCGTTGCAGATGTCCAGACGCGCGGTCGGTGCGAAGAAGGTCATGGCGACGCTCGTGGCGAAGCGCCCCTCCTGATCGAGTTCGGCGAAGGCCCGGTTGAGGGCCTCGACGAAGGCGGTCTGGTCGAGGTAATTCATGAAGCGGCGCATGAGGGACCGCAATCGGACCGCCAGGGCGGCGACCGAGGTCCCGTGGCCGCTGACGTCGGCAACCATTATGCGGGCGATTCGGCCGGTGCCGCAGCTCGAGACGAAATGGACATCGCCCCCTGCCCGGTCCTCGGCGGATGCGGGATCGCCCCCGAGGTCGCTCGGGGTCGACTCTTCCTCATAAGGAAGCGAATAGACCCAAACGTCGAGGCCAGGCATGACCACCCCCGCGTCGGCTGCCCGGTTGCCGCCCCATACTTCCATGCACTGCATGGCAACGGAGGTCGGAGCGTGTGGTCGGGCTGTGGACAGCATGGGTTCGCGTCGAGAGTTCCGGATGATGCTTCGTTCGAGGCCGAGAATCGAGTCGGAAGCGGGATTGCCCGTCCACAATCTGGTGCGAATCCGGTCCGGGAGCCCGCGGCCACACCCAAAGCGGTTGCGGCCCCCGAGCGTCGGGCTATACTCCCCGATTCCCCTCCGGAAGGCCCCCCTCCGGAGGAGAAAGAACCGCGATACGCTCGGAACCGCGAGGTTCCGGACCGCATCGCCTTCGAAGCGAAACCTCCGGGCGGATACCCAAGTGGCCAACGGGGGCAGACTGTAAATCTGCTGGCATAGCCTTCGGGGGTTCGAATCCCTCTCCGCCCACTCTCTCGACTCAACTTTGGCGACTGTTCCCGAAACCTCGCCGACCGGTCAGACCGATCCAGACCCGACCAGAACCCCGACCAAAAAAGAGACCGCCGCGACCGAGCGGCCCACCAGATCACACGACGGGGCGTAGCTCAGCTTGGTAGAGCGCTTGCTTCGGGAGCAAGAGGCCGCAGGTTCAAATCCTGTCGCCCCGACTTGACGAGACGAAACGCCCTTCGACCAGCAGGTCGAAGGGCTTTCTCGTTTCTGCGACGAGAGTTGCGCCGGTGAGCGTCAAGTTCAAACACACGATTTCGAGGATTCGGCGCTTCGTCGCGTAGTCCGCCGTAACCCACTGCTGGCGCAGGGTCTGCGAAAGTTCAAACGCCTTGATCACCAGATCGGCCGTTTCGTCGTGCGAACGGTCGAGGACATCAAGCTGAAGCTTGATCGACGCGAGGCGATCGCGAAGCTCGGTCGACTTCGCCGCAAACGACCCCTCGTCGATGTGGTCGGCGATTCGGAGGTTCAAGAGGCGATCCTGCTGGGCGATGAGGAGCGACGCCTGCCGATCGAGCTCCGCGCGCTGCGACTTCGACTCCGCCTGCGAGTCCTTCGTCTGCGCGGCGAGGACCGCCCGGAACCAGTCACGCACGTCGTCGTCCCCGATCCGCATCCGGTCGAAGAGCGCCAGCATCTGGGCGTCGAGCGTCGCCTCGGTCACCCGAACGCGCGGGTGGCCGGGCTCGGTGTATCGGGCGCAGCGGTAATAGACGTACTGCCGCTCGCCGGTCGACGACCGCTTCGTCTTCCGCTCTCCCGTGATCGGCCGACCGCAGTGGCCGCAGCGGACGATCTCGCCCGCGTAGGTCATCTCGTGGGAGTGGTAGACGTGGCCGCCCATCAAGGCCTGGACGCGGTCCCACGTCGCCCGATCGACCAGCGGCTCATGCCTGCCGGGATACCACTGGCCGCCGAACGGCACCTCGCCGATGTAGGAGCGGTCCTTGAGGATCGCGTGGACCTTGCTCCGCGGGAAGCGCGGGCACGAGGGACGGAACGTCCGTCCCTCCGCCGCGAGCGCCGACACCAGGGCATCGAGCGTGAGCGGCCGGTAGGCGTACAGCTCGAAGATCCGCCGGACGTTCGCGGCCGGAACCGGATCGACCTCGGGGACGCTCCGTCCCTCGCGCCGTACGTTGCGGTAACCATACGGTCCGCGATTCGCGAAGAGCCCGTCCTGCACGCGCCGCGCGATCCCCTCGCGCACGTCGACGGACTGCTGCTCGGTGTAGAAGCTCGCCATGTTGGCGAGCGTGCGGCGCATCATCCGGCCGGCGGGGTTGCACTCGGTCTGCTGCGAGATCGAGATGAACGGGACGCCGTACTCGCTCTCGAGCCTCTCCAGCTCGACGTAGTCGGTGAGGTTCCGCGCGGCCCGGTCGATCTTGTAGAAGAGGAGCCCGTCCAGCTCGACCGCGTGTTTCTTCGTGTAGGCGATCAGCTCCTTGAACGCCCGACGCTCGTCGGTCTTCGACGCCGTCTCGGCGATCCGAAAGAGGCGCACGATCTCGCCCCGCGACGCCTCGGCGTACTTGCGGAGCGCGTCCTCCTGCACCGCGAGCGAAAATCCCTCCCGCTCCTGCTCACGGCTCGACACCCGCGCCAGCGCCACGAATCGCTTCGTCATCGTCTCCTCCTCGGGCCACAGACAGCGCCGCGAACAGCTCGGCGACGTTGCGGAGGATGGTACGCGTCTCGTCGTGCGACAGCTCACGTCCGTACCGTCGCTCCCAGACTCGCCGAGTGTGCGCGAGCAGCTCCGGCGTCATCCACCCCGGCGTCGGCTCGAATCCGCGGCGCGCGCTGTGGTCGGACGGTGGACAAGCTCCGCCATGCGGGCGCGCGGAGCAACCGGGACGGGCGCGAACGCCCGTCCCGGCAGGCCTCCGATTGGCCGCTCGCCGCGTCAATCGCGGTCGAGCTCCATGTTACGCCCGTCGCCGCGCCCCTCGCCCGCCTCTCGCGTTTTCGCGCTCTCGAGCGCGTCGTCCAGCACCGACGGCTCATCCTTCGACGCCGCCCCCTCACGCGAGGCGGCCACTTCGGAGGGGGTCTCCTTCCCGAAGATCCCGTACTCCGTCGGCTGGGCCACGTTGGAACCGGTGTACATGAGGCCGCGCAGCTCCGCGAGCCCCTGCTTGGCCATCGCCTTCATGTGACCGCTGCCCCACTTCTTCTTTCCGTCGTCCTTCTTCGCTTCCTTCGCCATGGATCCTCCTTCGTTGACGTGCCGACAGGTTTCGTCACCGCCGATCGCCCCGGAGCCGCTCCGATCGCATCTCCTGCTCGATCATGGCGTCACCGAGGTCCGTCATCCGCCGCCGCTCCGCCGCCTCCATCAGCCGAACCGTCATCGCCGTCGCGCCGGCGGCGATGAGGAACCACGTCCCGAGCGGCCTGTTCAGCGCGAGCGTGACGAGGCCGACCGCCGCCATGACCAGTGGTTCGCCCGTCCGCTTCAGCCGAAGCTCGTCCCACTTCGGCGCGAGGACGGCGACGCGCGGCTCGCCGTCGTAGCGCGAGTGCTCGCGGATCCCTCGCCGCCGCCGGAGCAGCGCCGACGCCCGCTGCACCGTGCACATCGCGGCGAACGCCCACATAAAGAGGAAGAGCGGCACGAGGTTCTCGCCCGGGAAGAAGATCCCGAAGACGAAGAGCAGCACGAAGCCGACGAAGCCCCGCACCCCGATCGACCGCTCGCCCATCCGCTTCCGCAGGAACACCTCGACCGTCACCGAGACCGAGGTCAGGAGAAGCGCGACCACGTTGATGTCGCGCTGCATCCGCTCGAACATCGACGGCTGCCTGGACTCATCCTGCATGGAGATCCCCTCCCTTCGCCGCCGCGGGCGAGGACGGCTGCGGCACGAACGGCAGCGGCGCCTGCCGGAACGTCGCCTTCCGCCAGACCTTGTTGGTGTCGCGGAAGACGCCGCCGTTGCGGACGACGATCGCGTCGACGAGCCCGCCGTGCTCGACGCCGCCGGTTCGCAACAGCGGGAACGACTCCGGACGCACCTCGTGGTCCCAGTGCTCGGAGAACCCAGCGTTGACCTGCCCCGGAGCCCCGAGCCCGAGCGCCTCGCTCGCCCATTCGCCCTGCGGTCGGGAGTCGCCGCCGTTCATGAGGAGCTCGCGACGCTTGCCGATCAGGTTCGCCGCGTACTCGTTCGTGGTCGGGTCACCGTTGGCGTGGAAGATCCGGGTGTTGAGGTTGGCGAGCAGCGCGTCCGCGGTCTCGCGGCCCGTCTCGCCGCCGCCCAAGGCCGTGCGAAGATTGGCGATGCTCTGGGTGATGAGGACCGTCGCGACCCGAGACGCGCGGCAGGTCGTCTGGAAGAGGGCATCCTCCGGCGTCACGAAGTGGTGCCCCTCGTCAGAGAAGAGGAAGACCGGACGCGGGCTGCGGACAACGCTTCGCCGCTGGATCCACTGGCACCAGCAGTGCTTCATGATCGCGTTCGCGAGGAGGCCCTCCACGCCGTACTCGAGGACCGGGACGTCCACCAGGATGATGCTGCCCTCCTCGGTGTACTCCGGCGTCATCGACGACCGGCCGCCGAAGAGCTGGTGCATCCGGCCGCGACGGAGGACGTCCGCGAGCGACGTGAAGGAGGTGACGATCACGCTCCGTGTTCGTTCGCTCAGCGCCGGGAAGAGCCGGAGGACGTAGTCGGTGACCAGGACCAGCTCCCGACGCTTCGCCGGCGTGTCGATCTTCGTGTCGGCCTCGGCGAGGAGCGCGAAGCACCCCGACCAGGACTTCCACGACTCGGAGCCGACCTGCTCGGGCGACTGCGGCGCGGAGTTGATCGCCTCGCACAGGCCGTCGAGCGTCACCGTCCCCGTCGCGAGGTAGAGGAGCCACGCGAAGTTCCGGAGCATCTCCTGCATCGCGCGGCGCCAGAAGTCCTCGCCTTCGCGTCCGCTGCCTCCCTTGCCGCCCGCGCCGCGCTCGGCGAAGGAGACCAGCGTCGACAGGAGCGAGATGACGTTCTCGACGCTCCCCGACCCGCGGCCACCGCGGCGCATCTCGAAGTCGAACGGGTCGAACGCCCATTCGCCGTTGGGCTCGAAGATGAGGAGGTCAGAGGACCGGCCCGTCTCGGCGCAGAGCTCGATCCACGTGTCGCGCTCGTTCTTCGCCGAGAGGACGAGGCCCCCGGAGCCGGCGCGGAGCATCGAGAGCGCGAGTTGCCGGGCGCTGCCCGAGCTCTTCCCGCTGCCGGTCGACCCGAAGATCGCCGTTCCCTCGCACGCGTTGGCGATCCGGAACACGTCGCTCTCCGACCAGCGGATGAGCGGCGTCCGACTGTCGAAGGGAGCGAGCGCGGGCACCTCACGCTTCGTCGTGCGCCGCAGGAACCGCCGAAAGGAAGACATCACCATCAGCCACCTCCGTTTCGCGACCGTCGGACGATCGCCTTGATGGAAAGGAGAAGCGAGCGGATGAACGCCCGCAGCGAGGAGCGACGCGACTCAGCGCGCTGGTCGCCGAACGCAACCGACTTCGTCCGGGCGCGGATCCGCCGCACGACGACGATCCGCACGGGCTCGTCGTCGTTCTCCATTGGCGGGAGAGCGCCGCCGCGTTGCATCAGTCCGCGATGTCGCGGGCGGCGCGTTCCGAAATCCGATCGCCCGCCGTCTTCACCGGACTTCCAACCGTTGCTCCGGATCATTGTGGGTCTCCTAGCCGCGGCGGAGCCGGTTCACGGCTGCCGACGCGGGCTTGAACTTGGGTCAGACCGAGCAGTTCGCCTTCATCCGCCGCGCAGCGGATCACGCCGCCTCGCAGCTGCTGCACGCCAGCAGCTCGCGGAGCTTCTCTCGGGCACGGGCGAGCCGACCCCGGTCGCTCCCGCCGACCGGAGTCGGCAGCGGCCCAACTGAGCCGACGCCATACCGACGCTCGATCAGCTCGCGGTCACGCGCCGGGAGCTTCCCGAGCGCGGCGCGCAGGCGCTCCAGCTCGTCGGCCTCTTCCACCGGGCACCCCTGCGCCGGGGCCTCCAATTCGGGAAACTCGTCCAACGCACGAAAACGGCGCTCGCGACGCCGACGGTTCGCCGAGAGGTTTCGCCCGATGCCCGCCGCAAAGTCGAGCAGCGTTCCCCGATCCGGGTCGAACCGCAGGGCGACCACCTCCAGGAGCAGCTCCGCGACCGTGTCGGCCAGAGCGTCCTCAGCATCGACTCCGAGGCGAGCGAGCCGTCCGGCCAGGCTTCGAAGGAACTCCGGGTCCTCGATGGTTCGGCGCACGAAGTCAGGACCGGACTCCGTGTGGTTCGGGCCCGTAACGCGGATGAAGGAGCCCGTCGGCGACAGAGAAGTGGCGTCGGCCACGCAACGTCCGCGGGAGTCACATGAGCCGACACGGTGGTGAGAGTGGTGGAGGCTGGTGAGGCGCATGAATCGCTCCGATCGAAGGTCCTCGCTCGCGCATCCGCCACCTCGACAGTCGAGGGGACGGCGCGGTGGAACCTTCGCCCCCGTGATGTACCCTTCGCCCCCGATTCGCCCCGCCTGCGCCGTCAGCGCGGCGCAGCGATCAACCGCGCGGCCGCCCGGGCCCGCGACGGAATCCTTCCGCTTGGGCGACAGCCTGCGCCTCGAAGCGCCGGACCATCGCACGGGTCTGGTGGAGGCCTTGGCTCAGGCCATACCGTCGGTATGCCGCATCGAGGTCCTGGACGAGCTCCTCTCTCGTGTGACGGGGCGGCTGGCCTCCCTTGCGTCCCGCTCCCTCGAACGCCCGCACGGCGAGCTCGAGTTCGGTTCGGTGCGCGGCGATCGCCTCGATGTCCGTGGCCAGACGACCGGAGAGCCCTTCCGGGCCCGCGAATGCGGCGTCCGCGACACGGATCTCGCGGATCGTGATTCGATCGGTCGGGAACTCGATCGCGAACGGATCGAGAGAATGCGACTGTTCCTGGGCCACGGGCGCTCCATCGGTGGTTCAGCCCACCGATGACACGCTCCGTCGCGCAAGTCAACAGAAATGAACAAACGGCTCGTTCAGCGCGCGAGGAATCGCCGCGCGTCCTCGAACTCGATCCGTCCGCGCTTCGTCAGCTCGATCCCGCGCCGGTTGACAGCGCGGATCAGCGGACCTGCCCCCAACGCGCCCTCGACGTGCTCGCAGGCCAGACGGAGCGAATTCTCGGTCAGCGCAAGTCGGGGGTCGATCTTGCCGTCGGACTGCCTCTCTCGGAGCGACTTCGCGAGCGAGCGTCGCGACCTCAACACGCCGTCGGAGAGCATCTCCGCCACCAGGACGAATCGCTGCAGGTTGGAGCGGTCGATCCGATGGAATCTCACAAGCGGATCGCCGACGCCCGCGCGGATGAACTCGATGACCGGTGCCAACGGCGCTCGCTCGTGCTCGTCAAGCTCCGCCCACGCTTCCTCGAGCATTGGCAGCGCAGGCGAACCGATCTTCTTCAGCGTCTCGGCGGCGTACCAGGCGACCTCGGTGTGGCCGGAGAGTAGGGCACGAATCAGACCCGGAAGCGCGACCACGGCGTGGGAGGGATGGACGCACAGCGTCACCATGACGGCCACGGCCATGTCGGGGTCGAACGTCGTCAGGAGTACTTCCGCCAGCGTCGGATAGGCCGAAATGGCGTCGGGGCCCATATGAAAGAGGAGCGAGATCGCACTCGCCTTCGTTCGCTCGTCCGCGTCGCCGGAGATCAGCTCCGCAAGGGCCCCTGACCCCTCGGCCCCCATGCACACCATGGCGCCCATGACCAACAGCCGCTCCTGCACGGGTTCGCACTGCATCGCCGCGCGAAGCGCATCCGCCACCGGGCGGCCGACGCGAGCCATCGCCTGGGCCAGCTCGTGAAGTTCGTCCGTCCCTTCGGTCTTCCGGAGCACGCGGACAAGCGTCTCCGACAGTGACGCGGCCTTGGGTCCCAACGCGCTGACCGCCTTGACCGCAGCCGCGCGCACCCTTCCCTCGCGATGGGAAAGGAGGGGGCCGAGCAGACACACCGACTCCTCAGGAGCGCTCGCGCTCTCGGCGACACCGTCGAGCGCGCCGAGGACGAGCGGCAACTCGGCCGAGCGAAGGGCCCACGGCAGAGCCTTCTCCGCCGCATCCGAGTCGGGCGCGATGACGAGGAGCGCCTCGATCGCCTCACCGCGCGACCTGATGTCGTGGTTGACCGAGCGAGCGAAATCCGCGAGGCACGGAGCGAAGGTCGCCCCTGACGCGCCGACGCCGCGAAGCGTGACGATCATCCCGTGCTGGGCCACGGGGGGCGCCGCGCGGAGCGCGAGTCCAAACTGCGATGCGGCAATGCCGTCGCCGCGGATGCACGCCAACGCGCCCGCACACATCCCCACGATCGTCGGTTCGTCGCTGGTGAGACCGGCCTGGAGGACGCGCAGGTGCGCCGGATCCGCGGAGCCGTCGCGCACAAGCGCCACGGCGGCAAAAGTGCGGACTCGGTCGTCCGTGTCGCGCCGCGCCCGCTCGACCAACGCGTCCAGCGGCGGCGGAAGCCCGGTTCTCGTGGCCAAGAGCACCGCAAGCAGGCGATGCTCCGCATCGTCCGCCGCAAACTCACGCGAGAACTCCAGCTTGGCCCGCTCAGCCAGCGGGGACGCCGATCCGTCCTTCCTCACCTCGCCGAGCTGCAGCGCCAAGTGGGCCCCAAAGAGTCGGCATCGCCAATCCGTCGAACGGAAAGACTCGTCGATCGCCGCCCGGATTTCTCTCCCCTGGCTGCAAAGCCCGACGATCGCGTCCCGAAATCCGCGGAGCTTCGGGCCGCCATCGGAGAACACGGTGTCGAACAGCGCGATGAGCGCCGCGTTCGCCTCCCTCGCCTTTCGGGCGCCGTATTGCTCCCAGTGTTCTCCGGCCTCAAGGTTTTCCCCAGCGTTGTCCATCAGCTCGAATCTCCGGATGTCATGTGCGGCTCGCGGCGTCGCCTGAACGTCGTCCGCAACCGCGCTGCGTCGCACTGTCCCGCCACAGCATGGGCCTGTGTCCGGTGCGCTTTCGGAGAGTACCGACTCTGACCGCTTCCGGCGCCCGACGCAACCCGTGTCAACGTCGCGCGACGATACGGGAGCGGCGTTAGGCGAACCGCCTCGCGACAGCACCCCGGTTGGACATTGAGGCGGATCGCCGATCCTCTCCATCCGTCCTCGCAGAGCACACTGCGCGCACGATCGTGTCCCACCGCGCCAATCTGTTCGGCGGCGTGGCGTCAGTGGCGGTCACTGGCTGCCTCCGATCGCGAGCGCCTCGCGCGCAAGAAAAACGCAGTCACCCCGGCGCGCCGCTGCGTCCGGAGGCGACAGTACGCAACCCCCGTTCCATGACCAAGTCCCAACTCATCCTCCTCAGCGCGGTCCGCGATGTCCTCGACTTCACCCCGATCGGGCACATCCCCGTCCTTGACCAGCTCCTCGACATTCCGGTGATCGTCGCGCACTTTCGCTACGCGGGGCCGAGGGCCTTCGTGGTCATTCCGGAACTCATGCCGCTCATCGGCATCCTGCCGCTGTACACGCTCGTCGCCCTCTTCTACCCCGCACATCCCCATGAGTGAATCTGACCCCGCGGCCCAGCCTCCCTCGTCCGACGAATCCCAGAACGCTGGTCCTCCTCCAATCGATCGCGGCATCCGCGAATCAGCAGGCCAAGCTGACGTGGTCGCCACTTCGTCGATTGTGGACGATCCTTCCCCAGCGAGCACACGTGAGACCATGCCCGTCGCGACGGAGCCCGACGAACTCATGACGTGGCTCGATCGGGTCGAGGCTACCCTCAAGAGAGTGCTCGTCGGTCTCTTCCGATTCATCGCGGACCATCTCGCTCCATGGCTTCGGAGGTTCGGCGTTCGGCTCTGCCGGGTCGCGTGGAAGTGCCTGCGAATCGGCGGGCTCGCGGCCGGTTGGATGGCGGTGGTGCTGACCCCGGTGGTTCTTCTCTCGCAGGTCCACTGGGCGCTCGGGCTCCTTGGCTTCGCCTGGTCCGTCGCCTCGCTCATCGGTTCGGGCTGGGCCTATCGCCACTTTCGGGTTGGTCGGGGCGCAGCGGACCTGGGACACGAATCGGAGAATCGCGGCGCCCAACATCACGACATCGCGGCATCAACCATCGAACCGAAGCCGGCGGCCGCGGCGCCGCCTCCGGTACCCCTCCGCGACGAACCGCGCTGACCGCTTCCCCGCTCTCGCGGTGGAGAGTCTTCAGCCGATCAGTCGCCGCCGGCCGTGCCCAGCATCCTCGCTTTCGCGTGCACGCGCGGAGCCCGTTCGCACATCGCGACGTCGGCCGTGAGGACAAGCGCATCCAGTCTGATCGCTGCGGCAAGGTAGAGGCAATCGGCGAGGGGATGGCTCGCTCGCAGCGCACTCTCGATGGCGAGGGGCATGAGTTCCTCGAATGCTACGAGCCGCAATGTCCCCGCGAGGAGCATCGTTTCCCACAGATGAATCGCCCGTCGCGCGTCCTCGGGTGAGAGCGTTCCACTGCGAGCTCGACCCACAAGCGCTGAGTTCACCTCAAGACGGATGATCGACGGCGCTATCAGTTCGTCGCGGCCCTCCAGCACACGGCTTGCCTCCTCGTGACCCGTCTCCGGAATCAGCCACTTCACCGCGACGCTCGCGTCGATCACGAGCACGATTGACGGTCCCGCTCGGCCCGGATCAGCGGGGTCGAATCGTCCAGTTCACCGACGGTTCCGCGTATCTCGTCGCGGAGCTCCCTCGCCCGCGCGGACAGTTCGCGCCTCGGACGGAACGCCTCCTCGGCGAGAAGATCCCGCAAGGACGACTCGAGGCTCATGCCCTTCCGTCTCGCCTGTTCCCTCAGCTCGCGGACGACCTCATCATTGAGGTTCCGCACCCTCACCTCTCCCATACCCGGCTCCGTCGGTTGTTCTCCACTGCAACCGATGATGACACACTCGGGGCGTTCGCGCAAGAGGAATCTGCGGAGCGAACGACCACTCGTCGCCATCCGTTCGGGTGTCCACGCACGTCAGATTGTCCTTGCGCCGGCGATCGTTGCGTGCTAGATCCCGAGGTGGCCGAAATCTGTAGTTTTCGGCCAGCCGGAAGGGCTCCGGCTAACCCATTGATTCTGCGTGGTCGGGCATGGACGAGTTCGGAGGGGTTTTTGGCCAGGGAGGTCGCGAGTGCGGCGTCGCCATCTACGCTCGTGTCTCGACGCATGACCAGCAGACGCTTCCGTTGCAGCTCGCCGCCATGCGCGAGTACGCCCGCCGCCGAGGGTGGCTCATTGTGCTTGACGCCGAAGAGGTGGCATCGGGCGCGAGCAAGCGAGTCGAGCGACAGCGTGTGCTTGACGCGGCCCGACGCCGGGAGATCGACGCGATCCTCGTCTGGCGACTCGACCGTTGGGGGCGGTCGCTCGCCGACCTCGTCTCCACCCTCGACGAGCTTCGCTCGCTCGACGTGGGATTCGTCTCGATCACCGAGGCCCTCGACCTGACGACGCCCGCAGGTCGGGCCATGGCGGCGATGCTCTCCGTCTTTGCGGAGTTCGAGCGCGAGGTGCTGCGGGATCGCGTGCGGGCGGGGTTAGCAAGCGCGCGGGAGCGGGGCACTCGGCTCGGCAGACCGAGGAGCTCGGGTCCACCGCCGGAAGCACTCTTGACTTGGCTCAACGCCGGGGAAAGCGTTTCATCCATCGCCCGTCATCTGAGCGTCCCCCGTTCCCAGGTGCGACGCTGGATTCGACGAACGCCGATCGCCCCCCTGTGAAGCACTACCCGGGCCAGTCGGATTGACTTGGTTCCCTTGTCACGCAAGCTCCAGCCGTCCGCGGAAAGTGCACGTCCCCCTGGGGACGATCGGCAACCATTCGTTCCGGCTACAACGCCAGGGGACGGTCGCCCCGCAGTAACGCCGCGACGGTGGCCAGCGTCGAAGGGTATATGGGTTCGCTCGGACTCGCGGATCTGGGACGCGTGGGCGTGTGCTTGCGAGTGGCCGTGATAAGCGCATATGGTTTCCCCAGCTCTTTCGTGATCTGAAGCTCTGTCTCGACCCCTTTGGCCTGATGGGTCTGATCGCCGCAGAGGACTATCACAAAGTCCGACTGGCCGATGAGTCGGCGTGCCTCGGCGACCCACCTCTCCGGCAGGGCTTGCTGGATCGAGTTGTCCACAAACGTGAATGGACAGGTCGGATCTGAGGATTGAGCCACGAGACCTTCCTTCACGTCGCGATCCGCAATGTCGAAACTGATGAACACTCGCTTCTTCGCCATTTGGTGCCTTTCATCACGGATACGCGACGCCGGACCGCCGGCGCTGCGATCGCTAGACTTCCGACGATAGCATGAGGATTCGGGAGTTACGATGAGGATGCAACCATGCCGCCCCTAAGGCGCTACTACGTCTTCATCTGTCATGATTGGGAATACAGCGGCGAGTATCACCGCATCCGCGAGCTTCTCTCCACGGCTCGGAACTTTGACTGGGAAAACCTCAGCGTACCGGAGCACGATCCGCTCGACAGCGACGACATGCTCAAGAGGAACCTACGGGACCAGATCCGGCCTGCCAGCGCGATGATCGTCCTGGCGGGGATGTACACGGTCCGCAGCGTTTGGATGAGGTGGGAGATGGCATTCGCACGGCGTATCGGCTTGTCCATCATTGGCGTCGTGCCTTGGGGTAGTCGCGTCGTTCCACGCGTCGTTCAGGACAGCAGTCGCGAACTCGTCGGATGGCGCCAGCGGTCCATTGTCGAGGCGATACGGCGGCACAGCCGCTGAGACCCAGCGAAGAGTCCGCAGACGAGCGCGTCCTAAATCAGCTTCTTCGCCACCAGTGATCGCCAGTGCTCGCCAACCACCGTCAATCGACACGACTTGCTCTGCATCGCAGCATGCCACATGTGGGGCGCGTCCTTCGGTGCCACCAGGTTGAGCTTGGCGTACCGTTGAAGGATGGCGAACTTCCGGGTGTTCTCGGGGTCGGGGGCGATCATCCCCGGGTCTCGCCCCTTCAGCTCGGGCTCGAACGACGGATCCAGCTCGAACTCTGAGCCTGGCCTCGGGAAGAACTCGACGATCCTCTGGAGTTCCGGGAGCGGAATGGGTGGCTGGACCTTTCTCAGCGAGACAAAGTTTCTCACATTCGTCTTGAAGACCGGTCGCTGTTGCCAAGGGCCGAGCGCCTGATCGATGTGCGAATACACGCTGCCGGGAGTAATGTCGCCGACCAGATTCGCAGCCGGTCCCGAGAGTGCATCGACGAAGAGGGCAGTGAACACTCCGGCCCCATTCACCTCGGAGGCGTACTGCTTCTCGGTTGATGCAGTCAGAATGGTCATGCCTTCGGAGAGAATGGCGACATTCTGCGCTCCCGGCGGCGCTCCTGCGATGCCCGAGTGACAGCTGTCGAGGACGATGATCCGGTTGTCGGACGGGCACTTGTCCGCGAGAGTGAGCACGTCCGTGAGCGAGATGCCGTCATCGCCACGCAACGAGTCACCGGCAAGGATGTACCCGCCGGTGGTCGTGATATGTCCGTGTCCTGCAAAGTAGAAAAGGGACACTTCGTGCTTGTCCGCGAACAGGGCGGCGATCGCGTCCTTCAGCGTCATCTTCTCAACCATGTCCGTCGGTCCGGTGCCAGTCAGAAGCTCCACACCGAAATTGACCGATCCGTCTCCATGTCTCTCCAACACCGCCTTCACCGCGTGCGCGTCATCGACGCAGCCGTGAAGAGCGGGTCCATGTTCGTAGTGGTTGACCCCGACGACGAGCGCCTTGCGCATGGTTCCGTCTCCGGATTGAAGCCTCGTGCCAGCTCAATCGCTACAGCGTCTCAAGCCAATTCTTGATGTTGTCCCATGTCCACTCGACTACTCGGACACCGCTGAACTCCTCCGGTAGGGTCAGTGGCTTGTTCGACGAGTCGATGTAAATGCCGCGGACGGGCACACCTTCACGCCTCGCACAGGCTACCTCCCAGCGAGCGCCGCTCGCGGAAGCGGTGTTCTTGCTGACCAGTGCGATCATGCCGTCGCATCCCCTGATCTTCGTGCAACAGTTGGTTTTCCACTGCTCGCTCCAGGGTTCCTTGACCGACATGTCCACGAAGGAGAACGGACTTCGATCGTTCCGGGCTTGGCCGACGAGAAAGTCACGGTACTTGGAGTCCTCGACGGCGAAGCTGATGAAGATCCGATGATTGCCGGCCATTGTTTCTCCGACAGGCGAGGCGAGCTGTGACGACTTCCGATACGCAACATCCTAACGATTGACCGATTGTGCGAGAAGGCGGGCACCGCGGACGGGGGCCGCTCCGTCACTATCATCAGAAGTCGCAGCAGCGATCGTCACGCTCGACGATCGAGGTAGTCTGTAGTGCCCGCCGAGCGCTTCGCTAACTCACGATGAGCGCAATCCCGCCACCGATGCCTCCGTCGGCCCGTTCGTGCACCCATGGCACCCGGTGGCGGACAAGCCCATCGAACAGCCTCACCTGCGGCCGCACCTCCGCATTGAGGTCCCGTCCCTTCAGCACGACGCGAAACCCCGGCACGAGCAGCGCGATCCCCTCCGACGGGTCGTACTCCATCCGCTCGATGTAGGCGTACGGCACGGCGACGATGTTGCCGTCCCTCTTCCGCAGCTCGAGCATCAACGCCCGCTCGCGCACGCCCCGCAGCCAGCCGAAGCAGCCGAGGTCGTCGGCCGCGTCGGGATCCTGGTCGCCGTGGCGGCGAAGCTCCTCGGCGAGCGTGCCTCCCTTCAGGAGGTGTCGTTCGAGAACGCTCTCAGCCATGGTCTCGCTCCAGTCTGCGTTCATCGCCAGGCCGCGTTGGCTCGCGGCGGCGTGTGGCAGTCAACTGACGCACTGCCTTCCGCACTCGGTCCTTGCGTCGGGCGGGCCGCATGAGTTCGGTCGCGCTCACCCGCTCGTCGGACCGGCGCACCGCGTCAAGCAATCGCGACCGGTCGTCCGTGAAGACCGTCGCACGTTCGCGCGCACGCGACACCGACACGTAGAACTGTTCCCGCGACGACGCCGCGAACGAGTCCGACGACTGGGCGATCAGGACGCGGTCGACCGTCCGTCCCTGCGAGGCATGGGATGTGACGACGTACCCCTGGTCGAGAAAGCCGAAGTCCTTCGAGATCGTCCAGCCGTTGTCGAGGGCGATGTCGCCGCCGCGGGTGAAGTCCGCAACGCGGTAGGTCGACCCCCCCTCGAGCCGATGCGCTCCGTCGGCCGTGGTCCCGCCACGGGTGATGCGCACCTTGTCGCCCTTGGCGATCGCAATCTTGGTCGCGCCGAAGATGTCGAACCGCTCCGGGTTCGGGAGTGCAGGCGCCCCGGGCCGGATCTCCACGCGCTCACCGCGCCGCCTGCCCTTCGCGTTCTGCGAGTAGACGGCGACGTCGCCGGATTCGAGGTTCACCGGATCTGCCCGCTCGGGCACCGTGAGGTGTCTCGGCACGAGCCGGAGGATCTCGCGCTCGTCCTTCGACACGACCCCGACCTCCTTCAGGCGGTCGCGGATCTCCTTCGCGACACGCTCGCCCTCGCGGTGCGTCGGCGAGACGACTAGGACCGACTTGCCCGCCTCGACCGATTGGACGTACTCCCTCGCAAGCTCGGCGTCGCGATCAACGGCATTCACCTCGCGGATCCAGCCGAGGCGCGAGAGCTGCCGGAACCCCTCGTCGATCCGGCCGTCGGAGAGCGCCTCGACCGCTTGGCGGTACTCGCCGGACTGGCGTCTGATCTCCTTCAGCTCGGCGGGGCGCAGGCCCGCCTCATCCTCAAGGAGCCGTAGCGCCGCCCCGCGCTCGACCGAACCGTGCTGGCGCCGGTCGCCAGAGAGGATGACGCGGGCGTCGATCCGCTTCGCGAGGTCGAACACGCGACCCATCGTCCGGGTGCCGACCAGTCCGGCCTCGTCGATCCACAGGACGCCTCCACGCGCTCGCTCCTGCATGCGCTCGTCCACAAGGAGTCGTGCGACGGTGTCCGCTTCGGAGAACCCCTCGCCGCGCAGCGTGTTCCGGCTCGCATCGGCCGAAGGGGCGAACAGATGCACCTTGGTGCCGGATGCCTGGATCGCATCGACCGCCTCGCGGGTCATCGTCGTCTTGCCGGTGCCCGCGGCGCCCCGCACAAGAATCACCCGGTCCGGCGAGGAGAGGATGTGTTCGACGGCACGGCGCTGCCCCTTCCCCAGCCAATCGCGCGCGAACGCGTGTGGTCCACAGACGAACGGCCCGCAGCGACCGCGGCCGGACCGCGCGAAGTCGAGCATTCCCGCTTCCTCCGCAAGCACCTCCCGGGTGGTGACGTGCCTCACGCCGTTCCGTTCCGCGCTCAGGAGCGACCGCTCGCCGATTGCATTCTCGATCGCATCGGGACCCGCCGCCCCGTATCCGCGACGAAGAGCTTCCGCCGCGAGGCGCCGCTCGGGCACCAGAGAGGCTCGCTCGAAGCAGTGCTCCTCCGCGAGTCGAACCGAGTCCTTGGCGACGTCTCGCTCGGCGATCGGCTCGCCGCCGATCCGCTCGTTCAGTTGCTCAATCGCCGTCATCGCACGCTCGCCGAGGCGGTCACGCCAGTTCTGTCTGAGTTGCCTGATGGACAGCTCGGTCGCCTTTCGCTCCCGCGTGCCGGCGCCGATGCGTCCCTTTGCCTCGGGATCGCTGACTCCCTCGCGGAGGGCCTTCTCTTCGATCAAGGCTGTTCGGCGCGAGAACGACTTCAGCGTCGCCTGGTCGATTCCGGCGATCTCCCAGCCGGCCTTCGTGCGCTCGGTCGGGAGTCCCAGGTCTTCGATGCGTCGCGCGAGCCGGCTGTGGAACTTCGCCTCGAAGTACTTCGCGTCACGCTTCAGACCGGCGAACTCGCCGGCCTTCCATCGCTCCTCGACCGGGTCGAACGTGGCGTTCATCACGAAGCAGTGCGCATGGAGATGCGGATCCGGCACGCCGCCGACCGGTCGCGACGTCGTGTGGACGAATTCTCCCCAGACCATGTTGCCCGTCGTGCGCTCGTCGTTTCCGCCGGCCTTGCGGACGCGCGTCGCCATCTCGCGCTCCATGTCGACCATGGTCTCGTCGACCGATTCGCGGAACGCCTCGAGCAGCCGCTCGTCGCCCGTGACGCCATAGAGAAGCGACAGGCTCTTCGGGGCGTGCCAGTTGAGGTCGTAGCCGACGCGGCGGTTTCCCTTCGTCCGCGCCGTGAGCCGCTCACCGCTCTGAGGGTCGCGGTTGTTGCAGAGGTCCGTCCAGTCGTCGCGAGAGACCGGCCCCAAGAGACCGAGCAGGCGCGCGCCCTCGCCGCGCCACCGTCCCTCGAGCTCCTGGCCCTCGGTGTAGTAGTCGGCGGTCGTGTAGTAGCGGCTTGCGCCCTCGGCGCTCGTGCACGGCGTCACTCGGAGCATGGCGATCGACCCATAGCGCGAATCCGTCAACACTTGGTAAACGCCGGGCGTCCGCTGCGTGCCGTCTTGGGATTTGTGCCAAATCAGGACGAAATCGCCACCAACCGAATTCGCTTGACGACCTCCGTCCGCGTGTGCCAAGGAGAAGCATGCGATCCGACAGCCCCGACACCACCTTCATCGACGAGCGGCACCGTCGCGACGCGATAGCCGACCTGTGCGACCGCGCGTCGCGCCGCTTCGTCCTCGCGACGCGCGACCATGAAGATGCCAGCGGCGAGACCAACGACATGCTCACGGACGCGCTCCGGACGTCGCTCGCCGAAGCGTTCGACGAGGGTCGCCGTCAAGGCATCGCCGAGGAGCTGGGCATCCTCGCGATCGCCTTTCGTGAATCGGCCGACCGATACCCGTGGCAAGTCTTCTGTCGTGACGAAACCTGCGTCCTGCTCACCCGTGATCTCCGCGACCAGGTCGTGATCGCGTCCGAAGTCCGGGCTGAGGACGAGTCGTTTCTGAGGCGACCGGGGAGCGTGCCCGAAGCGTTGCTGTGTCTCGTCCGGCGGGCGTTGTTGCGATAGCCGACCGATCATCCAGGGGAAGGAACCGGCGCCGGGTCGCTCTCGGGAGGCGCGAGCCCTCACCGCGACCGTCCGAGAAAAACCTTCCGAGCGATGCGAATACAAGAATGAACTTGACATGTTGGTCAAGCTGTACAAGAATGGTTGGTCTCGTCGATGTCATGGGAGGACCAAGTCGATGCCGACACTGCCCCAGTTCACTGCCGACGGCGTGCTGCCACTTGGCGAGTATCCCCTCACCCTCGCGGAGCTTGAGGAGTCGATGCTGGTGCTCGGGCCCGGACCGCCGAAGGACTACCCGGTCTGGGACGCCGCATGGCGACTCCAGCTGGTCCGCAACCTGCGTGTCTTGGTCGAGCAGCTCTGGAAGGTCGGCATCGACGAGATATTCATCGACGGCTCGTTCGTCGAGGACAAGGACCACCCCAACGACATCGACGGCTACTTCGCGTGCGACCCGATGCGCTACGCGTCGGGCCAGCTGGGACACGACCTGAACCTGATCGACCCCCAGAAGTGCTGGACGTGGCACCACGCGACCAGAAGGCCGTACCGCGGCTACCCGAAGCTGCAGCTTCCCATGTGGCACGCATATCGGGTCGAGCTCTACCCGCACTATTCCGGGCTATTCGCCGGCACGGACGACAACGGGCAGCCGCTCGAGTTTCCGGCCTTCTTCCGGAAGTGCAGGAGCCACGGCAGACCCAAGGGCATCATCAGGATCGTCCGATGACCGACAGGAGGAGCACACCATGATCCGCAATGAGACCGAGTACCAACAGGCCGTCGCGAGAATCGACGCCGAACGACGTCGCCTCGCCGAGCACATCGCGGCGTGGCTGCGGCAGGGCTACACCGCCGAGCAAGTCGAGAAGCTCCGCGAGCCGCTGGAGTCGTTCCACCGCCAGTTCGCCGAGGAGGTCGAGAGCTACGAGCGCCTCAAGAGAGGCCAGTTCAGCGAGTTCGAGAACCTCCACGGGCTCGGGCAGATCCTCATCGGCCTGCGGATCGCCCGCGGCATGACGCAGCGGCAGCTTGCCGAGCAGCTCGGCGTGAACGAGTCGATGGTCTCCCGCGACGAGCGGAACGAGTACCACGGCATCACCGTCGAACGGGCGATGCGGGTGTTGGACGCGCTCGGTGTGCGGTTGGTGACGCGGGTCGAGGTCGAGCCGATGCACGCGCCCAGCGGATCTCCTGCATCCCCACAGTCCCGCTCCATCAGATGATCGAGCCGCTCGCGGCGCGACGCTCCGGGTCCGTTCGCTCCGAGGCCGTGGTGGACGGCCTGCTTCGGAACCGCTCGCGATCGGACACGACGACAAAATGACAGTCCGTCGTGGCTCGCGCGCACCAACGGGCGGACGCAGCTCCGCACTGTCCCCCGAATCATCCACTGCCACCGCATGCCGCTCGACGACAAGGATCTGTACGCGGTGTACTCCGCCCGAAGTCGCTTCGAGGCGTCGATTGAGGACGTCACCAAACGCTATCCGGTGGAACGATTCGCCCCGGCTGCCGTGAGGATGTGGAGAGAATTCAACGCGGGGCGCACTGGCACCGGCGCCTCGACCCAGCACATCCTCGCCCAGATGCTCGAGGCGAACGCGACGTACGCGAGAGGTCACCGCACGATGGAGCTGACACCCGCGGCCTTCGGCAAGCTCCACGACCATATTGCGGGGTTCGACGATCCCGGACTGCTGCACTTCATTTCGGAGGATCCGCACGTCTTCCTCTACTCGATGGCAATGCAGCAGTTCGAGCTGCGCTCGCGGGTGAGCAGATCTGCGCTGGCCGAGTGCATGCGGATCCAGGTCCTCAGCCCCGGCCTGGAAAGGCAGCGGGATCGCTTCCGCGAGACGTTCGGATTCACGGTGCAGGAGTTCGTGAAGTGCGCCGTGGGCGTCGCCGCAGTGGGCGACATCCACCCCGACGGCTGCTTCACCATGTCTCCCGGCTTCATCGAGCAGCGCGTGCCGATCGATCCCCGCTGCATGGAGCTGTTCCTTCGCGCGGCGTCCGCCACACCGGCTGAGATCGGGGCTCACTATCGAGCGGCGCGGGGCCTCGACAGCGGCGACCGCCTGTCGGCGCTCTTCGCCGCACAGGCGCAGTCGATCTTCCGCACGAAGCCCGTCATCGCGATGGGCGGCGACCGGTACTGCGTACCGTTCCCGGGCCTGGTCCTTTCGGCTGTCTCCTCGTTCCTCATCGGGATGCTGGACGATCGGGCGATCCGGGAGGATCTCGGGCCGGCGTTCGCGGACCACGTCGGATCGCTGCTTCGCGATCTGCCGCACGAACGCCTCTGGACCGAGCGCGAGCTCGAGAGCCTCGCGACGGGCGAGATAGCCGACTTCGTCGTCCGCACCGGCGACGACATCGTGGTCTTCGAGGTGAAGAACACGCATCTGACCAGGAGGCGCCTCTCGTCGGAGACGATCGTCGCCGACGGCTCGACGTCCCACATCCGGAAGTCCGCGACGCAGCACCTTGCGACCGCGGACGACATCCGAAGCGGGCGGTTCCAGAGTCTGGGGATTCCGGCCGCGAGCACGATCCTCCAATTCACCGTCACTCGTGGCGACCTCGTGATCCCAAACTCGTCTTGGTACCGCGATCGGGTCTTCACTCAGCATTTCGCGCCGAAAACCCCTCCAGCGGATCGCCACGTGGTTCCGGAAGTAATCGACGCCGCGAGCCTGGAGAAGCTCATCGCCATCGTTCGCGGCGGTGGTGGTTCCCTCGCCGAACTGACCTCAGAGCGTGCGGGGCTTCGAGCGGATCGCTGGGTCGATTGGCCGGCCTTCATCAACCAGAAGCTTGCACGGGGATACTCGACCCTCCCAAGCACCGACGCGGCCGTCGACAAGCTATTCGACCAGCTCGGTCTCCCGCCTTCGGCGGATGGGGAGCCGTAGCGGCCTGCAGCCGGCACCGCAGGCCACGTCTTGCGCCACGACGCGAGCGAGGTGGGAGTGAGTCGATCGTTCGGCAACGGACTCCGAACGAACCGGCTGCCCTTCAACCGCCTTCCCGGCGGGCTTGGCTGGAGCGTGGCTTCCGGTGCCCGCCCACCTGCAGTCGAATCTCTCCGCTGGTTGCCCTCCACTTGATCGGTTGGGCTCAGGACGGCTCCACCGCGATGCACAAAGGCGCCCCTGCAGAAGTCCCGCGCAGAGACACCGAACATCGAGACCGCGCGACACCATCAAGGACCGTTGCAGGATCCCCAGGAGCCCAGAAGGATCGCCAAGTCCGCGGCGTCCAAGAGACCATCAACATTAAGGTCGCCTGCGGGATAGGGGCACGCCCCTTCCCCGAACGTGCCCAAGAGCAAGGCCAGATCCTCTGCGTCAACGCTCCCGGAGTCGTTGAGGTCGCCGACGCAGCTCTGACATGTTGGCGCGAACCGCAGTACGTCGATCCGATCCGGGAACTCCACCCGCGATGCGTCTCGCGAGATCAGGAGCATGTCGCCTGTCACGGGATCGGCGGCAACCCCACGCGGGCTGTCCACACCGAGCAAGACGAGCTGCTCCGTCTGCGGATCCGGCAGGCTTCCGCTCCCCTCGCCCCCTTGCAGCCTGAAGGAGGTCACCCGATCCAGAGACTCCTGGCATACGAGGATGCGACGTTTGAGCGCGCCGAAATACTCGCAACTGGTGGGTATCGCGACGGCGCCGCTCGAAGGCGGACTGAAGGGCATGGAAACACCCTGGTTGAAGATCACGTAGCCGAAGGCGAGGTCAACCACGAAGTTCCGAGACCACACCTGCCCGCCCAGCGATGAAAAGAAGAGGAGCCGGCCCGCGTTGCACCACCCGTCCGGAACCCGCAGAATCGATGTGGTCTTTGCCATGTCAAACGGCGCTGCCGGAACGAGCAGGCCGGGGGAAGTCTCGCCGGCCGCCACCTGGCCGATTTCGTTCCCGAGAGGCGTGGAGAAGATCACGCCGTCGTTCGGCATGACGAGCAGCGAGCCGAATGCGCCGCCAGTGCTGCCTCCCGCCGAGAACTCAAACTTCGGCGCATCCGATGCGAGACCAACGATGTGGCCGCTTCGGTCGCGAATCAGCCCCATTGACCACACCCGTGCCTCTGGCGTCGCGCCGCTCGCCACGATCAGGACCCGGTCGGGATCGCTCGGCCGGATGGCGAGCGCGCCGAGCTGATTCGGTAGCGGAGGATGTCCCACGACCGCGTGCGTGTAGAACTCGTCAAAGGGCGCGACAACGGTCTGCCCCATGACGGGTGAGGCCAACACGGCGGCCATGAGGCAACACGCCTTCGGGGTCCAACAAATACGTGAGGCTTGCATCGTGAGCTACTCCTGTGGGTCGCCACCGGGACTGGCGCGAACTCCGGACTGGAACGCGTGAGACATACCTGTTCCGAACCGGTGCCGCAAGGCAACGTCAGTCGCATCGCGAACTTCGCAGCGCGCCGTTCGAAAGCAACGACGGCCGCCAAGTTTCCCGTGAACAGCACGAGTGGACTGCCGCCGGGACGCGGCATGGTCTTCGCATTAGCGTGACTCGATGCCGCAAGCCACAGGCGAGCCGCCATCGGCCGCCACTGTCCGCCACAAGACGCACAGCGTTCCGCCCTGCCGTCTAACTGCACACGCTCAGCGACGCGATGCGTCAGCGCCCCGGAGTGCGATCCTCGTCATCCGCCGCGAGTCAGTTGTCCGGAACCGAGGCCCCGGCGCCTCCGACTGCTCCCTCCGCGATCGGCCCCGGCGGACGCATGGGCTTCGCGATTCCGCGCCCGTCCTGCCTGTGGTCAACCATCTTCCTTCTCGTTTCCCCTCCGCCTCCCACACGGCCTTGCTGACGGCGACGTTCGAGCCGTCGGCGGTCCGTCAAGCAGACAATCGGCTCCTCCGCCCGCTCCGCTGCGCTGCGGGGCGGCCCCTCCAATTCTCCGCGGGACGGCGCGCTCGCGCTCCGCCTGATCCGGCTCGTTTCCCGTGCCGTCAAGGCCGCAATGGAGCGGCCTCGCAAACCGAAACGAAGGAGATTCGACATGACCACGAAGAAACAGGACGCCACCGCACCGAAGTCGCCCACCCACGTCGCCTACCAGGTCCGCGACCGCGGGGGACAGAAGGGCATCTGGACCCGCATCGGAGCCGCCTGGCCGCACAACGACGGCAACGGCTTCAACATACAGCTCGACTGCGTGCCGCTCGACGGACGCATCACGCTCCGCGTCGCGACCGACAAGAAGGACGGCGACTGACGCAACCTGCCGCGGCGGGCGGGCCCCAACGGCCCGCCCGTCGCTTTCACCATCGACGCAACAGGAAGGAGAGACTCCATGCATCCCACCAACGCCCATCGGGCTCGGCGCTTTCGCGCAGCCATCCGCTGCTACGGCACCGACGACACGTTCGTCGGATCCCTCACCGATCTCCTCGCCGACGCGCGTCACTGGTGCGACTGGCACGGCGAGTCGTTCGCCGCGATCGATCGCCGGGCTCACCAGATCTACCTAGCCGAGGTCGAGAGCTCCGGGCGCGTCCCGTGAGCCGCCGCCGTCGCACCGCACGATTGGCGAAGCCCTCCGTGCGCCGCTTCCGTCAACCATTCATCGAACGGACCCCGCCATGACCGAGACCTTCACCGAACTCTCCGAGGACGAATTCGACGCCCGCTTTCCGCTCCTTCCCAACCGCCTCAACCCAAGCGCCGCATGGACCGACTCCGCGGGGACATGACACTTCTTCGAGATGCACGGCGACGAACTCACGTTCGTCGCCCGTCAGGATCCCCTCACCGTCTGGACGCTCGTCGACGGCGATGACAGCTCCCTCTACCTCCTGAGCGGGTTCCACGTCGTGAACCGAATCGGATACCTCGTCAGCTCCGTGCGGCTACCGCTCGATCGCAGCCACAGGGTGCGGCTCGAATCCGTTGCCGACGCGCGCGAGGGCTGATCTCGCGATGGCGCCGCGGCCGAGCCTCACGCTAGGGGCCTTCGGCCGCCGAACGCTCGACTCGACGTCGCTCCGCTCGGATATGAGGCGGAGCCGTGCGAGCGTCCGTTGTCCGGAGTCCGCGTCTCCCGCGGCGCAGGATCTCATGCCCCGGTCTCGCGAGGGGACCGAGATCCCGCCCCGCACACAAGGAGACCGCCCATGCCGTCAACGACCGTCAATCCGCACTACGCCGCACGCCTTCGCCGACGGGAACGCTCCAGTGCCCTCTCCGACCGCGACGTCATCATCGCCCGCACCGTCACCATCGGCAGCGCCACGCTCCACCTCGCCGACTGTTTCGACGTCCTGCCGACGCTTGAGCGAACCGAGCGCACCGCCACCGGCTCGTAGGCGCCGACGAGGAGGTTGAAATCGGCGGCGTCGAGAGCCGCGCTCTCGCCGACGAGCTCTCGCACGGGTTCGGGAATCCGATCCGGCGTCACCGAGAGGAGCCGCGCACGATCGAGCCTCTCCAGCGCCTCGCGATCGATGCCGCACGCGATCGCTCGGCCGTCTGCGAGCCGGGCGAACCTCGCGTGCACCGTTTCGATCGGGACCGGAAGCGAGTCCTCGAATAGGAAGCCCATCTCGGAGTCGGCGATGCGCGACCGCCCGAGCGGTCTTGGGTCGAGGACCGCCCAATAGAGGCGTTCGGCGGGCAGCGTCACGTGCGGCTGGCCGCTCTGCGCTTCCTGCGAGGATCCTTCGTGCGGACGCCCTTCGCTCATGCGCCGCCCTGCTTTCCGGCCTCTCGCTCCTTCGCGGTCACTAGCCGAAGCGTTCGCACCTTTTTCCCTTCGGAGAGGCGCACCTCGCGGGCATCGACCGCCGTGATGATCGTTCCGTCGATCGAGCCGCCGTTCCTGACCAGGTGAAGCGTCTGCTTGACCGGGTCGAAGATGGCGGCGACAACCTCTACGGCCACAACTGGTACCAGTCATGGACCGACCACGCCGGGGACGGCTACGGGGGCAATACCGATCGGGACTTCGACCAGCGGTCGCACGAGCCGATGAACCGGATCGCCACGCGGCAGCTCGCGCCCGGCGCGACGACGCCGGTCGA
>JAEUIU010000010.1 GCA_016795065.1 Phycisphaerae bacterium
GTAGATCGCGCAGAGCAGGAGGTCGACGGTGAGCGAGCGCGGATATCCCATGGACGGCAGGTCCCCCTTGCGGCGTACCGGATGCCCACCACCGGGCCGCGCGGCCGAGACTACCGCGCGAAATCGCGACACCCGGAAAACGGGAGGGAAATCTCATCCACAATCGCTCGACGGGATGTCCGCAGCGGCGCCTGTCCAAAGTCGCAGGCGACCTCGCAAGCGCAGCGGATGTGCCTGTCCAATTTGGGGCCCCGGATGTGCCTGTCCAATTTGGGGCCCCCGGCCAAGTGGTTTCCCCCGCAACGGGGAACTTCCACGCAGTTCCTTGAGGCCTGTGCCTGTCCAAAGTGAGCCCGCTCGACGGGATGTCCGCAGCGGCGCCTGTCCAAAGTCGCAAGCGCAGCGGATGTGCCCTGCGGATGTGCCTGTCCAATTTGGGGCCCCGGATGTGCCTGTCCAACTTGGGGCCCCCTGCGGATGTGCCTGTCCAATTTGGGGCCCGACCGCATTCGGGCACTCAAGCCAGCGTCACCCCGCATTCCGTGGCGAGGGTCTTGATACGGGCTATCGCGAGCTCTCTTGCCTTGGCGTATGGCGGAATGCCGCATTCGACCTCAAGGCACCCGTCCTCGAAGGCCATCGCCCCGCCGTAGCACATGCCCAGACCCCGGAGTTCGAAATCGGCCCGGATCCTGTCTTCGAGGTGGTATCTGGCATCGAGCGCCTCGCCCGTGTCCGCGGGCGCGGTCCAGCGCACCGTGAGCGGTGCGAGGTCGTTCGGGTCACAGCGAACATAGCCCTCGGCCTCCAGCGCCGACGAGCGGTCCCCAAGCGCGGCACGGGCGAGCTTCTTTGTGGGGTGCGACGTGCGGCCATCGGATGCGACCTCCCCGACGTCCCCGCCACGCTCGTTGAGGGACTTGCCCTTCACCCAAAGCGAGACGAAGCGCAGGTCACCGCTTGAGCCCTCGCGATAGAGGCTCGCGCGGTCGCTCTCCGCAATGCTGTATTCGCGCAGACTCCGTTCGTAAGAGCGGACCCGCGCCGCGATCTCCTGTCCCTCTTCCGTCTCCAGCCACCCCGCGATTGGCGGCGCTCGGGGCGGAATGTCGACCGGCGGCATGTCGAGGCCGTAGTCCCTGCCATAGGCAACGATCGACTCGAGTATGAGTGACTCGAACCAGTCGGCCATCGCCTTCCTATCGAAGCACAGGAACGCCCGCGGGTCCGCCCTGGCGACCACCATCCGTTGGCCCGTGCGGTCACGGTACACCTCGACCTTCGAGCCTCTGTCACAAGGGACGAACTGATAATGGAAATGGATGTCTCGAAGCTCGGGGAAGGCCCAGAGCTTGGCGAAGAACTCGGTCTCCTCGACGCGATCAGACGCGTCATTCCAAGCCAGCCGGCTCCGCTCAGAGAGGTCGGGACCGATGACAACGAGTTCGGCGCCGAAGAAGACTAGAAAACATTTGGAATCGCCTGGTGGCGGCAGTGGTTGCATTTGTTGAGCGGAAGCCCGCCCTCCTCCATCTTCCCGGCCTTGATCTCGATCCGTTCGCGCAGGCGCTGGTCCCCGCGGAACGACTCGAACTCTTCGATGATCTTTTGCTTGACGCCCTTTGGGTACTTGGCTTTGTCCTTGTTGAGCTCGCTGATTTGCCTCCGCACCCGCGGCAAATCCCATCGGCGCCCGGTGGAACAACCGTCTCACCGACCTTCAGCCGCCTTCCCGTCGCGGCGTCAATGAGTGCATAAACCCAACCTTCGCCCCACCAGGAATTCGAGTTCTTGTGAGGCTTGCCGTTCTTCGGCGCGGGTGCCATGCATCCCGCGTTGTTGTGTACGACGCAGCCCGAGCGGCCGACATGGTACCGGGCGAGCCCCTTCACCTCGAGGTTGTAGACCGACGTGACTTCCCGGTCGGAGACGACGGAGACGACTTCGATGTCGCTGTCCGTACCGGCCAGCAGATCGCCTGGCAGCAGTGATCCGGCCGCGATCCATCTCCCGGACGGCGTCTCCATCGGCTCAAGGGGCCGGATGCCCTCGGGAGAGACGGCCGCGTCGCGCTCCACCCCTCGCTTGAGGAGGAACGGGTGGTCGGCGGTCGCGCCGATCGTCTCAACGGAGCCGTCTTCGCTGCGGATCTCGATCCAGACGATGGCTCCGACGTAGATTCGCTCGCTCGTCGCCGTGACCGCCCATGCTTCCAATCCGCCGGTGTCGCCGACGACGAGAACGTCGTCGCCAGCCTCGATCTCCTCGATCGGACGGAGTCCGCCAGGTGTGACGACCCATGTCCCGGCGACGAAGCAACCGGCGTTGCCGAGGGCATTGGTGCCCTTCCCCGCCTTTCCGGGAGCGCGGAAAAAACCAACATTCAAGGGCCATTTTGGACAAGCACGGCCTACATCGCGGCTTGACCCCCTCACGCCGGCATCTACGCGATGTGCCGCGATCTCGTCAACACGATCGTCTGCGCTCGCGTCGGTCGGTCGCCCTCGGTGACCCATCACCGATGACCATCGAAGATCACGATCTCACCATTCCAAGAGCCGATGGCGAGGCGCTGGCCGTCGGGGCTCCAGTCGAGATGCCAGATGGAGCCCTTGACGGGGCGCTCGCGGAGAAGCGAACCGGTCGACGCTGGATCAAGGATCGACAGCCGCTCTCCGCCCGAAGCGAGGCGTTTGCCGTCTGGTGACGCGGCGATGCGGTACTGCGCGTCATCGCTTTCCATCAGGATGCGGATCTGTCTACCGGTTGTGGCGTCCCAGAGCCGCACGGAGCCGTCGTGTGAGGCGGTGGCGGCGAGGGAACTCCCAGGAACGAAGACCCCCGATTCGATCGTGCCTTCGTGGCCTTCCGTTTGGTTTGGGGGCTGGCTTGTGGGCTCTGATGTCGACGGCGTCGTGACCGGCGCTGGCGTGCGGGCCTTCATGGTGGCCACGCACTCGCCACTCGCCGTGTCCCACACCCGGGCGCTGGCGTCGGAGGAACCCGAGAGCAGCCGTGATCCATCCGCGTTCCAGGCCACGGTCTTGACGGCGCCGGTGTGGCCGGTCAGCACGCGTTCGATCGCAAGCGTCGTCGTGTCGACGATGACCGCGGTCTTGTCGTTCAGGGCCACCGCGGCCCGACGGCCATCGGGGTGCCATGCGAAGTACGCGGCGCCGGACGGCAGCGTCACGACACCCAGCTCCTTGCCGCTGGCCACGTCGTGCACCCTGAGCGAGCCATCCCACGAGCAGGACGCGATCCGGGCACCATCCGGGCTGATCGCCGCCGTGCAGACCTCCTTGGTGTGGGCGGTCGGGAAGCGGGCCGTTTCCTTGCCCGTCGTCGTGTCCACAGTCCCGATCGTGCCGTCGCTCGACGAGCACGCGAGGAGCTTCCCGTCGCGGGAGAAGGCGACCGAGTAGTTGTTCTCGCCATAGTGACCGCGCAGCCCGCCGTAGCGGGGGTACGCTGGGTCCCACGCTCGCAACGACCGATCGGTGCCGGCCGAGTAGAGGACGCTGGTGCCGGTCGGTGCCTCACGGCTCCAGGCAAGTGTCCGAACGCCGAGCGTATGTCCCATCAGCGACGCCTCGCGCGACCAATCATGGGTGTTCCAGAGCGTGACCGCACCGTTGTCACCACCGAGGGCAAGGGTCGCCCCGTTGGGCGCGAAGGCCACCGCGCCGATGTTGGCGTCGCCGTCCTTGAGGTTCGCGACTTCGGTGCCGTCCGCGACGCGATAGACCTTCGCCCACGCGCTGTCGGACCCCGCGGCGAGGAGTGACCCGTCCGGGGAGAAGGCGACGGTGTTGATGTGCACGTTCTGAAGCGGCCCGGGCTTCCCGCCGAACGTTCGCGGTGCTTCGCCCTCGACGCCGTCGACGTTCCAAACGAAGGCGCAGGAGTCCCACGATCCGGCGGCGACGAGAGCGCCGTCCGGACTGAGCGCGAGCGAACTCAACGGCTTCACCCCGCCGCGATAGGTGCGAAGGAGTTCGCCGGTCTCGGCATTCCACTGATGGACGCGGCCTTCGATCGGCGTCTCCTTGTTCACGAAATAGGCTGACGAGAAGATCCGCGTGCCGTCGGCGCTGAAGATGACCGAGGTGACCGGAAAGCGGTGCTCCTTGAACTCGACGAGCGCCGCGCCGGTCGTGACATCCCACACGCGGGCAATGCGGTCGGTGCCGCCCGAAGCGAGCTTGGTTCCGTCGTGGTTGAAGCGGGCGCAGAAGGTCCCGCCGGGATGGCCGGGCAGTTCCTTCGTCGTCGCTCCGGTCGCGGTGTCGATCAGGAGAATCGCTCCGTTGGTGAGGGCCACCGCTGCCAGCGAGCCGGCCGGATTCAGATGCACGCTGAAGACGATGGCCGGAAGGTCGGATCGCATCGTCCGCGATTGGTCGAGCAGCGTGTCGAGATGGTGCCACTCCCACCCGCGCTGGTCCTTCGGTGCTCCCGCAAGCCAACGTTGGGCCTCGGCCGGTTCGCCAAGACGCATCGACGCGACGGTCGCGGCGAGGTGGGCGCGGTAGCTCGCCTTGGCATCGTCAGGACGATCACCTGCCGAAGCCGGCATGGCGACGACGAACAGGGTGCTGACACAGGCGAGCAGCGTGCGAAGGGGTCTCTTCATGGGTTCCTCCGAAGGAGATGGCATTAGGCCAGGGGCGATTCACGCACGCCGTTTCTTCGACGAACTGCTGCGCACCGACGAGGGCGTCTTGGAAGCGTTCCAATTCGTCTCCATCTCGATCAGTGCGTCGATGTACTCGCGGAGCGACGCGACCGCCGCGTCGTAGGCGCGGAAGTCGCGATAGGTACGGGCGAGCATGACGGCACCCTCCATCGTGGTGAGGACGAAGATCGCGAGGCGCTTCGCGTCGGCGCTTTCGGGCAAGCGACGCGATGCCTCGTGGAAGCACTGCTCGATTGCCTTCAGCCAGTTGGTGAAGTTCTCGGCGATGAGGCGCCGCGAGTTCGGGTGGCTCTCGGTCAGTTCGATGGCGAGGTTCCCGATCGGACAGCCGTGGCTGAACTCGGTCATCTGGAGCATCTGCCGATACTGGTCGAGCAGCTTGAAGATGCGCTCGATCGGATCGTCAACGCTGTCCCAGATCGGCTGGAGCACCTCGGGCCAGAGCAGCACCTTACGCCGCTCGAGCACGGCGGAAAGCAGTTCTTCCTTGGTGGGGAAGAAGTGATACAGAGAACCCTGCTGCACGTCGGCCTTGCGAGCGATCTCGGAGAGTCCCGTCGGGCCGTAGCCCTGATAGGCGAAGAGATCCATCGCGGCGTCGATGAGTTTGTCACGCGTACTTTGTTGGGCAGGGGTCATGGAGATGCGGAGCGGGGGGGCGGAGGGCGGTCGACTAAGGAAACTTGGGCGGCCACCCAAGTGTACCGGGCGTCGATGGTGGTGTGAACCCGAGGGCCATGGACAGCGGTTTCAGTACCGGGCAGAGACGTGCTCACTTCCGAGCCGGTAAGACCTGATCGGGCGGCGACAGGTCCGATCGGTCTTGCTGGTCGCGACAGAACGCGTTGCCGTGTTGGGGTTTGACGCGATCCTGACGAACCCGGCCGAGCCGAGTGCGTGGATCGTCGGCCGTTGCGAGCCACCTTCGAACGAAACCACTCGTCGCACCGCTTGGGCTCTGGATCGTGGGTACAGTTCGCCACCCCGGCCTGGCTTTCGCCTTTGTGGAGCGAATGCGGGACTGGGATCGACTTGCGATCGACTTGCGATCGACTCGCGATCGGCTAGCGGGGCGGCGGACCATGTTCGCCTCGACGGCCTTCGAGTTGGACATCGGGTGTGTCGCTTCCTGGTTGTTTCACCTCGAAACGATCAAGCCGGGGCGGTCGAAGTGCATCAAGGACAGTGTGACCGGCTACCGCAGTGGGGCTAGGGTGGCGGCAGGCGGTCGATGGAGTTGTGAGATTGGGCCCAGACGCCGAGGGTTGGTGTGTGCGCATTGGATCGCCTGGAAGACCTGTGCGGTCTGGGTTGCCAAGGTGATGCACGCCCTCCGTCGAGCGTCGAAATCGACTTGCGAAGCCGGAGGCGGGTGTCCGAGCACGGCCGAATGGTCGATTGCCTTCCTCGTCGATACTCCTCGCCGACCGTCGCGCCTTCGTACACGGGGGGTGGCGGGCTCCGGCCGAGAGCTCAGGAGGCTGAGCGTCAGGACTCCACCGTGAGCAGGCGGCGGCTCCTGCGAGGAGCGGCCCACGAACGTCGGAGGGTGTTGGAGGCAGTCGGTTCCGGGAAGCTCCCGGATTGGAGTGAGGTCCCAGACGAACTTTCAGAAGGATGACGTGATGGCGGATCCGGTGGCGTCGCCCCTCTCCGGGGCAGAAGGACATGACTCGAAGGCGAACCAGCGCGTGACGGCGGTCATGCTGCTCGGTGGTCTGCGGCGCTCGGCGCTGGAAATCGCCGTTGGCGTTCGCCCGACCTGCCTTCCGCTTGACGCCCAAACGAGCCTCTTCGCCGCATGGGCCGGCCTCTTGGCTCGGGCGGGATGCTCAGAATTGCGCGTTGTGACGAGCGGTCAGCCGGGCGACGAGGACGTCGTCAACGAGATTGCAGCCTGCCGTGTTCGCTATCCGAACGTCTCCATACTGCGCACCGTAGAAGGCAGCTCGCATCGGGGAACGGGTGGACTCCTCCGCGATGCGATTGTCGACCTCGGCCTTCAGGACTGGATCCTCTTTGTCGAACCGCATTGTGTTCCGCCGACGACCCTCAATCCCCTGGTTGAAGCCCGCGTTCGCGGTCCCATGGCGGTCGGAGTGGCGAGCGGCGACGCTCCGGCGGGGGCCTACCTCATTCGGGCCGAACTCCTCGACCACGCTCCGCGCATTGGCTACCACGACTTCAAGGAGCAGTTCATCCCGCTTCAGGTGACCCGAGGCGTTCGCATCGAACCGGTGCAGCTCGCCGCTCCCGGCATCCGCGTCCACGATCTGCGGGCCTACCTCGCGGGTGTTCGCTGGTGGGGAGAGCTCGGTGGCCCGCGCGTGCATGCGGCGGCGCAAGTCCATCCCAGCGCCCAAGTCACGGGCGACAGCATTGTCGCGGCCGATGCCCACGTCGGTGCGGGCGCGATCGTGCACGACTCCGTCATCCTGAGCAACGCCGCCATCGGTGAGCGGGCCATCGTCGCCCGCAGCGTCGTCCCGCGCGGCCTTCGCGTAGCTCCGCGCTCGCTCGTTGTCGATCGCATCGTGGATGAGGAGAGCTCCGACGCGGCTGATGAGGTGGTCGCGCTTGGTACCGGCCTCGCAGGAGGACGTGCCCGATGACTCGCCCAGCCCAGACCGTTGCCGCTCGCGTCGCCCGCCATGGATGGACGACGTCGCAGTTCGCCCTGCTCGGCTTGCTGGTCCTGGCGGCAGCGTGGGCGTGCCTCCCGGCTTGGCAAGACATCTTCCGCCAGTCGATTCGTCGCTCCGACGCCGGTTACATCCTGTTGGTCCTGCCGGTGGCGGCCTATCTCTTCTGGATTCGGCGCTCGCGGGCGAAGTTCGTTCGTTGCCGTCCAAGCGCCTGGGGCACCTTGGCGGTACTCATCGGCCTGACGTTTTGTTGGTACGGAGACGAGGTCGATCTCCAGGTGGCCCGGCATGTTGGAGCCATCGTGACCGTCGCCGGGGCCATCCTCGCCATGACCGGTCTCGAGGCCCTGCGTCAATTTGGCGCCGTCTTCCTGACGCTCCTCTTCCTCGTGCCGGTGCCCGGCGTCTTCCGGACCAGGATCGCCATTCCGCTGCAGGAGGGGGCCACCGCCTTCACCGACAGTGTTCTCAACCTGATCGGTGTCACCAGCCAGAGGGCCGGGGCGGTCCTGACCATCCACGGCACGCCGATCGCCGTCGGCGAGGCCTGCGACGGCATGCGCATGGTGTTCGCCTTGGTGCTGGTGGTCTTCGCGTTCGTCTTCAGTGTGCCATTTCGGCCGACGACTCGCATCGTCCTCATCGCCCTCTCGCCGCTGGTTGCGCTCATCTGCAACATCGTTCGATTGGTGCCGACCGCGATTGTCTATGGCTTTGCCGAACCGGCGACGGCCGAACAGGTCCACGACATCGCCGGATGGCTCATGCTGCCCTTGGCTCTCGTGCTCCTGCTTGGAGTCGTGCGGCTCATGCGCTGGCTCGACCTGCCGGTCTTCCGCTGGAGGATGCTCGCCACATGAAGCTCGACACCCCACCCATCCGTCGCCTGGGGCGTCGCATCGGTCGTCCGGCACCGCTGGTGACCTTGGCGATTCTTTTGGCCTCGCCCGCGGTACTCGCTCGCCAGAGCATCACCGCCGAGGACATCCAGCGCCAGGCCGCCATCGTGGCCGGCATGGAGAACGTGCCGTTCCAGATCGGAACCTGGGTCGGCAGCCCGGTGCCCATCCCGACCGATCAGCAGGAGATCCTCCACCCCAACGCGCTTCTTAGCCGCCAATATTCGAAGATCGGCGAGCGCGGTCCGGGCACCATCGTGACGATGCTCCTGGTCCATTGCAGCGACGTGCGGGACATGGACGGCCACTGGCCGCTCCATTGCTATCCCAAGAGTGGGTGGACGAAGGACGCGGACGTCAAGACGATCAAGGTGGACGGTGCCGGGTCACTCAAACACGACTTTGCATGGGTCCGCTTCACGATCGCCGACGGTGGCAGCACGCCGCGGGTCATGACGGTCTTCTACACCTTCATCCTGCCGGACGGTCGAATCGAGACCGACATGAAGGCAGTTTCCGACCGGTCCAAGCGAAAGAGCGACTCATCGAAGGGTGTGGCCCAGTTCCAGTTTGTCTTCTCCGGTGATGTGACGCCGGAGCGCTGTGCCCAGGTGGCGAAAGAACTGATCACCGGGATTCCCATGTCCCTCCGCGCGCGGCTTGGCATGCCGACGGAGTCCGAACCGAACGAGAAGAAGGAGCCTGGCGATGCCTGATCCAGTGAATGGCGATACTCCCCGTGACCTCAGTCTGGCGATGCGCGAGGACATGCGCATTCCCGGCAGCGCCGGCATGGGCGAGGGGTATGGCCACGCGCATGGCCGCGGATTGAGCGATGAGCATGCCGCCAATCCGCTGGCGATGGTGCTCGACCGTCTTCACGGCCGATGGGTCTGGTTCCTGCTCGTCGGCGTGCTTCTCGCCGCCGGCCTCGCTCCTGCGGGGTACTTCCTGGTCTCGCCGACATACGTAAGCGCTGGCCTCGTCGGCGTCGACCGCGTCATTGACCCCAAGGTCATTGAGACTCCGGAAACGGAAGCTCTCCTCGATTTCCCTGGCTACGTCATCGAGCAGACGATGCTTTTGCGCACCGAACGCGTGCTTGCCGAGGCGATCAAGGACGCTCGATTGCAGCCTTTCGCGGACCGGATCGCGGCCGGACAGACCGCCGCCATCGCCGAGGGGCTGGAGGTGGCACCACAGAAGGGCACTGGCTTCATCACGGTGGCGGTCGAAAGCGACAGCCCGCAGTTCGCTGCAGCGGCGGTCAACGCGGTCATGGACGCCTATAAGCGCATCGCGGCACCGGACAGCGAGATGGTCCTGACCCGGAAGCAGCAGGCGACGCGAGAGCAACTCGTTCGCGTGCGCCAGCAGATCGACGCCGCCAACAAGGAGCGGCTTGAGCTCCTCAAGAACAGTATCGGTGGAACCGCCAATGTTCAGGGGCTGATCGATGAGCGGGTTCGCCAGCTTGAGGCGAAGCGCATCGAGGGAGGAGAGATCGTTGCGGCCCAGCAACGGATCCGCGACAGCCAGCCGGCGGGGAGCGGCGAGCCCGCCGACAATGCCAGCGTCGAGCCGACGATGATCGACCTCGATCGCCTCAACCCCCAATTGCCCGCGGTGCGCCGCGAGCTTGAGGCCACCAAGACGCAGCTTGAACTGGCCAGCAATTCCTATAGCGAGGAACACCCCATCTATAAGAACGTGGTCAAGCGGATCACGCTGCTGAACGCCCAGATCGCCAGCGAAGAGCGCAACGCCCGAACGGCGTGGGCCGAAGGCCCCGCCAAGAGCCTTCGCTTCGGGGAACTTTCCAAGCGGAAGACGGCGGTCGAGCAGGAGATCACCCGGCTCAAGGGCGAGATCGACGATCTCAACCTGACCGCGGCGACCGATGGCCGCATCCAACGGCAGCTCGCCCAGCTCGCCGAGGAGGAGCGGACCTTCACCGAGCGAGACAAGCAGCTCGAGACCGAAGCCGACTCCATCAAGAAGGGACGCATCAGCATCAAGAGCTACGCCGATGTGCCCGCGAGTTCGGCCAAGGACCGCCGCAAGGCGCTCGCCGCGGCAGGGGCCGTCGGCGGCTTCGTCCTCAGCTTTGGGCTCTTCTTCCTCTGGGGAAGCGTCGACAAGCGGGCATTCGGCACGAGCCAGCTCGTCAACGCCAGCCAAGGCAAGCTCCTGCTCGCAGGGGCCATTCCCGACATGAAGGAACTGGAGGGCGACAAGGACTCGAAGGACTTGGCGTCGAATTGCGTTCACCGCGTCAGGACCCGCATCGAGAGCCGGCGCACGCCCGGCGATGGCTATGCGCTGATGGTTTCCAGCCCATTCCAAGGCGACGGCAAGACCACGCTTGCGGTCGCACTGGCCTGGAGCTACGCGGAGAGCGGTTACCGCACCCTCCTCGTGGACTGCGACTTCATCGGACAGGCGCTGAGCTTCCAGTTCGGACGTCTTGGCGTCCCCGGCGTGCGCGAGGCATTGCAGGGAGAGGATCCCTGCCAGTTCGTGATGGATGCGGGAGCGCCATCGTTGTCGATCCTTCCTGTGGGACGCGACCGCCATTTCGGGGCCAGCCGGGTCCATCCCACCGGCCTGCGTCGCCTCTTCCGGGAATTGCGCAACCGTTACGACATCATCATCGTGGACACTGGTCCGATGACCGCAAGCATCGAGGCCCTGCCCGTCGCCAGTTCGGTCGACGGAGTGGTGCTCTCGTTGCGGCGCGGCCGGTCGCGCGAGCGGCTCGATGAGTGCATCGCCGACATCAATTCCGTCGGCGCCGAGTACCTGGGGGTCGTTCTCAACTACGCCGAACGGAAGGACTGCCTCCGATACGGATCGGTCTCACGTATGAGTGTTGAGATTTCGCGAGCGTTGGAAGGCCGTCAGGAAAGCCCGCCGCGCCATCCGCTTCTCGCTGCCATTCAGCACGAGGGCAACTCCCGCGGCGGGAGCGGCCATCCCGGAGCGGGCGGCTCCCCCGATCATGGCAAGGGCGATGCCGCCGGTGATGCAGCATGAGTTGTGCGATGAGCATGGCTACCACCATCCGATCGGTTCCCACCTCCGTTGAGCCCCATGTCACCCGACTGTGGGGTCTCACGGCGGCCGAACTTCACGATGCCTACTGGCGCTGTCACGGCATCCAGTGCATCCGGCGCGGGGCGATGTCGGGTCACATGCCGACGGCGGGCGCCGAGGGAGAGCGAAGCGGCGCCGGCGCTGACGCGTACATGCTGCTGGAGCCCGAACAGTTGGTGCTCTTTGATCTTCGGGAGGCGGCCCAGAACCTCCAGTGGACACGGGCCGAACTCTGTCGCGTACGCGTCGATGAGGCCGGCGAAGAGGCCTATCGGGAGCGGGTTCGCGTCGGCGAGGATGGGTTGGTGAAGCGGATCGAGCGGATGTACTCGCGGGAGTATCGACTGGGGCATTCGGTCCTGCTCACCGACCGAGAGAGCGTCGCCCAGGCTTGGGCCCGAGCTGAGACTCGGCGCGACGGCTGGAAGGCACTCCGACGCGGCGGCCGGGCGGTTCAGAGCGATTCCTATCGGGTGCACGGTTGGAGCTACCGATCGGGCGCCGCTGCCGACGAGGCCCAATTGTTGAACCGGCTGGTCGACCTCTGGAGTGATCCGCAACGATCGATCGAAGGAATCGATGTGCTGGGCGACGGTATTTTCGGCGTCAAGGGGACGTCGGTCCCTGCGACCGACACCCTGGTGGGGCCGCTCTGGCTCGGCGGAGGGTATGGCGCCAGCGAAACGTCGGGCGTGACGGGAAGCCGGCTTCTTGTCGGGCCGACCTGGGAGCCTGACCGCTCGCCGGTCGAAGGCGTCCGCCTGTTGGAGATCGACGAGATCCTCTCGCCCGAGCGCGTGGCCGAGGCCGAGCGGGCGCGGGGCTCAGAGCACACGACCTACCTCCTGATCAAGCGGCTCATAGACATCGCGGCAAGCGCAACGGTGCTTCTCCTCATCCTTCCCATCATCCTTGTCGTGTCGCTGGCCGTGGTGCTCGACGACGGCATGCCGATCTTCTTTGGACATCGTCGCCAGACCAAGGGTGGTCGGATCTTCCATTGCTGGAAGTTCCGCACGATGCGCCGCAACGCCGAGGCATTGGCAAAAGAGCTTCGCAGCCTGAACGTCTGCGACGGCCCACAGTTCTTCATCAAGGACGACCCCCGGGTGACCCGTGTGGGCAAGATCCTGCGTGCGTGGCATCTGGACGAACTGCCCCAGTTCTGGAACGTGCTTGTTGGGGATATGAGCATGGTCGGGCCGCGACCGAGCCCAGACGGGGAGAATCAGTTCTGCCCAGCGTGGCGAGAATTGCGCCTGAGTGTCCGGCCCGGCATCACTGGTCTCTGGCAGGTCGAACGCACTCGCGAACCGGGGCGGGACTTCCAGGAGTGGATACGCTACGACATCGAATACGTGAATCGGGCCAGTCTCTGGCTCGATCTGTGGATCTGCTTTAAGACGATCGCCAACATCGTGAGCCGCCGCGGAAGCGGCTCGGAGGGCGATCGACAGCCCGTTTCCGAGCAGCGCTCGGAACGTGCGACGACGACGGCCGGACAGGACGAACGGCCCGAATCCCATAGCGGATCCGCATCCACCACATTGCCTCGGGCACGTCCAACCCAGGATTCATGAGGGACTAACGCATGGCGCGATCCACACGGGCGAAGCGACGGCTCACGCTCCTCGGCATCCTGCTCGGTTCAACCGTTGTTGCTGGGGCTGGCTCCTATGCGGGAGTCAAGTGGTACCGCGCCCGGCAGGTAGAAGCCGCGCGGATCGAGGGATATGCCAAGTTCGATGCGGGTGACTATGCCGGCGCACTCGATCACTTGAGCGCCTATGTCGCCAAGAACCAGAACGATGCCGATGCCCTCTTGCGCCTGGCGAAGTGCCGCTTTGAGGTCAATACCTCGAACCGACGCAACTACGTCGACGCGGCGCACTTCTATCGCGCGGTCCTCGGCCTGAGGCCAGGGAACGTCGAAGCCCTGAACGGGCTGATGGATTGTTATGGAGAGCTGGGGTACGGTCCGGAACTCCTGCAGGTGGCGGATGACCTGTTGCGGATCGAGCCCAACAACGTGAAGGCGATTGAGGTCCGGATGCAGCTCGCCGGCTATCGCGGTGCCTACGAGGAAGCGATCGCCGAGGCCAGGAAGCTCATCGTGCTCGAGCCCGACAGCTATCAATGGCGGGCCTTCGCTCTCGAATCGATGCGGAAGAAGGGGGATGACCTGGCGATTCGGCTCGAGCTGTTGCGCGGTTGGATGAACGAAGGCGAGAAGGATGGGCGCTATCGCCTGATGTTGTCGAGCCTCCTCCAGGAATCCGGCGACATGGCCGGAGCCGAGCGTGAGGCGCGTGAGGCGGCCAACCTGGGCATGCCCGACTCGGAAATGCTCGGTGTCCTGGTCGACTTGCTTGACTTGCTCGAGTTGCCAGATGTGGTCGAACAGGCGATCGACAAAGCCCGGGCAGGGGGCGTCCCGGAAGCTGACCTGGTGACCATGCAGATCAAGCGGCACTGGCTCGCGGGGCGCTTCGAAGCGGCCAAGCAGCAACTGGAGCGAGTCGAGAAGCCCGACGACGCCCTTGCGATCAAGCTCCTGCGATGGACCGTTCTGATTGCCGAGACGGAGGGCGACGCGGTGGCCTCCGACGCGGCGATCGCCAAGCTCAGAGCCCTCTACCAGGCATCACCAGCGACGGCAGAGGCTGGAATACTCTGGCTCGACTCTATCCAGGCGTCGCGCGACGCAACGGGGGATCGGCCGTTCCGGCCGTCGGTGGCCATGGGACTGCTGCAGCGGGCGATTGCCGCAAACCCGAAGGACACCATGCTCCTCATGCGGGCCGGCGATGTGTCACTTCGGTCTGGCGAAACGGACGAGGCGGTTCGTTCCTTCGTCAAGGCCTTTGAAGGTGAACGACGGCGTTGGATTGCAGCCGGCGTGCGATCCGCATCCGCATATCTCGCGGTTGGGCGGACAACAGAGGCGTTCCTGCTCGCTCGAGAGCTCTCGCGCCGGTTCCCCTCGAATCCAAGCGGCTTCTTCGTCTTGGCCCAGACCTGCGATGCCCTCGCCCGTGAGGGACGGTCCCCGTCGGACGTCGACCCGACGCTGCCTCGCGAGGCAACCGCGAGCTTCATTCTCCAGCTTCTCTACGACAAGCTCGGCAAGAACCCGGTCTTCGCGCCTCCGCTGATCGGCACACTGGTGAACGACGGCGAGTTTGACCGCGCTCGCGATCTTGGCGACGCGACGATCGCCGATCCCAAGGCCTCCGTCGAAGGACTGCTCCAGATCGCCGTCCTGCTGGCCGATCGTCGCTACGGCGACATTCCGACACGAGCCATCGATGCCGCATCCTCCCGGGCGGTTGATCCGTTGGATGTGGCCATTGCACGTGCCAAGGTGCAGATCGTCCGCGGCGATTTCTCGGGTGCCAAGCTGGCGATGCAAGGGGCAATCAGCTCGGCCACCGAGCCGGCCTCGCGCCTCCGCCGGGCAGAGCTCTTCCGTATCCAGGCCCAGGCCGCAATTGCCGCGGGTGATTCAGACCTTTCCGCCAGGCTCGCTGAGGTCTTGCGCGAGGGCGCCGACGACCTGGAGTCGATTACCTTCGTGCTCGAACAGCAGGCCACCTGGGATGATGAAGGACTCGTTCACGCGGCGATCGCTCGATTGAGCGAGCTCATTGGCGAGACCTCGCCCCGAACCGTTCTGACCAACGCGGCTCGCGTCCTCCGGTTCAAGCGCACCGTTCCCCAGGATGTTGCGAAGTCGATTCAGTCCGTCGATGCGATCCTGGCCAGCAACGGCGATTCGACCGCGGCCCTCGTGACCTTGGCTCGCCTCTTCTCCGCCTCACAGCCTCCAAACCTGGATCAGGCGGTGGGCTACCTGAAGAAGGCCATTGAGCTGCAGCCGGGTCGCCGGGATCTCTATCCCGAGCTCATCTCCCATCTGCAGACCATCGGGAACTTTGCGGACGCGAGCAAGTACCTCCAGCAGTACATGGGATCGGCCGCCAATGATCCGAGCCAGTCGCGCATGGCAGCGGGACTGATGATCCAGCAAGGGCAGTTCCTTTCGGCGATTCCGACCTTGGACCGCGTGGCCCGTCAGACCAACACGGAATCGGATCGGGTTGCCCTTGCCGAAGCCGAGCGTCGAGCCGGTCGCAGCGCCGAAGCGGAGCGGGCGTATCGGCTCGCCATCGAGGGCGACGATCGGTCCGCCCTGTCGGCCCTTGCGTACGCCGAATTCCTGGCTCGCGCAGGACGACTTGACGACGCTCGAGCCATGATCGACGAGGACGCGGCCCGCACGAAGCCAGCCCTTACGCCGGCGAATCGTGCGTATCTCAAGGCTCGACTCGAACTGGATTTTGGCGATCCGGCCCTCGCGGCGCCGGCGGTGAGTGAAGCCGTTGCACTCGCGCCGAACTCGCCCGGCGTTGCTCTCTTGGCTGCCCGGCAGAAGCTCGCAGCGGGCGACGCCAAGACGGCCCTCGAATATGCCCGCAAGGGGCTCGCCGTCACTCCGAAGGACCAGCACCTGCTGGCGTTCGTGTCGAGCCTTCTCCTGGCCGATCCGGCGAGCCGGGCCGACTCGGCCCAGACGCTGGACCAACTGAAGGCAGAGAATCCGGCGTTGGGTGAGCTCCTGACCATCGTCAAGGCGTGTGCAGCCCCGGATGGGACGGTCGCTCCGGGGCCGGACCAGCTTGCCGCGCTCAACGATCTCACATCGAAGTTTCCCGGTGAGCCCTCGATCTGGACGGTGGCGATCGAACTGCATGTGGCAGCGGGCAAGTTTGAAGAGGCGATCCGGATCGCCCGCCGCGGCATGACCCGCCTTCCGACCGAACCCGGGCCGGCAGAGTTTGCGGCTCGACTCCTGCTTCAGGAACGCCGCACCACGGACGCCCGCGAGGCGGCCCGGACCTGGCGCACGCTCGCGGCCGATTCGCCCATCGAGCCAGACCTCCTCATCAGCCGCATCGCCCTCATCGGCGGAAAGCCAGGCGAGGCAGTCACGACGCTGAGGCCTTACGAGGAGCGTCTCAAGCGCGATGGGCTCAAGGCGCCCGAGTCGCTGGGCCTCTACGCGGCGGCGCTCCTCTTCGACGGGAAGACAGAGGCCGCACTCGAGGCCATCAAGGAGAATCTCGTCAAGGAGGCTGCGGTGCCCAACGGCGAACGCCGCCTGCTCACCGAGTGGCTCCGTGCGATCCGAACCGCGCCGACGACGCTTGCCATCGATGCTCTCGGCAGAAGCGAGGCGGTCGTCGCGAACGATGACACCGGACACGTCGCGCTGGCCACCGAATACGTCGCGTTGGCCCGTCGCAAGAACGCGACGCAGGCTCTTGAACGAGCCCGCGTTCACTTGCAGGCGATCTCGCCACAGGCTCAGGGGGCGCCGATCGTGCAACTCCTCGGGGCCGATCTCGCGGCAATCGCCGGTGACGTGGCCGGGGCGAGCTCGATCTACCAAGGTGCATGGGAAGGCATACCGGCCCCGCAGCGCGAACAGCTCATGCGCTGGGCGGGACTCGACGAGTCATCGAAGCAGCCCCTCATGGGTGCACGGTCGATTGCCCTCTTCGTCTCGAACAACCAGGCATCGATGCTTGCGAAGGCGGGAAGCGATCTTGATACGGCGGTCACGCTGGTCGAACGCGCATTGGCCATGGCACCAGAGGATCCGTCGATCCTCGAGACCAAGGCCGAGGTTCTTTTGGCCCGCAAGGATCTCGACGGGGCGAGGAAGATCCTGACGGCCCTTCTGGCGATGCCCTCCCCGAGTCCCAGCGTCCGGCTCACGCTGGCCAGGGTGGAACTCGCGGCGGGGCGCGTCGAGGAAGCCCGTCGCATGGTGGACGCGGCGTCAGCCACGATCGCCGAGGATCCCTTCGCCGATCGGGTGTTGGTCGAACAGCTCGCGGACGTAAAGGCGGCGGTGACGGGTGCGAAGTCGACGGCGTCGAAGGCGGATGACCGCGCGGCGCCGGTCGGTCAGGCGGCATGAGTCGCGAGCGGTTCCGTTGGGATCCGTTCACCGAGGATTGGCATTGGGGACTTGATCATGACAACGGCCAAGGACATGGCAGGCGCTCGGCGGGGGATCATCCTCGCGGGCGGTTCGGGCACGAGGCTCTATCCGATCACGCGGGCGGTGAGCAAGCAGCTCATGCCGGTGTACGACAAGCCGATGATCTACTACCCGCTCTCGATGCTGATGCTCTCAGGCATTCGCGAGATCCTGATCATCACAACGCCTCAGGACCAGGCCGCCTTCAACCAGTTGTTAGGTGACGGCTCGCAGTGGGGACTCGCGTTCACCTACGAGGCCCAGCCCAAGCCCGAAGGGCTCGCCCAGGCGTTTCTCATCGGCGAGCGCTTCCTGACCGTCAACGGCCGGGTGGTCCCCAGCGCGATGGTGCTGGGCGACAACATCTTCTACGGCACCGAACTCCAGCGCCGTTTGCGCGAGGTCGCGCGGCGGCCCGCCGGGGCGACGGTCTTCGCCTATCACGTCACCAATCCGCAGGATTACGGGGTGGTTGCCTTCGACGGCAACCGGAAGGCGATCTCGATCGAGGAGAAGCCCAAGCAGCCGAAGTCCAACTACGCGGTGACCGGGCTCTACTTCTACGACGAGCAGGTCGTCGACATCGCCAAGGCCGTGAAGCCCTCGTGGCGCGGCGAGCTGGAGATCACCAGTGTCAACGACGAGTACCTCCGACGGGGGCATCTCTCGGTCGAATTGTTAGGGCGCGGCTCGGCCTGGCTCGATACCGGGACCTTCGACACGCTTCTCCAGGCCGCACAGTTCGTCCATACCCTCGAGGCCCGACAGGGGCTCAAGATCGCCTGTCCGGAGGAAATTGCCTTCCGCAACGGCTGGATCGATCGCGCCATGATGGAGCGGCTTGCCGAGCAACTCTCCAAGAACTCCTACGGCGCCTACCTCAAGCAGGTGCTCCGCGAGGCCGAAAGCCAGTAGGGTGTCGTCGCCCGTCCGACGTCCGAGATTCCCCGAGAGCCTCCCGAAAGTCCCACGAAAGTACTCCGAAAGTCCAGATGAAGGTCGTTCCCACCGAGCTCCCGGACGCCGTCGTCATCGAACCCCAGGTGTTCGGCGACGCCCGCGGCTTCTTCCTTGAGACGTGGTCTTCGCGACGCTTCGCCGAGCTCGCTCTGCACATGACCTTCGTCCAGGACAACTGGAGCCGCTCGAAGCGGGGCATCCTCCGCGGCCTGCACTTCCAGCTTCGGCATCCGCAGGGAAAGCTGGTGCGGGTCACCCAGGGCGAGGTCTTCGACGTGGCCGTCGACCTGCGGCGCGGCTCACCGACCTTCGGCAAGTGGGCCGGCGTCCTTCTGAGCGCCGAGAATTTCCGGGCCTTCTACATTCCGCCGGGCTTTGCCCACGGCTTCTATGTGCTGAGTGAGTCGGCGGACTTCCAGTACAAGTGCACGGACCTGTATGCGCCCGAACACGAACGGACGCTCGCCTGGAACGACGCAGCGCTGGGCATCCGCTGGCCGATCGATCGTGGAGGCGAACCGCAGCTCTCCGAGAAGGATCGCACGCGGGCCCTGACGCTTGACGAGCTTCAGGCCCGGGGTGAGGTGTTCCCATGACAGTCCTCGTGACCGGCGCCGGTGGCCAGCTTGCCAACGAACTCGTGCGCACCGCGCCGAAGGGAGTGGACCTTGTTGCCTTGAGCGAGCGCGAGTTGGACATCACCGATCCTGACGCGGTCGAACGGACGGTGCTCCGCCTCCGCCCCGAAGCGATCGTGAATGCCGCCGCGTATACCGCCGTCGACAAGGCCGAGAGCGACGTCGATGCGGCGTTTCTCGTCAATCGCGACGGGGCACGATCGCTCGCCGAGTCGGCCCATCGACATGGCGCGTGGCTCGTCCACATCTCGACGGACTTCGTTTTTGACGGAACATCAGGGACGCCCTATCTACCCGAGTCGATGCCGCACCCGGTCTCGGTGTACGGGGCGTCGAAACTGGCCGGTGACATGGCCGTTCGGCACGCGTGCCCGTCGGCTGCGATCATCCGCACCGCGTGGGTCTACGCGAGCGAAGGCAAGAACTTCGTGCACACGATGCTCCGCCTGATGCGCGAGCGCGGCTCGGTGCGGGTCGTCGCCGATCAGGTCGGCTCGCCGACCAACGCTCGCGGCTTGGCCGCATGCTGCTGGCGAGTGATCGAGCGGAAGGCGACCGGACTCTTCCACTGGACCGATGCGGGCGTGGCGAGCTGGTACGACTTTGCGATGGCGATCGCGGAGTTGGGAATGGCCACCGGCGCGCTATCGCGGCCGGCGACCGTCGAGCCGATCCGGACGGCGGACTATCCAACGCCGGCGAGGCGTCCGGCGTACAGCGTGCTGGACAAGACATCGACCTGGCAGGTGCTGGGCCTTGCCGGAGAGCATTGGCGCGAACCGCTCCGGCGCACGTTGGAGGAGATCGCCAAGGACCTTTGTCACGGGGAGTGCGTTCATGGCTGAGTCGAATCGATCACACCTGCTTGTCACCGGCGCGGCCGGCTTCATCGGCGCCAACTTCGTGCGCCATCGACTCGCCCTCTGCCCGCACGAGAGGATCGTCGCCCTCGACGCCCTCACCTATGCAGGCAACCGGGCCAACCTCGCCGGGCTCGAGGATGCTGGGAGAATGACCTTCGTCCAGGGCGACATCCGCGACGGCGGGCTCATGGAACGGCTGCTTCGCGACCATGGCATCGGCACGATCGTCCACTTCGCGGCCGAGTCGCACGTTGACCGCTCGATCAGCGGACCGGATGCGTTCATCGACACGAACATCGTGGGCACGCACAGCCTGCTCAAGGCGGCGCGAGCCGTCTGGCTGGGAGCGACGCGCCACGCGCACCGCTTCCACCACGTCTCGACCGACGAGGTGTACGGATCGTTAGGTGCCGGCGACCCGGCCTTCGCTGAGGAGAACCAGTACCAGCCCAACTCACCCTACTCGGCGAGCAAGGCGGCGAGCGATCACCTCGTGCGGGCCTATCACCACACCTTCGGGCTCGAGGTGACGACCAGCAATTGCTCGAACAACTACGGGCCGTACCAGTTCCCGGAGAAGCTCATCCCGCTCATGATGGTGAACATCCTCCACGGCAAGCCGCTGCCGGTGTATGGCGACGGGATGAACGTGCGCGACTGGCTCTACGTCGAGGATCACTGCCGGGGCATCTCGCTCATTCTCGATCGAGGTCGGATCGGCGAGGTCTACAACATCGGCGGCAACAATGAGCGGCCGAACATCGAGATCGTGAACAGGCTCTGCGCGATGATCGACGAGCGGTTCGCCCGCGATCCGGGTCTGGCGAAGCGTTTCGGCGGCGCTCCGGCGGCGAAGGGGGAGAAGAGCGCGTCGCTCATTACCTACGTGAAGGATCGCCCGGGACACGACCGCCGGTACGCGATCGACGCCCGAAAGGCCGAGAGCGAACTCGGCTACCGTCCTGCCGAAACCTTTGAGACGGGCTTCGCCAAGACCATCGATTGGTATCTCGCCAACGAGGCGTGGTGGCGCGGCGTGATGGACGGTTCCTACCGCTCGTGGATCGAGACCAACTATGCCCACCGCACCGGCTCACCAGCCGCCGCAAGCGTCGCCTGACCGAACGGTCTCACGCGAGGTTCCTTCGCCCATGTCACCTGGCCCGCAGAGCCTGCATGGTCATGCCTTTCTTGACCTCCGTTGGAGCCGCGAGCGCGGCTACAGCGCGATCGGGCAGCGCGAGCATGAGATCGGCCTCTCGGTCAAGGACGCCCAAGGCATCGAGAAGGGGATCGTCGGCCGCTGGCGCTTCGACGGCTCGCAGCTTCTCATCGAGCCGGATCCCTTCGGTTACCTGCCGATCTTCGTCTGGATCGCTCCGGCCAATGAGAGCGAGGCCAGGATCATCGTCGGCACATCGCCGATCGCCGTGGTCGCCGCTGGCGCTCCGGGCGAACCGGATCGCGAGGAACTTGGACTCTGGTGTCGTGTCGGCCTGTGCCTGGGCGAGCGCACGCTCTTCAAGCAGGTTCGCCTGACACCGCGCGGCAAGACGCTCTCGTGGCGTGAGGGACGTGTCACGGTGGCCGGCCCGGGCCTTCCCATCGTTCCGGCGACCATCAAGACGGTCGAGGAAGGCGTGCAAGGCTACTGCGACCTCTTCCGCCAGGCGATGAAGCGCCGTCCGCCGATGGGCGACTTCGCGATGCCGCTCTCAGGCGGGCGCGACTCGCGCATGATGCTCCTGGATTGCATCGCCCTCGGGTGGAAGCCCAAGGCCTGCGTGACCCTCTCGGGCGGGCCGAGTTCGGACCATCCGGATGCGGTCATCGCACGCATGCTGGCGAAGCGGGTCGACGTCGGGTTGGTCGAGGTCGAGGCCCACTCGAAGTGGATCCAAAGCGAGGCCCGCAAGCACGTCACCGGCGGGCTGCTGGTCCTCGAACACACCTGGATGATGCCCCTGTGGGACACGCTTCGGGCAAGCTACGGTTGCTGGTACGACGGCCTCGGTTGCGGGGCGATCACCCGCGGTGACCTCTGCAAGGAGAGTTGCCTCGATCGCTATCGGCGCGGCGCCTGGGAGGACCTGACCCGCGAGTTCGCCAGCTACGCGTTAGGCGTCAACGACGAGTTGTTAGGTACGCTCGCCCGAACCTGCGACTGGATCGAGCCTTCGCACGAGAGCGCCGTGGCACTCGTGAAGGAGGAGTTCGCCCGCTTCGAAGGCGCTGCGAATCCGCTCACGGCGATGAGCTTCGCCAATTGGGGCGGACGGGCGATCTCGCTGAATCCCTACATGCTCTGTGCGACCCACCGCGCAATCCACACGCCGTTCATGGACCAGGATCTCGTGCGGTTCCTGTTCGGCTATCCGATTGAACTCGCCCTGGAGGACGACCTGCAGACCGCCTGTGTGCGGCGCATGCACCCGAGTTTCGCCGACGTGCCTTTCGACAAGGACCTGCCCAAGCCGAAGAAGCACAAGAAGCCGCTGGTGAAGGCGATTGGTGGACGATTGGCGACCGTGAACCACATGCGACGGAATGGCGGTCCCTTCTCATCGCTTGGCGTCGCCCGCGCGTTGCGCGGCGACAGCCGCGCGGTGCCGGTGATTGCGGCGCTGGCCCTGCTGGACCAGGCCCGTACCGCGGAGGGAGCGGAACGCCTCCTCGCGACCTACGGCTTCGGTTCTGCCGCGGACGCAGCATCGCTGGCGGCGCATCGGGTGTAAGGGCGGTTCCTCCGGGATCGCACGTCAGGCTTGACACTGCTACAGATGTGGCACATACTGCGACAGTTGTAGCAGTGAGCCACCCATGCGCCTAAACGATTCCGAATGGACGGTGATGAACGCCCTGTGGGCCGCGTGCGACCTGTCCGAGGGAGAGGCGACCGCCCGGGAGGTCCACGATCGAATCGTCGATGAGACGGAGTGGGCCTACAACACCGTGCGATCGCTGCTTGCCCGGCTCCAGGAGAAGCGAGCCGTGGCGGAGCGGAAGGACGGCAACCAATGTGTCTATCGGCCGCTGATTTCCCGCGAGGATGCTCAGCAATCGGCGGTGCGATCGCTCCTGGAGCGTGCCTTCGACGGCACGGTCGGATCGCTCCTCCTTCACCTCTCCCGAAGCGAGCCCCTCAGCAAGCGTGACCGCGATCGGCTCCAGTCCCTCGTCGACGAGGCGAGCGCCCCGAAGAAGCCGCGTGCCAAGGGGCCAAGGCGCTGATGCCGATCGACGTGCACCAACTC
>JAEUIU010000026.1 GCA_016795065.1 Phycisphaerae bacterium
CAACGGGCGACTCCTGCTGGGGAGAGGTCCTGCGAGGCGACGGACTCTCGACTTCGGCGGGCGCTCCGCCCGGATCGCCGTGCACGGGAGAGGTGTGTTCGATTCTCAGGCGCTTCGCGGAAGAGGCGGCCCTTCGCGTGATTCAGGTGAGCGAAGAGGTCGGCGAGCAGTTCGCGCGTCTTGCCGCAGCCGAGTCGCAGGCCGATGCCGACGAAATCATGGCTCGCTTCGCCGGCGATTCGGGCACCAGGAGATTCCACCGTCGGGCGATCGAGCTCGCCGACGGATCGTGGCGCCAGCTCGCGGACGTCGCAGGGGCTCGATGCGGTGACGAGGCCCGACACGAGGTCCTTGCCACGTTCGCCCAGGCCGTCGCAAGTCGTACCTGTCACACCACATGGCTGGAGTCCGAAGGTCGGAGGCGTATTGACGCATTGGCCTTGGATGAGCCAACACGGGAACGGACGACGGAGATCCTCAATCGCTTTGGAGTGGAATTGCGGAAGGCTCGAGCCGACTTCGCGCTGAAGGCAATGTCGATTCGGTCCGACCTGACCGCGTTCTCCCCCAACGAGCGCGCGGCCGCCGGAATCCACAAGGCCGCAAGACGAGAGGTGTGGCGACCTCACGAGACGGCAATCGCGGACCTGAAACGGGTCCTCGACGCCGAGTCGGTCGCTGTCCTTGAACGAGCCATCGCGAAGGCGACGCTCGAGAACCCGCTCGAGTTCGGTGACTCCACGACCGACCTCGACGAGGTGGATCGGTAGCAAGCTCGCTACAGGCGGCCCGCTCCTGCCGCGGCACGGCAACGGGGCGTCCCCGGATCGCAGTCCCTCACCCAAGCGACGCTTTCCTCCAACCGCGGGCGAAGGAAGACTCGACGCTTCGCCGCGCCGCGTGCGAAGCGCGAGGACCGTGCGGACGAGGCGCAGCCGAGGACGCCGAGCGGCGACCCGCCGCTCGCTCCCGCGGCGCAGGACAACGGGAAGGGACCCGTCGCAACAGCGACGGGTCCCTTCCCGTTGTCCGAGCAAAGCGGGAGACGGGACTCGAACCCGCGACATTCAGCTTGGGAAGCTGACGCTCTACCAACTGAGCTACACCCGCGACGCCCGCAGTATACCGCTGGGTCCATCGATGGAAAGTGAGCCCGCCGGCTGCGGCGGCGACGCGGCGCGGTTAGCCTTTCCGCCTTTCGCTGTTTCTCGCTCCGCTGGCCAATGTCCCACTTTGCTTTCGAGCCTCAACTTCCCGCGTCGAACCTCGATACCCGAGGCGGCGTCGCCTGCCGCGCCTGGGGGCTTCAGCAGATTCAGCCCGAGGCGGTCGACCAGATGCGGGTCGCGGCCATGCTCCCCGTCGCGGTCGGCGCCGCCCTCATGCCGGACGCCCATGTCGGGTACGGCATCCCCATCGGCGGGGTGCTGGCGACGGACAACGCCGTCGTTCCATATGCCGTCGGCGTCGACATCGCTTGTCGCGTGCGGCTCTCGGTCTTGGACATGAAGCCGCACGCCCTCGAACGGCATGACGACAAGTTCGTCAAGGCCATCGAGAGCGAGACACGCTTCGGTGTCGGGGCCCGTTTCGATCGCTGGCTTCGCCGCGACCATCCGGTCATGGACGAGGACTGGTCGCTTTCGCCCGTCACGGCCGCCCAGAAGGATCGAGCGTGGGAACAGCTTGGAACGTCGGGCTCGGGCAACCACTTCGTTGAGTTTGGCGAACTCGAGGTCGGACCCTCCGGTATCGAACTTCACGGCGAACGCATCGAGCAGGGGACCTACGTCGCGCTCTTGTCGCACTCCGGAAGTCGCGGCACCGGTGCGATGGTCTGCGAACATTACTCGTCCCTCGCCCGCACGCTGCACCCGGACTTGCCCGTCGCGATGGCGCATCTCTCCTGGCTTCCCCTCGACCACGAGCTCGGCGTCGAGTACTGGAACGCGATGAACCTGATGGGCCGTTATGCCTCGGCCAATCACGCCTGCATTCACGACGCCCTCGTCGCCCGGCTAGGCGCACGCGTCCTCTTCGGCGTCGAGAATCACCACAACTTCGCCTGGAAGGAAACGCACGTCACGCCAACGGGTCTTCGTGAGGTGATCGTCCACCGAAAGGGGGCGACGCCGGCTGGTCGCGGTATCCTCGGCTTCATTCCAGGCTCGATGGCCGCACCTGGTTACTTGGTGCGCGGCTTGGGTGAACCGAGCAGCCTGGACAGTGCGGCCCACGGCGCCGGTCGGCACATGAGCCGCTCCGCCGCCCAGAAGTCCCTTCGGTGGGGCGACGTCCAACCGGTCCTCAAACGGGCTCGGGTGCAGTTGCTTTCTGCCGGCATCGATGAGGCGCCGAAGGTTTACAAGGACATCCGTTCGGTGATGGCCTCGCAAGCGGACCTGGTCGAAGCGCTCGCCGAGTTCCGACCGCGGATCGTCAAGATGGCCCCGGCGGGGGAGAAGCCCGAGGATTGAGCGCCGCCGGTTGCGTGCGATGCGACTCCGCCGCCCGCGCCGCTGCAAGTCGATCGCGCAGCAACTGGTGCACCGCTCGAGCGTCGACGTCGCGCTCGTTGAGCCAGATGGTCGCTTCCTTGGCTTGACCGACAGTCGCCTGAAGCAGGCATAGGTGCACCGAGCCGCGTCGCCATCCATATTCAAAGAGCACCTGCTCGATGTCGAGGTAGGTCCACTGGCGGGTCAGGAGTGGCGTTCTCAGTTCGACCCCGTCGGGTCGGATGATCCAGACGATGTCGCCGCCTTCATGGGTTCGCTTCGACCAGAGAAGGCTTCGCGCGATCGTGACGCCGCCTGCAACCAAGACCACTGTTCCGGGGAAGGCCGGCATCGCAGTGCGGGCGAGGTAGGCGGTCGAGTACAGCCCCAGGGCCGTCGCCAACATGACACAGCCGATCACCGCGAGGTTGCGCCATTCGTTCGCTTCCGAACTCCACCCAAAGAGGATCAGCCACTCGTCCGGCGGAGCTGGCTCGCCGCACTCGGGGCAGGGGGCCTTGTTGGGCAAGCCGTTTCGAAGGTACCGGCAGCCGGGGCAGCGCTCGACATGTCGGAGGTTCACGTCGGGCGAGTGTAGGCCGACCTCGGTGTGGACTTGGGCAACCCCTTCGGCAGCTGACTTGCCCGCCTCGGAAGTTGGGGAACACTCTGACGCGACGAACTGCGGAGAGATTGACGCACTCGAGGAAGGAAGATGGTCATGGCATTTGTGAGCCAACGCATCTCGTATCGCGGCCCGCTGGTCGCCGTCCTCCTTGGAATCGCCTTCGGCTTGGCGGTGGGCGTGAGCTTCGCGCTGCGAAGCTGATCGTCGCTCCTCAAGCCACTGGCAACCTTGGACTTGCAGTCTCGCATTGCGGCTCGAACGACCGTTCGCCGGGCGTGCGACGGGCCTTCCCCCCGGCTTTCCCGTTTCTCCAACGAAGTCTCTGGCCGTTGCGGTTGCTTGACAGGGAATGGGTCGGCCTTACCATGTTTGGTCCCCGTCGGGTGAGTTATCGATGACGCCCAGAGTGTCGTTCAAGACGCTCCAACGTCAGAGGCAACGATCCAAAGGAGTCGACGTGGGGTGTATGCCGGTCTTCCGTCTCAGAGCGGGAGCACGCGTCACGACTGAGATCTCACTGGTCGTTCAGGGCGCTTCTCGTCACGCTTCCATGGGCCCATGTGGGCTTTAGCGCGATGTGGGTGGAAGTTCCCTTTCGGCAGGAATGCGATCGGCGAACCGAGGTCACCTGCCGCCCGCCCGTTCTGACTGATCAGGACGACGCAAGGGCCTGAGAGGTCTCGGTGCTCAACCTTTCTCCGACCATCCGCCTCGCATTGTCATCAACCTCTTTTCGTCATCCGCGGGTCGACACGTCACGACCCTTCGCTTCCGATCCAACCGGATCACATCTGGGTTTGGGGTTTGCCCAGATCACGCATTCGCGTGCCTGACGTGATTCCACCCTCTCCCCTCGAAAGAGGGGATCCTCGCCTGGGAGTTCACATGAAGACCACTTTCTTCTTCGCCCTCGCCGGCATCGCCGGCATGTCGGTCCTCACCGGCTGTGAGACCAACAAGTCCGCCTCCAACAGCCGTCCCTACTACATCGGCATCGCCCCCCGGGAAGCGGAGCCGGCACCGGCTCCCGCCCCGTTCAAGACCGAACCGGTGAAGGCGGCTCCGATGACCCCGCTCGCGGCGAACGAACTCGCCTTCCCGACCGGTGACAAGGCCACCTCGGCGATCCTCCTTCGCCAGCGCGCCCCGTCGTCGGTCAAGGCCGGCTCGCCTTACGACATCAACCTCGATGTCATCAACCTCACCAGTGGCGTTCTCCAGAACGTCGTCGTGAGCGCCGAGAGCCTCTCGAACCTTGGCTACGTCAGTTCGGTCCCGCCCTTCTCCAAGAGCGCCGACGGCGACGCCATTTGGGCGATCGGCGACCTCGGACCCAACGCGACCAAGACCATCGTCATCAAGGGCCAGGCCGAGAAGGTCGGCGTTGCGTCGAACTGCCTCAGCGTCAGCTACGCGAACGTCCTCTGCGTCTCGACGCAGGTCGTCCAGCCGGCCCTGCAGATCACCAAGACCGCGACCCCCGAGGTGTGTGGCACGTGCGAAGAGATCAAGCTCACCTATGAAGTGAAGAACTCCGGCAGCGGCGACGCCGAGAACGTGGTCATCAAGGACACGCTTCCCGCCGGTCTCACCGTCGACGGCAAGAACGCTGTCGAACGCTCTGTCGGCACCCTCGCCCAGGGCCAGTCGAAGCAGGTCGTCGTGACCGCGAAGGCCGCCAGCGCCGGCGAGTTCAAGTCGGGCGCTTCGGCGACCGCAACCGGCGGTCTCGCCGCCCAGTCCGGCGTCCCCGCGACCGTCGTCAAGCAGCCGCAGCTCACCGTGGCCTGCCAGGCCCCGGCCAAGGTCTTCGTCGGCCGCGACATCACCTACACCTTCACCGTCAAGAACCCGGGCAACTGCGCCGCCAGCGGCGCGATGGTCTCGGCTCCGCTTCCGAGCGGCGCCACCTTCGTCTCGGCCGACAACAACGGCAAGGCTGAGGGCGGCAAGGTTGTCTGGAACCTCGGCTCCGTCGGCGCGGGTGAGACCAAGACCCTCACCATGAAGGTGAAGCCGACCGCGATGGGTTCGACTCCGGTCACGGCGACCGCGAGCGCGACCTGCGTCCCGGTGGCGACCACCAACTGCTCGACCGAGATCGCCGGCATCCCGGCCATCCTCCTCGAGGTCATCGACACCGATGACCCGGTGGAAGTCGGCGGCACCACGACCTTCGTCGTGACCGCGACCAACCAGGGCTCGGCCGCTGATACCAACGTCAAGGTCGTTTGCACCCTCCCGGCCGGCATGGAGTTCGTCAGCGGTACCGGCGACTCCGCCGTCACCTCGAGCGGCTCGACCGTGACGATGGCTGCGGTTCCCTCGGTTCCGGCCAAGGGCAAGGCTGTCTGGCGCATCGTTGTCCGGGCGAAGGCCGAAGGCGACGTGCGTTCGAAGTGGTCGCTCACCAGCGATCAGTTCAAGACGCCGATCGAGGAGACCGAGTCGACCAACCTGTACAAGTAATGCCGGGCATTGCTTGACGGTCGCTTCGTCTAACCGACGACGCACGCGTGCTGAGCCACTTGGCACGCCAACCTGATTCGACCAGCGGGCTCCCTCACACGAGGGGGCCCGCTGTCGTTGGTTCACGCCGCGAGAAGATGGCAGTTGTTGGAAGGCCGCCGCGAGCGGGGCCGTACAATCGCCGCATGCTCGTCCGATTCTCGTCGCGGCACGTTGGCCGCCCACACAGCGCGGTCCCGCCGACTTCATCGAGGTCGCTCTGCCGGGCGGTGCTCTGCCTGTGTGGCTTGGCGCTCCTCGCGGGTTGTCAGAACCGCCAGATCAGGGTCGAGATGGCCGTGACCGGCGAGGGGACCTCGCGGGCATTCGCTTCGAACACCCTTGCCAAGGAAGACGTCGAGCGTCTGAAAACGGTCTACGCCTCGACACCCGAGTCCGACGAGGCGACCGGCGGCCAGCGTTTTGCAGGCACCTTCGGCGGCGACCTTCCCAACGAGGTCGGCAACCGCAACGGCACATCCGAGGTTCGCACCCGTCTTGGGACGACCCGCTTCTACTTCGAGACCTTCGCCGAGCCCAGCGACGAATGGAGTTCGCTCAGGCAGCGCATCGACGCCGGTGAACTGTGGGTGCGACTCTTTGGGCGATGGGCCGAGCGAGGCATCCGTGACACCTCCAAGCGCGAGGCATGGCGACAGTTCGTCGGTTCGACCCTCGTCCCGCTCTCGACGGAGCTTGCCGTGATGTGGGGGGCCAACTCCTCGAGTGCCCAAGCCCTGCGCGTAGAGCAGCAGCTTCGCCGTAACGACGATCGGCGACCGCTCACCGACGAAGAGCGGCTCCTCGGACGCACCGCGCTGCCGATGCTTCTGGTTGTCGCGGACGCCGGACTACTCACGCCCGATGAGGTGCATCGCCTCCTTTTGGTCGGCGCTGACGCCAATGCAACGAAGGCCGAGCGCGACTGGGTCATGGAACAGGTCGGCAAGCCGGCGCTCCTGCGCATGGTGCAGCGATTCCGTCCCGAGACCACGTCGCTGAAGAACGTGAGTTGGACGTCGTTGGCTCTCAACTTCTGGCTTTGGGCCCAGACCTCCCCGGATCGCAACGACCTCCTCCTCGCCTCGCCGATCATCTCCGAGTCGGACAAGGATGCGCTTCGCAAGGGGGCCTCGATGGTGACCCTGCCGCCGCCGTTCGGTATCGATCCGTTGAACGGCCCCACGAAGACCGACGCCGAAGTGCGGCTGGCGACCGGCGAACGGCCGTTCGTCACGAACGGTGAGTGGCTGGAAGAGTCCGGCGAAGTCCGGTTCCGGCATGGCTTCGTTCCGGCAAGCCGTCGGACGTCGCTCACGCCACCCTATTTCTTTGCGGCTTGGAGCGAGCCCGATGTGGCCGTCCAGGTCAAGCTCTTCGGATCGGTGGTGGTGAGCGGTGCGTCGTTGGGAGAATACGGCATGTGGTTCGAGTCGCTGCCCAAGCCACTTCAGGCCCGATGGGAGGCGGCACTGGATGCGCTCGAGGTCGAGGGCCGGGCTGATGGCCTTCGGGCGATTCGCGTGGAGTTCGAGGCCGATCACCCGCTGCCCAAGGCATTGACGGTTTGGCTCGACCAGCCGCGGGCCTGACGTTGCCCTTGTCCGTAGCACTCGCGCTAGACCGGTTTTCGGGACCACGAGTGCACGGCCCCGCAGCGCACGCCGCCCGCCTTTCCCGCATAATCCCCGGTTCTCCATGAAAGCCATTCGCACCCTCTTGGCCAACGTCGTCGACTACGCCGGCCTCTTTCCGCCGGCCCGGCTCGACATGGGGCCCACGGTGGCGAACTTCGCCCGCTACCGGGCTTCCCCCGATGCCTGGATGCTCGGTCGCCTCGTGGTGCCGGTCGCCCGATTTGAGGAGTTCGAACGAGCGGCCGAGTCGCTCCTCCCCAAGGTCGAAGGCCCGACCGACGACGACGCCTGGGGCATCACCGCCCTGACCGCGGCCGCTGGTGATGCGGCCTTCGCCGCCGACATCGCCGCCATCGAGCGATTCAACGAACGGCACGCCGCGCTAGGGGCCGGCAGCGCGTTCGTGGACTGCATCGAAGTAAAGGCGACCACAGCCGATGAGATCGACCGGGCGATCGACCTGGTCCCGGACGAGATCTATCCCTATTTCGAGGTGCCCTCACAGCGTGATCCTCGCGGCTGCATCGCGGCCCTCGCCGGACTCGATGCCGGGGCCAAGATCAGGACCGGAGGCATCACCTCCGACGCCCACCCGAGTATCGACGAGGTCGCCCTCTTCCTCATCGCCTGCGCTCGGGCTGAAGTGCCTTTCAAAGCGACGGCTGGGCTGCATCACCCGATGCGTCACGATGCCCGCGACGTTGGATGCAAGCAGCACGGATTCCTGAATGTCTTTCTGGGCGGGGCGCTCGCCCACGCGGGCAAGATCGATCAGGCGGAACTGGCAACGCTTCTGGCCGACGAATCGGTCGCCTCGCTTGCAGTGGTCGACGACAGCATCGCCTGGCGCGATCGGCGTCTCACCATCGGCGAGCTTCGCCACGCTCGCGAGAGCTTCGCCCACGCCTTCGGTTCCTGCTCCTTCGAGGAGCCGCTGGCGGACCTGCGGGCCCTTCGATTCCTGACGCTCGCACCCGCTGGTGCGTGACGGTCCTGACCACGTCCGATTCACACACCACGTTCCCATGAGTTCCGACCGTTCGCTTCGCTCCATCGTTGACAGCGCCGAAGATCCGGCGTCGGATTTTCCGATCCAGAACCTGCCCTTCGGCGTTTTCACTCGCGACGATCGCGATGCCCGGCGCATCGGCGTGGCGATCGGAGACCAGGTGCTGGACGTGCGCGGCGCCGCTGAATCGGGATACCTCGGCGGGCTGAGCGATCCGGCCAAGAACGCGCTCCTAGGGACCTCGCTGAACGAGTTCGCTGCGATGGGGGCGGGCACTCGCAACAACCTGCGCCGGGCATTGCAGAACTTCCTCGGGCTCGACGGCCCGTTGCGCGGTCCCGCCCAGGCCCGAAAGTTCCTCATCCCGCAGCGCGAAGTGAAGCTGCACGTTCCCTTCGACGTCGGCGACTACACCGACTTTTACGCCTCGGTGCACCACGCGACCAACGTCGGGTCGATGTTCCGGCCCGACAAGCCGCTCATGCCCAACTGGAAGCATCTTCCTGTGGGCTACCACGGCCGTGCCAGCTCGATCGTGATCAGTGGTTCCCCGGTGCGACGCCCGATGGGGCAGACCTCGGCCACCGATGAAGGCCCACCAACCTTCGGCGCGTGTCGCCTCATGGACTACGAACTCGAAGTGGGGGTGTTCCTCGGCAGCGGCAATGCCCTCGGAACGCGCATCGAGATCGAGAAGGCCCGCAACGCGATCTTCGGCGTGGTGCTCATCAACGACTGGTCGGCTCGCGACATCCAAAAGTGGGAGTACCAGCCGCTCGGACCCTTTAACGCGAAGAACTTTGCGACGACGATCTCGCCTTGGGTGGTCACGATGGAGGCGCTCGAACCTTTCATGCTCCCGGGGCCGGCCCGCATGCCCGAAGACCCGCCGCTCTTGGAGTACCTCAAGTCTGGCGACGACGTTGTGCTCGACATCACCCTGGAAGTCTGGCTGGCCAGTGAAGAGATGCGCCAACGGCGGATGTCGCCGATGCTCGTCTCACGCGGAAGCTTCCGCGACATGTACTGGACCTTTGCCCAAATGATTGCGCATCACACCTCGACCGGCTGCAATCTTCGAACAGGGGATCTCCTAGGCAGCGGCACGGTTTCGGGACCTACCGTCGATTCGAGGGGGTGTTTGCTGGAGCGAACCTGGAGAGGGCAACAGCCACTTGCAATGCCCGACGGAAGCGAGCGAAAGTTCCTCCTCGATGGGGATGAGATCATTTTCAGGGCCTATTGCGAGGCGCCAGGAGCCCGACGTATTGGCTTCGGCGAGTGCCGAGGGGCGATTCTTGCCGCTTCTTGAGCGTCTGATTCGAGCTTCCTGAGGCACAGGTGCGAGGCACCGCTGGCCCGAGGCCGTGCTTGAGATATAGGTTGAGTTGAAGAGAACGTCGGGCTGCTAGGTTGGGGGATTGCCAGAACAACACACGAAGCGTGCGCTGTCGGAATCCGTGTCGAACGAAGTTCCGTTCCCATGTCACCGAGGAGTTTGGTGCCGACCGCTGATGCATCCAAAGACCTGAGTCAGTCACCCATGCGTGATTGGACTCCCTGAACCATTTGGGTCGCTGCGGGGGATGCCTGGGTTCCGACGGGCAACCATCCGCATGTCGACCATACCCATGGGGGCAGCCCGCGTCGCAAGGCGCGGGCTGCTGTTTTGCGCCCACGGACCATGGTGGACTGCGATACCGTGCGCCCATGCAGCCATCGAAGCGGCGACGACCGGGCGTGGTGAGGGCTTTCGTCGGGCTCCTCTGTTTGCTTGGAACGTGTTCACCGGTATTCGCGGAAGGAGTGGGCGACCTTCGACTGAGTGAGCTCCTGCTCAATCCGCCTGTCGCCGACAACGGGTTTGAGTCGATTGAGATCGCCGGGCCGCCGAACCTCCCGTTGGCAGGCGTCTATTTGGTCATCCTCGAAGGCGATGCCGGCGGCTCGGGTGTCGTCGATGTGGTCATCAATCTCTCGGCGATGAGCCTGGGCACGAACGGATTGCTTCTGATCCGCGACAGCGCGACCGTGCTGGTGCCGCCGCCCTCAGCCGAGACGATGGTCGTTGTTCAGGACTTCTTCCCCGACCTCGAAAACGGCTCGTCGACCTTCCTTCTGGTCACGGGCACGCCGCCCGAGCAGTTCCTCGATACCGACACCAACAACGACGGCGTGCCCGAGTCGTGGCCCGCTGGCATCACGGTGCTTGATGCGGTTGGATGGAGCGACGCCTCGAACGACCATGACTACGCGGCCGCGCTGGGCGGCGTCTCGTTTGCGGTGAGCGCCGCGCCGAATGCGGTCTTCCGCTTCCACGCCTGCGGGGCGGCGCTGCCATCGACGTGGGCGGGAGGGGTCATCGAAGGGACGAATCCGGGCCCTTACACCTTCTCGCTTGCGGCTGGTGCGACCTTCGGCTTCGACGCGACCAATGGCGACGCCCTTCCGCTCTTCGCTGGACAAGGGCTTCAGTTCGGCATCCCCAACAGCGAACTCGATCGCGATGCGGATGGGGTCGTCGACGCTTGCGACAACTGCCTCGCCACTGCGAACGCCGATCAGGCCGATATCGACGGCGATGGAGTGGGGGACCTCTGCGACAACTGCGTCAGCGTGGCGAACGCCGACCAGGCCAATGGCGATGGGGACGGCGTCGGTGACCTCTGCGACAACTGCCCGAGTGTGGCGAACGCCGATCAGTCGGATACCGATGGCGACCTTCTGGGCGATGTCTGCGACAACTGCCCGCTGATCGCCAACGCCGACCAGTTGGACGGCGACGCCGACGGCGTGGGTGACCTCTGCGACAACTGCCCATTGGCGGCCAACCCCGATCAGGCCGACACCGACCGCGACGGCATTGCCGACGCCTGCGACATCTGTCCAGGGGCATTCGATCCAGCTCAGGAAGAACTCGACGGCGATGGCATTGGCGAGGCTTGCGACACCTGCCCGGGGCTCGCGAATCCCGGGCAGGAGGACGCAGACCGGGACGGCATCGGCGACGCGTGCGATCCGCTAGGCTGCTTAGGCGACCTCAACATCGACGGCATCATCAACACGATCGACCTGTCGATCCTCTTGGGCGCATGGGGAACGACGCTCTTTGACCTCACCGGGGACGGTGTGGTGGGATCCGCGGATCTCGCCGTGATCCTCGGTGCGTGGGGGAACTGTCCGAGCGGGTGAGCCCCTGTCTTGAATCCCCTCTTGCGATCAGTCCCAGGTATTCGTCGTCGGCTTCGCCGTCTTGCCGGTGGACTTCGCCGAGCGGGCGGGCTTCGTCGCCTTGGTCGGCTTCCCATTCGAGTGACCGTTGCGGCCAGACTTCGCACTGCCGTTGGACTTCGCGCCCAGGGCCATCGGGAAGTGTTCCTCTTCCCAACTGCGCGGGTAGTTCAGGTCGTCAATGTCCAGCGCCGCCTTCGTCGGATAGAGCGGCCGGAACGTGTCGCACATGACGGCGAGCTCGTTGGTTTCCTTGGCCCCGATCGTCGCCTCGACCGTTCCAGGGTGCGGTCCGTGGGGGATGCCCTGTGGGTGGAGCGACAGCGAGCCGACTTCGATGCCCTTGCGTGCCTTGTAGTTGCCTTGCACGTAGTAAAGGACTTCGTCCGAGTCGAGGTTCGAGTGGTTGTAGGGGACGACGATCGCCTGCGGGTGGAAGTCGAGAAGCCGGGGGCAGAAGGAGCAGATGACGAAGTTGTGGGCCTCGAAGGTCTGGTGCGTCGGCGGCGGCATGTGGTGCTTGCCGACGATCGGGCTGAAGTCGTCGATGTTGAAGATGTAGGGGTAGTAGCAGCCGTCCCAGCCGACCACGTCGAGCGGGTGGTACTTGTAGATGTAGCTGTGGACGAGATTCCGCGACTTGATGCGGACCTCGTACTCGCCCTTCTTGTCGAAGGTGAGCGGAAGTTCCGGCGTCTTGAGATCGCGCTCGCAGTAGGGGGCGTGCTCGAGGAACTGGGCCGTCGCCTTTGACATGTATCGCGGCGGCGGGAGGATGTGCGAGCCGTTGGCGACTTCGATCAGGAGAAAGCGCGGATCGGGCTCGCCGTCCTTCGGCGTGTCGAACTCGAATCGGTAGGTGACGCCCTTGGGGATGACGATGTAGTCGCGCGGCCGGAACTTCAGCGTGCCGAAACTCGTGAAGACCGTGCCCGAGCCGAAGTGGATGAAGAAGCACTCGTCGCCCTGGGCGTTCTTGAAGAAGTACTTCATCCGCTCGTCGGGGGCGCAGGTGCCGATCTCGACGTCGGCGTTCCCGAAGAGGACCGTGCGGCCGGTGACCGGGTCACCCTTCGGCGGCAGCATCATGCTCTTGGCGTGCCGCATCCGCATGACCTCGCGCTCGACGTACTCGACTTCGGTGCCGTAGAGCGCCTTCCACCCGATCACCTGGGTCGGCGGATGGATGTGGTAGAGGGTCGACGTCGGTCCCGAGAAGCCTTCGGTGCCGAAGACCTCCTCGGAATAGAGCGCTCCATCAGGACGACGGAACTGGATGTGTCGCTTGGAGGGGAGCTTGCCGAGCTTGGTGTAGTAGGGCATGGCTTGGGGTTGGGTGACGGCTGGTTCACCGCTGAGGCGCGGAGGACGCGGAGTCCCGAAGGAGCAGGCGAAGATGGTGGCGAGTCACAGCCCCTTCGCGCCTTCTCTGCGTCAGGCTCTGCGTCCTCCGCGCCTCTGCGGTGAATCTCGCGGAGTGAGGCCGATTGTACGTCCGAGACCGCAAACCGCGAATGATCGTCGGTGAAGTGCGGAGGCGGTACCGTGCCGCCATGGAAACCGCTTTGCCGTTGCCGTTGGTGGTTCATGAAACCCCCACCTGGCTCGTTCTCGACAAGCCCGCCGGGTGGCACACGGTCCGCGGGAAGACCGAGGCGGGCGTGGGAGGCGGGGGTGTCCTCGAGACCTGGCTCGCCGAGCATCGGCCTGACCTCGAGGACCTACCCGAATCAGGGCTCGTCCATCGGCTCGACCGCGACACCAGCGGCTGCGTCGTGGTCGCGAAGGACGCGGCGACGCATGACGACCTCTCGCGCCGCTTTCGCGAGGGGCTTGGCGTTCGGAAGTTCTACCTCGCCCGCTGCGTGACCGGGTTGCGTGAGGAAGGCTCGGCGACCCTCTTCTTCACCAGCCGCCACAAGGGCTCGATCAAGATCACGGTGAAGGAGATGGGCGACGCCCGCGACGCGGGGCGCTTCCGCTGGCGCGTGCTTTCGCGCGATCGCTCGCGCGGCGACGTCGTCGAACTCGAACTCATCGGTCCCGGCAAGCGCCACGAACTGCGAGGCGGCTGTGCGTTTCTTGGGCATCCGCTGGTGGGCGATGAGCTGTATGGCGGCGTGGCCGCGGCAGGACTGTGTCTGCACGCGAGTCAAGTCGAGATCGATGGCGAGAGGGTCGTGGCGGCGAAGCCAAGATGGGCGGAAGCATGACGCGCGGCGGCGTTGCCCATGGCCCTCCGTCGCCGACCTCGCGGGCTTCGGCGCGGTCGATCTTGCAACTGCGGAACGCGCCTACGCTGGACAATACTCCCTCCCATGCCCGCCAAGAAGTCACGAGCGTCTAACGACGGCCCACTGACAGGAGCAGCCCTCTTGAAAGAAGTCTGTCGCCGCATCCGCCTGGCCCGCTCCTATTGGGATGCCCACAACAACGCCGCCTGCCGAGGCGAGCGGACGAAGGCGATGCAACTCTACGAGACTCTTTCGGCCGCCGAGCGAGAGAAGGTCCCCGAGCAGTTGCGGGTCTGGCTCCGCTACCGAAGCGAAAAGTACTTCGGCGAACGGCTACCGAAACGAAGAACGTGAGGTTACCGAGCGCCGTTTCGTACGATGCTCCGCATGAACCGACGCGACTTCTTCGGCTGGTCGTCTGCGGCGTTGGCGGCGGGCTTCTCGCTCAACGCGGTCGACGCGAAGGCGCTCGCCGTAGGGCAGTCTGCTCCGGAGGAAGCGCCGCCGACCATCTTCGGCGGCCCCCCAGTGCTGCAATCGCCGAGTTCCGAGGGCATCACCATCTTCCAAGGCGTTCGCGGCATTTCGACCGGCTGGGTCGAGTACGGGACGACGAAAGAGCTCGGTCAACGGGCCGACACGATGCGCCACGGGCTCCTGCCGCTGAACGGACTTGTGCAGCGGGTGCGGCTGGAGAATCTGAAGTCGGATACGACCTACTTCTATCGCGTCGGCGTCGCTCCGATCGACTTTCGTGGCGCGTACAAGATCACGCGTCACCCCGATCAGTTCTCGCCGGTGTATTCGTTTCGCACGCTCTCCGACAGCCGGAAGCGGGCCGGCTTCCTGGTCATCAACGACACCCACGAGAACATGGACACGCTGCGCGGCTTGAGTGGCCTGCTTGCCGCCGCACGAACCCGTCACGCCGAGGCGAAACTCCCCACGAGCGGTCCGCTCTTCTGGAATGGCGACATCTTCAACGACGTGCGCAACGACCAACAGATCGCGGCGAACGTGCTGACGCCGCCGATCGCTTCGGACGTGCCGGGTGCGGAGCTTGGTTACGCTTCGAGCACGCCGATGTGCTTTGTCAGCGGCAACCACGACGTGCGCGGCATTCACGCTCGGTCGCTCGACATGTTCGTCGATACGCCGCTGGGACTTCGGCATGCGATCATTCGCCACGGGCCGATCGCTTTCATCGTGCTCGACACCGGCGAGGACAAGCCCGACCTCGCGCCGGGGTACGCCCGGCTCGGGGCCTTCGATGTCTATCGCAAGCGCCAGGCCGAGTGGCTCGAACAAGCGTTGCGCGACCGGAGCGTCAGGGGCGCAAGGCATCGCATCGTCATCCAGCACATCCCGATGTGGGGGGGCGGAAGCTGCGAAGGGGCGAGGACTCACTGGGCGAAGCAACTCGCCGAGGCGAAGGTGACTGCGGTGATCTCAGGTCATACGCATCAGTACGCCTTCACGCCGGCCGGAGCGGACGTGCCCTTCGCCCAACTCGTCGGTGGCGGGCCGGCGCCGGAGTCGGCGACGCTGATCGAAGGCGGGGTTGATGGTGAGGTGCTGACGCTGACTGTCCGCGGCCTGGACGGGAAAGTGCGGGGTGTACACGAGGTGAAAGCGCCGCGGTGATCGGGAGCTTCAGCAACTCGTCGCACGACCGTTGATGCATCAAGGCTTCGCATCAAGGCTTCGCATCAACTGAGGGCCCCACCCGTCGCCCTGCCGCCGACAGCAGCTCAATCGCCCGCTCGAGCATGGCGTCGGTCCCGCTGGTGAAGTCCGCGACGCCCGGCGGAACGACTTCGTCGGGGGTAACACCGTGCCCATCGAGAAGTGTGCCGCTGGGTTGGAAGCTGACCATCGTCGAGAGGCGGGCGGTGAAGCCGTGTCCGCAATCATGCCGACGAGTGAGGCCGCTGCCGCCGCTCGAGGGCACACCGACCAGCGTTACGCCGTCCAGTTCCTTCAACGCACAGAGAAAAATGTCGGTCGCCGAGAAACAGCCCGCGTCGAGGAGGACCACGACGTTGCCGGGGATGCGCTGGGCGTTCGCCGCCGCCGGGGTCAGCACGGCGAAGTGCCAGGGATGAAAGCGATCGTTGCTAAGCGCGAGCGCCGGGACGAAGGTGCTTACGAATCGGGCGATGGCCGCGCGCTCGGCATCGGTCCAGCGCGGATCGTCGGCCGGTCGCAGGAACCTCGAGTCAAGTCGCTCGCGAAGCTCCTCCTGGGTTTCGCCGGGCAGGCGCAGCGGACGGGCCGCGTTGTAGACAAGCGGCTCCGCGTCAGCGCGGAGAAGGAGTCTGCCGATCTCCTGCACCAGCACACGGCTCCCGCCGCCGTTCCCGCGTATGTCAATGATCAGGCCACCGGGTCCCGACCCAAGACAAGCCGCGCGGATCGCCGCAACCTCCTGCGGGTCGTCGGTCATCGACGGGATGCGCAGGTACGTGACGCCGGGCGATGGTTCGGGTGACGCGGGGGCGTGTCGGGGGCGGTTCGGCTGGTCGGTCCGAACGGGGGTCGCAACGGTCTTCTGTTCTCCGGCAGCGTTGCCGAGTGTGAAGGAGACCGCAGAATCAAGTTCAGGTTCAAGCGTGATTCCAAGGCGGGACCGCATCGCGGGAAGATCGCTGAGGGCCCGAAGCGCACGCCGCTCGATGAGTTGGGGGGAGCCTTTCGCGACGATGCCGGAGGCTGTTTCGATCCAGCGCTCCATCGGGACGCCATCGATTGCGATGACGAAGGGATGATCTCGGTCCAAGAGATCACGCGAGGCCGGATCGAGCGCGGCGACGCGGCCTCGACCCTCCGCGGGGACGGCAACGAGTGTGGCCGGCAGGTAGAACGCGGGGGCAGGCGTGTGTGTGGCATCGAGCTCGGCGTGGCCATCGCCGACGGAGGCGATCGCTCGTTGCAGGTGCTCGACGACCATCTCACGAGGGAGCCCATCGGCGGGCGCTTCGGAGAATCGCTTCCGCGTCTCGGCAAGAAGCTTGGTCGGGTCGACGTTTCGGGCAACCGAATAGGCGTGCTGGGTCGCCAGAAGCTCCACAAGTCGATCGCACACGGCCAGCGCCTCGGGCGCCAGCAGGCATCCCTCGTGGGCCTGTGGGGCGGGCAGGGGAGGTCGTTCACCCGCCGCCTTGTGCTTCTCTCGGTCGGCCGCCGCTTGCCAAATCCGGCTCCGGTTCGCTTCGGTCATCGCAGCGTTCGGGATGCTGAGCTCCTTGCCATCGCCGATGGTGCGCAGCCCCAAGCGGACCGTCGCCGGCAGGGGATGCTCCATCGCCCGAAGCGCCGCGACGAGGTCCTCCTCAAAACGCTTTCGCGCCCGGTCGCCGTAACGTTTGTTGCAGAAGTCCAGGATCTCGCTGACTGCGACGCCGTTGATCGACATCGGGACGTACCAGGTTCCTTCGACCTGCACCTCCGGTGTGCCCGCATCGCTCCAACGAACGGCTTCAAAGGGTGAAGACCGCTCGGGGGCGGGAGTCGCGTGTGACTGCGCTGGCACCTCCGCCGGTGGTTTCTCGTCGCGAGACGTGTGCCTCACCGCGTTGCCAAACGCGACGCTCGCGGGCTGCAGAGCCATTGCAACAGATGGAATGGCGATCGTAAGCAGCCATCGCCAGGCGCTTGGTCGGAGCCGAACGCGCAGAGGATGCACTCGCTCGGCTGCAGCGAAAGCGCAGCGTCGCAGCCGTGTTGGCCCCATCACGATTCGAGTAAACCTGTCGAAGTCCGGTCGTGCCATCGCCGTCGCCAACGTAACACTGCTGGCCGAAATGCACCATTCTTCGAACACAGGCTTCAGGCAAGTCTCTCACGGAGGTGCAGACGCGCGGAGGCAGAGGGGGCCTTCCCCGTTCCGCGGTCCTCTCACCGAGCGAAGAGGCAGGCTGCGGTTCGCGCGGAGCGGAACGGAGACGAGAACGGCCTCCGAGGCCCGCTGCGTTCCTCCGTGTCTCCGTGCCTCCGTGAGAGAAATCTTCTTCTGAACGGAAGAGCATTGGCAACCGGGGCCGGGGGTGCCGATCCGACGAGCTGCCCGATCATCTCCGGAGGGTCTCTCACGGAGACACGGAGGCGCGGAGAAGAGCGAAAAATGAAGAGGGGTCGCTCGGTCGGGCGGGCTGTCCCCCTCTGCCTCCGCTTCGCTTCGGCATCTCCCCCGCTGATGCGCCTGCCGCGAGCCTCGGCTCGGGCCGCGGGGGAGAGCGGTGGGTGCGTGCCCTCTTTTGCTCTCCCCCGCGGGTGCGCCTGCCGTGAACCTCTACTCGGACCGCGGGGGAGAGCGTTTTGTGTGGCGGCTCAACGGGTCCCCAGGGTCAGCCACGGGATGACCCATCGCGCAATGGAAAAAGGGGCGGCACGACGCAACGCCGCGCAGCCCCTTATCACTTCCTCTCTGTGAACCTTCTCGACCAGCTCGCAAAAGACTGGGTCTGTCGTGTTGAACTCCGTCTCGCCGAAGCCACAGGCCGCACGCCTATCGAACTTCTCCGCGTCTTCCTCCGCGGCTTCCCCACCTCTGCGGTGAATCCGACCTCACAGATTCCCGCGCCGCTCCTGCTCGATCTCGAGGCTCTCAAACAGCGCCTTGAAGTTCCCCTTGCCGAAACTCTGCGAGCCGCGGCGGCAGATGATCTCGAAGAAGAGCGTCGGTCGATCCTGCAGCGGCTTGGTGAAGAGTTGCAGGAGGTAACCCTCGTCGTCGGCGTCGACCAGGATGCCGAGGTCGCGGACGCGCTGGTGGTCTTCCTTCACGATCTCGTGGCCGTGCTGGGTCAGCATCGCGTTCACGCGCTTCCAGACGTTTTCGTAGTAGGTCTCGGGAATGGTGAGGAAGTCGACGCCGCGGCGGCGGAGCTCGGCGACCGAGTGGAGTTCGTCGTCGGTCCG
>JAEUIU010000046.1 GCA_016795065.1 Phycisphaerae bacterium
CGTCGCCGGCGAGCGTCGTCGGGGAGCTGTCGAGCGTGTCGATGCGGAAGTCGCTGAAGTTGCCGACCGACTCCATCGCGATCGTGCCCTGGTTCTGAATCGTCCCGTAGACGTTGATGTCGTCGTTGTTGCGAAGCGTGAACGTCCCGAGGTTGGTGACGCCGACGATCGACTGGTTGCCTTCGACGGTGTGGATCACGCCTGACCCGACGTTGTTCAACGTGCCGCCGACGATGGTCGTCCCTTGGCCGATCATGACATCGCTTCCCGTTTCGGCCAGGAGTCCGCCACCGACGTTGTTCCACGTCGTCGCCTGAAGGGCTAGCGTTCCGCCGTTGGTCGCAAGGAGCAGGCCAGTGTTCGCGTTGCCAGGGCCATCGGTCAGATCGACCGTGAGCACGCCACCAGGGAGATTCGCGGCGATGGTGCCGCGGTTGTCCACCAGCAGGTTCATGTTCATGCCGAGCTGACCGACGCCCGCGATGGTGTGGCCTGTACCGTTCTCAATGGTCCGCAGGCCACTGATGCCGTACACACGAACGTTGGGGCCGCCGTTCAGTTGAAGGACCCCCGTACCGCTGAATGGGGTCACCGCTCCGTTGATCTGGATGTCCGTGAAATCGCCGACCGACGAGGCCGACCAGGTGCCGTCGTTGACGAGTTGGGTCAGGGCCAGGCTTCGGCTGTTCGGCTGGTTGAGCGTGCATCCTGCCCCGATCGTCAGCCCCGCCAGCGACGGCGAGGTGTCCAGATTCACGGTGATCGCCCCGCGACCGGTCGTGATCACCGCATCGGTGATACCGGCCGTTCCTGGAATGCCAGCGCTCCAGTTGGCGAGGCTGTTCCATGCGCCGCCCGAGCGGCCGATCCAGTCGGAGACGACTCCGGCGTGGGCGGAGGAGCTGGTGGCAGCGGCCACAGCGGTCCCAAATGCAGTCATAGTCAGGATGAACATCGGTCGCATTGCGTGGCGCATGACTCGTTCCTTCTCGTCTCTCAGTGGGGTGGTGGGCAGTCCCGCCGAGAGCCTCCGCGGCCAGCAACGTCTGCGGCCGCAGTGCTCCGGCGAGCCGCGATCCGACCGCGGGCTGCCGGGACGAGTTAGTCGAGCGCACGCCGGTTCTGACGAAATCCGGCCGATTCGCCGCCACCACCGTTATCGGGGTGTGCGTGTGCGGGAGGAGAGGTTCACTGCAGAGGGGCGGCCTGTCCCGAGCTCGTCGAGGGAAGGACGCCCCTCTGCGGTGAGGGACCACTCCACCCGCGCGAGATCAGCTCCAGTCACCCAAAAGGACCGCCAGATCCGTCGCGGTCACTTTGCCGTCACCGTTGAGATCCGCCGGGCAGCAGATGGCGTTGTCGCAAGGGTCAACGCCCCACGCACCGAGGAGAATCGCCAGGTCGGTCGCGTTGACGACGCCATCGAAGTTGAGATCCGATTCCTGCACCGGCGCGACATTCACGCGCAACTTGACGCTCGTCGGCTGATACACGAGGGTGAAGTAGCCGACCGGCGCGTTCGGGAACTCGACGCAACCGTAGACACTGTTGATGGACGTGGCGGTCAGGATGGTGAACTCCTGTCCCGGCATCGGCACGAAGCCGCCGTCCAGGCGCACCTGAAGAGCTCCGCCAAGCGTCGCCGAGCCCTGCACCGTCAGGTGGTCATTCCCCGCGACGCCCAGATCCACCACATACCCGCCGTCGTTGCCCTGGACGTAGCTCCCGTTCACCGTAAAGGTCCCGAGCGCTGTACCGTCGACATTCGACGGTGAGCACGAACCGCCGGAGATCGACACCGGTCCGTTGACGACACCGCTCCCGCTTAGGAGGCCAAGCACCTGCTCGTAGCCGCCGACCGGCATAGTGAGGGTGCCGTCCACCCGGGTTTCACCGTCGGCCTGCCAATAGGTGCCGTGGCGTTGAAGGCTGCACCCCGGGTCGATGTCGACGAGACCGTGATTGCTCCACGGACCATACGTGATGGTCATCCCGCCGCTTCCGCTGACCCGAATGGTCCCGGTGTTGTTGAAGCTGCCGGCGTCGTAGGGATCGATCGTCATCGACACCGGATCTGACGCTTCGATCAGGCCGGCGTTCTGGATGCTGGAGTTGTTGAGACCGATCTGCCCGCCGCCCCGGATGGTGTGAAACTGTCCGTTGACAAGCGTGCGAACGTCGCCGGTCGAGAACAGCCGAGCGTTGGAGTGGCCCTTCAGCTCCACCGCACCGGTTCCGACGAAGGTGACCGTCGGGCTGTTCATCAGCAGGTCACTGCCGCTGCCCGAGGACTCGACGCGCCAGAGACTGTTGTTGGTGATCATTCCCGCCACCAACGCGTCGGCGTCGTCGACCTGACGGACGAGCCCGGCGTTCGTGAGGTTGGAGAACTGGGTCGGCTCGGTGGTGGACCGTATCTCGCCCGAGCCGGTTGTTTCGAGCGTGCCGCCATTCACCCAGCCATAGCGCAGCCGAACGAGACTGTTCTCCTCGGCCCGCAACACACCTCCCTCGTTGTCAACACCCGTGCCGTACATCGTCAGCGTCGAACCATTTCGGGCCCGAATTAGACCGTTGTTTTCGAGAACTTTGCCATCGGCGATATCCATGGCGATTCCCACCGGCAGCGTTGCCTCAATCAAACCGTCGTTGATCAACGCGGTGTTGTTTAGCCCGATCTGGCCGGCACCACGGATCGTGTGGTCGGCCGCATTCACCAGCGTGCGCACATCATTCGTGGAGAGGATTCGATTGTTGATGTGGTTCCCCATCGCGATCACGCCGTTGCCGGTGAAGGTGACGATGGGCGAATTGAGGAAGATGTCCGTGCCCGAGCCGCTCGACTCAAGCCCCCATGTGCCGATGTTGGAAATGGTCCCCACAACGACGCTGTCGGCATCGTCGATCTGGCGGAAGAACCCCTTCACCGTCAGGTTGCCGAACTGGGTCGGTTCTGGAGTGGTTCGCAGCTCGCCATTTCCAGTCGTCTCGATGAGACCGCCCTCCACCGAACCGTAGCGGAAGGTCACTTTGCTCCCCGCTTCCGCCCGGATGACACCGTCGGCGTTGTCAACGGCCGTCCCGTACAGGGTCAGCGACGAGTTCTCCCGTCCCCTCAACAGGGCGTTGTTGTCGAGGACTCGTCCCTCGGCGACGTCGATGAACAGCCCTGTCGGGCGAGTCGCCTCGATGGTCCCGTCGTTCACGATGGCGGTGTTGTTGTTCCCCACCTGCCCTGCCCCACGAATCGTGTGACCAGCGGCGTTGTGAAGGGTCCGCACATCGTTCTGGGAGAAGAGCCGGTTGTTCCAGTGGTCTCCCATTTCGATCGCACCGCTTCCCGTGAAGGTCACGGTCGGCGTGTTGAGCCAGATGTCGGTTCCGCTACCGGTCGAATCCAGGTACCACGGCCCGTTGTTGGTAATCGTGCCGTGCAGGAAGCAATCGGCGTCGTCCACTTGACGAAGGGTCCCGTTCTTGGTCACGTCGACGAAGGAGCAGGCCTCGGCCGAGGTTCGCAACTCACCCGAGTCGCTCGTCTCGATCGTGCCTCCACTCACCGACCCGTAGCGGAACAGCACGATGCTCCCCGCCTCGGCCCGAATCACACCCCCGGTGTTGTCCCACGGCGATGAGTAGAAGGTCAAGGTCGAACCGTCGCGACTCCGCATGAGGCCATCGTTGATCGAACTCACGCTGCCTTCGGTGTCGACCCAGAAGCCGCCAGGCTGCATCGCCTCGATCAGGCCGTGATTGACCATTCGCGTGTTGTTGAGGCCAAGCTGTCCACCGCCGCGGATCGTGTGGTCCGCGCCGTTGGTCAGGATCCTCGGCGCCGTCACGCTCAGGATGCGGTTGTTCCAATGGTCACCCAGCTCAATGGCACCGCTTCCGTTCATGGTGAAGTCGGCATTGAGCTGGATGTCCGTTCCGCTTCCGGTCGATTGCAGCAGCCAAAGACCGTCGTTGGTCAGCCCGGTCAGGCTGAGATCGTGATCGTCGGTCTGGGCCAGCGTGCAGGAAGGCCCGATCGTGAGGGTCGAGATCCACGGGTAGCTGTCGAGTGTCACCGTGATCGGTGAGCGCCGCGAGGAGATGATGGCGTCCGTGACGCCGGAGCTACCGGGAACGCCGTTGTCCCAGTTTGCTGAAAGGCTCCACGCTCCGCCACTGGGGCCGATCCACGTCGAGACCACGCCACCATACAGGGCTGAGGGCAGGGCTGACGCCGCTGCGGACGTGAGGATACAGATGGGCAAGGTCTTGCCAATCGAGTGAGTACGCATAAGGCACCTCGGGTTGTTGGTTCTACTCGTCCTCTCCAGCGCCAGCGTAGTGATTGCGTGGTCTCAACCCAAGTCGATCAGAGAGCTGCCCGCTCATCGCGTTGAAGAACTCGGCGTGGCAATCGTCGATTGTCTACGGAACGAGCATCGCAATTGATCTTGAACACCCAATGGAACAGACCAGCCGTCGAGCAGTGCTCTCGACGGCTGGCCTTGTTGACGGAAGCGGCAGCGCCTTGCGCAGTCCCGCTGTGCGAGTCAGACCCAAGCTGCGATCAGGTCCAATCACCCAAGAGAATCGCCAAGTCCGCTGCGTTCACCTTGCCATCGCCGTTCAGGTCGGCGGGGCAGCAAATAGCGTTGTTGCAAGGGTCGTCGCCCCATGCGCCGAGGAGAACGGAGAGGTCGCTTGCCCCAACCTCACCGTCGAAGTCCAGATCCGACTCCTGTGGCGGAATGCTCGCGACGACGACCTTCACGCTCGTCGGCCCATAGACGATGGTGAAGTAGCCTGCCGGAGCGTTCGGGAACTCGACGCAACCGAAGACGCCGTTGATGCTCGCTGCGTTGAGGACGACGAACTCCTGGCCGGGCATGGGCACGAACGACCCAACGAGCCGGACCTGAATCGCCCCGCCGAGCGTCGCTGCGCCGTTCACCTGCAGGTGATCGTTGCCCGCCAGACCGAGATCCACCACATAACCGCCGTCGTTGCCCTGGGCATAGGTGCCGGTGATGAGGAGCGAACCAAGGTCGCTACCGTCGGCGTTCGACGGCGAGGTCGAGCCGCCCTGCATTGAGACCGAACCGGTGACCTGTCCGTCGCCTGACAGCAGTCCGCCGGTCTGGGCGTAGCTGCCGCCGGAGAGCGTCAGGGTGCCGTTGACGCGCGTCTCACCGTCGGTTTGCTGGTAGGTGCCGGTGCGGCTCATGGCACGGGTCGGCTGGATGTCGACCAGGCCACGGTTCTGGAAGCTGGCGTTGGCCAGGTTGATGCCGCCGCTGTTGCTCACGCGGATCGTGCCTTCGTTGAAGTTGTTGCCGTTATCCTGGAGGTCGATGGTCAAACCCGTCGCCAGGTGGGCCTCGATCAGCCCCTTGTTCTGGAGGACGGTGTTGTTGACACCGATCTGACCGCCACCGCGGATCGTGTGGCCCAAGGCATTCACGAGCGTGCGACTGGCGTTGATGCTGTAGATCCGGTTGTTGCCGTGGTTGCCCATCTCGAGCACGCCGGAGCCGATCAGCGTGACCGTTTCGCTGTTCAGTCTCAGGTCTGTGAGATTGCCCCCCGACTCCATCGTCCACGTGCCGTTGTTCGTGATCGTGCCGAAGAGCATCGCGTCGGCGTTCTCCGGCTGACGCAGCAGGCCGTTGAGGGTCACATCCGCGAAGGTCGTGTCTTCGGTGGTCGTGCGAATCTCGCCAGACCCGGTGGTCTCGAGCACACCGCCGGTCACCGAGCCGTAGCGGAAGGTGACGATGCTGGCGTCCTCGGCCCGAATCACCCCCTCGGTGTTGTCCGTGTTCGTGCCGTAGATCGTGAGGGTCGAGCTGTTTCGGGCCCGCAGCAAGTTGTGGTTGTCCAGCGGCATGTTGTCCTGAAGATCGATGAACAGGCCCGCCGCCTCCGTCGCCTCCACCACGCCCTCATTGACGAGGCCGGTGTTGTTCGTCCCGAGTTGTCCGGCGCCGCGGATGGTGTGGTTGGTGTCGTTCACCAGCGTCCGAGCCGCGTTGATGCTGACGATCCGGTTGTTGCCGTGGTTGCCCATCGCAAGGACGCCGGGGCCGGTGAAGGTCACCGTCGGGCTGTTGAGGCGCAGGTCGGTCAGGTTGCCCCCCGACTCCATCGTCCACGTGCCATTGTTGGTGATCGTGCCGAAGGCCACCGCATCCGCGTTCTCAGGCTGGCGCAGCAGGCCGTTGAGGGTCAGGTCCGCGAAGGTCGTGTCTTCGGTGGTGGTGCGGATCTCGCCCGTTCCGGTGGTCTCGAGCACCCCGCCGGTCACTGAACCGTAGCGGAACGTGACGATGCTTCCTTCTTCGGCCCGAACGACTCCGGCGCCGTTGTCGGTGTTCGTGCCGTAGATGGTCAGCGTTGAGCCGTTGCGGGCCCGCAGCAAGTCGTTGTTGTCCAAGAGCAAGTTGTCCTGAAGATCGATGAACAGGCCTGCCGGTTCGGTCGCCTCGATCACGCCCTCGTTCACGATCCCCGTGTTGTTCGTTCCGATCTGGCCGGCACCGCGGATGGTGTGGTTGGTGTCGTTCACCAGCGTCCGCGCCGCGTTGATGCTGACGATCCGGTTGTTGCCGTGGTTGCCCATCGCAAGGACGCCGGGGCCGGTGAAGGTCACCGTGGCGCTGTTGAGCCGCAGGTCGGTCAGGTTGCCCCCCGATTCCATGGTCCACGTGCCGTTGTTGGTGATCGTGCCGAAGGCGATCGCGTCCGCATTGTCAGGTTGACGCAGCAGGCCGTTGAGGGTCAGGTCCGCGAAGGTCGTGTCTTCGGTGGTGGTGCGAATCTCGCCAGAGCCGGTGGTCTCGAGCTCACCGCCAGTCACCGATCCGAAGCGGAAGTAGACGACGCTGGCGTCCTCAGCCCGAATGACACCAGTCGTGTTGTCGGTGTGCGTGCCGTAGATCGTCAGCGTCGAGCCGTTCCGGGCCCGAAGCAAATCGTTGTTGTCCAGCGGCATGTTGTCGGCGAGGTCGATGCTGAGCCCCGCCGGAAGCGTCGCCTCGACCACCCCATCGTTGATGAGGCCGGTGTTGTTCGTTCCGATCTGGCCCGCGCCGCGAATGGTGTGGGCGTCACCGTTGGTCAGAGTCCGGGCCGCGTTGATGCTGAAGATGCGGTTGTTGCCGTGGTTTCCGAGCTCAAGCGCCCCTGAGCCGCTGAAGCTCAGATTCGCGTTCAACTGGATGTCAGTGAGGTTCCCCCCGGAGTTCACCGACCAAATCCCGTCGTTGACGAGGCCTTGGAGAGCGAGGTCGGCGTTGTCCGGCTGCACCAACGTGCAACCCGATCCGATCGTCAACAGACCCAGCGACGGTGACGTGTTCAGGTTCACCGTCATGGTCCCGCGGGCGACGGTGATGGTGCCGTTTGGCACGCCAGCCGTCCCAGGAATGCCCGCCGACCAGTTGGCGAGGGTGTTCCAAGAACCTCCATTTGGTCCGATCCAGTTGGAGGTGATGCCTGCTTGGGCGGAACTGGCGGCGGCGACGGTCAGGATGAACAGTGGCAGTGGGTGTGATCGCATGGGGGTCTCTCTGGTCTTCTCAAGAAACGAATGGGCAAGGCGTCCGAAACCGGACGGACGAAAGCGGAGGAAGCCGTCACTCGTTCGCGGCGTGTCCGAGAAGCCACGTTCTGCCCAGTGAATCCCGGGCGCCGCAGGCCTCCATCCGTTCCTAGGTCAGCACAATGGGCCGTCTGACAGATTCAAAGAGATTCGCTCCCAAGCCGGGCTATATTCCCCCCCGTGCTGGCAAGGACGACGCACGTCACACTGCTTGAGAGGCTCTCGGCGGGCGAAGATCGCTCGGCGTGGCGGGAGTTTTGCGATCGCTACGGCGACTTGATCCGCGGCTTCGCACGTCGGGCCGGCTGCAACGAGAACGACACCGACGACATCCTTCAGGACGCTCTCGTCTCCCTCGTGAGCGCGATGCCGTCGTTTCGGTACGACCCGACGCGTGGGCGATTCCGCAGCTATCTCAAGACGATCATTGTTCGGGCGGTCGCGCGAAAATCGTGTCAGAACTCCGGGGTCGCCCCGCTAGGAGAAGAGGATGACGCGATCAGCCCCGACACCGAGGCCAACGAGAGACACTGGGAGCTCGAGTGGCGCCAATACCACCTCCGACTGGCGATGCGGACCATCGAGTCGGAGTTCTCCGTGCATGATCGTGCGGCGTTCCAGCGCTATGGCATCGAGGGCCAGCCGGCCGAGCAGACCGCAAGGGAGTTGGGTCTCAGCATTGACCAGGTCTACCAGGCGAAATCGAGGATCCTCCGGCGACTCGGTGACGTGGTTGCCCAACAGGTCGCCGAAGAAGGCTGACCGCAGGCAGGAATCCTCATGACCCAGCCCCGCCCGGATGCCCACTCCGACGACACCGCCGTCTCGCCGGATCGGAGTTGGTTCTCCGATCCCGACATGCTGCTCGAGTCGCTCCGGACGGCCCCGCCCGCTGGAGGACTTCCTCAGATCGACGGCTACGAGTTGCTCCATGAGATCGCCCGCGGCGGACAGGGGATCGTCTATCTGGCGACGCAGCGTTCGACGCGACGGCAGGTCGCCCTGAAACTCCTCGTCGAACGCGGCTTCGCCACCGCGGCCGCCCGTCGACGATTCGAGCGCGAGATTGAACTCCTCGCCTCGATGGACCATCCCGGCATCGTCAAGGTCTTCGACAGTGGCGTCACCGGCGAAGGCTTGCTCTTCCTTGTCATGGGCCTGGTGCCAGGCGTACCGCTCGACCGATTCGTGGCGAGTTCGGGCGAACGGCCCGTGGAAACGACGCTGTCGCTCCTCGCCACCATCGCCGACGCCATGCACGCGGCCCACCGGCGCGGCGTCATCCATCGCGACCTGAAGCCGAGCAACATCCTCGTCGATGCTGAGGGCCAACCGCGGATCGTCGACTTCGGCCTCGCCAGGGCCCTCGAACGGACTCCAACCGAGCCGACGGTGAGCCTCACTGGCCAGTTCATCGGCAGCTTGCCTTGGGCAAGTCCCGAGCACGCCGCCGGTCGACCCGAGATGGTCGATGTGCGAAGCGACGTCTATTCACTCGGCGTCATCCTCTTCCAGGCCCTCACCGGCGAGTTCCCCTACCCCATCGACGGTTCGCTCGCCGCGACGCTCAAGGCGATCACCGAGACGCCGCCCTCGCGGCCCAGTGCGCGACGCCGCGGCATCCCCCGTGATCTCGATGCGGTGCTTCTGGCGTGCCTCGCGAAGGACCCCGATCAGCGCTACGCGTCGGCGGGCGACCTGGCCGACGATCTCCGAGCCGTTCTCGCCGGCGCTCCGATTCGGGCGCGGCGGGACAGCACCTGGGACGGCATGAGTCGGACGCTCAAGCGATATCGACTCATCGCCGTCGTCTCGACCGTTGCAGCCGTGGCCGTTTGCGGCTTCGCCCTGCTCGCGTGGCGATCGTCAACCATCGCCAACGCGGAGCGGGAACGGGCCGAGCGCCGCTTCGGCGAGGCTCGCGAATTGGCTCGAGCCTTTCTCTTCGATTTCCACGAAGCCATCCTGCCGCTCGCCGGCTCGCGCCCCGCGCGGGAGAAGATCGTCGCGACGGCGCTCGATTACCTCACCGGCCTGGAAGCCGAGGTTGGCGACGATCCGCAGTTCCGGGCGGACCTGGCTGCGGCCTACGAGCGCGTCGCCGACATTCAGGGCAACCCGGCGATGCCCAACCTCGGCAAGTCCGCCGAGGCGATCGAGTCACTTCGCAAAGCAGTCGCGTTGCGCGAAACGAACCTCCAGGTGACGCCAGAGGATCCGACGGCGCTGCGGAGCGCGGCCCGAGCGCTGAACCTCATCGGGTACATCGAAGGCCAACTCGGGCGCGAGTCGGAGGGAATCGCCACGCTCAAGCGGGGAGATGAGCTTCTGGCCAAGGCCCGGGCGAAGGCTCCGGGTGACCCGCTCGTCCTGCGGGAGATCGCCGCGAACCGAGATCGGGCGTCAACGCTGTACGAATCGACCGGCGACACGGCCGCGTCGCTGGCCCGCCTCGAAGAGGGTCTCGAGGCGCTCGAGGCCATCCCCGATCGCAAGGCCCAGCGGGATGCGATCGAGGTTCTCCTCTACAAGAAGGCCTTCTCGCTTCGCCGGGCGAATCGGCTGGACGAGGCTCTCGCTGCCGGCGAGCAGACGGTGGCGATCACCCGCGAACTCCTTGCCGACCACGCCGACAGCGGCATGCGGCGGCGTTCGCTCTCGGTCAATCTCAACGAGCTGGCGATGACCCAGATGGCCCTCAACCGCCTCGACGACGCCGGCCGCACGCTCGAAGAGTCGATTGCTCTCTCCCGCGCCCTTCTCGACGCCGAGCCGGCCAACCCGACCTCGATCAACGATCTCGCCTATGCCTTGGCCCGAGCCGCCAACCTGGAACGGCAGCGCGGCCGCTACGACGAGTCGCTCGCCCGCTACGACGAGGTCAAGCGGCTTCGCCAATCCGCGTCAGACCGGGACCCGGCCAACGCGGTCATTCGCCGCGGTGTCGCCATCGCCTCAGCCATGGCCGCCGACACAGCCGAGGCGGCCTCCAATGACGAGCGCACCCCCGCGGATCGCCGCATGGAGTTCATCGGGGCAGCGGCGGACCATTATAAGGATGCGAAGGAACGGCTCGAAGCAATGAAGAAGGACGGTGTCCTGCTCGAGGGCGACGAAGCGTCGATCACCGAAATGGCGACGGGGCTTGAGCGAGTCACCAAGGCGATGGGTACTTCCTGACGAGGACGACGGTCACACGAAGTGAATTGCCCGCAGGTAGGCATCGAGGTGCCGCGTGACGAAGGCCTCGAAGGCCAGTTCGGTACCGCTGGCATCGGCCCCCCAGAGGCAGACCGAGCCGTCGAGATTCTCGGGATCGAATTGGACCGCGCAGACATTCTCGACCACGTAGGTCTTGGGCAAGCGCGCCGCGTAATAGGCGGTGGCGGCGTTGTGTCCCGGCTCGCCGATCGCGATGCATGGTTGGCGCATGAGGTCGCGGTCGTTCAGGAACCAGACATCCGAGCAGACCACCGGGATGAGTGCTGTATCGCCCTCCTCGAGGACGGTCGCCTGCCAGTCGCGAATGAGTCGGACCAGTCGGTCGCCCAAGGGCCGATCCGCAATCTCGGACTTGAGGTGGGCGCCGACGACCACGAGAAGGAGGTCGTCGATCTCAAACGACACCTCGGGCGGAAGGGCCTCTCGCTCTTCGCGGAAGCGGTCGTCCGGCCCGGGAGGGGTCCACATCGGGCGCTCTGGGCGCTTCGACATCGAATGGGAGGAGGCGTCTTGCATGACGATCAGGGGCGACCACAGGGGTCCGGGCGGGAAGAGAACCCACGACGACAGGAGTTCGATTCTCTTCGATTCGGCTCGCCTCGCCCCTCCCCTGCACAATCGGACCAGACGGAACGACCCGGCTCCTGACCCGCGCCCTCGCGACTCCAGCGTTGCGGTTGCGATCCGGTATCGCACCTTCCTCGTGCGAAGGAATCACGACGTGGCGAGGGGGAGTCACCACGCCACGACGGACATGACGTCGCGATCGAGGTCCTGTCATGCGAGCTCCCGTTACCCATCCCGCCGGACGCACAGGCCTGGTCGGCACCATGATCTGCTTCGGCGTGTTGGCCCTCGTCGCCAAGCTGGTGACACCCGATCCAACCCATGCCTCGCAACAGACCAACGGAGAACGCCTCTCGGTCGCCGTCGACAGCGTTCGCACCGTCGTCGGCGCGTACCGCCTGTCGGGCGTGACCCGCACCACCGTCACCGGTTGGCCGATCGGCATCAGCCCCGAGTGGTTCCCTTCGGGTCTCCTGCCCGTGCATCCGGAGACGGGGCAGCCCTTCCAAGTCGAAATCGTCGACGGACTGCACAGCGCTCATGAGCCTGAGGATCAGACCTTCGACATCCGGGAGGCCAATCCAAGAACGCTCTGGTACAACCGAACCAATGGGGCCGTTTGCGCCCGCGTCGCCGAAGATGGCGACCCAATGTCAGCAATCATGCGCTTCGAACAGGCCAACCGTCGTTCGTCCCAGCGCTGAGTTGGGGGGAGGATGAGAACTCAGTGCACCAGCAGCGGAAAGCGTTTCGCGAACTCGCGGATCTCTGCCTTCACGCTGCTCGCCACCGCGGCATCGCCCTTGGCAGCCAGGACGCGGTCGATCCACAGCGCGACTTGACGCATTTCCGCTTCCTTGAGTCCGCGGGTCGTGAGCGCCGGCGTGCCCAGGCGCAGGCCGCTGGTCACCATCGGCGGACGCGGGTCGTTGGGGATGCCGTTCTTGTTGCAGATCATGCCAGCGCTTTCGAGCCACTTCTCGGCATCGGCGCCGGTCAGATTGGGATCGCGCGGCCGAAGGTCGACGAGCATCAGGTGGTTGTCGGTCCCGCCTGAACAGAGGCGGTAGCCCTTGGCGACAAGGCCGTCGGCGAGCGCCCGGGCGTTGGCGACGACCTGCTTTGCGTAACTCTTGAACTCCGGCTGGAGCGCCTCGCCGAACGCGATCGCCTTGGCGGCGATGATGTGCATGAGCGGGCCACCTTGGCTTCCAGGGAAGACCTTGCGGTCGACGCGCTTGGCAATCTCCTCGTCGTCACTGAGCACGAGTCCGCCCCGCGGGCCGCGCAGGGTCTTGTGCGTCGTGGTCGTGACGACATGGGCATGCGGGAAGGGCGAAGGATGCACGCCGGCGGCGACCAGCCCCGCGATGTGGGCGATGTCGGCCATGAGGTAGGCGCCGTAGCGGTCTGCGATCTGGCGGAATCGGGCGAAGTCGATCGTGCGCGGATAGGCCGAGTAGCCGCAGATGATCATCTTCGGCTTGTGCTTCGCGGCGAGGGCGTCGATCTGGTCGTAGTCAAGGAGCTCGGTTTTGGGATCGAGGTCGTAGTCGACGATCGAATAAAAGGTCCCGCTGAAGTTGGGCTTGAGGCCATGCGAAAGGTGCCCGCCGCTCTTGATCGGCAGCGAGAGGATCGTGTCGCCCGGATCGCACAAGGCCATGAAGGCGGCGATGTTGGCGTTCGCTCCGCAGTGCGGCTGGACGTTGGCGAAGCGGCAGCCGAAGAGTTGCTTGGCACGCTCACGGGCGAGGTCCTCGATCTGGTCGTGGAACTCGCAGCCGCCGTAGTACCGTTTGCCCGGGTAGCCCTCGGCGTACTTGTTGGTCAGCCATGAACCCGCCGCGTGCATGACCGTCGCGCTGACGTGGTTCTCGCTGGCGATCAGTTCGAGGGTGTGCTCCTGCCGATCGGCCTCCCGAAGCATGATGGCCGCGGCGTCGGGGTCCTGCTTGTGGAGGAGGTCCAGCATCGATCGCGAGAGGCCGTCCAGATAGGTCGGCTGGGTCTCGGCTCCGGCCGTGGTCGATGGGGCGGTCGATGCGGCGGTCATCGGGCCGCCGGCACGGCCTGCCGAGGCAGACACAGAGGAAGGACTGGAGCCAGAAGGAGTGGAAGCGGCGGTGGGCGCGGACATGCGATCATCGTAGCGACGGACGGTCCGGATTGGCTCCTGATTACCGCTGGACCAGCCCGACATGAAGCCGCGGGTGACGCCCGTTCCACACGATTTCTTGGCCCGAAAAGCGGGAGGCAGGATGCAGAGCGATCCGGTTGGAGCGAACATAGGCAGGTTGATGCACCTCCTTCAACGATTCGGATGGTGGCTGGCTTCGGCGCGGCGGGGTTGCGTCCGCATCGCGTTCCTCACGATCGTTGTCGCCCTTGCGCCGGGCTGTTCGACCGGTGGCATCAGCATCGCTCGGGAGTCGCGCGCGGTTACGGCCGACGATGGGTTTCCGCTCGTTACTCACAGGCTGTTTGAGTGGAAGGGAAGCGATCCGGCGACGGAGGCCGCGACTCGCGAGGCAGCGGGCCTCCTGGTGTACGTGCAAGGTTCAGACGATCGCACCGTCTTGAGCGTGACGGAACATCTTGCCGGAGCGTGCGCGATGGGGCTCGACGTGGTCGCGGTCGAGCGGCGCGGTGTCACGCCGGAGGGCAACGTGCAAGCTGAGGTTGCGAGGCAATTCTGTACGAAGGACAGGCGGGTGCGAGATGAAAGGACGCTGATTGACTCCTATCTGAATGCACATCCATCGGTCATCGCCCGTGCCCAGCCCGTGATCCTGATGGGAGCCAGCGAAGGCGCCGACGTGGCTGCGGCGGTGGCAGCAAGCGAACCTCGCGTGACCCACCTCATCCTCATTGCCGGTGGCGGAGGATGGACGCAAGCGGAGGAGTTTCGCCACATGCTGGCGGAGGGCAGGATCGCCATCCCCGAGGTGTCGTCGGTGGCGGGGTTGGACCAAAAGTTCGAAGACATCCGCCTCCACCCGGATGCGGAGATCGAGTGGTTCGGTCATCCCTATCGCCGATGGTCAAGCTATCTGTTCGAGCGGGCGAGCGATCATCTCATCACCCTCGACATACCAATCCTCGTGATCCACGGCGATGCCGACACGGCGGTACCCGTCGAAAGCGCCCGCGCCCTTCGCGACCGATTCCTCGCCGCAGGCAAGACCAACCTCCAATACGTTGAGTACGAAGGAGTCGACCACACCCTTCACGGCACCACGACGGGCGCAAGCGTCCGGCCTTGGGTCGAGATCGACACGATCGAGTGGCTCGCAGCCCGCGGGGCGCTCTCGGCGGAGTACGCACGAATGTTCGTCGATCGCGTCCGCCGTGCACATCCGGACCTTCCAGCGCGGCGGGGCGGCGACAGCGAGAAGCGTCCAAGGTCGCATTGACACTCGACGCGGAAGCAGGATCTCGCCGGCCGAGCACCGGTTTTTCACGCTGGATTCGGGCTAGCATGTCCTCACCATGCACGCTCTCGGTACACGCACGTTGATTGGCTTTGGTCTTCTCCTCTCGCTTGCCCTCACCGGCTTGGCCGGAGCGGGCATTGTGCAGGCCCAGTCGGTCCCCCCCGATTCAACGAGCCTTCCGAAAGCGCCCTCCCGAAGCCTCCCGCCGAAGACGCTTGACGGCGAGTTCGGCGATTGGGATGTCCTCGGCCAGATCTCGACGCGACGCGATGGCATCGATGCCCTCGCCCTTGCCCCCGACCTGACCGCCGTCTCCCTCGACTGCGACGCCGATTCGGTGTGGCTCTACCTCTCCTTCGCCGAGGAGGTCAATCTTCAGGCTCTCGACATGCCGCTGACGCTTCTCGTCGATGTCGACACGCCGCAGCAGGGAGCGACCGGTGGCTACCTTCCCGGCGCGGATCTGGCGATCATCTTCAGCCCGACCGACGTCGAGCGCGGATCGTTGGCCACGAAACCAGCGTCGGGGCCAAAGCGGGCGACGGAGCATGGACAGGGTGTCGTTGTACGGCGAGTGAACCCCGACGGCGGCGCCGGTGAGACGCTATCGCCCGCGTCGCTCGGGCTCGCGATGGCCCCCGCTCACGCCAGCCGTCAGTTCGAACTGCGGCTCGACCGAACCGCCGAACGATTCGCCGGGAAGAGTGGCGCGGTTCGAGCGATGATCCTCCGGCCCACGACCGAGAAGGAGACGACCCGGGTTGAGATCCTTGAGGATGTGGAAATCACCCGCGTGGTGCTTCTCCCGCGTGAGGCCACCGCAGGCAAGATCGCCAAGGTCGAAGCAACCGCACTCGCCAAGCCTGCCGACGCACCGCTGCGGGTGGTGAGTTGGAATGCCGAACTCGGGGCCCACCTCAAGAACCCGGAGCCCTTCAGTGCCACCTTGAAGGGGATCAACCCCGATGTCGTTCTCTGGCAAGAGCTCGGGAAGGAGGCGACGGCCGAGTCGCTCGCCGAGTGGATGAACACCCATGTCGGCGGCGACGGTTCGCCGTGGACCGCGATCGTTTCGGGCGGCGACCTCCGCACCGGCGTCGTCGCTCGCGCTCCCTTGGCGCCGGCCCCTTTCCTCGATGGCCTCAAGCGCCGCGACGAGAAGGGTGATCGAGACGTCCGCGTCTCGGGCGCGATTCTCGAGCGGGATGGGAAGCGCATTCTTTTCGCCTCCCTCCACCTGAAGTGCTGCGGGCGGATCAATTCCAAGGAAGACGAAACCCGCTTGGCCGAGGCGAAGGCCATTCACGATGCGATTCAACAGGCGAGCGCGAAACTCGCCGAGGCCGGTACACCGCTCAACGGAATTGTCGTGGGCGGCGACTTCAACCTCGTCGGCGCACGAGCGCCTCTCCTCACCACGGCCGAAAAGCTCGACCTCGACGGCAGCGACCTCGACATCGTCCCGACGTTCCAACTCGATCGCCGGTCCAATGCCACGTGGCGTTCGACCGGCAACGATTTTCTCCCGGGCCGACTTGACTGGGTGCTTCTCTCCGGCTCCTCCCTGACCATTCGTCAGTCCTTTGTCTTCTCCGCGGAAGACCTGAGCGAACAGGCGGTCTCGACCTTGGCCCTCCCCGCGAGCGCTTTGAAGGAACCCTCGGACCACCAGCCGGTCGTGGTTGACCTCGCCTTGACGGCGCCGACCACAGGAGGTCGGCCATGATCGCTCGGCTCCGCACGGGGGCTCGACGGACGGCAACCCACCTGCAACCTGTGCGCGTTCGGTGTTTCCCGACCGCCGATGGCGAGTTCTTCATTGCGATCGCCTCGACCGCTGCGGGCGACCGCCTTCTTGAGACGGGGTGGACCGCAATTCGCCAGCCGCCGTCCGAGTGGGTCGCCTCGCCCAGGCTCGCTCCGGAGTTGGTCGCCCGAATTCGGGCCGCTATCGACGGGGAGCCCATCGACTTCACCGATGTGGCCATTCCCGACGCGACACCGTTCTTCCACGCTTGCCGGCGATTCGCCCAGGCGATCCCCTGCGGTGCGACCATCTCCTACGTCGAGCTCGCTCGACGGGCGGGTAGTCCCGCAGCCTCCCGCGCCGCCGGTCAGGCGATGCGCCGCAACCCGACCCCGATCGTGGTGCCCTGCCATCGGGTTGTGGCCGCCAACGGAACACTTGGCGGTTTCTCTGGCGACTGGGGTGCGGGGCGTCAGGTGGAATCCGCCACGGCCTCCTGCGCCCGGCCCACCGATGTGAAGGCCCGGCTTCTGGCTCGCGAGGCGAAGGGTGCCAAGAGCCAGCGGTGAACGAGCCAGTTGGGTGAGCAAATCCGAACAAACCTCACGACCGGCACAACCCGACCGCCTTTGGCACGAACCTGATGAACCCACCGTGCGTTCTGCCTGTCGAGTGTGGCGGCACCGCCACTCCGCGGCGCGGACCTCAAGCAGTCCGGCAGAAACGCCGATTTCACGCGGTCAGGAGGGGTCGGCCCGGCGGGTCCAGGGTCCGATGGCGGGGTCTGGTCGCGACCGCCGAACCTCGTCCCGACTCGACGCGACCTGCTGTACCCTCCTTACTCTCGCGGCCACTCCGCTTGTCGACTCCTCGACACCTGACCGTTGGCCCTGACGCCGACCAAAAGGTGACGCGGGACAACGAATCGCCGCCGCGACTCCCCCTGCTTCTTCCTTGCGAGACACTCCCATGCACTTGACGATGGTTGGATCCGGATACGTCGGGCTCGTCACCGGCGCTTGCTTTGCCGAAACCGGCAACCACGTCACCTGCCTGGACATCGATCCGAGAAAGATCGAGATGCTCCGCCGCGGCGAGAGCCCGATCTATGAGCCCGGCCTGAGCGAGATGCTCAAGCGAAACATCGCCGCCGGGCGTCTGACCTTCACCACCGACAAGTTTGAGGCCTACCGATCGGCCCAAGCGGTCTTTATCTGCGTCGGCACACCGAGCGATGAGGACGGTAGCGCCGACCTGAAGTACGTGTTAGCCGTCGCGTCCGACATCGCTGACGCGCTGGAGAAGCTCGGGCCGAGCCACCCCCGGAAGATGGTCGTGGTGAAAAGCACCGTGCCGGTCGGCACGAGCCACAAGGTCCGCGACCTGATCCGAAGCAAGACCAAGATCCCCTTCCACATCGCCGACAACCCCGAGTTCCTCAAGGAAGGCGATGCGATCAACGACTTCATGAAGCCTGACCGGGTGGTGTGCGGCGTTGAGGATGAAGCCGCCGGCCAGATCATGCGGGACCTGTACGAGCCCTTCGTTCGACAGGGAAACCCGATTTTCATCATGGATGTCCGAAGCGCGGAGATGGTCAAGTACGCCAGCAACGCGATGCTGGCCTGCAAGATCTCCTTTATCAACGAGATGGCCAATCTCTGCGAGAAGTACGGGGCCAACATCACCAGCGTTCGGGAGGGCATGTGCGCCGACAAGCGGATCGGCAACCAGTTCCTCTATCCTGGCCTTGGGTATGGCGGCTCGTGCTTCCCGAAGGACACCCTCGCGGTGGTCTCGATGGGCTCCGAGATCGGTTTTGACTGCAAGCTGAACCGGGCTGTCCACGAGGTGAACCAGAACCAACGGGCACACTTCTGGGCCAAGATCACCGACGCCATCGGCAACGTGCGGGGCAAGACCCTCGCCTTCTGGGGTGTCGCCTTCAAGCCGCGAACCGATGACATTCGCGAGGCTCCGTCGATTGCCCTGATGAAACGGGCCCTCGACGCGGGTGCACGAGTCAAGGCCTTTGATCCAGTGGCTTTGGAGAACCTGGCGAAGGAAATGCCGCAGGTGGAACGGGCCGCAGACATGTACGCGGCCCTCGATGGGGCGTCCGCCCTCGTCATTTGCACCGAATGGAACGAGTTCCGATCCCCTGACTTTGACGAGATCGCCAAGCGACTACCCTCGAAGGTCATTTTCGACGGCAGAAATCTCTACCGACGACAGGCGATGATCGAGCGGGGTTTTGCGTATTACTCCGTGGGCCGCGAGCCCGTCCGCCCGGTCAGGATCGAGGGATCTCGATCCGAGCCGCTCCGGCCGGCCGCAGCCCCTTCGTAAACGGCATTCCGTGGCAACCCTTCTTATCGCAACTCCGGACGGCAGCGTCGTCCGCCGCATCCCCTTGGATCCGCAGCGGGCCTACGCCTTGGGGCGCTCCCCGCGCTGCACGATCCCGCTCGAGCCGCGCAGCATCAGCCGTCGACACGCCCTCCTCTTCCGCCAAGGCGGTACGTGGTGGGTTGCCGACAGCGGCTCGTCGCGGGGGCTCCGCACCGAGGATGGCGTCACCCGGTTCACCCCGCTCACCATCGAGCGATGGGTCGGCATCGGCCCACTCGTCTGCTGGCTCTTGGCCTCGACGGTGACTTCGACGAAGGAAGGATTGGACGACGCTTCCGACCTGGTCACCGAACCGGCGTTTGATCTGGGCGATTCGGTCGACCTCGAGGCCGAGACCGAAGGCGTTCACGAGGAGTCCAGCGACTACCTCCTTCTCGATCCAATTGCCGGTGGCCCAGCCAAGCTGGTCCACCTCGATGGCGTCGATCATGCCACCATCGGGTCTGATCCGGCCTGCGCGATTCGCCTTCCGGCCAGCGACCTCGTCCTGCCATTGCACGCGGTGGTCTTCCGTGAACCCAAGTCTTGGGCACTCATTGGTGCGGGCGGACCGCTGATGAGCGAAGGACAACGGTTCCTCCGCAAGCGCCTTGGACAACGACACTCGATTGAGCTTGGCGGCTATCGCGTGCGCTCGGCCGAACTCGAACGCACCGATCCCGCTCACGACGGCTCAGCGGTGCGACCGGCTTCGTCGCCAGTTTCCCCGTCGAATTCAGGGATTCCGAAGCCTCCGCCATCTGCCGCTGACCTGTATGGAGCTCCGATGGAGGGCATCTCGTCGGTCTTCATCCAGCCGTCGAAGACCCAACGGTTCACCCCAAAGGGTGGCGAAACACCGTTGATTTAGCGCCTCACGTGCCAAGCATGGCGCGGCATTGTGGACAACTCGGATCGCCGTCATCGTGCGGTGTCGACGGTTGCGATGCCCCTGATCAGACGGAAATGCCTGCAAAACAAGCAGAAAGCGAGCGGGAAACCCCTCGGTCGAACTGCCCGGACCTACCCGAACCAAGTGCGTCTATCCGATGTGGCGTGCCGCTCGCTGTCCGGCGAACGTTGAAAAACCCGACAAAAACAGCAAATTCGCGAGTCGCGTGCTTGTGAAGCGGAGCTGTCGCCGCTACATTCATTCTCGTTCTCCCGGAGTTATTGCAGGAAATCGAGGGTGTGCCGCCCGCCTGAAGCCGGTTTTCGGCTTTACGACTGGCTCCAGACCGCTCACGACGACCTGCCGGGCAGCCTGAACGGTCGGCGACTCGGGGCGGATGTTGATGTTCAACATGCCGTTGAGATTCCCAAGTCGCGACTCCGCTCCGGCGTCCGTCGTCGAATCGAGTGTCACGCATCTACGCGGACGCTCATCCGATGGGTTCTTCGGTGAGAGCCGTCCCTCACTCCGACCTCCCGCATCGCGGGATTCCCTCCGGGACGACAACTGCGTCTGCACTTCGACAGGCTCTCGAGCTGGCTTCCAGCCAGACGGCGTGCGGCGATTCCGCGCATCCGTCGGCAACGCCCGCAGATGGACATTGTCGCTGGTGCCCGATTCAGTTGGGGAAGCAGAAAGGACTCTCCACCAATGGCCACGAAGACTATGAAGGCAAGCCCGAAGGCGAAGGCCCCGAAGGCCGTCAAGATCACCCCGGCCGGCGCCAAGGGCCGCAGCCGCAGCGAAACCCTCAACGCGATCGCCGGCGCCACCGGCCTCAACCGCAAGCAGGTTGCTGGCGTGTTTGACGCCGTCACTGAGATCCTGAAGGCTGACCTTGGCAAGAAGGGCCCTGGCCTCTTCAAGTTCAACGGTCTCCTCAAGTTCACCGTCAAGAACAAGCCAGCCACCAAGGCTCGCATGGGCCGCAACCCCTTCACCGGGGAAGAGGTCATGCTCAAGGCCAAGCCGGCCTCCCGCGCCGTCAAGGTGCGTGCCCTCAAGACCCTGAACGCGATGATCTGATCCTTTCCGTCGCGAGCGCGAACACGTCCCCATCTGTCCGGACGATGGCCCTCCAGAGGCCGTCGCTGGCGCTCGATGGCAGCGAATGGACGTCCATCGCGAGGCGAGAGGGTCCGTTGACGAACGTATCCAAAGCCAGCCCTCCAGAGGGCTGGCTTTTTCGTTTCCGCGTGTGCGATCGCTCACGATTCCTCCTTCGTGAGCGGAGACCCATTGCTCATACGCAAAGAGCCGCACATCATGATCCGCGCCTCGTGGCTTAGGAACGGTTCAACACCAACCGATCGGAGACTCGTTCATGCTGCTTGACCTCCCGCCGGTCACCTTCAGCGAACTTCGTATTGCCGCTTCGCCCCCCCAACCAGATCGTCGAGTATTGCGAATTCCGGGGGCCCGCCGGACTGGACATCCAATCGCTCGGTGCAGGGCAAGCGGTCCATCTGGTCGTGATCGGCGACGCGGAGCCGCAGGAGACGAGCCTGGAGAACGGCGATGCGGGCGTGATCGAATCGACAATTCCATTGATGGGCTATTTCAACGAGGATGGGTTCTATGTCGTGGCGACCGAGGGATCGCAATCCCTGATCCCTGCCCAGCAATACTCCTCAGGCCCCTTCTTTGAGAAGATCGACAACCTCACCATTCTTCTGGTGACGGGCCTGAATGCGTTGCCCCATGAAGATCTTGATTGGGACGACGATGGAGTCCTCGATATCGAGCCATGGACCGGGGTCATTGACGGCATCTCGATCATCCTGTCGCTGCGCATGTCTGAGCCTGTGTACTGGAGCGGGCAATCGGTCGGGCCGACCGGTGGCTGGGCCGTGCCCCACGCGTCTCGCTGCCCGGACACGGGAGAGTGGCGCATCGGCCCCGCGGGAATCTCCGCTCAAGACACGCCCGGTGCTTGCCCTGGGCCTTGTGGCGGCGTCCTTTGCCAAGGCGATCTCGACGGCGACGCCGAGGTCGGCGCCTCAGACTTCGCCATTCTTCTTGGAGCGTGGGGGGAAACCGGCCCCGGGGACCTGAACAACGACTGCTTGGTCAACGCCGAGGACCTGTCCCTCCTGCTCGGATACTGGGGACAGCGTTGCCCTTAAGCAACGCGTGACACCGATCCGCGTGGGGATGTCATACCAATCCAAGCAGTCCGTAGCGCCCTCCGGGCGCGCACTCCTTCTGGCGCTACAGGCACTTGGCGAAACCCGAACGCGCGGGGACCTTCCGAGATAGGAATCATCCACCCAGGACGTCGCGGACGTTTCCGTTCGCTCTCGCCAGAGCCGATTCCGCCTCGTGGCGCCGGATGCCCAATCGAAGCATGACGATGGCCACCTTCACCTGACTGCCCGATTCTCGGAGGAGCAAGGCGGCCGCTTCGCGGGAAAGTCCCGCGTCGAAGGACTGCAGGATTCGAACCGCGCGGTCGACCAGTTTGTCGTTGGTCGCGGCGACATCGACCATCAGGTTGCCGTAGACCTTACCCAGTCGGGTAAAGGCGACCGTTGTGATGATGTTGAGGGCGAGTTTCGTCGCGCTCCCGGCCTTCAAGCGCGTCGAGCCCGTCAGCACCTCGGGGCCGGTGTCCAGAACGATGCGATGGTCGCAGTGGCTCGCTTCGGCGGATGGGGCGCAGGTCAGGAAAGCCGTGAGCCCACCCCGTCCCTTCGCCAAGCGAATTGCGCCGAGCACATAGGGTGTCGTGCCACCGGCGGCAATTCCAAGGAGGACATCCCCTTCACCGAATCGCATGGCGTTCAGTTCCTCGGCGATGCCGTCAGGCTCGTCCTCGCGCCGCTCGGAACTGCGTCGCAAGGCGGCATCACCGCCAGCGATGACCCCGACCACCTGACGTGGATCGCTCTGGAACGTCGGCGGGCATTCGCTGGCGTCGAGCACGCCCAACCGCCCGCTGGTTCCAGCACCGGCATAGACGAGCCGACCACCCGCCTGCATGCGCGGCACCAGCGCATCAATGAACCTGGTCAGAGCCGGCTCGGCCGCTCCGACCGCGCGCAGCACATCGGCGTGGTCCTCAACCATCAACCCGACTTGCTCGGCGGTTGTCAGGGCGTCGAACCGCCCGCTCGCCGGGTGGCGGGCCTCGGTGCGGATGTGGGAGCGATCGGGCGGCAGGGTCGTCACGGTCCGTCGTGACTCCCGTTCACTGCCTTTTCTCCGCCCGGCAACATGCCGAACGCTTCAAGGATGAACGACCACTTCAGGCTCTCCTCAGCCGGGCTGGCGATGCCATGGCCCGACGTCGGGAAGATCATCATCTGGAAGGGAATGTCGTTGGACTGAAGCTCTTGGGCGAGTTGGAAGGTGTTGTTGGGGTGCACGTTGTCGTCGACGAGGCCGTGCAACAGGAGAAGCTTTCCCTTCAGTTTCGTGGCCTGCTTCACGCACGAGTAGTTGTCGTAGCCCTCGGGGTTCTCCTCCGGCGTCCGCATGTAACGCTCGGTGTAGATCGTGTCGTAGTTACGCCAATCCGTCGGCGGCGCCCCCGCGACACCGACTTGAAAGAGGTTGGGATAGCGCAGGAGGGCGTTCACGGTCATGAAGCCACCATAGGAATGACCGGTGATCGCCACCCGCGAAGCGTCGACATAGGGACGTTCGCACAACTGACGGACCAGCGCGGCCTGATCGTCGCAATCTTCCTCGCCGAGCGAAAGGTAGTTCGCCGCTTCAAAGGCTTTGCCACGACCCGGCGTACCGCGGTTGTCAATGGTCGCGAGGAGGACACCGAATTCGCATTCGCCCCGAGGCCCCTGCACGGTTGAGTTGATCATTGCGAAGAACGGTCCGCCATAGGTCGACACGACCAGCGGATACTTCTTCGTCGAATCGAAGTCCGAAGGCTTCCAGAGAACGCCGTAGAGGTCGGTCGTCCCGTCGGCCGCCTTGATCTTGAGAAACTCGGGCTTGGCCATGCTCGCCTTGGCCCACGGATCGGAATCCGCAGCGGCGAGGGTCGCGACCTTGACCGCCCTGTCGCCCTCGACGCGGAAGAGCTCGGTGCTCGGCGGCACATCGATGAACTCCTTGGTGGCGATGAACCCGCTCCCGTCGGGCGCGATGCGGAACCCAGACCAATGCATGTCGTCCGGCGTCAGGCGTACCGCCCCACTGCCGTCGAGCTTCGCCCGATGCAACTGCGGATTGATGGCGATGGCGCTTGAACGGGCGACGTACCACAACGTCCCGCGCTCCTCGTCCACCCTCAGGATCGACATCGCCGCGAAGGCGTCCTTGGTCACGTCGATGACGGCATCGGTGTCGAGCGATCGAAGCTGGTAGTTCGAGAAGCCATTTGCCTCGGTCTCCCAGAGGTAGCGACGGCCGTCCTTGAGGAAGCGGAAGTCCGGGCTGTTCTCCTGCCACGAAGCCTGCTTCTCGGTGAGGAGAACCCGCGTGGCCCCGGTCGATCCATCGGCGAAGACCAGTTCAAGCGTGTCCTGACGGCGGTTCGTCCGCCGGAAGAGGATGCCACTCGAGTCGGGTACCCACTCGATCTCATAAATGTACTGGTTGGTGTCCGGTCCGACATCAATCGTGGTCATCGCCCCACTCGCGACATCCAGGAGCATGAGTCCCGCGATCGGATTCGCCTGCCCCGGCTTCGGATAGGCCTCGGTCATGACCGCGTTGTGGAGCTTCGTCCAACCCTTCAGGAGAACGAAGTCCTTCACCTGCCGGTCGTCAAACTTGTAGAAGGCGAGCTTCTTCGAGTCTGGCGACCACCACATCGCGGTGGTCTGGTCGAGCTCCTCCCCATACACCCACGAGGCGCTGCCGTACTTCAGCTTCCCGTCGCCGTCGGTGGTGATCGCTTTCTCGTCGGCCCCGTTGATCTTGAGGAAGAGGTTGCCGTCGCGATACCGCGCCTCGTGCGCTCCATCCGGCGACGACGCCACCGGCTGCTGCCGTCCGCGCGATGGTGCCGGCGGTCGGCGCTCGCGCCTCGCCTCGTTTGTTGGGGGAATCGACGGCTCGGCGTCGAGCTTCTCCTCGGCGGATCCGTCCAAGGCGATGGCCTTCCACTCCTCCCCTATGCGCACCAGCACCCGCTTTCCCTCGAGGTCCCAACGCACGTCCCGCACACGACTCCCCCGCTCGAGATCGCGAAGTTTCGTCGACGCGGCACGCACCCGCTCGGCATTGGGCAGGCTGTGGTACGGCGTCCACTGGGCATGGGCCGGACTTGCGACATTCGCCGCACAGGCCGCGACCACCATCGCGGCAAGCGTGCGGGTCGGGCATCCAAAGAAGCTCCGGGCAGCGTAAAAGCGAGCAGTCGTCATATGCCCGCAGCGTACCGAAAGGCATCCGGTTGGGATGCGAATAGCCTCGCTCATCCAACGCGGCTGGCGGCCCGGAAGTCGGCCATGCGCTTGTCGATCTGCATCTGGTCAAGGCGATGGAGCCGATCCATCGAGAAGCTCTCGATGGTAAAGCTGGCCATGACCGTGCCCCATGCCAAGGCGGTCTGGATCGAACGGAAATCGGTCGCCGCCTTCGCCGCCAAGTGGCCCATCATGCCGCCGGCAAAGGAGTCGCCTGCTCCCGTCGGATCGACGACGTGCTTCTCGTCAGCGGGGAAGGCCGGAATGGTCGCGTTCCCATCGCGATGGACGAGGACGGCCCCGTGCTCGCCCTTCTTCACAACCACGAAGGTCGGGCCGAGATCGAGAATCGCCCGCGCCGCCGAGATCGCGTTGCGGCGTTCGGTCAGTTGCATCGCTTCCTCGTCGTTGAGGACGACACCGTGCAGTTCCTTGAAGAGGCGAAGGAGATCCTCGCGAGCGATGTTGATCCAGAGATCCATCGTGTCGGCCACGGCCAGGCGGCGATGGGGGAACTTCTGGAGGAGATTGAGTTGCACCCCGGGGTGGGTGTTGGCGAGGAAGACGAACTGGCTGTCACTGAAGGCCGCCGGCACGTTCGGTGGCGGTTCCTCCAGCACACCCAAGTGGGTGAAGAGCGTTTCCCGCCGGTTCATGTTGTCGAAGTAGCGTCCGCCCCAGGCGAAAGTCGTGCTGTTGGGCCGCAGCTCGAGCCCCCGCAGGTCGATGCCGCGGAAACTCTCGAGACGATGGCGGTGATCCGCCGGCCAATCGCCGCCGACCGCTCCGACCACCCGCACGGGTGTCAGATGGCTTGCTGCCGCCGCGAAATAGGCACAGCTTCCGCCCAGCACGCGCTCAGCGCTGCCGGAAGGAGTGTGAACAGTGTCGATCCCGATGGTCCCGGTGACGATGAGTGGCATGAGCGGTGGTGTGAAACGAGCGGAGTTGGTCCAAGCGCCTCAGGGCGTCGATTCAGGATGGGCCGACTCGGGCTTGAGGAAGGAGCGGGCCATGCCGATGCCGAGGGAAACACCCACCAAGGCACCGGTCGCGTAGTCGATGGGCATCACGTACGCGAAGCGGGCGAGCGACTCGTTGACGAAGGCCGTTCGGAGCGGCTCGCCCTTGAGCAGGAGATGGGCGATGGCATGACCAGCGGCGCCAAAGAGAACGGGTGCCGCATAGAGAATCGCCGGTGGTGTGATCGGAGCGAAGAGTCGACCGGCGAGACCGACGAGCAGTCCGCCGACGATCGCCGCACCAAGGACCTGACCCTTGACCGGCGCAACGGCCACAGCCCACACCGCCAAAAGGACCAGCGGACCGGTCGCGAGCGATGCGAAGGCCATCCATCCGAAGATGCCGTCGCGCTTCGGGCGGTCGATCGGAACCGCGTCTGGAAGCGGACCACCGAAGCGAACCACGAAGATGCTGGCGGCCACCACGACGACCGCCCAGAGGAGGGTCTCGGCGCCAAGGGAGAGGATCGACGCCCCGCTGACGGTGAAGTCAGAGACGGTTCCGCTCTGCATGGCCAAGAGCCCGACGCCACACCCGAGGGTGAAGAGGGCCACGATCGAGTTCACGATCCGGGCCAGAGCCAGGGCGATGAGCAGGCTCACCCCGAGAGCGAGGATCGTCCACATCGCCGCGCTGGTGGGTGAGGCGGCAAGGGCGATGGTCGGGCCTACCACGCCGCGCACCGACACCCAGGCGTGCACGGCCGTGGAGAAGACAAGGGCAACGAGGATGATCGCGATGCCAAGCGCGGTGTTCGTACGGAACGTGGTGGCCACAGTGGGGTTGTAGCGGAGGATGGGGAGCGTGGCAAACGGAGGCGAGCAGGTGGGAACACGGCTGAGGAAGGCGGGAAGCGGAGGGAATCGGCGTGCGACGCACCTCCTCGTCTGCCCAATTGGCCTGCGGGAGAAACTATGATCCTTGCCCTATGCCCTCGCCGACCATCTCAGCGGCCGCCGTTTTGGAGCCTCTTCGACTGAACGGGCAGCCTCTGACGATTGCGGACATCGAGTCGGTTGCCCGAGGCGGTCGGCAGGTTGAGCTCGGGCCAATCGCCCGCCAGCGTATGGAAGCATCCCGCGCCGTCGTCGATGCCCGCTGCGGTGGAGGCGAGGCGATCTACGGCATCAACACCGGGTTCGGTTCGCTCTCCCGGGTTCGAATTCCGACCGACGACGTCCGAAGCGTGCAACGGAACCTGGTTCGCTCCCACGCCGCCGGCGTCGGCGAGCCGCTTCCCAACGACGCGGTGCGGGCCATGATGACCGTCGCCGCGGCGAGTCTGGCCCGCGGACACTCCGGCGTGCGGCCCACGGTCGTAGAGACCATCTGCTCCTTTCTCAACCATCAGGTGACACCGACCGTCCCGAGCCGCGGCTCGGTCGGAGCCAGCGGCGATTTGGCCCCTCTCGCCCACATGGCCCTCTCGCTCATCGGTGAAGGATTCGCCTCGCTGGCCGGCAGGATGATGCCAACCAGCATCTACACCACCCAACGGGCCATGGTGCCGCTGACGCTCGAGGCAAAGGAAGGCCTCGCCCTCATCAACGGCACGCACTTCATGTCCAGCAGCGCCGCCCTGTTGTTGGCCGATCTTGACCGGATCCAACAGGCAGCACTCGTTGCCGCGGCCATGGCGATCGATGCCTGCCGGGCCACCGATGCGTTTCTCGATTCGCGGCTTCACACGGTCCGCTGCCAGCCGGGTCAGATCCTCGTCGCCGAGCGCCTCCGCGGACTCTTGGCGGGAAGCCAGATCCTGCCAGCCCACAAGGAGAACGATCCGCGCGTACAGGATCCTTATTGCCTGCGGGCGATGCCGCAGGTCTTGGGCGCCGCCTTCGACGCGATCGCCTTCGTCCGCGGCGCGATCGAGCGTGAGCTCGGCGCGGTCACCGACAATCCACTCGTCTTCCCCCCATCGGAGAAGGCCACCGACGGCAGCGGCGACCTCCTGAGCGGCGGCAACTTCCACGGTATGCCGTTGGCCATTCCGCTCGATACTCTCGCGATCGCCTTGACCCACATCGCAGGCATCGCCGAGCGACGCGTGAACTGGGTGCTGACCGCAAGCGACCCGCAGAATCCGGTGCCCGCCTATCTCTCGCCGCAGCCGGGGCTCCATTCCGGGCTGATGATCGCCCAGTACACGGCCGCCGCGTGCGTCAACGAGATGATGACGCTGGCCGCCCCGGCGAGCATCGGCAACATCCCAACCAGCGCTGGGATCGAGGACTACAACTCAATGGGCGCGACCGCCGTGCTTAAGGCGATTCGATCGTTGGAACGCCTTCGCAACGTCGTGGCCATCGAACTCCTCACCATGACCGAGGCGATGGAGTACCAGCGTCCGCTGAAGTCAGGCGCCGGCGTCGAACGGGCCATCGCCATCGTGCGCGAGGTGGTGCCGAAGCTCACCGCCGATCGCCCGCCGTCGCCTGACATCGCTGCAATCGAGCGGCAGATTGCGGCGGGGCGATTCGGGATGGCGTGATGTCACGTTCGCCTCAGTACACTCTGGGCATGACGACGATGACGACGAAGACGGATTCAGGGAGCGCGGCCGGCGCTCGGGTCATCCGGGCTCCGCGCGGGACGCAGAGGACCTGCTCCACTTGGGCAGCCGAGGCGGCCATGCGCATGCTCATGAACAACCTCGACCCCGAGGTGGCCGAGCGACCCGCGGATCTCATTGTGTACGGCGGCCGAGGCGCAGCCGCCCGAGACTGGCCCTCCTTCGACGCCATCATCCGCTCGCTCAAGTCGCTCGCCCCCGACGAGACGTTGCTGGTGCAGAGCGGTAAGCCGGTTGGCATCGTCCGCACCCATGCTGATGCGCCGCGGGTCCTCATCGCCAACTCCAACCTCGTTCCGCACTGGGCAACGCAGAAGCACTTTGACGAACTCGCCGCGAAGGGCCTGATGATGTTTGGGCAGATGACGGCGGGCTCGTGGATCTACATCGGGACGCAGGGCATTCTCCAAGGGACCTTCGAGACCTACGCGGAATGCGCTCGCCAGCACTTCGGCGGCACGCTCAAGGGAACGCTGAACGTCACCGCCGGCTGCGGCGGCATGGGCGGCGCCCAACCGCTTGCCATCACGATGAACGAAGGCACCTGCCTCATCGCCGACGTCTGCCGCGAACGCCTCGAGAAGCGCGTGCACGACCGCTACCTCGACGAGATCGTCGAAGGTCTCGACGCGGCCATCGACCGTGCGGTCGGTTGCGCCAAGCGAGGCGAAGCCCTCTCGATCGGATGGCTTGGAAACGCAGTCGACCTGCTCGCCCGGCTCAAGGCCCGAGCCATCGTCCCCGAGACGCTCACCGATCAGACCAGCGCCCATGACCCGCTTGAAGGCTATTACCCCGACGGGCTCACCCGCGAGGAGGCCGACGCCCTTCGCAAGCGCGACCCGAAGCGCTACCAAGAGCTCTCGACGGCGAGCATGGAGAAGCACGTTCGCCTGATGGTCGACATGCAGAAGGCCGGTTCGAAGGTCTTTGACTACGGCAACAACATCCGGCAGCGGGCCAAGGACCACGGCTTTGCCGACGCCTTCGCCTTCCCCGGCTTCGTGCCTGCATACATCCGCCCCCAATTCTGCCTTGGTCGCGGCCCGTTCCGATGGGTCGCCCTGTCAGGCGATCCGGAGGACGTCCGCGTGACCGACGAGGCGGTGCTTGAACTCTTCCCCAAGGACGAGTCGCTCAAGCGATGGATCCGCATGGCCCAGCAGCGCGTCGCGTTCCAGGGACTCCCGGCCCGCATCTGCTGGCTTGGATTGGGCGAGCGACACAAGGCAGGCCTGAAGTTCAACGAACTCGTTGCCACCGGAAAGGTCAAGGCCCCCATCGTCATCGGCCGCGATCACCTCGACTGCGGCTCGGTGGCAAGCCCCAACCGCGAGACCGAAGGCATGCGCGACGGCACCGACGCGGTCAGCGACTGGGCCCTTCTCAACTTCGCGGTCAACATCGCCAGCGGGGCAAGCTGGACCAGCTTCCACCACGGCGGCGGCGTCGGCATCGGCTTCTCCCAGCACGCCGGACAGGTCATCGTCGCCGACGGCACGCCCGAGGCCGCGGCCAGGCTCGAGCGCGTCCTCACCAACGACCCCATGATGGGCGTCTTCCGCCATGCCGACGCGGGCTACGAGTTGGCAGAAGACTGCGCGAAGCGGTTGGCGGTGAAGATCCCGATGATGTGAGCCGACGGTGAACCTCGCAGCGAATCCGCTTGGAACTCGCTTACGGGCACGGCCCCCAAGCGCCCAAGACAAACGCCAAGTCGGATGCGGTCGTCGTTCCGTCGTTGTCCAAGTCAGCGTTGGCGGTCCCCCATGCACCCAACAGGATCGCGAGATCGCTCGCTCCAACCGCGCCGTTGTGGTCGAAGTCGGCTGGGCATGAGTCGACAGTCTCAAAGGTCGCACCGGCAAGGAATGCCGCACCCGATGGATTCAGACCCGTGCCCTGGAATCGAAGTTCGGTCACCACTTGGCCGTCAAAGGCCGCCGGCAATTCAAGCACCTGTCGATCGAGTCGTGCCCCCGACGCATATCCGGTCGAAACCACAGTCGAGTCGTTGATGATGTTCTGGAAGTTGCCCTGATAGTGGTCACGGATGTTGAACCCTTGGACGAGCGAGAAACTCGCGTAGGCTCCGTTCGTGCCGAAAACCTCAATTTTTCCGTTCGTCACTCCATAGACCCCCCACGTCGAATTGATGAGCGTGTAGAGGCGCGTCGCACCGGCGATGTTCACCGGGAAGCTGTGCACCGTGGGCTGACCATTGCCGGGGAGTTGCACGGCACCCAACGTCGTCGTCGAGCCGTTCAGCAATCCGAGGGTGAAGGGCACGCTGCCGAACGACAGAGTCTGTCCGCCAAGCGGGTATGAGATCCCACCGGTGTAGGAACGGATGTCGGCATTGATCTTCGCGGAGAGGTCGACGGCGACGAAGTCAGCGAAGACACAGGGCGATGTGATCGCGGCAACCGCCGCAACGACGAACTGCTTGAAGAACATGATTGTCTCCCTCTCGAGAACTCTCCCCGCACAACGCACGTCAAACCTCAACGCAGCCTGCGGGGACCACCACATCGTACGTCGGTACACGAGAAGCCCTTCGACGGTCCGCAAAGGGCTTCGCAAGAAGGGACGGAAAACAACCAGATCGTGCGATTCGAATGACGAAGCGAACCAGATCAGCGGCCGCGCTGCGATTTACCGACAACTCCTCTTCGAAGTCAATTCGAGCAGTCGATGCTCACGCCGAGGCGCGGCGTAACCGGTCGTGCACCGCTTCCCACACGCCGCCCTTGTTGGCGGGACGCTCGATCAGGATCAGGTTTCGATCGAGCGAATCGGCTTGGCGCAGCGACTCATACAGCTTCGCCGCATACTCCTTGGCCTCGCTGGGCATCACGATCGCCACGTGCGGCGGCGGAACGATCTCGGCGCGGGAGGCGAGCACCACGACCGGATCGGGGCAACTCTGAAGTCGCCGCTCGATGTTCGCCGTATCGACCATCTCGGTGCGCGTGCGCGGGGCGTAGTGTCGCGAGCTGGTTCCCGGACTCGAGCCCTGTCCGGCGAAGAGCGGATCCGCCACCTCGCCGACGATCGGGGAAAGCATGTCCTTCGTGATCGCACCCGGGCGCAGCACCATCGGCCTGGCGCGGCTCAGGTCCAGGACCGTGCTCTCCAGGCCCACGTGAGAGGTCCCGCCTTCAAGGACCATCAGATCCGGCTCGTCGGAAAACTCCTCGACGACATGCTCGGCCTTGGTCGGTGAGATCCGTCCCGTGCGGTTCGCACTCGGAGCACTGATCGGCGATCCAGTAGCCTCGAGCAACTGACGCGCAACCTGATGCGACGGCGAACGCACCGCCACCGTGGAACGGCCTCCAATCGAACTCGGGGCAACCTCAGCGCGCCGCGGCAGCACCAACGTCAGCGGGCCGGGCCAGAACGCCTCGGCCAACTTCTGGCAGCGCACGTCCCAGCCGATCACGACCCGCTTGGCCATCGGAATGTCCAGGACATGGGCAATGAGCGGGTTGGACGAAGGCCGCCGCTTGATGCGATAGACCTCGAGCGCAGCCCGCTCATTGAACGTGTCGCAACCGAGCCCATAGACCGTTTCGGTCGGAAACGCGACCACGCCGCCATCACGGATGATGGACGCGGCCTTTCGGATATTCGCTGCGTCAGCCTTGACGATCTTCGGCACGGGTCGGTCCCTCTCGTTGCGGTTCGTCCGCCATCGTGGCGTCGAACGCTCCCTCACGTTCGCCTCGCTCGTCAGCCTCGCGGCCCCTGCACGACCACCGGGTCGGTCGCGTTCGGATCGACCACGTCGATCTCGATCTGGTTCATCTCCAGTCCCGTGCCCATCGCCCGGTGCAGTTCGCTGATGGCCACGTTGTAGCTGATGAGCGCATCCACGAACTGGAGGTGAGCGCGGGCCAGCGTGTCCTGCTGCTGGAACTTGAGCTGCAGGAATTCGGGCGTCAGCGACCCAAGGGTCTTCTCGCTGACAAGCAAGGCTCGCAGGTTTTCCGATTGGGCAACCCGGAACGCACGGTTCTGGCGGATGAGTTCAAAACTTGTCGCGACCCCCTGCAGGGCGTTGCGGACGTTGAGGACCGCATTCTGCACCGCCGCTCGATAGGCAAGCACCGCCTTCGAACGGCTCAGGCGAGCCTCGCGGTAGGTCGCCTCGGCCGCACGATTGCCTATCGCCTGCGAAAACTTCAGCCCGACGAGGTAGTCCACGAAGTCGCCGCTGCCGATCTCCTCGTAGCTGTCGCCGAAGTTGCCGTCGAGCCCGAACCACGAGAGTCGCCCCTCGAGATCAAGTTGCGGTAGACGACCATTGTCGGCCACGATCATCCCAATCGACGCGCTGTCGATCCCAAGCAGGGCCTTGGCAACGTTGGGTGAGCGGTCGGCCGCCGTCACGATGGCCGCCCGCAGGTCCTGCGTCACCGGCACCTCGACGGGCACGTCGATCGGCACCACGGCGACGTCGCCGCCGACTGGCAGGTCGGGGTCGTTCATCAGGGCCTTGAGGGCATTGTTGGCCTCGTTGACGGCCCGTTGGGCACTCAGGACCGAGGCCTTCCGCTGCTCGACCGTTGCCACCGCGTTGGCGTATTGGGCCTTGGTGGCGTCGAAATTCTGCCGGCGCTCGAGGACGTCGCGAACCTCGGTGCCCACCGACACAAGCCACTGGGCGGCAACCACCTGCTGTCGCGCCAACACCAAGCGCCAATAGGCCGTCTCGACATCAGCGACCGTCGCCAGAAGCGAACTGCGCAAGTCCTCGAAGGTCGCCCGGTCGGTGTTCTCGGCGATCCGGATCTGGGCCATGTTCACATCGCTGCCGAAGCCGCGAAGGAGGGGCTGGGTGATGCCCATCGATACGGCGCTGGCCCACGCCGGATCGGGGCTGTAGTCGCTGAGCGGATAGCGATGGGTCCGGGACATCGAGGTCGAGACGTCGACCGTCGCGCCCGTGACGAGAGGCTTGCGGATACCGGTGGTCAGCGACCAGTCACGCACGTTGTTGACCGTGTTGAGGACCGATGCGCCGGCCACGGTGCCGATGAGCGGCTGCGTGTTGCGGTCAAAGGAGGTGTCGGCGAAGAGGGTGAAGTCGAAGGCCGCCTCGGCCGCCGCCAATCGCGATTCGCTGATCCCCAGATCGATGCGGGACGCCTGCACCGAGAGGTTGTTCTGCACCGCCCGCTGAATGGCCGACTTCAGGTTGAGCTGCACTTCCTGACGGTCCTGTCCACCGAGGGTCGGCCCGATGTCGAGGCCGCCGCTTCCGATCATCCATTGCGGCCCGAGCCGGTCGAGCTCTTCCCGTCGGGGGGCCAAGGTGTTCTCCACTGCACTCGCTCCCGACTCCGTCGGTCGGACGGCCGGGGTTGTCGGGAGGTTGGCGATCTCCCGCTCAAGGGCGCTGGTCACAGCCGGCGAGAGCCGGGAGCCATCGTCGGTTCGCTCGTCGGGGCGGAGGGGTGAGCTGCAGCCGGAGAGGAGCACCGGGGAGAGCGCCAACACGAAGGCGCTCAGGAAGAGGCCCGAAAGGACAGGTCGGGGAGTCATGGAATTGCGGATGCTATCGCGAAGCGCTGACCTTCGATCGGCGCCCGGCCCGGAAGACCGGCAAGTTCCGCCGAGGTCGCTGGCCGCCCCCAAGGGTCCGCATGTGTCGCTTGGCGAAGATCATCCGAGCGACGCCGGAATCGGGCCCGACCCTCGCTGCGCGCGGTAGGATTCGGCATGCGCCAGACACGCTCGATCGACTCGCTATGGATGGCCCTCGGCATCGTCACGACGACTTCCTTCGCCGTGTCGTCCCACGCCGCATCGACGCTCGCCGCTGCCCCTGCCCCCGGACTCCTCGCCGCGGCTCTCGCCGCTCCGTTGCAGGCCGGCCCCTATTGGGCTTCTGCAACGGGCGATGACGTCCTCATCCGCAGTGGCCCCAGCATCCAAAGTGCCTATGCCATTGGCCGCCTCGCCAAGGGACAGGCCGTCAAGGTCCTCGCGGTTGAGTACGGATGGGCGAAGGTTGCCGCTGTTGGCCCCGCCTTCCACGGCATGTTCGCGTACGTGAAGGCCGATGCGAGCTCGAATTACGACGCAGCGTCAAAGCTGCTGACCATCACCGGCGAAGCGAGCCTGATCGCCGCCAACATGGACGTCGGCTATGCCCCCGAAAAGAGTTGGCGCACCGTGGGCACGGCCAAGGCCGGTGACAAGCTCAGCGTGAGCGAAGTCAAGAAGGCCGGCTCCGATACCTTCTACGCGGTCGGTCTGCCGGCCAGCTCGGAAGTCTGGGTTTACAACCAGTTCCTGCAGGCCCTTTCGCAAGCGGAAGCAGATGCTTTCGAAAAGTCGCTCCATGGTGGTGCACCTGTCACTGTGCCCCCCGCTCCGAGTGGCCCGACCACGACACCGCCCGTGACCCCCAACCCGGCCGGAACCGGTACCGCCGGCGGGCCGTCGCCAGCGAATCCGCCCGCACCGACGCCGACCCCCAACGGAGGATCTGGCACGGTCACGAACAACCCGCCGACCCCGGTACCGCCCGTTGATCCCGTCGCCGAAGCCGAGGCGAATCGCAAGGCCGAAGAGGCCAAGGCGAAGGAAGACGAAGCCCGGAAGGCCCGCGAGGCAGCAGCCGAAGAGGCCCGACAGCGCAAGCTTGCCGTCCAACTTCGTCAGGTCACCTACAAGGATCTTGAAGGCAAGTGGCGACGCGTGCGCGACGAGCCCGCCGAGAGCGCCGAGCTCGATGCTCTTCGCGAACGCTATCTCGCCCTCGCCGACGACACTCTTGCTCCGGCCACGACGCGGCAGCTTGCGACCCATCGCGCTGACCAGATTGCCCTGCGGATCGAGGTACAGAAATCGCTCCTTGAACTCGCCGAGCGACAGGCCGCTCGCGAGCGCACCATCCAAGGGGTGGAAGACCTTACCTTGGCCCAGAAGCAACGCATGCCCTACGACGCCGTCGGTCGCCTGAACGCGTCGACGGTCTACGACGGCGATCGCCTGCCGCTTCTCTACAAGCTCGCCGATCCGACCAACGGCCATACCATCGCCTACGTCATGCCTGGCCCCAACTCCAAGCCGAGCGAGGCCCTCGGCCTCGTGGTTGGATTGAAGGGCATCCGTCGCTATGACGAGACCCTTCGCGTCAATGTCATCGTGCCCGATTCGATCGACGTCCTCGAGAAGACGACGACCGCGAACACGACCCCATAAGCCGATCGCGGCGGCCATTTCGACCGCCCATGCCGACCTGCTACCATGCCGCACCCGTCCGACGGACGGTGTTGGCGGGACGGCCGCATGTTGGGCCGCCTGACATTCGGGGCCTTAGCTCAATTGGGAGAGCGATGCCTTTGCAAGGCATAGGTTGCCGGTTCGATCCCGGTAGGCTCCATTGCAAGAGTGGGACGTAACAGCCTGTGGTGCCTAACCGGGCAACTTAACCTCGAAACTGGGCCACTCCCACCACCGCCGCGGTCTCGATGCGCAGGATCGTCTCGCCAAGGGAAACGACCGTCGCGCCGGCGTCCCGCAGCAACGCGACTTCCGCGTCGGTGAAACCGCCTTCGGGCCCGACGGCGATCGTGACCGCGCTGGCGAGCGTCGCGGCCACCTCGCTCGCCGACACGCCGCCCGGATGAAACACGACAAGCGACCCGCCGCGCCCGGCCAAGGTGGCGACGTCGATCTCCGGGTGCAGCAAGGGCAACCAAGGACATCGGGCCTGCTTGCACGCCTCGACCTGAATGCGCCGGATGCGATTCCCACGGGCGTCGGTCTCATTCACCACGCTCCGTTCGCATCGCAATGCAGTCATGCTGGCGACACCAAGCTGGGTGGTCATGTCGACGAGCGTCGAAAGCCGATCGCCCTTTGGCAAGGCCGTCGCGAGATGGACGAGCCGACCGGCCCGCTCGATCGTGCGAACCGAGAGTACGGCGACCGGGATCGATCCGTCGCGCCCTCGCTCTGGGCCCAGCGCTCCGGTCGCCACATGGCCGCTGCCGTCGAAGAGGATGACCTCATCGCCCGGCCCGAGACGCTTGGCGCCGGTGGCGTGCTTCGCTTCATCGCGAGAGAGAAGCCATGACTCTCCCACCTGCGGCAACTTCTCGGCGTGAAACCAAGGACTGTTCATGCCGGCGCCTCCAGATCGAAGACATCGAAGCGGGCGAGCTTTCCCGCGATCGAATGGTGCGGCGTCGCCATCGGCTTGGCGTGCAGCGGCCGCTTGACCACCACGCGCCGTGCGACCGACATCGCGACATCGAAGAGTTCCGCGCAGTCCAGATCATCGCCCGCCATTGCCCGGACCATCTGCATCTCTTTCGGCGGAAGCGCCGAGGTGCGGGCCTTCAGTGGATACATCGGATCCATGTAGACAATTTCGGGGCGCAACTCGCCGATGATCGTTCGGGCGTCGCCACAGCGCAGCGTGATGCGGTCCCTGCACTCAGCGTCGGCACGGCCCACCGCGTCCTCGAGCAGTCGGAAAACCTCGGCGGAACGCTCGACCGCCGTGACGACGAAGCCTGCCATCGCGAGGAGGTAGGTGTCGTATCCCAGCCCAGCGGTTGCGTCGAGCAAGTTCACCCCGTCCCGCGCCCGCTCGCGGCCGCACGCGCGGACCAGCGGCATGCCCCGCACCGAGCCGCGCCCGTCAGCGAAGCGCATCGCCGAATAGTCGACGGTCATCCCAGCGCCGGGCCTTTCCGACGGCCAACGGGCGACCAATCGTCCCTCGACGACCTCCAAAATCGGACGTTCGGTGCTCTCCACGCCGCGAAGGTACCCGGGTTTCGCCTCTCTCGCCCGATACACTAGCCTCCGCCATGCCGACCGCCCCCGCATCGACTGACCGCATCTCGACCGCCCGCGCCCCCGTCTACCGCAACATCCTCGAGATGGTCGGCAACACGCCGATGCTGGAGATCTCCCGGATCGACACCGGCCCCTGCCGGCTGTTCGTCAAGCTCGAGTCGATGAACCCGGGCAACTCGATCAAGGACCGGATCGCGATCTCGATGATTGAGGCCGCCGAACGTGAGGGCAAGCTCCGCCGCGGCTCGCGAATCATTGAGGCCACCGCGGGCAACACCGGCATCGCCCTCGCCCTCGTGGCCGCCCAGAAGGGCTACCAGCTCACCGTCGTCGTTCCCGACAAGATGAGCGACGAGAAGATCAGCCACCTCCGGGCGATGGGTGCCGAGGTGGTCCTGACCCGTTCCGACGTCGGGAAGGGGCATCCCGAGTATTACCAAGACATTGCCGAGCGGATCGCCAAGGAAACCAACGGCTTCTACGTCAACCAGTTCGGCAACCACGCCAACACGAAGGCTCACTACGAGACGACTGGCCCGGAGATCTGGGAGCAGATGGACGGAAAGATCGACGCCCTCGTCGCCGGCGTCGGCTCGGGCGGCACTGTGACCGGCTGCGGTTCCTATCTCAAGGAGCGGAACCCAAACATCGAGATCATCCTCGCCGACCCGGCGGGATCGATCCTGACCCCCCTCATCAACGAAGGTAAGAAGATCGAGCCCAGCTCCTGGCTCGTCGAGGGCATCGGTGAGGACTTCGTCCCGGACATCCTCAAGCTCGACCTCATCACCAAGGGCTACACGATTCCCGACGGCGAGGCCTTCCACGCGGCGCGCGAACTGTTACGCAAGGAAGGCATCCTCGCCGGCTCGAGCGTCGGCACGCTCTTCGCCGCGGCGCTGCGCTACTGCCGCGAGCAGAAGACGCCGAAGCGCGTCGTCACCTTCATCTGCGACAACGGGGCCAAGTACCTCTCGAAGATGTACAACGACTTCTGGATGGTCGACAACGGCTTCATCGCCCGGCCGAAGTACAACGACCTCCGCGACCTCATCGCCCGCCGCCACCTCGAGCGCGAGGACTACGTCATCCTGCCCGACACGCCGATGTCGCAGGTCATCCGCCGCATGCGGATGTTCGGCATCAGCCAAATGGCGGTCGTGGACACGAAGGACAGGGTCGTCGGCATCCTCGACGAAAGCGACGTCCTCATGGCCCTCGCGACCTCCGCCGAGAACGCCAAGCGCCCGGTCTCGGATTTCATGACGAGCAAGCTCGAAACCGTGCGGCCTAACGCGACGATCAACGACCTCCTTCCCATCTTCCGCGCCGACCGCGTGGCGATCGTGGCCGACGACTCGGCGTTCTATGGGTTGATCACGAAGATCGACCTGATCAACTATCTGCGCAAGCAGCTTCCGTGACGTCGGAGAGTCCAGAGAACCACAGAGGCACAGAGGGCACAGAGGATGCACAGAGGTTGAGATGAGGATGAGGACCATGGATCCGTCCACCAAGCTCTTTCCCATCTTGCATCATCCGTCATTCCCCGCTCCGCCTCTTCATGTCTCTGTGCTTTCTCTGTGACCTCTGTGCCTCTGTGGTTCTCTGGATTCCCATGTCCCACGACACACTCCATCTCTCCTCTCGTTGCATCCACGGCGGCCAGCACCCGGACCCGACCACCGGGGCGGTCATGGTGCCGATCTACACCTCGTCGACCTTCGCCCAGGAATCACCTGGCGTGCACAAGGGCTTTGAGTATTCGCGCAGCCACAACGTGACGCGTTTCGCGTTCGAGCGGTGCATCGCGAATCTCGAGTCCAGCGGGCTGAGCGAGGCGGATGAACGTACCTGTGGCGGCTTTGCGTTCGCGTCGGGGCTTGCCGCGACGGGCACCTGCCTTGAGTTGCTCGATTCCGGCGACTCGATCGTCGCGATGGACGACATGTACGGCGGCACCTATCGCCTCTTCTCGCGGGTCCGCGAGCGGTCGATGAACCTGAAGCCGGTCTACGTCGACATGACCGATCCGAAGCGGCTCGAGGAGGCCGTCGCGTCGAGCAAGGCGAAGATGATCTGGACCGAGACGCCGACCAATCCGACGCTGAAGCTGGCTGACATCGCCGAAGTCGCACGGATCGGAAAGAAGTACGGAGCGATCACCGTCTGCGACAACACCTTCGCCAGCCCCATGCTCCAGCGGCCGCTTGAGCTTGGCATCGACATCGTGATGCATTCGGCGACGAAGTACATCGGCGGCCACAGCGACACCGTCGGCGGTGTCCTCGTCACCCGGCGGAAGGACCTTGCCGAGAAGCTCCGCTTCATGCAGAACGCGATCGGCAGCGTGATGGGCCCCTTCGACGCCTACCTGGCCCTCCGCGGCCTGAAGACCCTCGCGGTCCGTATGCAGCGGCACTGCTCGAGCGCGATGGCCATTGCAGAGTGGCTTGAAACGCAGCCGAAGGTGGAGAAGGTCGTCTATCCCGGCCTTCGCAGCCATCCGCAGCACTCGCTCGCCGGCGTCCAGATGCGCCTCGACGGCCGCCCCGCGTTCGGCGGCATGATCACCATGTTCCTGAAGGGCGGCATCGACGAGAGCCGGCGCTTCCTCGAGAACGTCCGAATCTTCGCCCTCGCCGAAAGCCTCGGCGGCGTCGAAAGCCTCATCGAACACCCGGCGATCATGACCCACGCCAGCGTCCCGCCGGAGAACCGCAAGAAGCTGGGCATCAGCGACTCACTCGTGCGCCTCTCGGTCGGCATCGAGCAGCCCGAGGACCTGATCGCCGACATCGAGCGGGGTTTGAAGGCGGTCTGAGCCCTTCACGCTGGAGCCTCACCAAGGAGAGTCGGATTCACCGCAGAGCGACTGTGTTCAAAGTCAAAGAGCGTCGGTGCTCTTTCGCTGCTTCTCGCCCCAGAGCCTGTCGTCTCGGACGAGGGCGTTGAGGATCGTGAGCAGCTTGCCCATGCACGCGGTCATCGCCACCTTGTGGAGCTTGCCCGCCTTGGTCAGGCGGTCGAAGTCCTCGGCGATGACCTCGTTGCACCTCAGCCCGGCGAGCGTCGCCATGGAGAGCGCGGTACGCACCGCCGAGCGGCCTCCGCGTATGTGCCTTTCGCCCCGCTGCGAGCCGCTGTCGGCGTTGTAGCAGCCCGTGGCGGAAGTGCTTTGGAAGCGAGGGCGGAGGGAAAGGCAGAGTTCCCCTCTCATCGTGGAAGCTGCAACGAAGCAGTATCCGCAGCGATACGAGCGAGTTGCGGCGACGAAGAAATCTGCCTTTCCGCTCGACCGCTACGGCGTCCACGCGCCGAGCACCTCCGCCAGGTCCGCGGCGTCGACCAAGCCGTCACCGTTCACATCGGCACGCAAGGCGGTTGTCGGGCCCACCGGCCCCCAGCAGCGGAGCACGTAGTTGATGTCGTTGACGTCGACGCGGCAGTTGATGTCCACGTCGGCGGGCACGACGCCGATCGGGCGCAGGAGGTACATCTGTGACGCCGTCTTGGTCGTGATCTCGCCCAGCTCGTTGATGTCATACGTGCCGGTAAGGATGTCAGAGAAAGCAGGCGTGATGAGCGACGAGAGCAGCGTGGTCGTCCCGTACTGGTAGAGATAGGCGCGTGGTGAAAGAGGCTTCGAACACTCGCCGACGACTTGGCCCACGTCGTTCATGCCACTGATATTCGACGAGGTGAAGCCGGGAAGGAGCGGGACCATCGAATAGCTCCCCACCTCCCAGACGTATGCGTGCCACGCCGGAATCGGAACCCGACGTGACGGGAGTTGGCGGAACCGTCCGGCAATGCGCCCGAAGCAATCGATGTCCACTCCATAGCCGCGGCTGTAACCCGCGGGGAGGTCCAAAGGGATCGCATCCGATTCGCCGTCCCAGAAGATCGGGTGGTCCTCCAGAACCGAGTTGACGTAGTGCCGCCCGGTCGCCCAGCCGCTTCGGTTCACCCCCTGGAACCCACCGTGCTCTCGGGCGAGCAGAGCCGGCAGCGGCAAGAACTCGTCGTCCTTCAGAATGAACGCATGCAGCAAGCCGTCCGCCGAGAACTCGCCAAGGATCGCGCCGTCGAAGCGAATGGCCGGCTGGTTGACGTTGGGATCCGTCCCTTCCATGAAGTAGACCTTCACCGTCCCGTCCGGTCGCCAGATGATCAGGTTGTTTAGACTATCTGACTTCTTGGCGTAGCCGACGATTGTCCCGTCATTGGCCACGCGCACTCCAGTGGCCTCGACCAACCCTTGACCAGGCGGGATTGGCAAGTAGTTGGTTCCCGTCTCTGCCGTCCAAACGAATGGCTTCCAATTCGCCGACGAACAGCCCGCCTGAAGGCCGACCACGGTCGAGTAGTCGTTGACCCCCCACGGGGTCCAACCGCCATTGCAGGTCTCCGGGATAGCAAACGCCTCGTATTGGCACTGTGCGAAGGCACTTGCCGAAATCGATAGCGTGCCGATGAGAAGGAGCACGCTCAATCCGCGCCCTCAGAACGATCGCTTCTCCTTCGGCTGCGTCGGTTCGTCGGCGAGTGGAATCGGATCCTCCTCCACCCGCTTGGGCGCGGGTCGTCGCTGTTGTGACGGCTGCCCGGTCGGGCGAGCGTTGTCCGGGGTGGGCAGCGGAATGCGAACCTGGATCGCCTTCCGGGCCGACGTCGGCTCCTCACCGATCGGCGCCCGGTCCTTCAGGATGTCCAGGATCGACCGTTCGTCGTCGTCCATGGTTACCCAACCGAGCTTGAGCAGGGCGATCGCGGCGCCGAAGCCCAGCAGGAAGCCCATGACGTGGGCGACATAGTCAACGAACCCGTCGCCGCCGAGCGCTCCCCAGACGTCGAATGCGAGCCACATCAGGATCACCCAATACGCGGCCAGCTCGAAGGTGATCGGCCGGATGATCAGCAGGAGAAACATCCGCACGTCATTGAGGGCATACCACGCGAGAAAGAAGCCAACGACGGTGTTGATCGCCCCGCTCGCTCCGATGCCGGGCGTCGGGTTCAAGACCGATGTAATGAGGCTGCCGAGCAACGCCCCGACAAAGTAGACCGCCAGATAGGGCAGGTTTCCGATCTTCGCGCAGATCGCGTTGCCGAAGACCCACAGGAAGAGCATGTTGCCGAAGAGATGGATGACATCGAGGTGGGCGAGCGGATGCAACAGGTGTCCCAGCCAGTGCTCCCCGCCCGCGACGCACCAGGCGCCGATGTTGGAGTCCCCCGCGTCAGCGATCGGAAGGAAGATGATCGTGAGGGCGATGATGGCCCAATTCATCCATGGCCAGCGGGCCATCGGAACATCCACGGCAATCGGAATGAGCAGGAGCATGTCGTCGCTTCCCCCGAGGAACCTGACCGGCCTGAACGTGGAGCGGATGGTACCGACCGCCTGGGCCGCAACGAGGTCGCACGGCTGGGCCCCAGCTGAATCCGGTCCAGAGAAGGCTCTCACAGAGGCACAGATGGGCACGATAGAACAGAGGCGTCTGGTCCTCTGCGCATCCGCTTCCCCCTTTGCCTTCTCCGTGTCTCCGTGCGAACCTCCGTCGTGCATGCGGTCAAACGACCAGCCTCGCCGCACATCGCTACCGGCTGCGCTCCCACTGCCCCTTGCGCCAGTAGGGTCGCTCCGGATCGACACCCAACGCCGTGTCGAGCTTCGTGACGTCCACTTCAAGGAGCGGCGCGCCGTCGGTTTCGACAAGGGCTGTACTCCACAGGAGCGTTCGCTGCTCGTTGGCCGGCACTGCGGCGGAGAGGACGGCCTCTTCGACCTCGAGCATCACCAGCAACTGAGCCATCGGGTAGGACGGCCGCAGTCCCGATTTGAACGTTCGGCAGTCCTCGCGGAACCGCTCCGGTCCACCTGGAAGATGTGTGCCGTAGAGGTCCAGAAGCGCCGCCACGGGGGGCGCTTTCGTGGTCGAGCTCGCCCGCGGGCCCTGGCCTCGACGAAGGTGCGAGAATGCCTCCGAGAGCGCCACCGCGCTTTCCGCTGCGGGACGCGGTCGCTGGGCCGCGGCAAGATCCCCTCCGCTGGTCGCGTCGAGGAGCGACGCGAGGGCCAGTAGCGTTCGGCGCTGTCGATCGTCGTCCGCGAGCGATGCCTGGGCGAGCGCCGCCGAGCGGCCGAGGAGGTCAGGGGCCAGCGTGCCCGCGAGCCCGTACAGCCGTCGGGCAAGCTGTCGCTCCTCCGGCGTCGTCGCGGCGTCGGCGACCTCTTCGCCTAGCTCGAAATAGTCCATGGGTCGCGAGGGATCAAGCGCCGCCAGGCGCGTCGACCAATCCGGGCCGGCGAAGGGAGTCGCGGCGATCGACGTCAAGAGTGCCACCGAGGCGGCGAGCCCCGCCAGCGCCCGACGAGTGCGATGGGTCGAGGGTGTCACTTGCGTTGCTCCGTGGATTGGATGCCCGGCGCCGTCGATGGCTGCGACCCCGGCTGATCCGCCGTCGGCGTCGGCGCGATCGGGATGGCGTCCGTCGGCTCGAACAGCAGCCGCGTCGTCAGGGCGATGGCCCGTTCGCCCTCGATGAGTTGTTCGACGACCGAGCCCGCCCGAGCCCGTCGTGTCACGCTCTCCTGAATGATCTCGAGGATCGGCTCCTTGAGCGCCGGCCGGTCCGCCACCGTCACGGTGGCGAGCAGTTCCAAAAGCGTCCCCTGCCCTGCGGCACAGCGCTGCAGCGGCCCTTCGGCCAAGCGCTGGCGTGCGGCGTTGCGGCGGTCGATCTCCTCGAGCGGCACCGGGAAGGGCTCGGAGAGGAACATCGCCCCGGCCTTCATCCGCCATTGTGCGACCAGGCGGAGCATCCAGTCGTCGGCCGGCAGGCTGACCATGACCTCTTCGTAGCCAATTCGGAACATGCGTCCCCGCTCGGCATAGGCCACCGCCAATCGTTCGGCGAGGCCATCGATCGCGTGACGCGGCCCATCGGCGAGCGCCAACAAGCGACGCACGATTGCGAGGCGTGCCCGACGCGGCCAATCCGACGAACGGGTCGGCGGCAAGCGCTCGCGGGTCAGTTGTTCGACGAGCGCCGCGGTCGACGCCGATTCCGGCGCCGTCGGCAACTGGTCGAGCAGTTCCTGCAACACCGTCACGCCGGAGTCGAACCGTTCGGAGAGGACCGTCTGGGCAAGGTCACGCACGTCGTTAGGAGAACCTCGCAGTGCCTCGCCGACGAGCACCTCGGCGTCGCGCGGTCCGAGATCACCGATGAGCGGCCGCGACCTCAGGGCCCGCAGCTCATCCTGCCTCTTCGCCGCATCGCGACCCGCCGCCTCGTAGGACGCGGTGAACTCGCCGTCGGTACCGGTGGCGTGCCCTGCGGTAAGGACCGCCTCGCCAAGGGCCGGCGGCGAGTTCAACTCCTCTTCGGTTTGATCCAGTGCCGCATCGGCGCCGGGCACATCCCCGCTACTCATCGCCTGGGCTGCAGCATTCAGGCGGGCGAAGGCGACGACCACCCGCATCCGTTCGACGTCATCGTTCTGCGGCGCGTTGGACGCCTTCTCAAACGCCGCGTTCCACCGTTCAAGCAGGACGCTGTCGACGCGAATGCCGCCGCTCGAAGTGCTTCCCGCCGGCGCAGGCCATGACGCGAGAATGCGCTCGAGGCCGCGGTTGCGCACGTCGTTCGAGGCGTCGGGATCCACCACGAACTCAGGCAGGAACCAGGCGGTGTCGTAGGAGAGGTCAAGCAGGCTGGTCAGGACCCAAAGGCGCGACGAGCCGATCTTGGGCGATGTAAACCAAAGGGTGACAGCGTCGCGCACGCGCGGCTGATCGGGCGAGCGCTCGGTCCAATCGACGACGGCGACGAGGCGACCCAAGAGATCCGAGCCGCGTCCCGACTCGGTGATGTTGAGTCCGCTCTCTAACACTTCGCCAATGGCGTCGAGATAGCCGCCCTGAAGGGCCGCGCCCGAGCGCACCGACTTCTGGGCTTCGAACCAGCGTTCCCAGCGGTCGACCGACGCCGGATCGGTCGCGGTCGAGGTGACCATGGTGCGCGCCGCACCATCGAGCCACGCACCAGCCGCTCCGTCAAAGACGGTCGAACCCTTGCCTCGCAGAAGCGCCCGCCGCGGGATCACCCGATCAAGCTGGAAGATCGCCGGCGACGCCACCGCAGCGGTCGAACTCGGCCGCGCCGCCACCTCGGCCAGCATGCCCGTCGACCACGCTGCCCGCCAGACACCGAAGGGTTCGTCCGCGACGGGATATTCGACGCTCCAGGCATCGAGGAACTGCTTGGCGACATCGTCGCTCTCGATCTGTCGAAGGGCCGTCACCCCCGCCTCGATCGAGGCGGCGCGGGTCGTCGCGTCCAGGAGCGGCCACGAGCGACCAAGAGCATCCTGGAAACTCGACCAGTCGCGAATCACCGCGGCGCTTGGTCGGTTCGCTTCCAACTGGAGTCGACGTGCGACGCTGGCAAGACCTTCCGGCGCCTTGAGCGCCTCGCGAAGGGCCACCTTCACATCGTCGGAAACCGGAGCCCCGCGCAGATCCGGTGGTCGCACCCAACGGGCAGGCCGCACAACGCCTGGGCGATCGACCTCGACCGCGGGCACTTCCGGCGGTTTCGCGTTGCGGGCGATCTCTTCCTGGGTCATCGGTGGCGGCACCGCCGGTCCGACCGCGACTTTCGGGGCTGGCGGCGGCGTGAGCACCCAAGCGAGCCCGAGGATCACCAGCGCACCGACGGCCACGAACACCAGGACGAGGCGGGCAAGGCGTCCGGGCGTGTCGCCAGCCACTTCGCGGGCGAACGTTTCGTCCAGCTGTTCGAACGCCATCGCCAAACGAGAATGTTCGACCGGTCTCCACATCGGGGCATCCGCGATGGCCGAACGGGCCCGCGATTGCGGTGTCACGCTTCCTGCCCGCAGCGACGCAGCGAGCCCGAGGACGACCTTCGACAGCCCGGCGCTGCCGACGCCATGCCGCGACGCGACCGCCAGCAGTCGGGCCCGCGACTCGTGATTCCATCCGCCGCACGCCACCAGCGTCGCGAGCACCTCGCGATCGAATTCGGTCAGCTCGGCGGCCGTCGGCAGGCCCGGGTCGGGCCGCTTCGGGGCAAGCGTCACCATCACCGCGCCGGGCTTCGGCGGCGGCTCGCGCAGACCTAACGCCTTGCGCACCGCGGCCGGCGCCACCGGTGCCACCGCCGCGAGCCCCTCCTTCGCCTCGACATTGCCGCTGCGCGCCGCCTGTTCACCAAGCCAGTTGGCGGCCTGTTCCAGTTCGCGCACCAGCCGTTCGCCCTCGGGCTCGCGACCGGCCGGATGTCGGAGCACCCGTTGGCGCTGCCGCTCGAGTGCAGCCGCGATCTCGCCGGCGGCAAGCTCGCCCTCGGGGAGCCCTAACAGGACGCGCGGCGGCGCTCCGGGCGGGATGCCGAGGAAGCGTTGGCTGGGGGCGATCCTCATGGGCTCGCCTCCTTCCCGCCGGTGGCGGGGGCTGCGGGCGCCGGCGTTTCGGACGCCTCAGGTTTCGCCTCGACGCCGATGAGCGTTCGTTCCAGTTCTCGCAAGCGACCGGCCCACGGCTCGGGGCCGAGATCCGGATGCAACTGCCGATGCTGCTGAAGGACCGCCTTGGCCCGCCCGGCGTCGATCCGGGCGAGCAGTTCGAGGAAGGTCACCTTCGCCCGGAACCAGCGGTCGCTCCGCTCGGAGCTGCCGGCGATGAGGAGACGCAGCGAATCCAGGGCAAGCTCGTTGTCGGCGACCGACGCGGCGAGCGTCGCGGTCAGTTCGAGGAGCAGCGGATCCTTCGCCCGCTTCGCGAGCAGGGCCTTGGCCAGGGTCAGTCCGCGAAGGGCGATCTCACGGTCACCGCCGCCCTGGCTTGCTTCGGCCGCTGCCTGCAGTGTCGTGACCGCGACCGACTCCATCGCATTCTCCGCCAAGGCCGCCTCCAGCGAGCCCGACGTGGCGACCGCGTTCTCAAGAATGCGTTCGCCGGTGCGAAGCGTCGCGTCGATGATCGCCCCTCGGTCCGCCGTCGGCGTCGCGCCGATGGCCACCTCGCGGAGTTTCGCGCTCGCGAAGCGGAAGACATGGCGTCGGGCGACATCAGCGCTTCGCCGCGCCTCGTCCCCCTTCTCCGCCTCGAGATCCGCCAGACGCGCCAGCGCCGGCACCAGATCCCCGCGGGCGAGGGCGAGCTGAACGCGCCGCACGCTCAGCTCCGCCGAGACGGGCTTCGGGTCGAGGAGCTTTGCCTTGACGAGTTCATCAATCCGATCGATCAGGGCCGCACCGTAGGCGACATCGGCGACCTCGGGGCTCAGGGCGATCTCCAGGGCCTGTCGGGTGACGGTCAGGCTCGATCCCGGCAGGCCCTCATAGGTGCCGTCGGGCCCGCCGCTCGGGGCCATCGATCGCGACAGTTCGAGAAACCGCTTGCCCACCGAGGCCCGCTCCGTGCCGGAAGAGGCCCGATAGAGTCGGTAATAGCTGTTGAGGGCCTGCCGCTTGACCTCGTCGGTCGCGCCGGCGCCGGTCACGAGCCGCTCGAGATCGTCGCGGCGCGGAATCTCGACCAAGGTCGTTCGCCGCAACAGCACCTGTGGCACGCGAGCGCTTGCGGGATGATGCCCGATGAAGGCATCGACGCGTTGACGCAACTCTTTCGCCAGCGCCACGTGGGCTTCCGAACCGGCGCTCGCCTTGCCCATGAGCTTCTCGACGCAGACGAGAGCCATCCACTCCGACTCCTCGTCACGGCCTTCGCTCGCCTCGGTGACCGCCGCGAAGAGGACGCGGGCCGCCTCGAATTCGCCTCGCTCGAAGCGCGACCAGCCGGCGAGCGAACGGCAGGCAAGGCTCGCCGCCGCGAACTCGCTGACATCAGGCTCCTGAAGGGCCTGTTCAAGTTGCCGCGCCGCCTCGTCGTAGGCGCTCAGCGACGCGGTGACGTTCTTGGCCTCGCCCTCGCGCCGCCCGGTCTCGTAGGCGAGGACGCCGCGCACGTACTTCGAGGCGAATCCGCGGGTGCCGATCGCCTCCTCGCCAAAGCGGCGGGCGAGGTCGGCGATCTGTCCGAGCTCGCGTCGCGCCGCGAGCGAAGCGATCGCCTCACGGGCCATCGCCACTGCTTCGCGCGAACCGCCGCCATCGCGCAATCCGCCGACCGCAGCAATGCGAAGCCACGCACTCGGCGCGTCCGGCGTGAAGGCCTTGACGATGTCCCGCCCCGCCGTCCACTCCGAACGCTCGATCGCAGCGACCAATCGCCACGCGGGCAACTGTCGGCGAATGCCGTCTGGGGCCTGCTGCACGTCCAGCAGCGCCAACCAGTCGCTTGCCGCCGCGAAGGATTCGGTGCGGCTCTTCGCCAGTGCCATGCCGAGGATCGTGTTGGCGAAGAATTCGTTCGATCGAAGGTCGAGCGACACGTCGTCCGGCGAGGGGTATTCCTGCCCCGTCTCCAGCAGTCGGGCGAAGATCGGTTGGGCCTGCTCGGCGAGCTTGCGATCGCCGGTGAGGATCGATCGGTAGTAGAGCGCCCAGGCCTCGAGGCCCATCGCCTCCTGCACCTGGCCGCGCACCACGTCGACCCGATCCTGGACCCGCTCCCCGGCCAAGCCGTCGGTGCGCTCGCCGCGCCGCTCGAGGTCGCGCAGCCTGATCTCAAACCGCTTGCGCAGCTCAGCCGCCTCGGTCCCGATCGTCCCTAACGATTCGCGCGCGTCCGCGACCTTGACCTCATCACCCATCGCCGCCCGGAAGTCCTCGGCCACGCGTGACGAGGCCCGGTAGCGGGCCCGCAGGAGCGCGAGGCGAAGGCCATCGGCCTGCTTGGGCGACTCACGGGCGAGGAATGCCGACGAGCGGGCAACGAGTTCGTCGCGGCGAGCCGCATCCTCTTCGCGCTCCAGCAACTCCGGATAGACGTCGGCCAGCCGTTCGACGAGACGGGCCCGATCCTCGGGCAACGTTGCTGCGGTGATCTCGCGTTCCAGATGCTCGGCAAGCAATCGGGTTAGGCGAAGCCGCTCGAGATACGGACCTAACGCGTCGCCCGTCTGATCGGCGGCCCATGCGGCGGCCAGTGCCACCGGCACAGCAAGGTGGCTCGCCAGGAGCACCATCGCCACCAGCCCGGCGCGACCCGCCATGGGTCGTCGCTCACGACTGGATCCGGAGGATGGTGAGTTAGCGCGCAGGAACATAGGTCACCTGTTCGAATCCCGCATCGCGGCCGGCCTGAACGGCGGCGGTGGCGAAGCCGACCGTCGGTCCGGGCGAAACACGGATGAAGAGCCCTGCCGACTTCTCGAGCGACTCGAGGGCCTTGGTGAGCGAATCGCGATCGCGGAAGACCCGCTCGCCCAAACGATACGCGGCGCCGTCGGCGGTCGAGACGACCTCAACGACCTGCGGCTGGAAATCGCTCGCCTTTGCCCCGGCACTCGTCTTGTCTGCGGTGATGTTCGGCGAGAGCCTGTTCTCGTTGCGGCCGACCGCGGTGGTGAAGAGAAAGTAGGAAAGCAGAAGGAACGTGGCATCGATCATCGACGCCATGTTCAGCGCCGGCTTCGTGTCGCGGTTGCCCTTGGCTCGGATGCGCACGTCAGCTTCCTCCCTTCGACTTGTCCGAGGGAGGCGAGGTCCCGATGCGCACGCCCTTCACTCCAGCCCGCTCGAGGGCGGTGAGCACGCCGTTCAGCCGCTCCGCCGGAGCGTTGCGATCGGCCCGCACCAGCGGACGGAACGCCGAGGGATCGGCGCTCGCCGACGCCGGACCGGTGCGCATCGCCAGGTCGGCGGCCATCGCCTCGAGCTCGTTGACCGAGACCGTCGCGTCGTTGACGACGATTGTCCCTTGCGCGTCGAGGTTGATGACCAGGCCTGCGAGGTCCTTCGATTTCTCCTCCTCGCCGCGCTCGGACGGAAGGTCCAGGTTGGTACGAGCCATCTGGGCCATCTGAGCCGTGGTCAGAAAGAAAATGAGCAACTGAAACACGATGTCGATCATCGGCGTCATGTCGAGAGCGAGAACGCGATCGCGTTTGGCGTGGGCAAATCTCATCGGCGGCTCCGCACGGTCGACCTGCTTCTGGAGTTGGCTCAGGCTCGGGCGGCCGCGGCGGGACGGGGAGCCGCCTGGCGCTGGGCCGGCGGTGCGCTCTCAAGAAGCATGGTCAGTTCCTCCAGCCGTTGTCCGGCCTCGGAGGCGACGCTGTCGATGCGGTTTCGGAAGAAGGTGAAGAGCGTGACCGCGGGAATCGCCACGACGAGTCCCTGGAACGTGGTGATGAGCGCGATCGAGATGTTGTAGGCGAGTTGCTCGTAGTACCCGGCGTTGTTCGCGGCGCTGGTGGCGACGGTGTCGAACGCGCCGATCATGCCCTGCACCGTGCCGAGGAGGCCCAGCAGCGGAGCGACACTGCCGATCACGCCGATCGAATCGGTCGAGCGGTAGAGGCGGGCCGTCTCCTCGGCGCCGGCTTCCTCGATCGCGTTCTTCAGCTCAAAGGCACCGAAGCTCGAACGCAGGTACCGGGTCAGCCCCGGAGCGAGAATGCGGCAGAGGTAACAGTCGTTGGAGGGCAGCAGGCAGTACTCCAGCGCCGCCTCGGCCTGCCCCTCGGCAAGCATGCCTTTCAGCGTGCGGAGCTTGTCCGGCGGAATGAGCGTCTGCCGTCGGATCTGGACCGCGTGGATCACAACGAGGGCCATCGCCGCAATCGACAGAGCCACGATGATGTAGCCGATGATGCCGCCGCCGGTGATGAACTTGAGAAGCGTCGATCCCGGGCCGGAGGCCGTGTCGGCGGCGCCGCCTGCTGCCGGTGCAGCCGGAGTCGTTTGGGCAAGCACCTGCGGCAGGGCGTGCAGCAGGTGGCTGGTGAGGGAGTGAAGCGGGAGAGTGAGATCAGTGAACATGCGTACGACGCCCTTCCGATGGCGGGAGTGTCATGAGGTCGGCTGTGGTGCCTGCTTGGATTCGTTCGACGCGGGAGCGGGCTCGCTTGCCTGCCCCTTGGAGTTCGTGGTGGCGCCGGGCGCGGCCTGACGCTTGCGGATCGCAACGCCGCCGCCGCGCCCCGCCAGCTCGCGCTCGACGATTGCGGCGCTTTCGGCGTCGCCCATCGTCCGCAGCGCTTCGGCGCTCAAGGCCAACGCCTCATTGGCCAACGACGGCGGGCAATCGGGTCCTAACGCCGCGACTTCAAGCAACCGGAGGACGCCTTGCACGCGAGCGTCGCGATCTTCCTCGGCCACGAGCGAGCGTCCGACCGCGAAGCCAGCCCAGCCGCGAGCCCAGGTCGGGAGGGACTTCGCCGCCGAGAGCGCGGCCGTTCTCGCCTTCGCTCGGGCCTCGGCGTCCAGGCTCGGCTGATCGGCCCCGGTGCGACTCAGTTCGGCCATCGCCGCCAGGAGGCCAACGCCGCCCTCCTCGCGCTTGCCGACAGGCGGCGCCGCCCCACGCAGGAGCGCCGCGTACACCCGGGCCATCCGCAGCGTTTCCGCATCGACCGGCGGCGTCGCCCCATCAGGGAACGCCCGATCGATCTCGGTTGCGATCGCTTCCGTTCCCGCGTCGGGTTGCCAAGTCGGGGCGAGCGCGGGCGAAAGGAGCGTTGCGTCGTCGAGGACCGGCGGCAGCGTCGCGTACCGATCGGTCGTGATCTTGGCCCGCCGCAATCGGGCGACCTCGAGGGCCGGCAGAATCGACGCAAGCCGATCCGCCTCGCGACTGGTCGAGAGTCGACATCGCAAGAGCCCCTCGGCGACGATGAGCGCCACCTCGGTGTTCGAGCCGCGAAAGGTCGCAAAGTGCTTCTCGAGCAAGGCCGAGGCGAGCGGATAGTCGCCCCGCTGCACACGGCTGCGGGCTCGCCAGAGCTCGGTCGCCACGGCGAGTTGGCCTCGCTCGGTTTCGGTCAGGGGGCGGTCGGTCACCGTTTGCACCTGATCCCAAGGAATGCTCGAGGCGACACCCGCCTTGGTGATGCGCAGGCCGCCGCGCTCGAAGTCAATGCGCTCGCAGGCAATCGCCTCGGCGCCGCCGCGCACGACGACAATCGCGGCAAGCGCGACCGAGGGCGTCAGCGAAACGCTCGCCAGCAGCATCCAGCCCAACACCGATCGGGTCGCATGGCGAAAGGGCATCGTCAACTGCCTCCCACCGGCACGTAGCGGAACGTGCCTTCGCTCTCGCGGGCGATGCGGCGAAGGAGCCCTTGGCCCGCGTCGTTGGAGAACGCCACGGCGTGGATCACCACCCGCTTTTTGCCGTTGGCTCCGTTTCGGGCGCCGAGATAGTCGGGCACGTTGTCGGGAATCTCGCCGTCGGTCAGGAAGAAGATGACATCGGGCAACGGGTTGAGTCCGAGGGCCTTCTCAAAGGAGCCGCCTGGGTCGGTGCCGCCCATCGGGCCGGTGGTGTCAATCCACTTCTTCATGCGGACGACGTTGGAGGGCAAGGCCTTGAGATAGGTCTCCTGGAACGGCGGCTCGAAACACTGGTCGGAGAAGAGGTACACGGCAAACGATGCGAAGTCGGGCAAGGCCGAGATCGATCGCTTCAACTCATCCATCGCGATGGCATATCGCGAGCCGTTGGCCATCGAGCCGGAGATGTCGACGATGTAGACGAATCGGGAGCCTCGACCGCCGATGCCGAAGAAGCTCGCCCCGCCGCCGCCGCCACCGCCCGGCCCGAGTCCGCCGCCGCCGGCCCCACCCAATCCGGATTGTCCACCGCCTTGGGCGTCCAAGGCGCCGGTCGAGGACATGTCGATGCCGACCGCGGGGGAACTTGCCTCGAGTTCGCTGGCCGACGCCGCTTGGGTTGCCGCCATGTCGGCGACCGAGAGATCCTCGGTCTCAAGCCCATCGGCAAGTTGCTCGTCATTGAGGACGCCCAACTCGAAGGTCATCGTGGGCGGTCCATCCGAGGCCGGCCCCGGCAGGTAGACCGAGGCGAGCCAGATGAGGATGAGGATGTGCACCGGAAGCGAGACGGCCAGCCCTAGGAGCGTTAGGTGCAGGCGACGCTGCTTGACGAGCCGCAGACGCTCCGAGTGCAACTCCTCGATGGTCGCGCGGAGGGCCTGAACCTCGGCGGGAGTGGCCGCGGAACGACGGGCGGCAGCCGAAAGGGTGTGTGTGGTGGGCGCCTGATCGGGCACAGGTTGTCTCGGAACGGGAGCCGGGGCGGTCGCTGGGCGACGCGGAGTGCGGCAAGGGGTGATACCGCCCTCGCCGCGCTTGGGCTCGACACTTTCTACGGAAGGTTGCCGGGGATCGTTGCTCGCACCCGCAGAGTTGGTGAGGAATCGACCGAACGGACCTCGTTGGATGACGAAAGGGGCAACCCGAACCCCAATCCAGACCCTAAGAAGGCGGACGCCGTCGATGGCTGGGGAGGTTCGTTGCCGGGGGTCGTTCCCCATCCCCCACGTCGAAGGACAGACCGATGCGTCCACAGATCCCGGTCGCTTGCCCCGCGTCCAGAGGTCGGTTCCAATCCGGAGGACCGGGTCCAGCCTGATTCCTTTCCCCGCCGTGCGATCCCTTTGCCCGCGTGACGTGGCTCGTTCCCCTCCCAGTCCACGAATCGCTCCCTGAACGCTCCTATGTCCACCGCCATCGCTCCCGCCGCCTTGACCCAACCCACGTCGGAATCCCCTCGCCGCGTCGTCCTAAAGATCTCAGGTGAGTCCTTCGCCCAGCCGGGCCAATTGGGAATCGCACCGGAAGAACTCATGGTCATCGCCGGGGAGATCGTCGCGGCAACCGCCAGCGGAGCCCAAGTCGCCGTGGTCGTCGGCGGAGGCAACATCATCCGTGGGGCCCAGCTCGCCGCGAAGGGGAACATCAACCAGTCGACTGCCGACTACATGGGCATGCTCGGCACGGTCATCAACGGGCTCGCCCTCAAGGAAGCGCTGGAGATGCTCGGCCGCGAGGCCCGCGTCCTCTCGGCGATCAATCTCACCGCCGTCGCCGAGCCCTTCATCCGTGGCCGGGCGATTCGCCACCTCGAGAAGGGCCGAGTGGTCATCCTCGTCGCGGGCACCGGCAACCCCTTCTTCACCACCGACACCTGCGCGTCGCTCAGGGCAATCGAACTGAACGCGGATGTCCTCCTCAAGGCGACGAAGGTCGATGGCATCTACACCGCCGATCCCAAGAAGGACCCCAACGCGAAACGCTACGACACGCTCACATTCGCCGAGGCGATCGAGCGCCAGCTCGGTGTGATGGACCTGACCGCGATGACGATGTGCATGGAGCGCAACCTACCGATCTGCGTCTTCGACTTCAAGACGAAGGGCAACATCAAGCGCGTGGTGAGCGGGGAGCGGATCGGGACTTGGGTGAGTCGCGGCTAGCGCCGCGATGGGGGTGAGTCGCGGCTAGCGCCACGATGGGGGTGAGTCGCGGCTAGCGCCGCGATGGGGGTGAGTCGCGGCCAACGCCGCGATCCGAAACGAACCGAAGCGCTGCGCCAGCCCTGCAGCGTCGCGACCTGCCGCTCTCCCCCGTCGCGCAGCGGCGGGGGAGATGTCAGCGCAGCTGACAGAGGGGGCCTCGCGCACCGAGCGTCCGCCGCCATGCCGCCCCCTCCGTCGGCTGCGCCGACACCTCGCTCGCCTGAGCCCGTCGAAGGCCCCCGCTTCGCGGGAGAGGGCGATGCAGTCGATGGAGAGCTCACAAGAGGCAACGCCTAGGCACAGCGCCCCGCGTGGCTGCTGCCGGACCCCTAACAACTCGCGTGCCAGCAACGCCTCAACTGTCCGGCAGATATGTGATTCGCTCGAAGCCTGCGTCGTGGGCGATTTGCATGGCGCCGGCAACCATCTCGAAGGGGATGGTCGGCGACGATCGGATCACCACGCCGACCTCCTTGGGGAGGCCGCGCAGGATGCCTAACAGTTCGTCACGGGCTCGGACCTCGGCACCGGCGATCCGGTACGCCGGCCCGATCACGTCGGCGGTCACCGCCAACATGTGAGCTTTTGCCTGGGACTCCTCGCTCGGTGCGGTGCCGACGAGGGCCAGCGTCGCGGCGAGTTCGTTCTCCTCGTTGTCGATGTTGCCGGCGATGATGAAGTAGAAGAGAAGGAAGAGTACGACATCGATCAGGGCGATGAGCGGCAGGCGCAACTGCGTCGGATCGAGTCGAGTTCGGCGGCTGCGGCGGAGCTTCATCGTCGAACTCCCGCAGGCGCTCCCTCGGCTGCCGTCACGACCTTCAGCCGTCGCACGCCAGCCTCGGCCAGGGCGCGCGTCACGCGATTGACCTCACCGACAGGGCACATCCGATCGGCCCGCAGGACCAGTTCCGAGCGTGCGGCGCGGGCCGACTCCGACCCCGAGGCGATGTGGGTGATGATCTCGTCCAGTCCGACCTCGCGGCCGTTGCTGGCAAGCGTCCCGTCGCGGCGCAGCTCCAGCGAGATCGACGCCGGCGCCGCCTCCGCCGCCTCCTGACCAACCTCGCGCGGCAGGTCCACCGTCGTCGGGATCGCATCACGAAACTGCGAGGTGAGCGTGAAGAAGACGATGAGCAACATGACCACGTCGATCATCGGCGTGAGATCGAAGCTCGCCTCGGTCGGTCGTGTGCGCGTCGAACGGAGCACGCGTCAGGACCTCAACGCCGCCATCGGCTCCGCTGGCGATGGGCTTCCCCCAACCGGCGTCGCGACCCGCATCTGGGCGATCACGGCGAGACGCTCAACGTGTCCGCCGATCTCATCGACCATCTGGTCGATGCGCCGGCGGAAGATCGCAAACGCGATCGTGCAGGGAATTGCGACGACAAGGCCTTCGGCCGTATTCACCAGCGCCATCGACATGAAGGTGGCGAGTTCGTTCGAGCGCTGAGCGCCGCTCAGCGTGCCGATCGTTCGAAACGCGCCGATCATCCCAATGACCGTCCCTAACAGTCCGAGCATGGGTGCGACCGCGGCGATGATGCCGAGCCAATCGTTATGGCGATGAAGCCGATCGACCTCGGGCGGGGCCGAGGATTCGACCGCCGAACGGAACTCGCGCATGCCCAGCGGCGATGCGAGCGAGCGAGTCAGGGCCGCCCCGACGATCGAGGTCAAGAGCGACCCGGAGGGGTGGGTGATGCACACCTGATGGGCCGCCGCGAAACTGCCCTCGGCGAAGAGCCGCTCGAGTTGGGCGAGCACCGCGGCCGGGGCCTGGCGGATCCGGCGGATCTCCAGGGCGTTGAAGACCATGCTCGCGACGGCGAGAAACGAAAGCCCGATCAGGACGTAACTCAGGACGCCGCCGTCCTGGATGTAGTCCCACAGGTGGACGTCGCTGGCGGCCGTCGAGGGGGCGGCCGCGGCCGCTACAGGGGTAGCGGAAAGGAGGACATCGAGCTGGAAGGCTGGAAGCGGCATGATCGGTGGGAGAATACGTCTTCTGGAGTGCCTTTGCCGTTGGCGAGTCGATGCGGGCAAGGGCAACGGGCAATCGGTCACGTATGGCCTTACAATCGCACGCCCAAACCCGATCGGGACGCGGCTCCGCCCGTTCCGGTCGGGGTGACTGGGCACCACCTCATTTCGCCCGGTCCGCCCGTCCCTCGACCTGCTTCACGCCACGGTCGACGCGCGGCCGGACGACCCCCTACCGATCCCAACGCCATGGATATCGACACCATCCTCCTCGAAGCCGAAGACCGCATGTCCAAGTCACTGGACTACCTCCAGCGCGAACTCCGCGGGATGCGCACCGGGCGGGCGAACACCGCCATGCTCGAGTACGTCAAGGTCGACTACTACGGCAGCCAAACCGACCTGCGCGAGCTTGCCGCGATCGCGGTGACCGAGGCGACGCAGCTCCTGGTCAAGCCCTTTGATCCGGGCGCCAAGCACGAGATCGTGAAGGCGATCGAGACCGCCGGCCTCGGCCTCAACCCGCAGGTCGAAGGGTCGGCGATCCGCATCAACATCCCCGCTCCCTCTTCCGAACGGCGCAAGCAGTTGGTAAGCCAGGTGCGGAAGATGGCCGAAGAGGCCAAAGTCGCCATCCGCAACGAGCGGCGCGACGGCAACAAGCACATCGACGCCCTCAAGGCCGACAAGAAGAACCCGCTCTCCGACGATCAGGCCGACAAGTCGAAGGAAGAGATGGACGAATTGACGAAGAAGTACACCGCGTCGATCGACGAAGTCGCCAACAAGAAGATCGGTGAGATCGAACAGGTCTGACGCCGCTCGCATTCGCTCCGGCTCCCATTCCAACGGCTCGGTTTCCATGCGCCACAACAGCTTCGCGACCCTCGCCGTCGCCTTCGGAAGCGTTTGCCTCGCCTCGCTCGCGGCGACCTCGCCAGCGGCACGTGACGACCAAGCGGCACCACCCGGCCCCCACACGAGCAGCGGCCAGACGGGCACGGCCGCGCCGCCTGTCGATCCCTCGGCGGCCCTGCCGCTGGTGAACGTCGACCGAGACGACGTGGTGATCCGCGAAAGCTGCCGGGTGAGTTTCGGCGGCCGCCCGATCCGGGACGAGAATGGCAACGGCGTCCTCCAGATCGTCGGTTCGAACATCACCGTCGACTGCCTGACGACGACGCTCTACGGCGCCGATCCCGCGGCCGCCCTGGACACGCTGAGTGGGACCGGCATCGTCGTCACCGGCACCAACGTCGTCCTCAAGAACGCCGTGGTGCGTGGCTTCCGCTGCGGCGTGCTTGCGACGGGCTCAACCGGCTCGACCTTCGAACGGCTCACGCTTTCGGACAACGTCGCCACGCGCCTCCTTTCCACGCCGCGCGGCGAGGACGGGGCCGACTGGCTCTGGCCGCACGAGAACGACTCCCGTGAGTGGGTGACACGTTACGGCGCCGGGCTCTGCATCGAGCGATCCAATGGAGTCACCGTTCGCGACGTGACCGTCCGGCGGACCCAGAACGGGATCATCCTTGATCGCGTGAACGAGAGCCGCATCTACGACTGCGACGCATCCTTCCTCAGCGGCTGGGGATTGGCGATGTGGCGTTCCTCCGGGAACGTCGTCTGCCGCAACGCCTTCGATTTCTGCATCCGCGGCTACGCCCACGGCTCGTACAACCGAGGCCAGGATTCGGCGGGCATTCTCCTCTTCGAACAGTGCTCGAAGAACACGATCGCCCTCAACAGCATCACCCACGGCGGCGACGGCATCTTCGGCTTCGCCGGCAAGGAAGCCCTCGGCGAGCGGACCACGCCCGAGACGGCCGCTCCCGACTTCTGCAAGCAACGCGGCTGCAACGACAACATCATCGTCGGCAACGATCTCTCCTTCGCCGCCGCCCACGGACTCGAACTGACCTTCTCCTTTGGGAACGTCATCGCCCAGAACACCTTCGACGGCAATGGCATCTGCGGGATCTGGGGCGGTTACTCGCAGTCGTCGCTCATCACCCAGAACGTCTTCACGGCCAATGGCGGCGGCGCCGGCGACGCGCCGGGCAAGGGCCTCGGCGAGGGCGGCGCGATCGACATCGAGCACAGCACGGCGAATCGCATCGACTCCAACATCTTCCGCAAGGAAGGCGTCGCGATCGAACTCTGGTGGGACGAGGACAAGGCCCTTTTGTCCGGACCATGGGCGAAGGCCAATGGAGCCGAGAGCCGCGACAACATCGTGATCCGCAACACGTTCGAGGAGTGTGGTACAGCACTCGCCCTGCGGGAAACCAAGGGCACACACTTCGCCGAGAATCTCGGCGAGGCGAAGGTTGTTCACGACGATGTCAGCGAACTGGCTCCAAGCGATGCCCTGCCCGAAGCGGCCGTCGTTCCGACCGTCGCCGAGCTGGCGGCGAAGCTCCCGGGCATCGCTACTCCGATTGGCGTGCATCGCAAGCTCGGCGGCCGCGAGGCCATTCGTATGACCGCGTGGGGGCCGTGGGACGGCAAGACACCACTCCTTGTTCTCGAGTCGGCCGACCCGGATCTTCACAACTGGCGGCTCTTCGGGGCAGAGAAGTTCAAGGGCTCCGAGGTCGCCGGCGGGGGATCGCTCCGGGTCCACACCAACCTGAGCACCTCGACCTTCGGCATCAACATGGATTTGCCAGGCAACGTCGCCCCCTACCTCTTCCGAGTCCGTTTCGACAAGACGGTTCTTTTCGGAGAAGGCTGCGTCTACCGGGCGGACTGGGCGGTCAGCTTCTTCCCGAGCACCGTTGACCCGCGCACCGATCTGGCCACTTGGCGCGAGGCCGCCACGAGCGAGAACTCGATCACGGTCGAAGCCCCCTCGGTCAACTTCAAGTTCGGTCATGACGGCCCGACGTCGCTCAAGCTCGACAAGACCTCCAACGAGACGCTCGCCGAGGCGGCGAAGTCAGGGACGATCGGGAGCGATCACTTCGGCACCATCGCCAAGGCAAAGCTGGAATTCCCGCCGGGCACCTTTACGCTCCGGACCATCAGCGACGATGGCATCCGGGTGATGGTCGACGGCAAGACCGTGATCGAGGATTGGACCTGGCATGCTCCGCGCGAGTCGACCGGCACGATCACCTTCGCCGAACGGACCCAGGTCGAGATCGTGGTCGAGCACTTCGAGCTCGACGGATTCGCCCAGCTCCAGCTCTTCATCGAAGGAACGATCGAATCCAAGCGCCGAGCTCCCTTCGGGGCGGCGGCTCAGGAGCAGGAGTCGCGTCCCGACAAGGCGACGAAGTAGCATTCCCAGTAGGTCGAAGCGAGCCTTCCTGACGCCCCGCCGTCGTCGCGATTTGACGCCCCCCCGCTTCCCCGCGACACTTTGGCAATGCGTTGTCCGTACTGCGGCCAGGATCGCGATCGCGTGATCGACAGCCGCGGCGCCGAGGATGGGAGTGCCATCCGCCGTCGTCGCGAATGCGAGGCGTGCGGCAAGCGCTTCACGACCTACGAACGGGTCGAGCGGACGGAGCGACTCTTCGTCATCAAGCGTGACGGATCGCGTGTCCCCTTCGACAGCGAGCGGATCATGCGCGGCGTGCTCGCCGCGTGCGGCAAGCGGCCGATTCCGACCGAGACCAAGGAAGAGCTGGCGAAGTCGATCGAGGACGATCTCCACCGCGAGTTCGAACGCGAGGTCGAGAGCAAGGAGATCGGGCGACGTGTCGCCTCGCGCCTGCGCGAGCTCGATCCGATCGCCTACATCCGCTTCGCGAGCGAGCATTACGACTTCCGAACGCTCGAGGACCTGGAACAGGAACTCGACGCCTTGCGCCAGCGACCGAAGAACCTGCCGAACCAAACGGACTTATTCCCGCGCGAGTGAGCGGGTTCGTTCACCGCAGAGGCGCGGAGGACGTGGAGGCCCGAGGGAGGAGAAGGAAGGGTGGCTGGCGGTGGTGCGCCGGGATCGGTTGCGATCGATGCGTTCATGCGGGGCGCTGTTGCCGAAATCACGCCGTTCTTGAACGCTGTGGGCAATACCACTTTCCCCTCCTCCTTCTGACCTCAGCGTCCTCCGCCACTCTGCGGTGAATCACCCGCTGTTACCATGGTCGCCCCATGCCCCGTATTACCCTTCCCGATGGAAGCGTCAAGGAATTCGATCGCCCCGTGACTGCCGGCGAGGTTGCCGCGTCGATTGGTGCCGGCCTTGCCAAGGCCGCTTTGGGTGCCAAGATCGACGGCCAACTGACCGACCTCTCGACGCGGATCGAGAAGGACGTGAAGCTCGGGATCGTGACCGCGAAGGCGAAGGGGGCGACCGCGCCGGACGCCGATGCCCTGTACCTGTTGCGGCATAGCTGCGCTCACGTGATGGCCGAGGCGATTCAGCGGCTCTTTCCAGGGGTGCAGCTCGTCTACGGCCCGCCGCTCGAGAACAACTTCTACTACGACATGCTGTTCCCGACCGGGAAGGCGATGTCGACCGAAGACTTCGCCAAGGTCGAGGCCGAGATGGCCAAGATCATCGCCGAGGACCGGCCCTTCACCCGTTACGACATGCCGATGAGTGAAGGTCTGGCCAAGCTCAAGAGCGAGGGCTCGAAGTTCAAGCTGGACAACGCCGAACGGGCGATCGAGGCGGGTTCGACGGAGCTGAGTTGGTACGCGACCGGCCAGCCGGGCAAGGACTGGGAGGATCTCTGCCGAGGTCCGCACGTCCCGAGCACCGGCCGGATCGGCGCCTTCAAAGTGCTGTCGCTCGCGAGTAGCTACTGGAAGGGCGATGAGAAGCTCGACCGCCTGACTCGCGTCTACGGCACCGCGTTCGCCACCAAGCCCGAGCTCGACGCGTACATGACCCAGGTCGAGGAAGCGAAGAAGCGCGACCACCGAATCCTCGGCAAGCAACTGCGGCTCTTCCACATCGACGAGATGGTTGGACAGGGGCTCATCCTCTGGACCCCGAACGGCGCGGTGATTCGCCAGGAGCTCCAGAACTTCATCGGCGAGGAGTTGCGCCGACAGGGCTACCACCAGGTCTTCACGCCGAACATCGGCAAGCTCGATCTCTACAAGACCAGCGGCCACTTCCCCTACTACCAGGATTCGCAGTATCCGCCGATCCTCGAGCACGACACCATGAAGATGCTGGCAAACGAAGGCTGCACCTGCGGCGACCTTGCCAATCGCATGAAGGCCGGCGATATCGATGGCTATCTGTTGCGGCCAATGAATTGCCCGCACCACATCAAGATTTACGCGAGTCAGCAGCGAAGCTATCGAGAGTTGCCGGTGCGACTCTGCGAATTCGGCACGGTGTACCGCTGGGAGCAGTCGGGCGAAATCGGCGGCATGACCCGCGTTCGAGGCTTCACCCAAGACGACGCCCACCTCTTCTGCCGCGAGGATCAGATCGCCGAGGAGTTGCAAGGCTGCCTGAGCCTGGTGAAGCTCATCTTCAAGACCCTCGGCATGACCGACTATCGCGTCCGCGTCGGCCTGCGCGACCCCGATAGCGCGAAGTACGTCGGCGATCCCGGCAACTGGGACAAGGCCGAGCAGGCGTGCCGCGACGCCGCGAAGAGCCTCGGCGTCCCCTTCAGCGAAGAGCCCGGCGAGGCGGCGTTCTACGGCCCGAAGATCGACTTCGTGATGAAGGACGTCATCGGCCGATCGTGGCAGTTAGGCACCGTGCAGGTCGACTACAACCTGCCCAAGCGCTTCGGCCTCGAGTACATCGGCAGCGACAACCAGGTCCACCAGCCGGTGATGATCCACCGGGCGCCGTTCGGCAGCTTCGAGCGATTCATCGGCTGCCTGATCGAACACTTCGCGGGAGCGTTCCCGACGTGGCTGGCACCTGAGCAAGTGCGCGTCCTCACCATCAGCGAAAAGAGCGAAGCCTGGGGCCGCGAGGTGTTGGCGATGCTCAAGGCAGCCGGCGTCCGAGCGACGCTCGACGAGAGCCCGGAACGCATCCAAGGCAAGATCAAGGCCGCCACCGAGTGGAAGATCCCGTACTTGCTCGTGGTCGGCGAACGCGACGCCGAGGCGAAGGCGGTGAGCGTGCGGGCACGCGGGGTGCAGGAGAATCTCGGGGCGATGCCCGCGGCGGAGTTTGTGGCCCAGGTCAAGAGCGAGATTGCGGAGAGGTCGGCAACGCTGGCGTGCGGAACGCGGCAGCCATAGACTTTGGCGGGATAGTCGTGACCACGTGGTCGATGCGCACGGCGCAGGCACGGCTCGCCGAAGCGACGATCCCTCATCCAGTCCAGCCACGAGCGGCTTTCTTTCGCCCGTCGATTCCCCACGCTGCTCAAGTCCGGTGCGATGGCCAAGGAGGGCGTGCGTGACTTTGACGTTCGACGAACTCTGGAAGCGACTCAACGACCTCGACGAGAGCGTGCAGATCGAGGCGAAGGCCGGCGAGCAGATCGGCCCGTCCATGCTGGAGACGATCTCGGCGTTCGCCAACGAGCCCGGGCGTCAGGGAGGGTACCTGTTGCTCGGCGTGCGTCGCGCCGAGGACGCCCTCTTCCCGACATACGAAATCGTCGGTGTGCCGGACCCGGACAAGCTTCAGACCGACCTCGCCTCGCAGTGTCGCAGCCAGTTCAACGTACCGATTCGGCCCCAACTCGCGGTCGAAACACGCGACAGCAAGCGGGTCGTCATTGCCTACATCCCTGAAGGCGGCCCGAGCGAGAAGCCCTTCTACATCCAGTCCCGCGGCCTCCCGAAGGGCGCGTTCAGACGCATCGGTTCGAGTGATCAGAAGTGCACCGACGACGATCTCGCGCTCTTCTATCAGGCCCAGTCGAGCAAGTCCCTCGACGAAGCCGTCATCGCCGACGCCGACATCAACGACCTCGACCCTGCCGCGATCCAGGAGTACCGCCGCACTCGCCGCGAGGCCAACCCGACCGCTCCAGAGCTCGCATACTCGGACGAGGACCTGCTTTACTCGCTCTCATGCGCGTCTCGAGTGAATGGCGTCACGCATCCAACGATTGCTGGCTTGATTCTTTTTGGAAAGCACGCCGCAATCCGTCGACATTTCCCGCTCATGCGGGTCGACTACATCCGCGTCCCTGGCCGCGAGTGGGTGAAGTCGCCGGACGAGCGTTTCGATTCCATCGACATGCTCGGCCCACTCATGCAGGTCATCCCGCGAGCGATCAACGCTGTGCTCGACGACGTCCCGAAGACGTTTCGGCTGCCAGCGAACTCGAACCGCCGTGAAGACGTCCCGCTCGTTCCGCGCACCGCCATTCGCGAGGCGATTGTGAATGCGGTGATGCACCGGAGCTACCGCCAAAGCCAGCCCATCCAGATCATCCGCTACAGCAATCGACTGGAGATCCGCAACCCGGGCATTTCGCTCGTTCCCGACGACCGGCTCGGTGAACCAGGCTCGCAGCAGCGCAACCCCAAGATTGCGGCAGTGCTCCACGAGACGCGCTTCGCCGAAACCAAGGGCTCCGGCATCCGGGCGATGCGTGAAGCACTGACGCAAGCTGGTCTGAGCCCGCCGACATTCGAGTCGGACCGCGACAAGGACACCTTCGTCGTCACGTTCCTCTTCCACCACTTCCTCAGCGCAGAGGACGTGACATGGCTCGGCAACTTCACCAATCTTGAACTCTCCGAAGGCGAACAGCGAGCCCTCGTCTTCGTCCGCGAGGTCGGTGCTATCAACAACTCGGCCTACCGGGACCTCAACCGTGTCGAGACTCTCATCGCCAGCGGCCAGCTCCGCGGCCTCCGTGATCTCGGCCTCCTGGAGCAAAGGGGCAAGGGGGCTGCCACCTACTACGTCCCGACCGAACGGCTGCTGAACCCGACGGCGACATACAGCGTGGCGCCGTCTGCCGGGAAGGCGCAGTCGCAGGAGCCAACCCCTGCGACAAGCAGCCAATCGCAGGGGTTCCCAGCCCTGCCGCAGGGGTTCCCGCCGTTACCGAAGGAGCTTGCTGCGGCGATCGCTGATCTGGGAGAGCGTGCTCGCCCCAGCGATGTGAAGCCCGTTATCCGCCGCTTGTGCGCGTGGCGGGCTATTCGAGCGGAAGAACTCGCCGCCCTACTGCGACGGGGCCAGCCCTACGTCACCCGCACCTACCTAACCCCCATGGTTCGTGACGGCGAGTTGAAGTTCACGCACCCCGACCAGCCCGCTCACCCGCAGCAGGCGTATGAGGCCACCTGATTCGCTGCGAGGGCGCCCATTCTGGACAGTCACATTCGGGACACGCCGTGGAAAACCACCACTAGGCCCCGCTGGATCCACGCCCGTTTGGGGTCACACCCGCACCGCCCCTCGGCCCGACGGACTCATTTTGGACAGTCACCTTCTCAGAACGCGAAGGCCGACTGGCGGTCCACTCTGGATCATCCCTGTCCCGTCTCTCCTTCCGCGCCTCTATGCCTCCGTGAGGCGCCCTCTTGGAGCCGTCCCGTATGGTCCGCTGTGCATGGTCCCCGAGTGAACGCGATTGATGAACAAGCCGTCGAAAGGTCGGATCAGTTAGGCAACCGGTTCCCACGGTCGTGCGGGGCTCCCAAAGAACCGCCTATCTACCTCGGCCGCGTTCGACTTGGCGTACTCGGTTCCGAGGCCTCTTAGCTGACGAAGGACGTTCGGCGAACTGTCGTCCATGGCAAACGCAGCTTGAACGACAGGATCGACCTGAAGAATCGACCCAGCACCAACGAGGCGCTGAGCCATGAAGACGTGTGCGCCCCGGTTTGCCTCCATCAGCAACTCGTGGATTGACCGATTGGCGTACAGCCCTCCCTTTCGAGCCTGAAAGGAGTGCTGAGCGAGATCTTCGGCCGGTGTGCCCGAACTGCCATGCGGTGCTTCACCTTGATGGTGAGACTCGTCCGATTGAAGAACCTCGCGGCGTTCTCCGACGTCGGCGCGCTGGACAGCAGTCCTGACAGCGACAAGTTTCGCGCGTGCGGCGTTGCGGTCGAGACTGCGCGCTTCGGCATGGCGGTCTACTCTGCCGCGAAGCACGTCTTCGGCCGACTATTTGGGCCACTATGGACATTGAGCGACTTTGGACAGTCACATTCGGGACCAAAGAGCAGACAGCGATGTGATGGGCCCTCATCGCCAGTCGCGAAGGGGCGCGGATTTTGGACAGTCACATTCCGGACAAACCACACGCTTCGCGACATACACCGAGACGAGCCGGTAACCGGCGAAGGGTGCCAGTGCCCACGCAGAGGCAAGACCGAACCCCTCGCCGGGTGTTACTTCGCCCCTCGGTTGCGGGGTGATGGCGCGAGCGTGGATCAGCGGACTCATGCGGGTCGCGTTTGCAATCCCCGTGTGGCGAAGGACGCGGCTGCCCGTCTCGCGAGAGAGAGTGGCGGCCCGAAGGGCGCTACGGGTTGCCTAGGCTGGCATCAGTCGATGTCGACAGTCAGCTTGAAGTTGCCGACCGCGCTCTGGTATCCGGAGACGCGGATGTAGAGGTAGTCGCCAATCTGGGCGTTGATGAAGAGCTCCGACTTGCGATTGAAGCCGCCGAGCTGACAGCCCACCGTCGGGGAGTCGTCGTTGCAGGCGATCTCGTCCCCGGGGCCGTTGCAGTCGGAATACACGGCGAGCGTGGTGTCGAAGTCGGTCGCCGCGCTGCAGGTCGAGATGCGAGCCGTGCCCGTGCTCGCCATCACATATTGGTACCACTCGTCGCGGTCGTCGTTGAGCGCGCAGCTCGACAGGTCCGCCTGCAACCAGGTGTCGCCGGCGTTGGTGCCGAGAACTTCGACATGGTTCGTGGAGGGGAGGAGGTTAGGAACGTCGCAACGGTCGCCTCGCTTGATCGGGCGAATGGTGAGGAGGCCCGGCCCCTCGTCGACGTCGCCATTGGAGAACTTGTAGCCGCCGACGCGAATGTTGATGCAGTCATTCGGGTTGGTGTCGAACTCGATGTAGGAGGTGACTCCGCCGTTCGCATCGTCGCTGCAGTCGGTCAGCGCATAGGTGACCCAGAAACTGTCGGGGCAGGTGCAGACACCGTCGAGCATCAACAGGTAGGCGCCGAGCACCGTGTCGAACTCAGAGTCGTAGGTGTGGACGATCAGCTTCCCGGGGTACGGTGGGTAGTAGCGGAACCAGATGTCCTTGCCGATCGTCGCCCGGTCGTCGCCGCAGAGCGTTGGGAAGAAGAGCGAGGTGTCGGTCGCGCTGGAGTTGCAGAACTCATGGACAACGGTTTCGCCTTCGAGAAGAATCGCCTGGTCGCAGTTGTCGTTGATTGGCGCGGCGCAGGGGCCCCAGGCGCCGAGCAGGATCGCGAGATCGGCGGCGTCGGTCGTCCCGTTTGCATTCAGATCAGGCAGGCCGTTCGAGCCCCAGGCACCGAGCTGGATGGCGAGGTCGGCCGCATCGGTAACACCGTCGTTATTGAGGTCGGTCGCGCACGGGCACACGTCGCCGCTGGCGAAGGTGGAGTTCGTCGCCACGAGAGCGGCGCAGGCGAGGAGAGCGGAGAGGACGGCCTCCGAGGAGGCGAGTCCGGTCTTGATGTTCATACGACGGCTCCTGCTTCGACGAATGAAGCGGTGAATGGCAGGCACCTTGTTGAGACCCCCCATTGAGTACTCGGGAGGGCTGCCACCGCTGAAACTAATCGATGGGGACGCCGTCGAGAGCATCAAGTTTGGCGATAAGTCGGTGGGGCCAATTTGGACTGGGGCCAATTTGGACTGGGGCCAATTTGGACAGGCACTTTCAAGGAGGGCAGCACATCCAAGGCCGCTCTCATACCCTTCAAGGCTGTTCTTATCGCCCCTCCCCCCATTCCGGCACAATCCGGCATCCATTCCGGTCGCCTAATCCGGCATAATCGGGTATCTTTTCCGGTGTCGTGCGGACCGAGACTCTCCAACTCAGCCACGAGATCGTCTCCCTTCTCACCGAGCTCGACGAGTTCAAGGGGACGTGGCGGGCGCTCGGCACCCTGGCTCCAGAGCGGCTGAGCACCCTTCGACGGGTCGCGACGATCGAGAGCATCGGCTCCTCGACACGCATCGAGGGGAGCAAGCTCAGCGACCGAGAGGTTGAGGCGCTACTCGGCCGCCTCTCCATCAAGAAGTTCGAGACGCGAGACGAGCAGGAGGTCGCCGGCTACGCGGAGACGATGGAACTTGTCTTCTCCTCGTGGCCCGAGCTCCGCGTCAACGAGAGTCATCTCAAGCAACTGCACCGCGATCTGCTCCGCCACAGCGTGAAGGACGAACGGCACCGTGGCGCGTACAAGACCTTGCCCAACAATGTCGGCGCCTTCGATTCCGAAGGCAAACTCATCGGCATCGTCTTCGAAACTGCCACGCCATTCGACACGCCGCGCAGGATGTCGGAACTCGTCGCATGGCTGACGGAGGAGCGAGCGAACCCGTCGATCCATCCCTTGCTCACGATCGCGATCTTCGTGGTGACGTTCCTCGAAATCCACCCCTTCCAGGACGGCAACGGACGACTCAGCCGGATCCTCACCACGCTGCTCCTTCTTCAGGCGGGCTACGCCTACGTCCCCTACAGCTCGCTCGAGAGCGTGATCGAACAAAGCAAGGAGTCGTACTACATCGCCCTTCGCCAAACGCAGGCGACGATCGGGACCGACAGCCCGAACTGGCAGCCGTGGGTTCTCTTCTTCCTCCGCGCGCTCCAGCAACAGAAGCGCCGCCTCGCCGCCAAGGTCGAACGCGAGCGAGGCGCGCTCGCCGACCTCTCCGGACTCGCTCTCAAGATCCTCGACCGCGCCCGGCAGCACGGCACCGTCACCACCCGTGACATGGTCCGCGAGGCGGGCGCGAGCCCGAACACGTTGAAAGCGACCTTCACGCGCCTCGTGAGGCTGAACCTCCTCACCCGCGCGGGCGGCGGGCGGTCGACGTTCTATCGATTGCCGTGAGGCTCCGTCCGGGACGCGAACGCCCGCGTTGCGGGCTCTCGCCCGTACCCTCCAGCAAAGGTTCTCTCACGGAGACACGGAGGCACGAAGTAGAGGAAAGAGGCAGCGGGCCCATCGCTCTCCCCCGCCGCCCGGCGGGGGAGATGTCGACGCAGTCGACAGAGGGGCTGTTGCTGGTCGCCCGGGCGACAACCCGAACGTGCACCTCTCCGCGCCCACCGCCGACGCCGGACTCACCGTACCGCCGTGCCCTCACCGATCGGGTTCGCGAGCGCCGCCGCCGCTTCGCGGTGGAGGATCTGCGCCTCCAGCCAATCGTGAACATGGATCGTCGAAGGGCCGTCGTCCGGCGGTCGTTCGCCTCCAAGACGCTGCAGCCAGGTGTCCGCCTTGGCGAACCATCGTCGGGACTCTGCTGCATGACCGGCCTTGTTGTTGGCGATCGCGATCCAGAGCCAGTTCAACACCGCCATGCCCACGCGCGAGTCAGCGTCGATGCTCCGTTTGAGAAGCCCAATCGCCTCGGAGGGCTGGCCAGCGCGACAGAAGAGCGCCCCCTTCTCGGTGAGTGCCCATGCGGCGTCGGAACTCCGAATCTCGCGGGCCCCGATGTCCGCAGCCCGACGCAGATCAGCGTCGCCGAGTGGCGACAGCGTGCACGCCCGGGCAACGTGATAGGCCCTGATTCTCGATGACCTTTCCTGCGAATCGAGCAGGTGCTCGCAGGTCTTCCGGTAGCCACTCACGTCATCGGTGAGCACCTGCACCGCGGCCAGCTCAAACCACACGTCACCCGATTGATCGGGTTGAAGGCTGAACAGTTCGCGATAGGACTCCAAAGCGCTCGCCCAGTCGCTGAGCGACACGCGGATGCGAGCATTCCGGAGGATCTCGCCTGGGTTGTCTCGCGCCGCACCTTCTTTGAGATCCCTCCACAACGTCTGCCAGCGCTTCTTGTCCGTGTCGGGGTCTGTGTCGGGGCCCGCCCATGGGGCTTCGCATGACGAGATGATGGCCGGGTCCTCAAACCACAATCGAAACTCCTCGGCCACGACGACTCGCTCTGGCCCATCGCCTGCCGTGCGCCGAGCGATCAGTGCATCGCGCTCGGACGAAAGCCAGTCGAGCGCCAAGGATTGCAGACGTGCACGTTCCTCTGAAGAAGATCCGCCCGGTGAGGGCGGGAGCGTTTCAGCGGCCGCGAGGGCAGAGCACGCCGCATGAAACCGCGAATCCGAGCCGGCGGCTCTCAGCAGCCGGGGATCGGCGGCGAACGCCGCCAGGAACTGCCGCGCGGCCAAGGAGGGATTGCCCACGCATCGCCAGTTCCATTCCGCCAGATCCAGCAGCGCCGACGCATCCAAGGCGGGTACAGGCGCCGAGAGCACCTCCTGATCAAGTTCCGAGACCCGGTCGTGCAGCTCTCTGAGCCGAGCGAGTTGCTTCTGTGAATCCGGACTTGGGGAGAGCGTGGCAACGCGGTCCAAGCTGGACCTCGCCTTCTCAAACTGCCGGAGGCCGAGCTGGGCTCTCGCCAAGCCGATCCATGCGGGAACATCCGCAGGCGAGCTCTTGGTCACGTGCTCAGACGCGGCGGCGGCCTCGACCGCTCGCCCGCGTGCGAGGAGCAACTCACCGAGCGGCGGATAGAGCGAGGTCATCGGGAACGATCGCTGGATCGCCCCTTGCGCCGCGGTGATCGCGTCGTCGATTCGTCCGGCCTTGAACAGGACCCGGCACAACCGCGAGTGGGGATAGCCGTAGTTTGGCTGCAGCCTGATGTCCTCCCGAAACGCGACTTCGGCTTCGGAGAACCTGCCGAGTTCGTAGAAGCACTCTCCCATGTCCTCCAAGACACCTGTGTCGGTCGTGTCGTACGTGCGAAGCTCGCGTATCACGCCGAGCGCCTCTTCGTACCGACGGGTTTCGATGAACGACCACACGAACTGCCGCAGCGCATTCACACCTTGGGCATCAAGCCGCTGCCACCAGCTGAAAACCTCCCTGGCCTCGCGAGTGCGCCCGTTCTTGCACAGCAGGTACACGAGATTCCGCCGGATGAACGTCGCATCAGGCGCCATGGCCATCGCCCGCTGAAACAGCGGAAGTCCTTCATCCAGGTCGCCGGCCTCCGAGACCACACCCGCGAGAAACGCGCACGCGTTCGCGTTCTCCGGCCGAAGGGCCATGGCGGTTCGGACCGGTGAGATCGCTTCCCGGTATCGCCCGGCCTTGAGGTAAGCCAGTCCCAACTCCCAGTTCATCCAGAAGTCCGTGGGACGTTGAACCAGCACGCGTCTGAGCAACTCCATGCCCGCGTCGGTGTCGCCTGCCTCGCCCAGCCGCAGGCCCAGAAGACCGACCTGATGCACGGCCGGGCCGTTCGGAGCGATGGCGGGGTCAGCACTGTCGACGGCGAGTTGGAGGAGGGCATCCCGGTTGGACCACAAGGCCTGCGTTCGGAAGCGAGTCGCCCACGCTGAGCCCGGGTCGGCTTCGCGCACGACGGCCAGAAGCGCGTCGCACCGGTCCACGGAACGCAGGTCGTATTCGACACTGGCCCAGTCGTCCAGACTTGCGATCAACTGCGCCCTGATGGGCGACCCTTGGATGGCCACGGCGTTCGCGCGCATGTTCCCGTCGATCGAAATCCCGGCCTGGCGAAAGGCCGCGGCGTACGACTCGGCGACCGAGGTGCGTTCGGCGGCGCCCAACACTCGGCTCTGTCGGGTCTGTTCGAGCAGCCGCGCGATCCGGACGGACTCCCCGAGCGATGCCATCTCGCGATCGAGCTCCTCGGATTTCGCTTCGGCAGCACGCTCTCTCGCGTGGACGAGAGCCCGATCGGCGTTGTCCCAATGCTCAACGGCGATCGCAGCGACCGCCTGCTGCAGCGAGCGCTGAACCAGGCCCCGTGCCTCCGTTTCGCGAAAGCCGGCCTCCGCGCGGCGCGTAGCGGCGACGCTCTGGTACCACAGACCGAACAGGATTCCCGTCGCGATCACGACACACGCCGCAATCAGGAGCGCAGCGTGCGCAGGGTGCCGCCGAACCCACTTCATGGCCAGCTCGACCACTCCAACCGGCCGTGCCTGTATGGGATCTCCCTTCCGGAATCGATCGAGATCCTCCGCGAGTTCCCTTGCATTCGCATAGCGACGCTCGGGCTGCTTATGAAGGCACTTCAGGCAGATGGTCTGGAGGTCGCGCGGCGTCTTCGGATTGAGGCGCGAAGGTGGCACCGGCTCGTCGTTGACGACTTGACGCTCGGTTTCCGCCGGCGAATCGCCGCGGAATGGAGGACGGCCCGTGAGCATTTCGTAGAGGACGGCGCCGAGTGAGTAGATGTCTGCGGAAGGCTTGAGCGCATCGGCTGTTCCCAGGGCCTGCTCCGGAGACATATAGCTCGGCGTCCCCACGCGCATCGGAGCGAGGGTCACCCTTGTCTCCCCATCGGCGACAAGCCGGCGGGCGAGCCCAAAGTCAGTGATCTTGAGCGTTCCGTCTCCGCTGATGAGCACGTTTCCGGGTTTGAGATCCCGGTGCACCGTCCCCCGCTCATGGGCGGCGTGCACCGCGCGGGCGAGCACGGAGACCGCTTCGGCTGAGCTCATCGCAGGCTGAGGCGTGCCCGCAAGTTTCTGGGCAAGGCTGCCTCCCTCCACGAACTCCATGGTGAAGTAGGGCAAGCCACCGAGCTCGCCGACGTCGTGAACCTGAACGATGTGAGGATGTTGCAGCCCGGCAATGGCCTGGGCTTCTCGAACGAGACCTGTGAGCTCCTGTGCGGAAGCATGATCACCGGAACGCAGCATCTTGATCGCCACGACGCGATCCAGCCTGACATGCCTGGCTCGATACACCACGCCCATTCCGCCTTGGCCAATCACTGCCTCCATTTCGTAGCCTGGGATGCGTGGCAGCGCCAGCGACCGACCAACCTCGCCTTCTGAATCTCGCAACCTCGCTCGCCCCGCCGAGGACGCCGGGAACAGGCAGTCCAGATCGCCGACGATCTCGCGAATGCGTATCCACCTCCTGAGGACTTCTTGGAGATGCTCGGGATAAGCCGAGCACACCTCGTCGGGGCTCCGCCCTGAGTTGAGGGCCAGTTCGAGCAGGGATCGGACCTGTGCATCGGGTTCCATTTCATGCATCCCGCGCGTGAGCTCCGACACTCGATCGCAACCCCTTGCCCACGTTACGACGTCGCGCGACCAGGCGGCCGAAGGTCGGCGAGTTGCTCCTCCAGAGAGACCAGACCGCGATTCAGACGCCGGTGCACCGTGCTCTCAGACACACTCAAGAGCTGCGCGACCTCTGTGTATGACATTCCCTGAATGCGCAGAAGGTCAAACACTTCCCGTTCCTCTTCCGGCAGCCTCTCGATCGCCTCAAGCATTCGGCTCGTGTTGACACTCACGACCGATCCGCTCGACTCCGGCGCGGGAATGGCGCTGTCTTGGAGGCCTACGACAGAGCTCTGCTGATCCAAGCGTCGGGCCATGTCGTTGAGCTCCCAACGCATGTGGCGATTTGCAAGGCCAAAGAACTGGCGCACGTTCTGCGGCCGCACCTCTCGCATCGCCTTGAGCAGCCGCTCGACCACGGCGCCCAGCATCTCGTCGGGCTGCAGATTGAGCGGCGGTCGCGTCAGTCGCGGATAGCTTCCGAACAGCAGCGTCGAGCACAGCAGGCGCAGTCGTTCCGCGGAACGGCCCAGAAGATCTCGGATCACCGGGTCTGCCGGATCGGCGCCCTCCAGCTTGCCGAGAAAGCCCTGAACAGCGGCCGTCGTCCGTTGCTCACTCTCCATGGCGCTCGATTGTACTTCGCAGAGACGGTGTGCCTCGGGCTCGGCACGCGCTGAGCGTGCGGACGCCAAACACCCGCATGAGCCGGAACGGAGGTGCCTCACGCTCAGCACTGATGAGCGGACGTGTGTCCGCACCAGAACCCAAGCAAGAAGGAGTACATCGTGTTTACGCTCACAGCCGCCTTGGCCGCCGGTCTTGCCGCCGTTGCACTACTCGCCAGCCTCGATTTCGCTCAGTTCACGTCGACCCGCAGCAAACCGAGATTGCCTTCGCGCCCCGCGACGCTCGGCGCCTCATCCATCCGTCCATTTCAGTTTCACGCTTCTGAAGAGGCACTCACCGACCTTCGCCGCCGGATTGCCGCGACACAATGGCCCGACAAGGAAACGGTGAACGACGCAACACAGGGCGTCCAGTTGGCCACCATGAAGGCCTTGGCGCGCTATTGGGAGAGGGACTACGACTGGCGAAAGGTCGAGGCCAAGCTGAACGCCCTCCCCCAGTTCATCACGGAAATCGATGGCGTCGACATTCATTTCATCCACGTGCGCTCGAAGCATCCCCGTGCTTTGCCTGTCATCGTGACGCACGGATGGCCTGGGTCCATCATCGAGCAGATGAAGATCATCGAGCCGCTGACCAACCCGACGGCGCACGGCGGCAGCGCCGAGGACGCATTCGATGTCATCATCCCATCGATCCCGGGCTACGGCTTCTCGGGCAAGCCGACGACGACCGGATGGGGACCGGACCGCATCGGGCGGGCTTGGCTCACGCTCATGAAGCGCCTCGGCTACACGAGGTTCGTGGCCCAGGGCGGTGATTGGGGCGCGATCGTCGTCGACAGCATGGCCCTGCAAGGAGCTCCCGAACTGATCGCCATTCACACGAACATGCCAGGCATCTTCCCCGCGGATATCGATCAGGCCGCTGCGTCTGGAGCATCGGCACCATCTGGCCTCTCGGACGAAGAGCGGGCCGCGTACGAGCGTTTGCAGTTCGTGTATCAGAAGGGGATCGCCTACGGATACCAGATGGGGCTGCGACCGCAGACGTTGTACGGGATCGCGGACTCCCCTGTGGGGCTGGCCGCTTACTTCCTCGATCACGACGCCCGCAGCTACGAACTCATCTCGCGCGTCTTCGCCGGGAAGTCTGAAGGCCTGACGCGTGACGATGTGCTCGACAACATCACGATCGCCTGGTTGACGAACACCGGCATCTCCGGTGCCCGGCTCTATTGGGAGTACTTCGGAAAGGGGTACTTCAATGTCAAGGGAGTGACCATCCCGGTTGCCGTGAGCACCTTCCCCGACGAGCTCTATCCGGCTCCGCGGAGCCTGACGGAGCGGGCCTATCCCAACCTCATCTACTACAACAGGCTCGACAAGGGCGGACACTTCGCCGCCTGGGAACAGCCCGAGATCTTCTCACGGGAACTCTGGGCTGCGTTCCGATCCATCCGCTAATCAGGATCAGCGCATTGCGCCCGGGTGCGGTATCCGGGGACCAGTGCGATTCGATTTCCGAGTCAAGGCACGGCGGCGCCCAACCTGGGCGCCGCCGTTTCCGTCTCGCGGCCCGCCCGCATCAGGACAAACGCCGGGGCTTGTCACTGCAACCATCGGATGGGGCCAACTTGGCCAGACGCCTTCCAAGGCCCGCCGTGGAGATGTCGCCTTGGGCACCGCTGGCTCCCCAGGCGTCCCGCCCGCGCCGTCCCATCCGCCAGCGCCCACGGCGCCCCACGCGCTCCCCTTGACCGTCATCGCTTCAGGCCGCGACGGCCACCACGTGACCCGCTTTCGAGCATCCCTGCCCCCCTTCTCAGGCCCGTGCCTCTGCGCCTCCGTGAGCGACCCTCTCCGAGCCGTTCCGCACGCCCCTAGGTGACGCCACCTCAGTCAGGCCTCCGCCCAAGGCGGCCCCGACCCAGCCATCCGCAACCACATCGGCATCGTCTTCGAGACCGCCACGCCGTTCGACACGCCTCGGCGAATGTCGGAACTCCTCGCATGGCTGTCGGACGAGCGTGCGAACCCGTCGATCCATCCGTTGCTCACGATCGCGATCTTCGTCGTGACGTTCCTCGAGATCCACCCCTTCCAGGACGGCAACGGACGACTCAGCCGAATCCTCACCACACTACTCCTTCTTCAGGCGGACTACGCCTACCTCCCCTACAGCTCGCTCGAGAGCGTGATCGAGCAGAGCAAGGAGTCGTACTACATCGGTCTGCGCCAAACGCAGGCGACCATCCGAACCGACAGCCCCAATTGGCAGCCGTGGGTTCTCTTCTTCCTCCGCGCGCTCCAGCAACAGAAGCGCCGCCTCGCCGCCAAGGTCGAACGCGAGCGAGGCGCGCTCGCCGACCTCTCCGAACTCGCCCTCAAGATCCTCGACCGCGCCCGGCAGCACGGCACCGTCACTACCCGCGACATGGTGCGCGAGGCGGGCGCGAGCCCGAACACGTTGAAGGCGACTTTCACTCGCCTTGTGAAGATGAACCTCCTCGTCCGCGCGGGCGGCGGCCGATCGACGTTCTACCGTCTGCGGTAAAGCCTGCACCGCCTCACCCAGCGAGCATCTCCCCGAGCGCTTCCCGGAACTCCTGGCCGCGAACATCCGCACGAGGCAAGCCGGCATCCGCCGCGCCTGTCAACAACCTGGTCATCCCAATGGACCGTTCATCGCCGAAGTACTGGGCGACGACGGCCCGCGCCGCTTGCAGCGGGGCGGACATCACATGGCGCATCGCCAACGCTCTGACCAGGTCATACTCCGCGCGCGTCGCCATCGCGACGATTCGATAGAGGTCGAGCGCATGGTGAGCGGCAAGCCCCTTCCTCGGATCATCGACGCGGTCCCGGAAGGCGTGCAGCTTCATCAGGAGGTAGGTGAACGAGTTAGGCACGTGCACCCGCAGTTCGTCACGGGAGCCATCCGAACGGGTTCCGCGCAGGACGAACACACTTGGTGCGACGCCGAGCTCAAGAGCTTCGGGTGTGAGATAGGCGTGCAACTGCACATCGCCCGCCGGTCGGATGCGCATCGACTTGACCTTGACCTGATCGGCGAGCTCGCTGGGGACATCACACGTCAGGAGATCGATCTTCACCGGCCCGCTCGCTGTCTCCTTCACAAACTGGAAGTACTTCGCCTCTGGCCTATATCCGAGCCGGTCGAGCGCTTCGCGGAGGGATCGCATGTGATCGACGCTGACGAGAATCTCCGTCGGCAGGAGAAGGTCCACATCCTCCGTCGCCCGAGCTGGCGGCCAGTACTCGCCGGCGATGAGCGTTGGCTCTCGGTCCGTCTCTTCAAGGTGGCGTTGCTTGAGATACAGCCCGAACCCGCCACCGATGAGAAGCGGCCGCGGCAAATGAGGTAGCTCGCCCGCCAAGTCGAGCAAGGCGGTGACGAGCGGCTCCATACTCATCGCCTCCCCCGTTCGCCGCCTCGCAGCTCGTCAACGATGCGCTTTCGCACCTGAACGGCGGCATCCCGCTGACGCTTGTCGCCCGCTTGGAGCTCGATCCAACACTGCGTTGGCGAGGCGATCGCGATGCCGGCGTCCGTTTGGCTGTTCAGGTGGCTGTCGATGCGGCTGTCGAAGAAGACCGTCGGGTCGTCCGTCTCGATGAGATCGAGATCGGGGAAGCGCGGCGACTCTTCGAGCTGGCCCTTCAGCTTCTCCTCGATCTCGACGATCGATCCGCAATAGCACTGGATGGTCTTCTCGCGGGGCATGACCGCGTATCGGTCCACCGAGCCGGCGCCCGTCAGCACCAACTGCCCGCTCGATTGACGAAGCATCGCGAGGATGTCGCCACTGTCCCCCGTCCAGCGGTACTTCCGCCGAGCCCTGATCGCCGGCGGCTTGTACGCATCCGCCAACCGATCGAGCAACTCGTCGGCCTGCAGCAACTCACTCGTTCGGCCAGCCCGGCGGATCACGAGATCCTCATCCAGCATCTTCAGCACCTTCGACACGGTACTCAGCGCCACCGCGCCGCCGCGCCGGATGATCTCGTCCATGACGGCTTGTACGCTCTCGTACGCGGGGCGCGCGAGGAAGACCCTGGCGACAAGCGAGCTTGCCCCTTGGTAGACGTTTCGAATTCGCCGACCAGCCGGATACTGATTGGGATTGCCGGTGCGCGACACGAACAGTTCGCCGGGCACGACGACGACGCCGTTGCCACACAAGTCGAGCCCGCTGACTCCTCGCGACTC
>JAEUIU010000073.1 GCA_016795065.1 Phycisphaerae bacterium
GACGCGCACGCTGCCCGCGGCAATCTACACCTACACCCAACTTCCGGATGGCGACGGACCGGCGACGCGGCTTCTCGCGATCTCGATCGTCGTCGCCTTCGCGGCGCTGGTCGCTTCCGAGTTCCTCGCTCGGCGCAGCCAGGCCCGGTTGACGAGCGCCCAAGGTGGTGCGTTGTGACGCAATTCCGGCTGCGAGTGAAGCTACGGATGGGTGTCGGCGACCGCGCCTTCGCCCTCGACGTGGACGCCCAAAGCGATGCTCGAGCCATCGCTATCGTTGGCCCGTCTGGCTCGGGCAAATCCACCTTCCTCGCGACGATCGCGGGACTCCGTCGGCCGGATGAGGGCTTCCTTGCGATCGGTGATCGCGTCTTTTTCGACAGCACCCGCTCCTTGCATGTCGCGGCGGACGCGCGTGGCATCGGCGTGGCGTTCCAGGATCAGCGGCTTTTCCCTCATCTGAGCGTCCTCGGAAATGTCCGCTATGGCACTCAACGCGCGGACGGCATCGCGCTCAGCGAGGAGGAGATACTTGACGCCCTCGAACTCACGCCGCATCGCTCGAAGCGCCCAACGGACCTCTCGGGCGGCGAACGCCAGCGCGTGGCGCTGGCTCGGGCGCTTCTGAGCCGCCCCAGGCTTCTCCTGCTCGATGAGCCGTTCTCGTCGCTCGATCGACGGCTGCGCGAACGAGCCATCCAACTGGTGCGCTCGGTGATCGACTCGAAGGGGCTGCCGACCATTCTCGTGACCCATCGGATGGACGAGGCCCTCCGGCTCACCGATGAGGTCATTGCCCTTGCGGGAGGTCGCTCGCTTGGACAGGGGCACTATCGCGACCTCGTCCATGAGCCGGCGGCGGATGCGGCCTTGGGAGCCGGTGGCGTGATCAACGTCCTTCCCGGGCACATCACGCACGGCGAGGAGCCGGGGCTGTCGATTGTCTCCCTCGTCGGCACCGGCATGAGCATGGCCTTGCCCGCCTGCGAACTCCCTTCAGGTTCCTCGGTGACTGTCGCCTTCGCGGCCCGCGAGGTCGCCGTGGCTCGCGAGCGAATCGATCGGATTTCGATTCGGAACCAGCTTCCCGGAAGGGTCGAGCGGTTGTCGGAGCACGAGCACGGGGTCCTGGTGCAGATTGCCCTGGTAAGCGGCGATCGGCCGCCCGTGACCCTGTTGGCCGAGACGAGTCGGCGTGCCGTCAAGGAGCTTGGGCTTGCGCCGGGGGTGACGGTCATGGCGTTGGTGAAAAGTCAGGCGATTGGACTTCTGTGATGCGTTCCACCAGCGCCACCCCTTTGAACGCATGGCTAGCAATGACGGTATCGGGGCATGAGCGCATTGCCTTTGGGGGCCAACTCGGCGAAAGTGAAGTCCTCTTCCTCCGCGGTCACCAAACCCGCGCGACCTCACAGCTCGCCTTTCCGACGTGACAAGCACCTATGCATTCCTTGCGGTGGCGCTGATCGTTTCGACGATCGGCTTCGGCATGCTTGTTCGAGGGGCCCGTACACTCGGGCGGCGCAGGCACAGGCAGTGCATCGCCTGCGGCCACCCGTTGCACCTTCCGCTTGCCGCGGCGACCCAGACAACGGTCGCGCTGTGCGAGGTCTGCACCGAATGCGGGCGCCATCCGGATCTCGATCGCCACGCCCATCGTGGTGCGACGTCCCTCGTTGCCCTTGGAATCGCCGCCCAGTTCGTCTGGATTCTGCTCGGCGCCACCCGTTGGCCCGCGGCGGCAGTCCTCTTGGTCGAAACCTCCGTCGCCCTGGTGGCCTTCGCCCTCGAGCCGCTGGCAAGCCGACAGTGGCGCCGACGGGTCGCGGCCGGGGCCGAGTCGTCGACGGTCCCTTCCCTTCCTCGACGACCGGTGCTGCGCACGCTCTCGCTCCTCGTCGTGACGATCGGCTGGTCCTGGATCTTCGCCCGAACGCTCAAGGGCTACGAAATCCAATCGCTCATCGCGGCCCCCGTCAACAACGCCCCGACCTGCTGGTTGATGATCAGTAGCCAGACCGAATGGATGAATCTGCTCATGCCTCCGGGCATCGTCCGCTATGCCCGCACCAGTGGAATCATCGTTTCGGTCAGCCCGGCGACGAGTGTTCCGCTTGCACCCGAGGTCAACGCGTTCGTCGAGCACGCTTGGATCGAGGTTCCCTTGGGAAGCAGCTACGACCTGGTTGACTTCTCTCAGGTGCGCGAACTTTCGGTGACTCGCCTCACCGACGTATTGCTTGAGGACGAGCTTTCTCGCTTCCCACCGATGCCGGCCCTTCGGACGCTCGACCTGGACAACTCCTCACTGTCACCCGCGGCCATCGAGCGACTCCTGCAGCGGGTCCCGAACCTCGAGGCCCTTCGCGTGAACTACCTCGACCGCGCTGAAGCCGATCTTCTCCGTGCGAAGTACCCGCACCTGCACGTCGACTCGGCCGAGATCTACCGTCGGGACGCCCACCCGCAGCGCCGGACCTCGGACGCCGCGAGCAGCGAGCTCGTGAGGAGCCGCGCCTAATCGGCGCCTCATCAACGATGGTCAGTTTCTCCGGCATCCTCGTGACACTCCTGACGCTCGCGGCCGCGATCCTGACCTTGGGTGCGCTCCTCGCGCTGGGCTTGAGCGTCCTCCTGATGGCCCGCGGCTCGCCGACCGACGGTTGTCCCGCCTGTCGCTACGGAGGTCGACCCACCTTCGATCGGCCATGCACGGAATGTGGCCGGACCCTGCCGCAGGCGAATGTGGCCTTCTGGCGGACTCGCCTCGTCCAATCGCTTCTCAGCCTCATCATCGTCGGGTGCGGCATCGCCGGCAGCGCGATTGCCATCAGTGGCGTCGAGAGCCTGCCCTCCTGGATACTGGCCCGGTTCGCCGATCCCCTCGCCCGGCCGGGAAGCTTCGCCGAAAGCTCCTCCAACGTTCTCAACGATCGGGCCATCTCGGGGACGGTCGACCCCGCTCTGATCATTGGGGTCATGAGCGGTGCCCTGAATCGGGCGGTGGACGATGGAACGCTCTTTCAGTATCGGCCGAGTTGGCCGGTCACGGAGACCGTGCGCATCGGCATGCGCCGAGCGACGCTCAATCAGCTTCGCTCGAGTGCGAAGCTCGAGTTGGTGTTGATAGCCCCCGACGGCGACGAACGCATCGTTGCCCGATGGGGCGGCTTGACCCGTGGCGAACGGGCGGCCGAGGTCGAGGGCGACGGGGCGCGACAGCAAGCCCACGACGCAAACCAGAGCGAAACGGGAGAGCCACCGCGAAGCGGCCCCGAGGTCTGGGCGTGGCGGGATCGGACCATTCCCCTCCCCGAGAGCATGCGCCACGTCGACGCGCTGGCCTTCGACTTGGTGCTTCGCGAGCGCACCTCAGGCGGTGAGCCGGTGGAGCATTACCGCCGAGCCGTGCGCCTGGCGAACGTTGCCGCCCCGACGCCGGACGCGGTCGTCGAGGCGATCGAGGATCCCGCGACGCTCGATGCCTTGCGTCAGGCGATTCGCATTCGGCACAGTCCGGTGCCGCGCACGGGCACACCAGATGCCAGCATCATTCTCTGGATCGAGCCACCGCTCTCGCTCCCTGCCCAGGCGGGCTTGGCCTTGCGCGTGACCGTCGAGCACCTCGAAGAGCCCGCGTTTCGCACCGAGGCGTTGGTCTACGTGACGCAGCCGGGTGGACTTCTTCTTCCGTCACAGGCAGCTCCGCTCGCCCTTGAAGTGCGTCCGGTCCCGCAACGCGTCGGTCGCTGCCGGGTGCGCATCGAAGGCGATGCGACCGCGGCATTGCGCGATCTCGTCCACACTCGCTACGTGGGCGGCGAGTTCGAGTTCGAGGTGGACTTGACGCAGTAGGTGCCCGCGGTCACTTCAGGCTCTTGCGTGACTCTTCCGCGAGGGCCGCCGTCACGGGAATGCCGCCGCTTCCGGCGATCGCGGTCTGGCCGTCACGACTTAGGAGGAACGAGAGGAACTCGCTCACGTGGGCCGGCACGGGGTCCTTGGCGGCTCGGGCCACATAGACGTAGAGCCGGCGGCTGAGCGGGTAACTCCCATCGGCGATGGTCGCGGGCGAGCAGCTCACGGCTGAGCCTCCGGCGGCGGCGATGGGAACCGCTCGCAGCGACGCAGTCCGGAAGTAGGGATCGATGTAGCCGACGCCGCCGATTTCGCTGATGACGCCGCTGACGACCGAATCGGAGGTCGCCACGCCACGTAAGTCGCTGCGGAACTTCGATCCGGCGAGGACGGCGGTGGCAATGATCCCGCCGCTCCCCTCATCGGCGGTGATGCCGAAGACGGTCATCTTCCGCGCCGCGAACTTTTCGTCCTCGGCCTTCACGTCAGCCCACGTCGCGGCCGAGGACCGCCCGTTGGGCACCGCGCTGAAGATCGCCGACAGGTCGGCGACGCTCAGCGACTTCACTGGGTTCTTCGCGTTGACCACGACCTCGAGGGCGTCGAGGGCGACGACGATCTCCAACGGCTCCGCGCCGAGCTTGGCCGCAATCTCGCCGCGTTCACGTGCCGTCAGCCGACGGCTGCATCCTGCGAGATCCGCCTTCCCATCCGCCAACGCTGCCAGCCCTGCGGCTTGGGTCTCACCGCGCACGTCAGGCTTCACGCCAGCCTGCTTCGACCGAAAGGCATCGCCTGCAACCCCGAGGAGCCGGGTGACGTTGGCGTCGCCGGCGCAGCGGATCGCGCCGGAGACATCACCCGACTTGGCGTATGCGGGCAGGCCCGCGTCGACCGGTTGCGGATTGACCTGCGAACCGCGACGGCCACCCTGAGGTTCAACAGCACCGGGCGATGCTCCCAGCAAGACGAAACCAGAGAGGGTCAGGGTGATGGCCAGTGCCGAACGGCGGGCAAGACATGCGAAGCGATTCATGATTGGTTGGTTCCCGCAGGACTGGTCGACGGATTGTTGGCGTTGGCGGCCATCGTCTTCCGCAGCGATCGCTGAAGAAGGAACAAGACCGTGCGGTAGCCGACCATCAGAACGAAGACCAGAAGGATGACGATGACGGTGCGGAAGAAGACGAGGTCGATCATCGATCGCACCTCGCCTGACGCGTGCTCGACGCGGTCCTTGCTGATGCGGTCAAACTCGGCGATGGGCTTCTCCCAGAGGTCGCCTTGGGCCAGTTCCCTCGAGCGGTCGAGGGCCGCGTTCAGCTCAACCAGGGACCCACGGATGTCGACGAGCATGCGCGCGTAGATCTGCGGATCGAAAGGTGTGTGCGGCGGGCCGACCTCGGGCGAGTCCCCGATGAAGGCGACCGCGACCCGTTCGGCCGCGGTGAGAGTCTTGGTCATCGTCGCCGCCGCCGAATCGAGACTCTCCAGGAGTTCCTTGCCCGAGCCCGAGAGCCCACGCATGCTCCCGATGAGCTCATCGGTGCGCTCGATCGCCCGGCGATACTCACCGATCGTGCTCTGTACGACACCCGAAGTGCGCTCGATCGATTCGATGACCTGGTCCTGGCTGGCCTCGATCTGTTTCGGCAGCGCCTCAGCCACGGCGCTCAGCCGGTCGGCGCTTTTGGCGATGCCGTCGCCGATCTCGACCGCCTTGCGCATTTCCGGGGTGGCCGCTAATTGGCTCATGACGCTCGCCGACTCGAGCGAAATCAGGAGCGGTGCCCGCTTGGCCATGTAGAAGGCCCGTTCGGCCAGCAACCGGCCGCGGGCGACCTCATCGACGGCCTGCGAGATCGGGGCGAGAAGGCCCGAGTTTGAACGGGCCTCGGCGATCTGGTTCTTGCCGCGCGACTGGGAGAAGTTGCTGAAGCGAACGAAGGCGAGGTTCTCGACGTCCGGGTTCTCGTCGCGCCAGGATCGGATGAGGCGGGCAAGTTCGACCTGCTCCGCTGGCTTGAGAATCTCGGCGGCCATCGCGTCGACTTCTTCGCGACCGCGCTGGAGCGGCTGGGCGAGCAGCGTCGCGTCCTCGCCGAGAAGGTCCGTCGCGTAGCCCTCGAGAATCGCGAAGTTGGCGGTGAGCGTGACCACCACCACGAGGTCGAGGACCTTGGTGTAGGCGTCCTCGTTGGTGGCGATGTCGTACACCGCCGTGACGGTGCGGACCTGGAACCGGTCGATCGCCAGGCGCAAGTCCGGATCAGTCTTGCTCCGGAGAATGGCGTCGCACGCCCCGGTCACCAACGCCGCGTAGCGATCGGCGAAGCCCTGGACCATGCCGTCGATCCGCCGGATGCGGATCCGCGTCGCCTCGGCGTCCTCGTCGAACCGCTGTTCGGGTCCGACGAAGAGCGGTCCCGTTTCGCTGTCGGGCAGTCGCCGCGACGACTCCATCGCCGTGCAGGAGACCAATGCCGATCCGGAGGCAAGGGCCAAGGCAACCGCCGCGGAGGCCTGAAGTCGCAATCGTCGGCGTAAGTCTTCCATCGGAGCGGGAGGTTATACCGGCGGTTGCAGCGTCACGCAGTCAAGGCCGAAATAGGAGACGGTGCCGAGCGATGCCGGGTTCTTCCCGACGACCTCGGCCCGCAGAACCAGCTTGCCGTTTCGCGGCGTATGAACGCCCAGATCGATCGCTCCCGAGGGTTCGACCTTTCCCGAGGACCCGCTGAAGAGGTCGAAGGGACCTCCGCAGGCCACGCCATTCACGGAGAACTGGACGATGCCGTAGTCCCAGGACTTCGTCGCGTAGAGCGTGACCCGAACCGCGTCGGTTCCTTCCGTCGGGATCGCGAGCTCGATGAGTTCCCCCATCGACTTCGCCTTGACCCAGAGGTGCTTGTCATGGGACCACCCCTTGGCGGTCGCACCGTCGCTCCCTGTCGGCAGGGCTGCAACATAGGCCTGCATGCCCTGATGCTCGGTCGGCAGGCCGGGGGTGAGGGCGTTGATGCGCATCCCCTCGCACTCGATCGCACCGGCGATGGCGAAGGGCTTGGGCCGTTCTGGCGATCTCGGCCAACCCGTCTTGGCGGCGGCGATGTCGGGCTTCACGTCACAGGTGGCGCCGGGCCGGGCGTACCAGAAGGTGCAAGGCGAGTAGTTGACGTCGCACTCGGCCCAGTGCCAGAGTTCCATGTCGAAGACCAGCCGCTTCGAGAAGGGAATCGAGTCGAGCCCGCGAAGCCGGGTGACGATCGTGCGACCCCAGTTCGTGCCGTACTCCTTGCCCTCGCAGACGCTCTGGGAGTGAAGCGGGTGCGAGAAGGGCTCGGGGCAGCACCAGCCGTAGCCGTAGTAGTCCTCGGTGCCGGTGCCGAAATGCGAGGGGAAGGTCTCACCGTCAACGTAGATCTTCTCGTCGCCTTCCCCCCACCACGCATCGACCGGATTCACGATGTGCAGCGAGTCGCCGGCCAAAACACCCTTCCCCTCAACAGCAACGAATCGATAGTCGCGGAAGGGGCGGGTATGGATCGACACGTCGCGCTTCCACGTCGCGTGAAAGTGCATCGACGAGTCGTCCCAGGCGTAGGCCTGGACGTCAGGGATCATCGCAACGCGTTGTGCCGTGTCGCCCACGTTGAGGATCGCGAGTTTCGCGCTTGCCTGGAAGGGCATCGGCCAATCGACGTAGAAGGTCATCGGGGCCGAGCCGCTCTCGCCTTCGCCCTGCGGCGGAAGGCCGCCGCGCAGGTCGGTTGCGTGTCGCGACAGTTCCGACAGCGGAATCCACGTGGTCTCCTCGCCGTCGAAGGTCGCAACGAGCACCGCCAGATCCGGCCGCTCGGCGTGCATCATGATCGAGCGGATCATGGCCCCCTCGTCGAACTCGGCGATCGTGCGCGATTCGCCCGGAGGCACCTCGACCGGCATCGGCCGGGCCCGCGTGAAGAGCTCTCGCGACGGTTCGGGCAGTCCGGTGAATCGCTTGATCGCGGTCGGGTCATAGGCAGCGACCGAGACGCCCTCGTCGTAGTCGCGCCAATTGATTTGGTAATAGACGCCGCGTCCGTCGTCGGTCGTGATCACGCACCGCGCTGCAAACGTGATCGGAACGAAGAGGTTCCATCCCCTGCTCAGTTCGGCGGCAAAGGCGGCGTTCGCGTTGCGCCCGCCGAAAAAGGTTGACCCGTCCAGAAGCGCCGCCATCGGGGCTTCGATCGCCGGGTGTTCCGCCCCATCGAGATAGACGCGAAGCGTACCCTTCGGGTTTGGCGACCAGATGCGGACCACAGCGCCGGGGCCTTCGGCATCGAGCATGACCGACTCCTGTCGGCCGTCACGCTGATCGACGCGCAGGAACTGTCCCGCGTCGGCGTTGGCGAACCACTTCTCCGCGTCACTCGACGAGACCGAGGCCCGGTCATAGCTGGAGCTCTGCTTCAGGAGAAACGGCGGATTCGGATAGCGCGTGATCGCCGCCGGGTCAGCGAGCTCCTTGAGCAAAGCGTCGCACGTGACCTGCTGACCGAGCACGCGAGCCGCCGTCAACGCCACCAGAGCCGAAACGAAGAGCACCCTGCGCATGTGAACCTCCACGCTGCGCAGGGTACTCGCTTGTCGACGTGCGGGTGAGGGTCGTTACGCCGACCACGCCCCGAGCAGGATGGCCAGGTCGACGCTGCCTACAAAGCCATCACCGTCGAGGTCCGCCGGCCCGCCGCTGGTGCTCCAGGCACCGAGCAGGAGGGCGAGGTCGATGTTGCCGACCACGCCGTCGCCGTTGATGTCACCCAGAAGCGTCGGTCCAACCAGGAACTGCACCGCGTGGAAGCCGCCCATCAGATCGAAGCTCCCGGCCAAGTGCACGCCGGCATCGGCCTGGCCGATAGTACCGTGCAGCTCAAAGGTCCCTCCGGCCAGGTGAGAGCCGCCGCCGTCAACGCTCGACCATTCGATCGACCACGTCGTGGCACGGTCGTCGTTGCCTGGCGCCATCGCCATCGCCGTCATGAGAATTGTTGTTGCTAGAAGCATGAGAGTCTCTCGTGCTGGAGTGCGAAAGGAGGGTCACTGACCGATCGTCACGACGCCATTGACGGCCTCGATGTCGATGTCCTTGGTAAAGGTGTAGGTCCCGCTGTAGCTCCCGGCGACGATCTTGAGCTGAGCGCCGTCGAACGCCGCGGAGTAACCTTCACCTAACGTGTTGAACGGAAACGTCTGTGAACCGATCTCGGGAAGACCGTTCGGAATCGCTCCGTTCACCCAGATCGTGCCGCCGACGATGAGCTTGTTGGAGATAAGGGGGTAAGTCTCCTCGAACTCGCCCCAGTACCACCAGTAGTCATCGAGCGTCGAGCAGGTCGGATCGGGATTGCCGATCACGTCGGTGCAGGTGCCGAAGAGCTGGCCGAAGAGTTGGCCGCTGGAGTTGAAGATGCCTGAGCCGCTCGAGCCACCCTCGCACAGGCCGAAGGTGCGGTTGTAGAACTGGTAGTCGCTTGAGTCGGCGCAGAAGCCGCAGGGAATGCAGACACTCACGTCATCCCACTCCGCGTAGCGCTTGAAGGAACCAGCGGGATGATGGAAGCTCCGTCCGAGGGCGGGCAAGGCCGTGGTCCAGCCGCTGAAGGCGCCGAGATCTGGCGGCGGTCCGTCGAGACGGATGAAGCACATGTCATTGCCGCCGTCGGTCGGGTTCGTCGCGATGAGCGTGCCGCCGGTGTTGCGGTCGAGGGCGTCGTAGTCGGGCAGTGAGCCATTGCAACTCGCCGTCTGCCAGAACCAGACGACCTCGAGCGTGTTGACCACCGATTGCGTGCTGATGCAGTGGTACGCGGTCAGGAACCAAGGGACGTAGGTCTCCGGATCCTGATCGGTGAGCATCGTGCCGGTGCAAACATAGCCGTTGCCGTTCTCAACGAAGTTCATCTGACCGGTCGCGTCGTAGGCGGCCTGCGTCGAACTCGTCACCGAACATGTCGCGTCCTTGTTGCAGGAGAGCGCGCCGCCGGCGACACCGCCGTCGTTCATCCCCTGGCTACTCCCCTGTTGGCCTTCGCCTGCCGCGCCTGCCGTCTCCGCATCGCGATCCTGGTGAAGCACCTCGACCAATTCGCAAGACGGCAACGTCCAACCGACGATCTCGACGAAGGCCGTGTCGCCAGGAAGCGACGCCGTCCAGAGTTCGCCGCTCTCGGCCGGACCTTGGCCGCCATAGCTGCCGCGCACGACGTAACTGTCGCCGTGCGGCGCCCAGACGATCATCCGGCAGTCGCCAAGATCGACGTCGGAGAAGTGCAAGCGGATGCGCTTCGCCCCTGGCGAGGTCACGGCGAGCGTAGCGAGCACGCGGCCGTCGGCCAGTCGGGTCACGTTGAAGTCGGTTTCGGGACGGGCGGTGCGACCAAGCGTCGCTTCGACCGAACGGGTGAAACCGATGCGCGGTCGGGCTCGCTTGCCGCGCAGCTCGTTGTCGCCGCAGGTGTCGCAGGTCTCGGCCCGCAGGTCGGCCTCGATCACTTCGATCGGATTCACCGAGCGAAGCGTGAGCGAACGGGCGTTGGCGGGAATCGGTCCGTTCCAGGTGAAGGGAACGGGGCGTTCGCGCTTCATCTCGGCGGGCAGAAACTCGCCGTCGGCGGAGACGACCGGGTAGCGGCCGTCGCCGTTGTTCTGCCCCTGTTGCTGTTGGGCCGAGGCGCTGGTGGCACTCGCGATGGCCATCGCGAACATGACGCTCATCGGCATGATCTTCTTATGCATGGTGAACCATCCTCTCTTGTGGGGTTCGATGGACCCAAACGTCACTGGAGGTTCACAAGGACGAGCACGAGGCCCTTGCCCGAATCGAGCGAGGTCATCGCCTTGCCGATCACGGCGCCCTGGGCGTTGGCGTGATCACTCACCCGCATCGCGTGGCCGGCGGTGCCGGACGTGGTCAGCAGGTCGCCCGGCTTCACCGGCCCGCTGGTCGCGTCGACCAGAACGTACACGCGGCCCGAGAGTGCGATCGGATGATCGCCATACGCGAGCGTTCCGGGCTGCCCCATAGTCATGCCGGTGTTGACACCGCCAGCGCCCGAGATCACGCCGGCGACGGTGTGGTCGTTGGCGTCGGTGGAGATGCGCAGTTTGCCTGGGTTCTTCGGATCGATCGAGACGACCATGCCCGGCTCGGGCTTGATCTCGCCTTCGGTGATGTCGAACGCCTCGGAGAAATCGCTACCGCCGGTGATCTTGAGAACGTTGGTGCGGGTCGTTCCGTTGACGTGCAACGTCTCGGTCGGGGCCGAGGTCCCGACGCCGAGTCGGCCGGTGCCGCTTTGCGAAACGGTCACGTTGCCGCCTTCGGCGTTGAGGGCGAGCGTGTTGGTCCCGGTCCCGTTGCGGGCCATGATCTCGTTGTTGTCGATGGCGATGTTGGTCGCGTTGCTGGCGCCAACCACGACGAAACCGCCTGCCGTCTCCCCGGCGGTGACGTCGGTGCCGGAGAGGAACGTGAAGGCGCCGGTGTCTCCGGAGTTGCCAAAGAAGGTGCCGCCCGTGGTCATCCAGAAGAGGTTCTGGTCGGCGACGTCGATGAAGAGTCCACCCAAGAAGCCATCGACGTAGCGAAGGCGAGCGGCGTTCGTTCCATTCTCGTTGAGGAATCGAACCGCACCGAGCGTCGAGGTGCCGAGCCCCACGGCGTCCTGCCCCTTGAGGTCAACGACGGAACCGGAGGTGCTGGAGGTGCTCTCCAGGCGCATCGTGGCCTGCGACTTCGCAACGTGCAGGTTCGATGCGGGAGCCGACGTGCCGATGCCGACGTTGCCGCCGTTGTAGAACGCAACCGACCCCGAGAGGGACCATGGTGAGGCGGGGCCAGCGGGACCTTGCGGACCCTGCGGGCCTTGGGCCCCTTGGAGACCCTGCGGACCTTGTGGGCCCGTAGCGCCGGGGGCGCCTTGCGGGCCGGTCGCTCCGGGAGCGCCCGGAGCACCAGGAGCGCCGGTCGGACCGGTGGGGCCTTGCGGGCCAGCGGGTCCTGGGTTGCCGGAGAGGGCGAAGAGCGCGTACGGCGCCGGACGCATCGGCTGACGCGGCGTGAGTTCGGTGAACGTCCCGCTTCCCGAGGGCGAGCGGACTTCGATGCTGAGCCAGCGATCGGAACCGTCGAACGCGGCAAGTCCAAAGTCCAGGTCGACGGTGAAGAGGCCGTCGGTGATGGTGATCCCCGAGATCAGGATCGAGCTGCCGACCGGGCTGCCGTTCAGTTCCTTGTCAAAGAGGGTGAACTGGAGGTCAGCCACGCCGTTGAAGGCCTCGCCAGCCTCCTTGAGCTGGCCTTGGTACGTGAAGGCGGTGGAACCGCCCAGCGGGGCGGCGGCGAGAACTGCGGCAACGGTGGGGATCGCGAGAAGCGTCAACATGGGTCTCTCCGAGTGAACAGGATGCGAGTGAACGGAACCGCCTCGACGCTTCAGGCGCAGCCTCGGCCGCTCTCCTCCGACGAAGTTCCATGAAGGGCGACAATTCGGGTGGTGAGCTTCGGAGGTCGGACCCCGACCCCTCCGCGGAAGCACCGATATCGCGATCCCCCGCCCTTTCCGGTATCGTCCTCCGCTCTCCGCGCCGAACTCGTCGCGGACGAGGCAACCCCTCAGGAGTCGACCCCGCATGGCCCTTCCCCACCTTTCCGACGACGAGATCCGGACATGGACCCGTGAGCAGAAGGACCGCTGGTGGCTCGAGAACGTGTTCCGCGGAGACATGGCCCAGCTCACCCTGCGGGCCGGCGTCACGGGCTTCCTCCTGGGCGGCATCCTTTCGGCAACCAACCTCTACGTCGGAGCGAAGACCGGCTGGTCGCTGGGCGTCGGCGTAACCAGCGTCATTCTCGCCTTCCTGGCCTTCCGGATCCTGGGGACCTTCGGCATCGGCCGCGACTTCACGATCCTCGAGAACAACGCCGTGCAGTCGGTCGCCACCGCCGCCGGCTACATGACCGCCCCGCTCATCTCCAGCCTCCTCGCTTTCATGATGATGACCAACGCGGTCCTCCCATGGTGGCAGATGCTCATCTGGATGATCGCGGCCAGCATCCTCGGCGTGCTCGTCGCCTTCCCGATGAAACGCCGCTTCGTCAACGACGAGCAGTTGCCCTTCCCCGAGGGTCGGGCCTGCGCGGTTGTGCTCGACTCGCTCTACCCTGACGCGCCGCCCGGCGGCACCAAGAACACCAAGGTCGAAGTGAAGTCAGCCGCCGCCAAGAGCGCCGGCGTCGCGATGGGCATGCTGAAGGCCAAGGCGCTCGGCCTGGCGGCCCTGCTCGTCACGGTGATCGACTTCCTGAAGCTCGAGGGCTACCAGACCCTCATCCAGAAGAAGTGGCTCGGCATGGAGAAGGTCTTCCACCTTCCCGACAGCCTGAACGCCCTCTACTACAAGCACATCGATCCCGCGACCGGATGGATTCCGAAGATCGCCGGGATCGACATCCGCCAACTCGCCATTACGCCGACCCTCGAACTCTCGATGTTCGGCGCAGGCGGCCTGATGGGACGCCGTATCGCGAACAGCCTGCTCATCGGCTGCGTCGCCAACTACTTCTTCATCGCCCCATGGATGATCAACGCCGGCGAGATCCTCCCCAAGTCGGGTTCGCTCGAAGCCGGTGACGCGGTCTTCGGCCGCGGTCACCTGCTCAACACCTGGTGCCTCTGGTGGGGCATCGCGATCATGGTGACCGCCTCGCTCACCTCGCTCTTCGCCAAGCCGAAGGTCCTGATCTCGGCCTTCAGCGGCATGTTCACCTTCAACAAGTCCAAGGCCGAGGATTGCCTAAAGCACATCGAGCTTCCGCTCAAGGTGAGCTTCATCGGCATCCCGATCATGACCGCGTTCCTGGTCTGGATGCACTACGAGTGGTTCGGCATCAACCCGCTCTACGGGTTCCTCTGCGTGCCGCTCATCATCGTGCTCACCCTCATCGCCGCGAACGCGACGGGCCTCACCAGCACGACGCCAACCGGCTCGCTCTCGAAGATCACGCAGTTCACCTTCGGCGCGATCGACCGCACCAACCCGGCGACGAACCTCATCACCGCCGGCCTGACCAGCGAGGTCGCCAGCAACGCCTCGAACCTGCTCATGGACATCAAGCCCGGCTACATGCTGGGTGCGAAGCCGAGGCAGCAGGCCTGGGGTCACCTCATCGGCATCTTCGCCGGCGGTCTCGCCGCGGTCCCGCTCTTCTTCTGGCTCTTCCTGCCGCACTACAACCCTGCCCTTCCGATCGAAGGTCAGGTGGTGAGCGAGAAGTTCCCGATGCCAGGTGCGCTCATCTGGAAGGGCGTTGCGGACATGATCGCCCAGGGCGGCGGCAACCTTCGCGACTCGGCGATCATGGCGATGATCATCGCCGGCGTCGTCGGCATCGTCTTCGAGGTGCTTCGCGTCGTCAGCAAGGGCAAGTTCCCAATCAGCGCCGTCGCCATCGGCCTCGGCGTGGTCATCCCTGTCGACAGCACGATCATGATGTGGATCGGGGCGATGTTCTTCTCCTTCATGCACGATCGCAACACCAAGAGCGAAGGCATGGGCAAGGCGATCTGGGTCGAGAGCCAGGAGGCGATCTGCGCGGGCATCATCGCCGGCGCCGCCCTCACCGGCATTGGTGACCAGATCATCACCAACTTCTTCCTTGGATGAGCCGGGCCGCTGACGGCCCACCGCAACCGTGACCATTCGACGCCTGCCCGAGGACTTTCTCGTTGAGGAACGCCTCGGGCAGGCGTTCGTTTCGGCACTGCGGCCCGAGCGCGACGACGCGGCCGCGCACGCCGTGTTCGAGGTGAGAAAGACCGGGCTCAGCACTCCGGTCGCGCTCCAAGGCCTCGCCCGCGCATTGGGTGTGCGACACGACTCGCTTGGCTATGCAGGGCTCAAAGACCGCCACGCGAAAACCGTGCAGCACGTGACCGCAGCCGTCCCGCCGGAGGTGGCGGGACGCGTCGGCGCGAAGGGCGTCGCCTCGGCGAGGGGGAACGACGCCGACCGCGACGGTGGTTCCTGGTTCGCCCGCCTGATCGGCTGGTCGCCGCAGGCCATCGCCGCTGACGCGATCGACGGCAATCGCTTCACGATCGTGGTTCGCGATCTGGCCCGCAACACAACCCATGAGCTCGACCGCCGGGCCCATGTCCTGAAAGATGAGGATGGCCTCCTCCTCGTGAACTATTTCGGCGACCAGCGCTTCGGCTCGGCCCGCCACGGCGGCGGTTTCGCCGCGCGGCATCTCATCCGCGGCGAATTCGAAGAGGCCCTGAAACTGCTCGTCGGCACGCCGGCGCGGAAGGACTCGGGGGCGACACGCACCATGACCCGCGTCGCCGCGAGCCATTGGGGCGACTGGAAGCGCGTGCTCGGCGAGATGCCGCGCATGCCCGAGCGCGGGGCGTTCGAACTGTTAGCTGCCGGGAAGTCCTTCCGGGATGCTTTTGCCGCCCTGCCTTCGTTCACCCAGCTCATCTGCGTCGAGGCGTACCAATCTTTTCTCTGGAACGCGGTGGCCCGCCGGTTCGTCGCCGGATTGGGCGACGAGAAGACTCGACTCGAGCGCGACGATCCCTTCGGCGTGATGCTCTTTCCCTTCGCCCGGAGTGTCGAGCCCGCCCTGCGGACGCTCAACCTCCCGCTCTTCGCCCCTGAGACCCAGTTTGAGTCGGCATGGGCCGCCGATGCTGAGGCGGTCCTGGCCGAGGAGTCGGTCCGCATTGAGGAACTGGCCATTCCGGGCCTGCGACGCCCCTATTTCGGCGAGGCCCCACGGTCCCTCTTCGTCCGCGCGGAAGGCTTTGTGCAGGAGAAGCCGGTGCCCGATTCCTTTGACCGCACCGGCAAGCGGTTCGCCCGTACGCTTCGCTTCAGTCTGCCGCGCGGGGCGTACGCGACCGTCGTCCTGCGGGCCCTTGGCCAATAGTCGAAGCCGTCGTTGAGACGGCGAACAGCCAGAGGCTTTGAAGGGAGCTTTCATGCGCATCACGCCCTGCGGCGCCGTCGGTGAAGTGACTGGTTCGGGGTACCTTGTCGAGACCGAGGAGGCCCGAGTCCTCGTCGACTTCGGTAGCTTCCAGGGGACACCCGATGCGAGCGAGAGGAACCAATCGTTCGGACCGGTCGATCCCACCCGGCTGGACGCGATCGTCCTGACCCACGCCCACACCGATCACACGGGACGGCTGCCGCTCCTGGCGGGGCGCGGCTGCGTCGCGCCCGTCTGGGGCACCGAGGCGACGCTCGACCTGACGATGCTTCTCCTTCGCGACGCGGCAGGTCACGCCGCCGAGGATCTGGCCCGCCTCAATCGACGTCGCTTCCGTGCCGGACAGCCGCCGCTTCGCGGGCTCTACGACCGCGAGGACATCGAGCGGCTCGAGACGCTCATGCGGCCGCTTCCCTACGACCGCGTCGAGGGCGTGGCCCACGGCATCACCATTCGCTATCGCGAGAACGGGCACATCCTGGGGTCGACCAACATCGAGATGTCGATTCGTGATGGCGAACGCCACCGCACGGTGGTCTTCTCCGGCGACATCGGTCCGAAGGGCTCGCCGATCCTCCGAGACCCGGTTCCGCCGACCGCGGCCGATCTGGTCTTCCTCGAGTCGACCTACGGCGACCGCGACCACGGTCCACAGACTGAGACTATCGCCCGCTTCCACGAGCTTCTTCGCGATGCGATGTGGCAGCACAAGGTAGTCATCATTCCTGCCTTCGCGATCGGGCGCACCCAATCGGTGCTCTATCACATCGCGGAGGGAATCCGCAGCGGCGCGCTGCCGGAGTTCCCGATCTACCTCGACAGTCCCATGGCCTCGAAGGCGACGGCCACCTATCGAAAGCATCAGGACCTCTACGACCAGGAGGCCCATCACCTTTCGACAACCGGCGCGCTGCGCGAAGCGTTAGGGCATCTCGTCGAGACCGACTCGGTCGAGGCGTCCAAGCGACTCAACGACATGGATGGCTCCTGCGTCATTATCGCCGGCGGCGGCATGTGCGAAGGCGGCCGAGTCGTCCATCATCTGAAGCACCACCTGCCGAGCAACCGGGCCGAGATCTTCGTCGTCGGCTACATGGCGGACGGAACGTTAGGTCGCGAGCTCGTCGACGGCGCGAAGCAGGTCGTCATCGACCGCGATCCGATCGCCGTGCGAGCCGCGGTCCGCAAGCTCAACGGCTTCTCCGCTCACGCCGGCCAGAGCGAACTCGTCGAGTGGCTCGGGGCGATGGTGCCTTCCTCCAAGGGGCGCGGCCCGCGCGTCGTCCTCACCCACGGCGAGAACCCGCAACGGGCCGCCCTGGCGATGCGGGTCCGCGAGCGATTCGGCATCGAGGCGGAACTGCCGATGCCAGGCGACATCATCGAACTCTGAGCGCCAAATCGAACGCCTCTTACGACCACGCTCCGAGCAAAGCCGCGAGGTCGGCCGCGTTCACGTTGCCGTCACCATTCAGATCGGCCTCGCACGCCCCGCTGCACGACCCCCAGGCTCCAAGCAGGATCGAAAGGTCGGCCGCACTGACGACGCCATCACCGTTCAGGTCGCCGGGCGTCGTCGTTGACGTCACCGAAAGCACCGCGATGCCGCGGCTCAGGCAACTCATCCAGAGTTCATAGCCACCAGGAATCACCTTGAGCTCCAAGTCCTTGATCGAGGCGTGCGGCAATCCGCCCCACTGCGGTTCACCTCCGGTCGGCGCCGGGAAGCTGCCGACGTTGGTGCCGTCCCACCAGCAGAGACCGAACTGGTAGTCGGGGAACTCTCCTCCTTCGTAATACATCCATAGCTTGCCGTCAGGCGAGACGCACATCGGATAGACGTAGTCGCCTGGGAACGGCCAGCCTTCGAAGAGGGTGTCCACGGTGTGGCTGCCGGTTGTCGGGTCGATGTGCAGCAGTCCGCCGCCCGGCTGGCCGCTCTCGTTGAGAAGCTGGCAGCCGACCCATGCCGAACCGTTCGCGTCGATCGCGAGGCCGTTGATGTATGGCGACTGGAAGGTCAGCTCAGGGAAACTCTCGGTCGTCCATTGCAAGGTCGAAACGCCGTCGGTCCGGGTAAGGGTCAGATCCTCGTTCGCCCAAACGGTGCCAGCCCGGACCGGATCGACTTCAAGTCGAATTCCCCATCCGCCAGCACTCACTTGGTTGAACCCCGACGGGCTATAGAAGCCGAGCCCGCCATAGTGCGCTACACCCCACAGGCGACCGAGCGAGTCCTCAACGTATTGCGAGATCTGATCGGGGCCGCCGGGAATGGACGCCCAGGACGAGCCGTCGAACTCGAAGGTGAAGTGCGAGGTCGGATTCGCCACGACCCCGCCGGTCGAGGGACGCACGCACACTGATTCGCTGTTGTCGGTGTCGAAGGGCCAATCGAAGCCCAAGCCATAGGTGAGTTGGTTGTGGCCGGTCCAACGAACTCCGTCGAATCGCTCCATGCCGCCGACGCCCGCGCTCGTGTTGGCACAGGCGTAGACGTCGCCAGTCACCGGATCGATGGAGAGGTCGCTGCTGAAGTTGTCGATCTGGCTGGTGTTGGTGATGCGATAGCGTTGCCACTCACCGGTTTCGGCATCGCGTCGGATCGCCCCGCCCTGGCTCGATCCGCAGACCCACACGTTGCCGGCGCTGTCCATGTCCATGTCATCGATGAACCCGCTGGTCGGCACCGGCCCGAGATCGGTCCACGAGGTGCCGTCGAAACGGTGCAGTACCGCGAAGCCGTCGATCATGAGGCACTGCATCGAGCCGAAGGCCCGAAGTGCCGCTACCGGAACCACTGGATTCTGCGGCGGCAGTGGCGGCGAGACCCACGTCCCATTCGGACGGATGCAATCGAGCTGCTGCTGCCCCTGATTGCCGATCCACCGCATCATCCAGACGTTGCCGTCCGCGTCGGCTGAATCCAACGAAACGAGCGCCGCCGGTTGGCCCGACGCCATCGGGTAGTTCTTCCAGATGCCGGTGCTGCTGTCCCAGCGCGACATGCCGCTCGAGCCGCCGTTGGCGGTCCAGAGGTAGTAGCCTCCGCGCGGCTTCGGTTGGGCGGCGATCTTGCCGCCGCCGTGATTGGGGATGTGGGTCCACGTTCCGGTCGAGGGGTTGAAGCGGCTCAATCCGCCCGCCGCCCAATCGGTCGACTCCGCCGAGACCCAGATGGTCCCGTCGGGTGCCTGCGTCATGTCGCGCGTCAGCCCTCCGGGCAACGCCGAGTCGCCGGGTGCCCATCGCACCAACGAGCTTGGACCGGCAGCGAGGTTCATGCGCATCACGCCGCGCCACGTCCCCATCCAGAGGTTGCCCTGTCCGTCGGAGATCATGTCACTCACCCGCACGCAGCCCTGCTCTTCGGGGTGACCGATGATCGGGTAATCGACGTTCGAGACGTTGATCCAACGGTTCTCGGCCTGGATGAACTTGGCGATGCCGCCCTCTTCAAAGCCGGGGTCGTATCCGCCGATCCAGGGGTTGCCGTCGCTGTCGATGAAGATCGACTCGTTCCAGTCTCCCTGAATGCCAGTGTTGCCGAGCCGGTAATAGCGCCAGGAAAAGGACTCCTCGGCGTGAGCGAGGTCTGTGGTGGTCACCATTGCCGCGACGGCGATGGCCAGTGTCTTCCAGTGAGTCATTGCGTGCACCCGAGGTCGTGCGTGGCGTCGCGCGGGAAGCGCGACAGGAGCCCACGAAACGAATGCGCCGTCGCAGGGCCGGAGCAGTCAGAATCCCTCGGGGCCGCCTGAGATTCCACTTTCGAAGCCCGCACAGATGGCCAATCCGACGGCCGGCACCGCCGACCTCCGGCGTCCGCCTGAGCCGTGCCAGGCTTGGACTCGGTTACCGGAGGCTGTGGCTCGTTGCGCTTCGACGAGCCGCGGCTTCCATCTCGCGCTGTTGCCTGGCGAGCATTCCCTCGGGCCAAAGCGTCTCGTGGGCGTTGAAGAGGGAGCCGTGGTTTCGACCTTGAACGAGCAGGATGTCGGCGTCGGAGCCGAGTTCGGCGAGATCCCGTTTGAGCAGGCGCACCGCCCCGTCGAGGCGGAAGGTGTCGTTGTCGCCGCACCAGACATGGAGCTTGCCGCGCAACTTCGGAGCGAGTTCGGTCCAGCGGCTGCGAAGGAGGTGACCGATGTCGTAGCGCTTCCACGCCTCCACCAGGTTTCGGTCGATCTCGCCGGTCGCACGGTCGAAGAGTCGCTTCGGCTTCCCGTCATCGCCGCGCGGCGAGAAGACCGCCTCGAAACTCGCGAGTTGGCCGCCGAACGCTCCGACGGCCATCTCGCCACGAACGTATCGCTCGACCGTCTCAAGGGTCGTGTCGCCGTTGACGACGAGCGGCCGTTCGCGGCCGGCGTCATCGCGATACATGTTCCGGTCGCGGAAGAGGTCGATCCCGCTGAAGTCGCGAAAGTCGACCGGGTCCGGCGCGCTCGCCCAGCAACCGCCGAAGCGATCGGGATAGGTGACCTGAAGCCAGAGGGCGCTCCAGCCGCCGCTGGAGTGGCCGCGGACGAATCGCATGCCTTGGAGCCGCTCGCCGCCGTGGGCCCGCTCGATCGCTGGAATCAGTTCGTGTACCAACGCTTCGCCCCACGGGCCGTTGTTGGCGGAGTCGGCGAACTCGTGATGACCCAGCTCACAGGAGCCATCGAGAAAGACATGCACGAAGTTCCGCGCCGGTTGCCCGGCCATCTCGGCAAGAAGTCCGGGGCCGCTTCGCCACGCCGCGGTGTGATTGCCGCCGAAGCCGTGGATTGTGTAGCAGATCGGGAGCGTCGCAAGGTCCGCACCGGGCGGTGCAACGACCGCCGCGTGCATGACGACATCGCGCCCGGCAAAGGCCGAAAGGGCCTGCGAGCGAAGAGCGAAGGGGGCGATGTTGGGCGCGTCCAGAAGCGACCCCGCGATGAACCGCAATTCGTAGGGCCGCTCGCTCAGTCGGGCAACGCTCTGTACCTCAAGGTCGTCGAGGGAGATGGGCAAGGCCTTCGGCGAGGCGTCGGGCTGGATCGCAAGTGTCATGCTCGTCGCGTCGGCTGCGACGCCCGCGTCGATCGTGAAGGTGCGCCAGCCGCGGGCATCGGGTTCGCCAGCGATGAGGAGACCGTTGAAGCCTCGGCTGTGGCCAGGCCGTGCGATCGTGAGCGTCACGATCGGACCGGCGTCGGCCCGGGTCCTGAGCGTCACGCGAATCGCCGAGTCTCGAAAGGGCGTCGCATCGGTGGTCCAGCTCGGAGCCCCGGAGTCGTCGCGGGCATTGGCCGGTGCGGAGATGGCGAGGGACTTCGATCCGCCGAAAGCGTTCGCGGCGGTCACCTCACAACGCCATCCGGCATCACTGCCCTTGCTTGCGCCACCCAACGTTGAACCGGCGGTCCAACCGGACGGGAGCGTCCCGACGGCGTCGTTCTCAAAGCCGATTCGAAGCGCCTCGGCGGTGTCCGATCTGGCCGCCTGCGTCGAGGTCGCGGAGAGGGTCATGATCGCGACGACGTAGAGGGCACTTCGCCAACGGACCCCGCATCGGCTTGTCGGAGAAGACACTCGGTTCGATCGCGAGGGTTGCTTCATGCGGGAACGCGATGCAGGGTACCCCGCGGCGTGCGAGCTCACAATCGATCGGGACTCGAATTCCCACGCGAACGCGACAGGGCGGTGCGATCAGCAAGCGACGGCGGGCGCGGCGAGTGTCGCCGCGCCCGCCGTTCGGTCAAGCGTGCGTTCTGCTGACATCAACCCATTGGCTACTTCAGAAGCGACGCCAGCCGCTTCGCGACGAGCCGATCGCAATCCTGGGGCGTTGCCGGCTTCGTCGCCTGGAAGTCAGGCTGATGGCTGTTCTGGAAGTCGACGAGGACGATCTCACCGGTCTTGTCGCAGACGGTGAAGTGGACCCCGATGACCACGGTCTCGCCGTTCGCGTTCTTGGTGAAGAGGTAGTCGGCCAGCAGCGCATAGTCGGCCTGCGGCGGGTTCGTTCGCAGGAACGCACTGAAATTGCGGGCGAAGCCCCAGAGGACCATCTGTTCGTTCATACCGTAGCGCACCTTGACATCGGCGGACGTCGGGGAGGCTTGGGCGTTGGCGACCCCCTGCTCGATGAGGCGCTGAGAGAGATCGGCGGCTTTCGCGGTCATCGACGACGGGACATGCGGCGGGTAGACGACGATCGACGCCTTCGGCATGGCCGAACGCAGGAGCTTCGCTCGAGCCTCGATGGCGGCCTGTTCGTCGTCGCCTGGAAGTCCGGTGTCGCTCTTCCATCGCTTGGCGAGTTTGCCTTCGGTGGCGCCTGCCCGGTTCGGATCATCGAAGTGAAAGATTGGCTGGAGGCGCTTCGAGACGAGGACGCAACACTCCATCGGTTCGCCGGGGGAGACTGCCTGGAAATCGCTGTCCTTCTTGGTCTGGCTGTCGGCCCAGAGCACTTCGCCGGCGCGAGAGACAAGGATCGTGCGGACTTCGTCGACGCTGCGCCCCGGTGTTCCGAGGTACTCGCAGTAGAGGGCGTAGTCGGTCGCGATTGCCTCCTTGGCGACGTGAGCGGCAAAGGCCGTGGCTGTTGCCTGGAGATCGCGGTCCTTGACTGGCGGGAACTCGCGTTGTGTCAGCTCGAGGTGTTCCATGCCGCCGCGCTCAAGGAACATGCCGACCACTTCGCCCACTTGGGCCATCGGCCGACCGGCGAGGGAGACCGGGTAGATGGTGACCGAGGCGTCGCGTGAGAGGCTCGGGCGCGAGGGGGCAGTGGAGTCTTGCGAAGCGAGAGGCGACGAGCCGGGACCGTCCGCCGCGGCGCGGTCCCCGGCACAGCCGATCGAAAGCGAGAGCGATGCGGCAGCGACGGCGGCGATGAGATGGCGGAACAGGGGGCGAGGGGTCGAAGTGTTCATGGGTAGCGGTTCCTCGTGTAAGTGTCTACTTCCAATTGCAGGCCAGAAGAACCCGCGGCGTCCGCGCCACGGGGCGTTGAGCGGTCTGTTAGGTGCGACCGGTTCCGGCGGAACCGTCGAGCAGGAGCGAGCCCATCGAGTGCATGGTCATTCGCCGGGCGCTTGGGTCCTGAAGACCGAGTTCCTTGCTGATCGTGGTGACGGTCCCGAGGCCGATGATGGCCCAGGCGATCAGGTCGGCTTCCTCGGCGGCTGCCTTCCCGCGCTTGCCGCGGTGGTCAACGACATGGTCGCGGACGAAGCGGTGATAGCGCGAGTACATGCCGGCGAGGGCGGCGCGGATCTCGGGGTCGTCGGTCTCGTTGAGGCCGGCGAAGATGATGCGGTGATTGCCGAACTTTCCGATGTTCTCGGATTCGTAGGCAAGGAGGCGGGCTGCCGTGGTGCCCGGACCGCCCTTGGCGAGCACCCTCGACCAGATCTCGACGGCGAGATCGAAGACATAGCCGAGGGCGGCGATGAACATCGCCCGCTTGTCCGGCCAAAGGCGATAGAGGATGTTCTGCTGGACCCCGCAGCGTTCAGCCAGTTCGGCGGTGGTGGCTCGGCGATAGCCAAGCTCGGCGAAGGCCTTCGCCACGATCGGCAGCAGTTCGCTGCGCTTCTCATGGAGTTGGTTCGGGCGGGCCATGCGGGTGCGGGTGTGTGAGAGCGATGACGAGAGGACCGGAAGCGGGCGGCTCATTCTGTGAGCAGATGCTTACACTACGAGCCGCGAAGTTCTTCGTCAAGCGTGGGGGACGGTTCCAGCCCGGAAGGAGAGTTCTCAAACAACGACGCGAGGTCCGGCGAAGGCGAGACAAAAGAACGCGGACCGCCAAATGGCGGTCCGCGTAAGGGTGCTGTCGAAGGAGTTCGGGAGAGCGGCTGCGAGGCTCCGAGGAGCTCCGCAATACGCCCCCTTCCACTCGCGGAGCTTACTTCTTGCCCTTGGGGGCCGGCTTCGTCTCGGGCTTCTTGAAGTACTCGCCGGCGAACTTCCGCTGGAACCGCTCGACGCGGCCTGCGGTGTCGACGAAGGTCTTCTGACCGGTGAAGAAGGGGTGGGAGCCAGACCACACCTCGACGTGCATCTCAGGCACGGTCGCGCCGACGGTCATGACGACCTCGCCGCGGTAGTAGATCTTGCAGTCGGGGTAGTACTTCGGGTGAATGTCGCTCTTCATGGCTAGCTCCGATCGGCACGAGCGGGCGGGAGGGTCGAATGTGGCGGAAGGCCGTCGGCGACCACTCGCCGCTGAGGTCCAGAAACCGCCAAGAGCCGATGCCCGGAAAGGGCGGCTCCAAAAGGCGGCGTTACCCTGCCACACCCCCGATCCCGTAGTGTCGAGCCGGGCAATGTAGGAGATGCCCCCGCAGGACGCAAGACGACGACCGGGAGGGGATCCCAGAGGCGAATCAAGAGGCGAACCCAGGGGCAAATCCAGACGCTGAACCAGCGGCGGACCGAGAAGCCGAGCGGAGAGTCAGGGAGAAGCGACGAATGACTTGACCTTGCCGCAGAACCCGCTATTTTGCCCCGTCCAACCCCGGTCGGCGCAGCGGTTATCGCCGCCGCCCCGGGCCGCCGCGACGGGCACCAATCCCGCCGCCGCCCATACGAGTCTCGATCCCCTATAGCTCAATTGGTAGAGCGGGCGGCTGTTAACCGCCAGGTTGCTGGTTCGAGTCCAGCTGGGGGAGTTCGACGGCCTCCGTCAAAGTTGACGGGGGCCGTGTCGTTTACAGCGCGAGGGGCTGAAACGCCCCCGCTGGCGAGCCGTGGCGAGGGTTCGGCGCTCTCGGCTTCGAGGTGAGAGTTGGGGGTGGCGATCGGAACGGGCGTCAAAGGCGACGAAGCGGGCCAGACTCTCGCGCTCTCTGGCTCTCAGTGAACAGGGTCGCGGGTTGAGGCCCCTGATCGGAACGAGCTTCGATACCGTGCCTGATCATTCGATCTCTCGCGCTCGCACCGCGACGAGTCGGGCTCGGCAGCAGATGTAGAAGGTGCTGGCGGCCGCACCGCCGATGTCGGCAGGCTTGCGTCCGTTTGCAGCCCTCGTTGTGACTCGCCATGATGCCGAGCAACTGCACCACCTCGCCCGCAGGATCGTCGCCCGCCGCGGTGAAGGCTGAGTAGCCTGAAGGCGATTGACAGGTCGTTCGGATTCTGTTAGGATAGCCTCCCCGACATGAGCCACGAGTTCCGCCTCAGAGATCCAGTTCACAACTTCATTCGCCTGCAGGGCGATGAGGTGAAGCTGGTGGCCACACCTCTCTACCAGCGACTTCGTGGCATCAGGCAATTGGCGCTTGCGTGCCTGGTCTATCCGGGCGCGCTGCACACTCGGTTCGATCACAGCCTCGGCGTGTGCCATGTTGCGGGACTCCTCGCCGAACAGCTGGAACTCTCGACCGATGAGGTCGAGTTGGTCCGACTCGCGGCATTGCTCCACGACCTCGGACAC
>JAEUIU010000076.1 GCA_016795065.1 Phycisphaerae bacterium
GCGAAGTTCAACTTCGACGACAACGCCCTCTTCCGCCAGAAGGCGGTCGACGCGATGTTCGACCCCACCGAAGAGAACGCCTCCGAGCTGGAGGCCCACAAGTACGGTCTGAGCTATGTCGCCCTCGACGGTAACATCGGCTGCCTCGTGAACGGGGCTGGCCTGGCGATGTCGACGATGGACATCATCAAGCTCCACGGCGGCGAGCCGGCCAACTTCCTCGATGTCGGCGGCAGCGCCAGCGAAGAGGCGGTAACGCAGGCCTTCCGGATCATCCTCGGCGACCAGAACGTCAAGGGCGTCCTCGTGAACATCTTCGGCGGCATCATGCAGTGCGACAAGATCGCCCGGGCGATCGTCTCGAGCGCGAAGACCGTCGGCTTCCAGGTGCCGCTGGTCATTCGACTCGAGGGGACCAACGTGGGCGAGGCCCGCCGGATCCTCGACGCGGCCCGGAGCGAGATCCCGGCGATGCAGACCGCGACCGACCTCACCGACGCGGCGAAGAAGGTGTGCGCGTCGGTTGGGTGAGACGCCGAACGCTTTCGACCCCACTGTTCACCGCAGAGTGCGGAGATCGCAGAGGCCTGATGGAGAAGGGCCAAAGGCCAAACCATCCCGTCCTCTGCGTCGGGCTCGGCGCTCTCCACGCCTCCGCGGTGAATCCGCTCTCGATCCCATGAAGCCACTTGTTCTCTTCGATATCGACGGCACGCTCATGCGTTCCCAGGGCGTCGGCGTCTCGGCCATGCAGTTGGCCTTCGACGCCCTCTATCCGGGGCACGGCCTGCGCATGGACGGGGTGCCGGTCGCGGGCCGGCTTGACACGCTCATCTGGGCGGATGTCTTGCGCAACGGCGGGCTTGAGCCGACCGAGGCGGGGCAAGTGACCTTTCGGGAACGCTACAAGTCCTTTCTCACCGAGCGGCTTGGCTCGGCCATCGTGCGGCGCATGCCCGGCGTCCTTGAACTCGTCCAACGGCTTCATGACAAGGAGGAGAGCATCGTCGGCCTCCTCACCGGCAACTGGCCCGATACCGGTCTCCTGAAGATCGCAACCGCGGGTTTCAACACCGCCCACTTTCGGGTCGGCGCCTTCGCGGGCGACGGCCCGGATCGCCGTTCGCTGCCTCCGGTGGCGATGCAACGCTGCGAGGCCCTCCTCGGTCGGGCGCCGCGACCAGAGCGAACAATCATCATCGGCGACACTCCGCTCGATGTGGACTGCGCCCACCACAATGGCTGCAAAGTCATCGCGGTCGCCACCGGCGACTTCACGATCGATCAACTTCGTCCCACCGGCGCGGACCTCGTCGTCGAGACCCTCGAAGATGTCGACACGATCGAACGCTGGCTGCTGGCGTAGAGCCGTTCACCGCAGTGGCGCGGAGTGCGCAGAGACCGACGCAGAGGGTCGGATGTCCTGGCATTCGACCCGCTTCTCTCTCGGGTCTCCGCGATCTCCCAACTCTGCGGTGATGCGGGCGGCCGCCTCCACCGTCATGACGAACCCTGTGCGGAACCTGTCCGTACGCCCCCCGAACGGCGTTGGGGGCGTAGGCTCCCGCGCCGATGTCCGCGGAACCCGCCGCTCCGAACTTCTCCTCGTTGTGCAGCGACTTCTACGTGAACCAGAAGCTCGGGCTGAAGCTCGACCTTCCGGATCGCCGCGAACCGGTGTTGGACATGTTTGATCGGCTGCGCCGCGAGTTCCCGAGACTCGAGCGCTTCCGCCGCTTCGAAGGCGAGATCGCCTTGGAGAGCGTCGAAACCGAGCGCGAGTACGCCTGGGTCGCCATGCGACAGACCTCGCTCCGCTCCGGGGCCGTGAATCCGACCTCGCTCGAGGACGCATACAGCCTGCACAAGCGGATCCTCGAGGTCTCGCCGTACTTCCTTTCGATTTCGCCGATCGATGTCGACCATCTTGAGCTGGTCTTCGGCTTCGACTTCGAGACCGATGAGTCGCGCGACGAGATCATCTTCGACGCCCTCTACGCCGATTCGCCACTGGCCGATCTGATCGATCGTCAGCAGGACACGCTGATCGACGTGCAACCCTCGATCGGCGTCTCACTCTCCCTCACCGGCGACCTCCAGGCGAGTTTCGAGGTCCGCTCCCGTCCGCGGCCGGACATGCCATCGAGCGAAAGCGACCCGATCAGCATTTTCCTCACCGTGCGAAAAACCGGCGGCATCAAGGCCATCGAGGACCTGAGTACGGTCTTCGCGGCCCTCTGCGGCCATGCCGAGCGGCTGGCCGAACACCGAGTCATTCCGCACTTGGTGGTGCCGATCCGAAACACCATCCTGGCCCGCGGCTAAACCCAAGCGGCACCTGGGCGACCGCCATCGGCCCGACCCGCAACGCCATCGCACTTCGGCGGTTGGTCTCGGCATCCAACACCTCTCCCACCACTCCCCATGCTGACCGCCGCTTCGCTTGCGATTCTCCTTGCCGCCTCGTTTCTTGTCGGCGACCCACCGCCAGCGCCTGCTCCAGACCGGGCAGCTACCGAGAGCGCGGCGTCCAATACCGGGAAGGACTCCCTGAGCCTCAGCCTGAAGGCGTTGGCGACGTCGGAATCGGGAACGGTGACGATCGACCTGACGGATGAACTGCTTCAGTCGGCGCTCGAGAAGCTCCAGACCGCAACATCGATCCCCCTCCGTGTCGACTGGGATGCCCTCGTCGACCTGGGCATCGCCAAGGACGATCGCATCGACTTCCACGTGCGCGACGTACCGCCGCTCGTCGCCCTCAAGTCCCTGGCCGGAGCGATCAACGCCGACATCGGCAAGCCTGCAATTGACGCCTGGTCGGGACAGATCATCCTGACCTCACCGCGCGGGCTGGCTTCGTATCGAGAGATGGCGATCTACGAGGTCGCCGACATCCTCGCCGATCCGATTTTGCTGGAAGAGGTCGCGAAGTCCGCGACTGATCCGCACGATCCTGCGAGCCCGACTTCCCCCGCCGATCCGGACGACACCGAGGCGCCACTCACTCCTGGCGTCATTGCTGAACGCTCGATGCTCGAGCGGGCCGACCGACTCATTGACATCATCGTCGAACACGTCGACAGCGAGGCATGGGAAGAGGCCGGCGGCTCACAGGGTCGCGTGAGTTACGAGGCAGGGCGGCTCATCGTCAGCGCCACCGCCATGACGCACCAGCGGCTGCGGAGTTTCCTCAGCGACTTTCGTCGGCAGTCGCCGAGTTCGGCGACGACGTCCTGGGTCATCGGTTCGATCCCGACGGCGGTGCTGGATCGGATCCTCGAGCCAACCGGAAACGACGGACCTCCGTCGCCCCAGGCGATCGTGACGTCCGTCCGCGGCGCGAAGGAGTTCCGACTGCTTGCGTCACCACGGGTCACGTCACGCTTGGGTGACGAGGCTACGATCGACATGAGCGACGGCCGCAACGGTTCGCATTGCTCGGCGACCGTGACCCTGGACCGAGCCCGGCGCACGCTCGCGGTGCGAACGAAGGTGCAACTTACCTTCGGCCAGGCGAAGGCCAACGCCGAATCGACGTTGACCGGCGGTGCGGAGCACGTCGTCGGACTCCTTCGCCTTCCGGGCGGATCGAGCGAAGCCGAAACCTGGGTGGTGATTGCCGAGACCAACGCCGATCCGCGCGACGCGCCTCGCAACTGACGATCGACGCCCTCACCCATTCCGAACCAATGACAACGACCGAGCCAATCGCTCGGTCGTTGTCGTTGTGTTTCGTTCGGATGTGCGTCGTCCGTCGACACGCGACCTTAGACGCGAGAAAGGAACTGCTCCACGCTCTTCACGTCATTGACGATTTGCGGCGTCATGGTGAGCGTGAACTTCTCGCCGACGGCCACCTGAATCAGGCGCGTCGCCCGGGCTCGGGTCAGCCACATGCGGCCGGCGCGGGGGCGGCGCTCGTTGAGGTTCTTGACGCGGTTGTCGGCGAGCCGACTGAGGGTCCGCTGCGTCCGCGGGTTCATCCGCATGAGCCGAGCGATCGTCTTCTTCGCGGAGGGCGTGCTGGGGAGCTTCGAGATCTGGAAGGTGACCTTGCCGGTCGCGGGGATCGTGGTGGCCATGGAGAAAAACCTTTCCGCCGATCGGGTGCCCGTTGGGGCTCAGCCGACTGAAGCGAGCCGGGCAAGATACCCGAGAGCCCAATTCCTGCCAAGGGATGGGTGCGAGAAGAGCCCCCGACCCCGCCCTTAATGAAGAACCTCGACCGGAACGCCCTGCCGGCGGGCCAAGGCCAGGTAGAGGGCATGCGTTCCCCGACGGCTGTGGCCATCGGCCGCCACCATTTCGTAGAGCCGTTTGGCCAAGGCAAGTCCGGGAAGATCCAAGCCCAGGCGGTTGGCCTCCTCCAAGGCGATCCCGAGGTCCTTGATGAAGTGCTCGACGAAAAATCCGGGCTTGAAGTCGCCCTTCAGCACCCGAGGGGCGAGGTTGGCAACCGTCCAGGAACCGGCCGCCCCGCCCCCGACCGAGGCCAGGACCTGCTCCGGGTTGAGACCGGCCTTGGCGGCGTAGAGGAGCCCCTCCACCACCCCGACCATCGTCCCGGCGATGAGGATCTGGTTGACCATCTTGGTGTGCTGTCCCGCTCCCGGCCCGCCCTGCCGGATCACAGTCTTGCCGAGCCGAAGGAACAATGGACAGGCACGTTCGAAGGCGGCGGGGTCTCCGCCCACCATGATCGAAAGCGTGGCATTTCGGGCCCCGATGTCGCCGCCGGAGACCGGGGCGTCGAGCGCGGCGATCCCCCGCCGGGCGGCCTCGGCCGCCAGCCGTACCGCCAACGAGGGTTGGCTGGTGGTGAAGTCGATCAGGAGCTTTGGCGGCCGCGAAGCTGCCAGCGTCCCTGCCTGTCCACCATGGACCTCCTCTACGTCCTTAGGGAAGCCCACCATCGAACAGACGATGTCGGCCCCCTCGGCCGCCTCACGCGGCGTGGCAAAGAGTTCGGCCCCCAACTCCCGCAGGGGCTCGGCCCGGCTGAGCGTCCGCGAGGTCACCCGAAGCCGATAGCCCGCGGTCAGGAGATGCCGGGCCATCGAAAGGCCCATGACACCCGTCCCGATGAAGGCGATGATGTCACTCGGCCGCGCCGCTGCATTCGCAGGTTCCGTCGATCCCGTACTGTCCATGTCGGTACGTCTATCCGAAACGGGCCACCTCGGGGCCACCTCGGGCGTCCGACGGAACCGCTCTCGTGTGGCATCCTTGGGGCGTCCGCCGCACGCGCCACAACGACGCGGCACACCATCCCATGACAAGATGACAAGCTCCACCCATACCTTCACCCAACAGGACGTTGAGGCCCTCGCCCGACAGGTCGAGATCGCCAGCAAGCCCTTCCAGGCCCTTCAGAGCGAAGTCCAACGGATCATCGTCGGGCAGGAACACCTGCTCGAGAGCCTGATCATCGGTCTCCTCTGCAACGGCCACCTTCTCATCGAAGGCGTCCCGGGGCTCGCGAAAACCACGGCCGTCGCATCGCTGGCGGCCGGCATCCGCACCGGCTTTCAGCGGATCCAGTTCACCCCCGACCTTCTCCCCGCCGACCTGATCGGCACCTTGGTCTACCGCCCGGGCAACGGCGACTTCACCGTGAAGAAGGGGCCGATCTTCACCAACATCGTCCTGGCCGACGAGATCAACCGCGCTCCCGCGAAGGTCCAAAGCGCGCTCCTCGAGGCGATGCAGGAGCGGCAGGTGACGATCGGCGCCGAAACGCACCGGCTGCCTGATCCCTTCCTCGTTCTCGCCACGCAGAACCCGATCGAACAGGAAGGGACCTATCCCCTGCCCGAGGCCCAGGTCGATCGCTTCATGCTGAAGGTGATCGTCTCCTACCCGACGCCGCGCGAGGAGCGTCAGATTCTCGACCGCATGGTGCGCACCACGAGCTCACCCACGATCCAGCCCTCGATGCACCCCGAGGCGATTCTCGAGGCCCGACGGATCGTCGATGAGATCTTCGTCGACGAGCGCCTGCGCGATTACGCCGTCGCGCTCGTCGCCGCGACCCGTGACCCGGTCGCCTATCGCACGCCGCTGGCGGGACTCATCCAGTACGGCGCTTCGCCGCGAGCGACGATCAACCTCGTGCGGGCCGCGAAGGCGAAGGCATTTCTCGCCGGACGCGGTTACGTCGTGCCGCAGGACATCAAGGACATTGCCCATGATGTCCTTCGCCACCGCATCACCCTCAGCTACGAGGCCGAAGCCGAGGAGAAGACCCCCGACGCGATCGTGCGCACGCTCTTGGAGCATGTGCCCGTTCCGTAAGCGGAACCTCGTCGCCCGTTCCCCGCCGTCCGCCTGCCGCGCATGATTCCCGCCGAACTCCTTCGCAAGATCCGCCGGATCGAGATCCGCACCTCGCGCATCGTGAGCGAGGCGTTAGGCGGTCAGTTCCGCTCCGCGTTCAAGGGGCGCGGCATGGAGTTCGAGGAGGTACGCCCCTACCAGATCGGCGACGACGTCCGGGCGATTGACTGGAACGTCTCGGCCCGCGTGGGGGACCCGCACATCAAGCTCTTCCGCGAGGAGCGTGAGCTGACGGTCCTGCTCGTCGTCGACGTGAGCGGCTCGCTTGATTTCGGCACCCAGCGCCAACTCAAGCGCGAGCTCGTCGCCGAGGTCGCCGCGACGCTGGCCTTCTCGGCGATTCGCAGTAACGACAAAGCCGGGCTCCTCTGCTTCAGTGACCAGATCGAACGCAGCGTTCCTGCCCGCAAGGGACAGCGGCACGTGCTGCGGATCATTCGCGAGGTTCTCTCGCTCTCGCCGGAAAGCCGCGGCACCGATGTCGGCGGCGCGCTCGACGAGATCCAACGCGTCCAGCGCCGGCGGGCGGTGGTCTTCGTGATCAGCGACTTCCTCGGCGGACCGATTTCGGCGTGGGAAACGTCGATGCGCCTGGCGTCGCGGCGCCATGACGTCATTCCGATCGTGATAGACGACCCGCGCGAGCGCGAGCTTCCCAAGGTCGGCTTCGTCGAGTTGCGCGATCTTGAGTCCGGGCGCACCGCTGTCGTCGACACGCTGAGCGCCAAGGTGCGCCAGCGCTACGCCGAGTCCGCCCTGCGCCGGATCGTCGCCCGCAACCAGGCGTTCCGCCGCATGCGGCTCGAGCCGATCGAGCTTGTCACCGGCCACGACATCGCCGAGCCGCTTCACCGCTATTTCCGACATCGCGAGATCCGTCGCGGCAGCGGGAGGACCACATGAGTCCGCGTGCTTTCGCGAGCGCCGGATTGACGGTGGTGCTGTTAGCCGTCGCGATTCCTTCGACGATGGCGATGGCATTCACGCGACCTGACGATGGCCCCGTGGGACTCTCGGTCAGCACGACCGTCGGCGACGCGACGATGCTCGTCAAAGTGAGTCCAGCTTTCTGCTCGGTCGGCGAGCCGCTGACCCTCACCATCTCGATCAATCGCCAAGGCCGGGCCATTCCGCTTGAGACCTTCGCGGGTGCCCTAGGCGGCGACTTGGGCGACTTCCATGTCGAGCCCATGGAACCCCCGGCGATGGTCGGGGACGCCTTGGTCGGCCGCTATCGCTTGACCACCTTCGCTTCGGGGACGGTCACGATTCCGCCGATCGTCGTCGAGCTGCGCGACGCGAACGGCTTGCCGCAGCGCCTGGGCACAACCGAACTCAGCGTCGAGGTCACGAGCGTCCTTGGCGAGAACGACGACCCTGCCACCTTTCGCGACATCAAGGGCGAGCTCGATCTCTTGCCCAAGCCCTCGCGCTGGCCGCTTGTCACCGCGATCTCGGCCGGCGTCATCGGCCTCGGCCTCTTGGGAACGTGGGCTCTGCTCACGATCCGCCGCCGCCGCACGCCGCCGCTGGCCGCCGACCTCCTGGCCCTCTCCGAACTCGACGCTCTTGAACGGGAGGGCCTTCCCAAGGCCCACCGCGTGCAGGAGTTTCACGTTCGCCTGACCGATGTCGTCCGCGGCTACATCGAACGGCGCTTTGCGATTCGCGCTCCGGAGCTGACGACCCAGGAATTCCTCCGCGAGGCGAAGGGTTCCCACGCGATCGAGGAACGACATCAGGCCATGCTTGCGTCGCTGCTCACCTCGGCCGACATGGTGAAGTTCGCTGGCGTGCGCCCCGATGGCCGGGTTTGCGAAGAGAGCATGACCACGGCACGGCGCTTCGTCGTCGAGAGCGCTGCAGTTCCCCAGCAAGCGCCCTCATCGGCTGCCCCCTCAACCGCTTCGGCGGAGGCAGCGCGATGACCCTCGAGTTCCTCCAGCCCTGGTTTCTGGCCCTCCTTCCGCTGGTGATTCTCCCATGGTGGCGCTCCCGACGCGTGCGCGGTGCCGTCGCCCACGCCGATCTGGGCGATGTCGCCATCGCGGGCTCCAGCCTGGTTGCCCGCTTCCGCTTCCTGCCGACGGCGCTCCGCATGCTGGCGATGGCCCTGGTCATCCTCTCGATCGCTCGACCGGTGAAGGCCAACGAGCAGACCAAGGTGCGCGTCGAGGGCATTGCGATCCAGATGATTGTCGATCGCTCGGGCTCGATGCGGGCCCTCGACTTCTCGTTGCGAGGCAAGCAGACCGACCGACTCGAGGCGATCAAGGCCGTGGCCCGGGACTTCGTCCTCGGCGGCTCGGCCGTCGTCGCTTCGGGTGAACTGAAAGGTCGACCGAATGATCTGGTCGGTCTGGCGACCTTCTGCCGCTTCGCCGATGGCCTCTGCCCGCTGACCCTCGACCACGATCACCTCATTCAGTCCCTGGACAAGGTGCAGTTCGCGGCCCGCGATGAGGACGGCACCGCGATCGGGGACGGGCTTGCCCTCGGCGTCGAGCGGCTGAAGGACGTGCGGGTCCGCGCCTACGACCTGAACGATCCGACCACGCCGACCGGTGACGGAACGACGGTGAAGAGCCGCGTGATCATCCTTCTCACCGACGGCGAGAACACCGCCGGCGACATCGAGCCGATTGACGCGGCGAAGCTCGCCCAGAGTTATGGCATTCGTGTGTACACGATCGGCGTCGGCACCAACGGGTTTGCCCCGCTGCCGATCGAGGATCCCTTCGGCGGCCGCTTCATCCAGCAGGTCCCAGTGACCATCGATGAGCCGCTCTTGCGTTCGATCGCCGAACAGACCGGCGGCAAGTACTTCCGGGCAACCGACACCGCCAGCCTCTCCTCGATCTATGCCGAGATCGACCGCCTCGAGCGAACCGAGACCGAGTCCCGCCGCTACCTCGAGTACGCCGACTTCGCGGTCGAGAGCGTACGGTTGGGCTGGGTGCGCTTGCCGCCGATTCTCGGCGTCGCGCTTCTCCTCGTGACACTGGACCTCCTCCTCATCGCCACCCGTTTTCGCAGCCTCACCTAACCGTTCGTTCACGACGACGTCGCCATGCCCTTCACCTTCGAACAGCCCCTCTCGCTCCACTGGCTCTGGCCGGTCGCCCTCGCCGCGATCGTCCTTTGGTGGGCCTTTGGGGCCCAGCGACGGGCGATGCGGCTCTGGGCCGATGCGGATCTCTTTGTGCGACTCGCCCCCGCCGCCTCGGCGATCCGGTTTCTCGCCCGGGGCGTCCTTGCCCTCCTCGCCTGCTCGGCCCTCGTCGTGGCCTTGCTTGACCCGCGGATGGGGGACACGCCGACCGAGGTCCAGCGCCGCGGGATCGACGTCGTTTTCGTGATTGACGTCTCGCGTTCGATGCTTGCCCAAGATGTCGCCCCGAATCGCCTCGAACAGGCCAAGCAGATGATCTCCGACGCCGTCGACCGGATGGCCGGGGACCGCGCCGGGCTCATCGCCTTCGCAGGCACGCCGGTCCTGAAGTCGCCGCTGACCCTCAACTACGGGGCGTTCAAGCTCGCCCTGAACGAACTCACCCCGCAGGACTCGGCCCGCGGCGGGTCGCTATTGGGCGATGCGATTCGCGTCGCGACCGAGGCCTTCACCGACCAGATCAAGGGCGGCAAGGCGATCATCGTCGTCTCCGATGGCGAGGACATGGAGTCCTTCCCGGTCGAGGCGGCGAAGCGGGCCTTTGATGATCACGGCGTACGCACGTACGCGGTCGGCATCGGCGACAGCGTCGACGGGGCCCGCATCCCGGTCATGGCCGGACGCGAGCGCACCTGGCTTGTCCATGAGGGCAAGGAAGTCTGGACCAAGATGGACCCGAAGCTTCTCACCGACATGTGCCTGGCCGGCGGCGGCGCGTTCGTGCCGGCGGGGACGCGATTGGTCGACATGGGTGAGGTCTACGAATCGACCGTCGCCGCGGTGGGGCGGCGCGAGTTCGAGACGACGACGGTGAAACGCACGTTGCCGCAGTTCCAATGGTTCGCCGGGCTGGCCGCCCTCTTGTTGGTGGTCGAGTCATTGGTCGGCTGGCGCAGTGCCCGCACATCGCGAGGCGATGCCATTCCCCAAGGAGATCCCGCATGAACGCGTTCCTCGTCGCCTTGACCTTGAGCGCTCTCCCGCCGTCGGGACCGGCCCCAATACCGGAGACAACACCGGCCGCATCACCAGCAGCCCCCATCGCCGAGAGCACCTCGGCGACAGCAATCCTGTCGCTGGTGAAGGAGGCCCAAGAGGCGCTCGCCGCGGGCGATGCCAAGGGTGCGATCGAGAAGTACGAATCGCTTCGCTCCTCGGCCCCCGCTGCGCTCGACGGCACCTTGAAGGGACTCTCGGCTTCCGAGATCGCCTACAACCTCGGTGTCGCGAAGTACCGGGTCGGTGAGCGAAAGGAAGCGGCGGGCCTCTTCCGCGAGGCCGCGGCTGGCGCTCCGGCCGCCCTCGCTGCGAAGGCGATGTTCAATCAGGCCACGGCCCTCTACGCCGATGCGCTGGAGAAGATGCCGAAGGAGGAGTCGGCGGTTCCACAGCCCAACGCCGCGCCCGTCGCTCAAGACGCGGCTCAGGAAGGCCTCAAGGAGGCGAAGGCGGCGCTGGAGCAATCGCTGGTTCACTTCCGCGATGCCCTTCGCGCAGATCCCGCCGATGAGGACAGCCGCGTGAACGCGGAAAAGGCGTGGCGGCTCCTCAAGACCATCCGCGAGCAGGAGCCACCGAAGGAAGACCAGCAGCAGCAACAGAAGCAAGACCAGAAGCAAGACCAAGAGCAAAGCCAGAACCAGAATCAGGACCAAAGCCAAAACCAAGACCCAAAGCCCAACGACCAACAGGATCAGAAGAACAAGCAACAGCAGCAAGATCAGCAGGACCAGAACCAAAGCCAAAAGCCAGACGAGAAGCCCAACCAGAAACAAGACCAGTCGAAGCAGCCTCAGGACCAGCCAGGCGACGGAAAGCAGGACCAACAGCAGCAGAAGCCCGGCGAGGAGAAGGATCAGAAGCCCAACCAGCAGCAGCAGCAGCAGCAGCAGCAGGAGTCTGGCAAGCAGTCCGAGGCGTCGCCTGGCGACGAGAGTCAAGGGAAGGGGCAACCGCAGCCCGTGCGCTTGGGGAAGGAAGAGGCCGAACGCCTCCTGCAGATGGTCCGCGACAAGGAGAAGCAGCGTCGGGCCCAGATCCTCGCCAAGCAGCGTGGACGTCAGGCCCCGGTCAATCGCGATTGGTAAACGGTGGCTCGCGTGGAGTCCTTCATGCGTCGAACGAACCGATTCTCCATCCTCACTGCACTCCTGCCCCTCCTCTGGGCGGCCTGCTCTGCCTTCGGCGGCGATGCGGTCTTCCGTACCCCGCCGCGCGAGGGCTACGTGGGCGTGCCGTCAACGTTGCGGGTCGAGATCCGCGATGCCGCCGACTTCGAACCGCCGGTCTTCCCCGAGGTCGATGGCCTGACCTTCGCCCTCGGCCAGTCGCAGCACAAGCAGACCAGCGTCACCATCATCAACGGACGGAAGTCCGAGTCCGTCACGCAGTCGCTTGAGATCGAGATCACCCCATCGCGCGAGGGACGCTTCGCCGTGCCCGCGATCGCCCTCACGATCGACGGCAAGGAGTTCAAGAGCTCTCCCTTCACGCTGATCGTCAAGCCCTCCGATGCCACCGGCATCCTGATCGCCGAAATCACCGCCGACCCGCCGAACCCCTACGTCGGGCAGCCGACCAAGCTCACGCTGCGGATCTTCTTCAAGCCCTATCGCGATCCGAGCGTCAACGTCGCCCTCGACGGCGGCAACATGTGGAGCTTGATCGACGCCGAGCGCAGCGAATGGGGCCCCTTCCGGTCGGCCCTCATCAAGCTCGAGCAGCGGCGTCAGCGACCGGCCGACCGCGAGCGCGTGCGCGACGACACGACCTACGCGGTCTTCGAGATCGACGACATCTGGACGCCCACCCAAGCCGGATCGCCGGAGTTTGACAACGTCGAGATCCTGGCAAGCTGGCCGACCGGCGTGCAGATCGTCAAGGACTTCTTCGGCCAGAACACCGCCCAACTGACCGGCACCCGACCCGTGCGGGCCCACGCGACCGCAACCGGCATCACCGTGCGGCCGCTGCCCGAGGCGGAACGTCCCGCGTCCTTTGCCGGAGCGGTCGGTGACTTCACCGTCAGCGCGACGGCCCGGCCGACCGAGGTCTCGGTGGGCGACCCGATCACCGTCGTTTTCACGGTGAAGAGCGCCGATCGCGAGGCTCGTTCGCTTGGCTCCCTCGAAACGCTTCAGGCCCCGCCCTTCGCCCAACTGCCGGTCCTCGCCAAGAGTTTCCGCATCCCCAGCGATCAGCTCGGCGGCACGGTGCGCGACCGCGAGAAGACCTTCACCCAGACCTTCCGCCCCTTGACCGACGGCCTGACCGAGATTCCGCCCATTCCTTTCGGGTTCTTCGATCCCGAGGCGGGCACCTATCGCGAGGTCTTCACCGAGGCGATCCCAATCACCGTGCGCACCGCCGAACGCATGACCCTCTCGGAGATCATCGGAGCGACGCCCGCTCCGCAAGGGCGCGAACGGAGTGCTCTGACCGCCGTCGCCGGCGGGCTTCTCGCCAACGTCCCCCCCAATCCGTCCCTCCTCGGATCCGCCACCGCCACGATCGGCCCTGCGGTGTACGGAACGCTCGCCCTTCCCCCGTTCCTCTGCGCGGTCCTTCTGGTGATGCGTCGGCTGCAGGACCACCGCGACGCCAACCCGCTCCGCCTACGGGCCGGTCGGGCGAGTGCCGTCGCATCGAAGGCGCTCGCGGCGGCCAGGCCCGGCGCCGAAGCCGAGGCGATTCTCGGCGCGGTCACTGGGTTCATCGCCGACCGCTGCGGCCTTGCCGATGGGGCCAAGACGCGCGGCGATGCGGTTCGGGCCCTGGAGGCCGCGGGCATCGACCAGGAGGTGGTGCGCCGCGTGGACGGATTGTTAGGTGCCTGCGAGCGGGAACGCTACGCCCCGGCGGGAAGTTCGACGCTGTCGCTGGAGGAAGCGAAGGCGATCATCCGATTGCTTGAGCGCGCCCCGCTTGCCACGGGAGGCCGGGCATGAACGCACGCCGGTTCGCCATCGCCCTCCTCGCCGTCGTCGTGTGGTGCGGCACGACCGCCCGCGCCGCGAGCGTGGACGACCTCGCCCGTGCCCAGGCCGAGTACGACCGCGGGGTCGAACTCAAGGCGACCAAGCCGGCCGAGGCCCGCGTCGCCTTCGCCGAATCCGCTGCCCTCCTTCAGCACGTCGTCGACGCCGGAGCGGACAACGCATCGATCCGATTCAACCTCGGGAATGCGTACCTGCAATCGGGCGACATCGGGCGAGGTATCGCCAACTACCTACGCGCTCGCCAGTTCGCACCCTACGACCCGGCGATCCAGGCGAACCTGGCCACCGCGCGGACCTACGTTCTGACCAAGATCGGTGGCGACGCCGTGAACGACGGCAGCCGGATCGGCTGGTGGCGTTTCGTCGGCGAGGGAACCCGGCTCTGGCTCTCGCTCGGGATGTGGCTCCTCTTCTGGACACTCGTCGCTGTTCCACTCGTTCGACCATCGAAGCCGTCGACGGCAGGAGCGATGCGAGGACGCTGGATGCGCACCGTGCGGGCCGCATCGCTTCTCATTGCCTTCCTCAGCGGCAGCACCGTCGTCATCGACCGTTGGCTGGCCAGCACCCGAACGCTTGGGGTGATCATCGCCAGCGACGTCGTCGTGCGCAAGGGCAACGGCGAAGGCTTCGAAGCCCAAGTCGCCGAGAAGCTCGCTCCCGGCGTCGAATGCATGGTGCTCGAGTCCCGGCCAGGCTGGACGCGCATTCGGCTGCCCGACGGAACGGAAGGCTGGGTCACCGACGGCCAACTCGTGCGCGTCGGCTGACGACAGTCAGCGTTCAGGCTGGGGCGGAGCGTGGATTAGCCCTGCCCGCTTCAAGGCATGTTGACCGATCTGGGCGAGGATCATGAGAATCGCGAGGGTCACCACCACGCCGATGATGAACTCGATCTTCCGCTTGGTGAAGAGCGCCTGAAAGTTCTGTTCGCCCGCGGCCGCGGCGGTCGCGGCGATGACCACGGCAACGACGGTGCGCGGCATCATGCCGACCAGCGTCCCGACGACGTAGGGGACGAAGCGGACGCCGGAGGCCGTCAGCACGAGGTTCATGAGGGAGAACGGCGAACTGGGCGGGAAGCGCAGGAGCGTCACCGTGCCAAGCATTCGGGCCTGGCCGCGGGCGACGAAGGTCTCGCGAATGATGCGGGCCTTCGGCTTGGCATCGAGCCATCGCTCAAACGCGTCGCCAGCGGCGAGCTTGGAAAGGCCGAAGCCGATGATCGCGCCGCCCATATACCCCGACACCGCCCCGGCGGAGCCCCAGGTCGTGCCGAAGATCCACCCGCCGATCATGGACATCGCGTAGGTAGGCAGGAAACCGAAGCCTGAGCAGATCGCGAAGAGGGCGATGTAGACAAGCCATCCCTGCTCACCGAAGCCCTTGATCCAGTCATTGAGCGAGGCGATGAAGCCCAAGGCCACGAATCCGGCGATGCCCGGCACGGTGCCCCACACCGCGGCCAGCGGCGTGGCTACGTAACGGGCTCGGCCTTCCAGCGTCACCGGTTGCCCCGGTTCGGAGGGTCCGGGCGGCGTGTCCTTCTTCATCTCTTCACACTGCAGCCGGGGAGCGTACCTTCGTGGGGGGATCTCACACAGAGGCGCAGCCTGTCCCGAGCTCGTCGAGGGGCAGGCTGCGCCTCTATGTTGAATTCCGTCGTTGAACTCTGTCGTGACGCGTGGACGTCACTCCGGTGTCCAGCCGCCGAGCAGAATGCCGAGGTCGACGGGACCGATCTCGCCATCCTCGTCCAGGTCGGCCCGAAGCACCGTGCCCGCGACCACCGGACCCCAGTGCTCCAGAAGAAGGGTGAGGTCGTGTGCGTTGACGCGGCAGTCAGCGTTGACGTCACCCGGCATGGACGGAGGGGTCAGCAGAAAGGTCCCGCCCTGACTTGAGATCCCCTTCAAGAGGACCTGCCCCCGGTTGTTGATGGCTACCGCGTAATCCGAGTAGCCATTGAGTCCGCGCGGATCCTCGATCAGCGGATCAAGCACGGTCACATTTCCGTTCTGCCAGATGATCGCTTGCGTCTTGAAGAGGCCGGGGCACGACTCCGCTTGGCAGTACGACTTCCCAGCCGCCTGGCCCAGGTCGTTGATGTCGTAGAAGAACGATCCCGAGTGGCCTGGCAGCGGCTCCACCACCGTCGTCGTCGAGCCGTCCCAGTAGAACGCCCGATACCGGGCGCCCGCGAGCCCGATACGCGGGTCTGGCTTCTGACACCGTCCCGCGACGTGACCGTGGGTCGAGACCGCCCACCCCTCGCTTCGGACAAGGGGCGGAGGAACCGGAATCGGCGTCTGAACGACCGTCTGTCCGCGGTCATCCATCCAAATGTCCCATCGCTGTGCGATCGAGTCTTGGGCGTCGACGTTTTTTTCCTTACCGGTGACGCGACCGGTACCGCTCGCGCCGAGGAACTCCCGATTCTGAACCCCGCCGATCTGAAGATACGCGCCGTTTCGCCAGAGGAAGGCCTGATCGGGGCCGTTGCTGTTGTGGATGTAGCCAACGACCGTGTCCTCATCCAGAAATCCCTCGACCATGACGTCCGACCAAGGCTCGCTTTCGGGCGGGAGGATGTACTGCGTGACGCCGTCCTTCCAGACGAAGCCCTTCCAGGGTGACGCCAGACCCCCCGTCTGGTAGATCCCCGCAATCGTCCCGCCCGGTGCGACCGCCGTCGCTCGCGTCGCCGCCTGGCCGGGCCCAAGGTTCAGGAACGAGAACCCGTCCGATTCCGTCCAGCGAAACGCCTTCTCGGTGATCGATTGGCACGGTAACGCATGTCCGACGACGACTGCATCGTCGTTCATCGCGACGGGCATCGGCTCGCCCCACGAACTGCACCCCGGACGGCTGATGACCGTGATCTGATAGTCGCACTGGGCGGAGGCCGCTCCGGCAACGGCAAGCGCTGCCATAGCTGCGGCGAGGCGGACGCATGCCCGAAGAATTCGCCGTCGTTGGCAGCGGGTGTTTAGAGCGCTCTGTAGGGCAGTCACCAACCACCTCCCATCAGGCCGCTGAGGATGGCCTCACGGACAGCCGGATCGCATTCGCCGAGCCAGAAGGCGAACTCTTCGATGGACGAGAAACCAAGGAGCGCAGCAAGCTCGGCGGGAGACGTCGCTGCACCTTCGAATGCCATCGCCGACGACTCACCGCCCCCAGCGAACGGAGCAGGGTTGCAGGCACCCCACGCCCCCAACAGGATCGCCAGGTCAGGCGAGCCCACGCTGCCGCTACAGTCGAAGTCGGCAATGCACGGCTCCGCGCACGAGCCCCACAGGCCCAGCAGGATCGCCAGATCTGGCGCCCCAACGTTGCCGTCAGCGTCGAGATCCCAAGGGCACGCAATCCGGAACTCGAACGCCCCCATGTCCACCCTGCACTGCTCGCGCCGCGGAAGGCGATCCCGGTCAGGGAGTTCCTCCGAAGTCGTCACGTTGTCGTAGTCCGCGTCGTAGAGGTCAGCGGGCAGCCGCGAATCGTCGGGGTGCCCGGCGTTGATGCAGGGAGAGCTGGGGCTGAGTCGGAAATCGCCGCTGCTCGGATCGTTCGGTTCGGTACTCACGAACCCAGGATCGGCGTCGTTGATGTTTCCCGTGCCAAGCGAAGGGCCGGAATAGGTTCCCGACACGTTCGAGTAGTTCATCTGGACGGGATCCCAGCCGTTGTCGCTCGCGACCCAAAGCTGCTCATAGAAGCCGTCGTCCCCATCCCACGACTCGTTCCCGCTGAGGATGCAGTTCTCGATGAGGAGTTGGTCGTCGCCGCTCGATCCTCCATACAGGGTAACGCCCCCCACGGCGTTGGAGCCGGTGCAGCGGTTGAAGGCCACCGTGCAGTTGAGCAGTCGGGCGAGCTGTTCGCCCGTTTCCGGGAGCGGCGGCTCGGTCATCCGCACGCCCACCCCATCAGACTGCCCGGTGTTGTCGACGATCACGCAATCGGCCACTTCCGGCGCTGACTCGCGGAACTCCAGTCCCGCCGCACCGCGCGAGGCATCGTTGTCATGCACGAAGATGGTGCGAATGGACGGTTCCGAGCGAGGTCCACCCAAGTCGCCGTTGACGACCAGTCCGCCACCCTGGTGGGCGTAGCAGGAGCGGATCTCGCAGTTCTGGATGACTCCCGAGCAGTACGACCCGCTTCCGTCGCGGGCGATGTACACGCCTCCGCCATCACCGCCGTCGACACTCAGGTTGTCGGCGTTGCCACGCTCGATGATGAACCCGTCGACCTTGGCTGCGTTGGTCGTTCCAATGAGCGAGACGACGTGGTATGCGTTCTCAGAGTTGTCGCCCGAGCCCGCGGGCGGGTCGTCGTTTGCTAGGTCGCCGGAGAGGACGGTCGGGTAGAGATCCGGATTCTGGATCGTGTTCGCTGTCGCGTTTGTCGGGAAGCCACCGAGGAGCAAGACGAGTTTGCCGTTCTCCAACCTGAACGTCTTGGTTTCAGGTCCTGACCCCGACGCCTGGGTCGGAAGGTACGTCCCCTCGGCGACCTTGATCATGTCGTTGTCAGATGCCGAATCGATCGCCGTCTGAATCGTGGCGAACGCCACGCTCCAATCGTCGCCGTCGTTTAGATCGGAGCCCCCGATCTTGACGTACCAGGTGTCGGCCGCCGCCATGCCGCCGCTCATCAGGAGGCCTGCAATGGACGAGCACGCGATCCCGATGAGGCGGCTACGAGATGAGATGAGATGAGATGAGTCATGTCTTTCACCTTGAGTTGTTCCTATTCAAGGGCGCCGCTGGATGCGTCGACTCCGACGCGCGACGAGCGGCCCTTGAAACCAACATACCCATGGCAATAGCTTGCCAACATCACATTCATCGAGGCTGTCAATAGTTCAATCAATTTCCGACCGCCTGTCTCATCGTGTCCGCCATGTAAAGTATGCCCGACGATTTCCACTGCGCCCAACCGATTCTCGCCCTCATCGCGGATTCGAGATCTGCAAATTGCAATCGACCGACCCACCCATGATCACGGACCGGGATCAACCAGAAGTCAGTGCTCTTGACTTCAAAGGCCAGCGAAAAGGGGCCACGCGACCAATCTCGGTCGCGTGGCCCCTTGGTTCTTTTCTCTCTACCTCAGCGTCCTTCCCTCGACGAGCTCGGGACAGGCTGCGCCTCGGCGTTGAACTCCGCCGTTACGCCGGCTGCAGCGCCTTGCCAGCATTCTCAACGATCGCATTCAGGGTCGGGCTCGGACGCATCACCTTCTCGACCTTTGCCTCGTCGGGGTGGTAGTACCCGCCGATGTCGGCCGGCTTGCCTTGGACCCCGTTCAGCTCGGCCACGATCTTGGTCTCGTTGGCGGTGAGCTCCGCGGCGATTGGGGCGAAGTAGGCGGCGAGAGCCTTGTCCTTGGTCTGCTTCGCGACGGCCTGGGCCCAGTACATCGTGAGGTAGAAATGGCCGCCGCGGTTGTCGAGTTCGCCAACCTTGCGGGCCGGGCCCTTGTTGTTCATGAGGTACTGCGCAATCGCCTGGTCCATGGTCTCGGCCAGGATCGCGGCCTTCGCGTGGCCGGCCTTTCCGTTCCAGTTCTGGGCGACGTGCTCGAAGCTCGCCCCCAACGCCTGGAATTCGCCAAGCGAATCCCAGCGGAGGGAGTTCTCGGCGACCAGTTGCTGCACGTGCTTCGGCGCCGAGCCGCCCGCACCGGTCTCGAAGAGGCCACCGCCATTCATGAGCGGCACGATCGAGAGCATCTTCGCGCTCGTGCCCAGCTCAAGAATCGGGAAGAGGTCGGTGAGGTAGTCACGCAACACGTTGCCGGTCACCGAGATCGTGTCAAGACCCTTCTTCATGCGCTCGCAGGAGAAGGTGCAGGCCGCGGCCGGTTCCTTGATGTGGAACTCAAGCCCGGTGAGATCGTGCTCCTTGAGATAGGCGTTGACCTTCTTGAGCAGTTCGCGATCGTGCGGCCGCTTCTCGTCGAGCCAGAAGCAGGCCGGGGTCTTCGAGAGCCGGGCCCGCGTGACGGCGAGCTTCACCCAGTCGCGGATCGCCGGGTCCTTGGCCTGGCAGGCCCGCCAGATGTCGCCCGCTTCGACCGCGTGCTGCATCAGGACGTTGCCGCCGGCATCAACCACCCGCACCGTGCCGGGAGCCTTGATCTCGAAGGTCTTGTCGTGCGAGCCATACTCTTCGGCCTTCTGGGCCATGAGGCCGACGTTGGGAACGCTGCCCATTGTCTTCGGATCGAACGCCCCGTTGGTGCGGCAGAAGTCGATCATCGACTGGTAGACACCGGCGTAGCTGCGGTCGGGGATGCACGCCTTGGCGTCCTGCGTCTTCCCTTGGGCGTTCCACATCTTGCCGCCCTCGCGAATCATGGCCGGCATCGAGGCGTCGACGATGATGTCGCTGGGAACGTGCAGGTTGGTGATGCCCTTGTCGCTGTCGACCATCGCGATGGCCGGGCCGTTCGCGTACGCCGCCTTGATGTCCGCCTCGATCGCCTCGCGTTCGGCCGGGGGGAGCGTTGCGATCTTCGAGAGCAGGTCGCCGAAGCCGTTGTTGACATCCACGCCGAGTCGCGTGAAGGTCGCCCCGTGCTTCTCGAAGACGCTCTTGAAGAAGACCTTCACCGCGTGGCCGAACATGATCGGGTCGGAGACCTTCATCATGGTTGCCTTGAGGTGCAGCGAGAAGAGGACCCCCTGCTGCTTGGCGCTGGCAACCTCCCGTTCGAGGAAGCTGACCAGCTCGCGCTTCGAGAGGAAGGTGCCGTCGAAGATCTCGCCGGCGGAGAGCTTGAGGCCTTCCTTGAGGACGGTCACCTTGCCGTCGCTGCCGACGTGTTCGATTTTCACCGTCGTCGCGGCGGGAACCGTCACCGACTGCTCGTTTCCGAAGAAGTCGCCCTTGGTCATGGCGGCGACATGGGCCTTCGAATCGGGCGACCACGCCCCCATCTTGTGGGGATTGACCTTGGCGTAGTCCTTGGTGCTCTTGGTCGAACGGCGGTCGGAGTTGCCTTCGCGAATGACCGGATTTACGGCGCTGCCCTTGACCCGATCGTAGCGGGCCCGGGCGTCCCTCTCGGCATCGGTCTTGGGCTCATCGACGTACTCGGGCAGGTCGTAGCCCTGCGAGCGGAGTTCGGCGATCGCCGCCTTGAGCTGCGGCACCGAGGCCGAGATGTTCGGAAGCTTGATGACGTTGGCCTCGGGCTGGAGGCAGAGCTGGCCGACTTCGGCGAGGTGGTCGGCAATCCGCTGGTCCGGACGCAATCGCTCCGGGAAGGCCGCAATGATGCGCCCCGAGAGCGAAATGTCCCGGGTCTCGACGTTGATCCCCGCCGGCTTGGTGAACATGCGGAGGAGCGGGAGGTACGAGAAGGTCGCCAGCATCGGCGCTTCGTCGGTGTGGGTGTAGATGATGGTGGGATGGGCAGACATCGTGCGATTTCTCAGAAGAGGGACATGTGGCAGTTCCCGATTTCTATCCCCGTCGACGATCTCTGCCGACCAGGTCACCGGAAACACACCCACCACCCGTCGTCCCAAGCGTGCGGACCCAAGGCGGTGGACGGGCAGTGTAAGGCCCGATAGGGTGGCAGATGGGGGTTGAAGAGGACCCTCAAGCCGCGTCTGGACGCCACAACGGCAGAAGCTCCGGATTCCGCATCCCTTTGGCAGCGCTTTTGGGCATACTCAGCCCGGCACGCCCGATTTCCGAGCGCGCTGGAGACCGCCCATGCCCCCGTTCCATCGTTTCACCCTCGTTGCCGTTGCCGTTC